>JBKEBD010000004.1:0-187611 GCA_047972995.1 Mangrovibacterium sp.
AGATAGTAGTAGCCTGTTTCTTCATTATAAATAATTTCAGGACCTTCCGACCCTTGCCACCTATTCCACCCCTCGCTATAATTACCTTGCACACGAGTGTAGATACGTTTTCCCCAAGTACTTTCATCTTCCATATCGAAGGGAATTAATGGTAAGCCGGTTTCCGGGTTCAGCTCCAAAGCCACTAATCCGGAATGCCATGAGCCATAAATCAACCAGTGTGTATTTTCAGGTGTGATGACGTAGGCAGGATCGATGGCATTATATTTGAAATAAGAGTCTGTCCAACCTGATGCTGATTTTCTATACCATGGTTGATTCTCGGCATTTACTTCCCCCTCTTGTTTTTGGTATCCTTTATCAGAAACCGATGTTACTACCATTCCCCTGTCACTCCATAGGTTCATGGCTAAGCCTGACGATTCCCGAAGGCCGATAAAAGAGCGTTCGGTCCAAGTATTATCAAAATTTTCGGTTGTATTTGCTTTTCCGTTGCCTATATAATTATCGATAACCACACTGTAATACATACGATACTTACCGTTGTATTCATTCACGCCGGGAGCCCAAAAACCATATACGATATCATCTTCGGGAATAGCTTCCAATCCGTATTTGTTTCTAATATTGTTCAGGCTATCGGGAATCCAGTTTGGAATACCACTCACTGCCATGCCCATAAACTCCCAATCTACCAAGTCTTTGGAACGGCGTGTTAAATAATGCCCCGATGATGCTTCATGCGCATTACCATATGAAGCATCGGTGGTGTACATATAATAGTATCCGTTATCATATGCCACACTCGGGTCGTGCACATTGGCTAAATTCCAAGAAGCCCGATTATCCCAACTTGAAATAGCACTATAATCGTCGGCATAGTCAGGAGCTGCATACGTATCTTCGTCATTTCCATTACCACTATCGCCACCATCAGCTACAATAGTGCTATCGCTATTACACGCCACCAAGGCTACTCCTGCGAAAAAGAGTGTTATGTTTTTAAAAAATGTTTGATACATAAATTTAAGTTTAATTATTATGGACAAATGTAAATAAATCCTTAAGCTTATAGGGTGGATAATATCGTATAAAGAGTGGACAATTCCGCAAAAAATGCACATAGAACACGAATACCTCTTCAAGAAAAAAAAAGGCACTAACAACTGATTTACATAGAATTAAACAAACAAAATCACATTATAGTGTAGCTCAACTAAAATTAGCATGAAGCCTAAAGTAGCGATTTATGCCACAATTTCGTTTAGTTAAAAATCATTGAAATTAGTGGGAATTTAGCAAACACGAAACAACCGACACACCGCCCCTAATCTGCTATTCATCATTTATCTTTCCCCCAACTCTTACTAGCAATTTATTGAACCGTCGGTAAACTTGGTGCCGCGATTCCTTCGAAGGATAACACTGCAAACGCTCTCCGCCTAATTGCCACAACAGCAAACGCTCTTCTTCTTGCAATCCAACTGTGCATACGCAGCTTCAAGTCGTCGTAGCGAGCCGCTAAGTAGTCTGTTTGTGCTTTGAGCTTCGTTTCTGTTAGAAGCTCTAACCGCTGAGCTTTTATTCCTCGCTGATAAGGCGAGGTGGGCGAATACAAATTGAGCTTAATCATCTTCAAAACATATTTATGCAACACACGCACGCCATCATCATCTATGGCATAATAATATTTCTCTAAAAGCACTCGGTTTACTGTGAGTAGTTTTTCTAGCATATCGTGCAACAAATCGCAAGCCACATCGGCAAAATCAACGCGTTTGCAATGAAAAGCAGTGTAGGCTAGCCAATGTGGATAACGCTCTTCTAAATAAAATATAATCTCTAGTTTTCTCATGATAATAAGTTTTATAGTTTGTTTTATATTTTATTTATATTGTAAATATACTAATTATATTATAAATATATAATTAGTTATAATATACTTTTTACTTAAACTTATGATTATCAAAGAACTCTCTATTTGTTAATAACGGTTAATATGCAAGTGCATTACATCAGCCTCAACCCTACTTTCTCTCCTACATTCACAGCTTCCATATCATTATTAGCCTGGGTGATTATGGAGGTGGTGGCTGTGACCTACAAATTACATATTCTCAAACTGGGTGTTTTAAATTGCTCTGAAAGAGCTAACCGTAATAGCCTAGTCATTCATGCCTAGCCAAATAATGTAGCATAATATAAGGGCTATAAGACTGCCCCGTGTTGGCATTTATTACGGGTTTGCCTTAGAAGCTTCAGCTGCTGTACATCGAAAAACATCCATTATTTTGTTGAAAATATTTTTTAGCAATTTATTACAACCAACAACAAAACACCCCTTACTTGCACCTATTCACATCAAACTGATTTAAAGCACATTAAAACATAACTTGCATTTATTCAACACAAAAATGGATAAAAAAACGTACCGTCCAGTACTTTTTACAGCAAAAATACAAGCTAGCCCATCCGACGAACTCTTTCTTCAAACAAAAATGCAAGTCAGCTATACATTAAGCGGTATATACACCCGATACATATTAAAGATGATAAGGAAAATCAAGCAAATAAAGGTGTAATCGATGTTCTTCCCGAATTTACAAGCGCATTTCAGCTTAAAAGTAAATTTCAAGTATTTACCTCTTCTATGTATCATCAACATTACGCCAAAAACAATAGATCAAACTGTTAACTTCTGTAGATATCAGCTGCTTGCTGCTCTACTTTTTTTGTGTATCTTTGCGCATCAAGTTGCAAAATCAACAAAATGACAGAGACAAGAAAAATTAAATCAGTACTGATTTCGGTTTTCCACAAAGATGGATTAGACCTTATCGTAAAACGTCTGCACGAACTAGGCGTAGAATTAATTTCAACTGGCGGAACGCAAAGTTTCATCGAAGAATTGGGCATTCCTTGCACAGCCGTTGAAAGCCTCACAAGCTACCCTTCAATCTTGGGAGGACGAGTAAAAACCCTTCACCCAAAAATCTTCGGTGGCATTTTGAACCGTCGCGACCATGAAGGCGACCAAAAACAAATCGCAGAGTATGAAATTCCATCAATCGACCTTATCATTGTTGACCTATATCCGTTTGAAGACACCGTCGCTTCAGGTGCTTCTGAAGATGATATCATCGAAAAAATTGACATCGGTGGTATTGCACTAATTCGAGGTGCGGCAAAAAACTACAACGACGTTATTATCGTGTCTAATCGCGGTCAATATAGCAATCTGCTTAACCTCCTTAACGAGAAAAACGGCGAAAGCAATTTGACAGATCGCAAAGCCTATGCTCGCGAAGCTTTTGCCACTTCTTCACACTATGATTCAGCTATTTTCAGCTACTTCAACCGCGACAACGAAACAGCTTCAGAGCGCGTAAGCCTAAACGATGGCGAAGTGTTGCGCTACGGTGAAAACCCTCACCAACAAGCCACCTTCTACAAACTTAACAATTCAAACAGCCAAAACACACTAGCCAATGCGCAAGTGCTACAAGGCAAACAACTTTCATACAACAACCTGCTTGATGCCGATGCAGCTTGGAAAGCCGCTTCCGATGCTTACCACGCCGTAAACCACATCGAAAACAAAACGGCTGTAGCTGTAATCAAGCACCTCAACCCTTGCGGACTAGCAGTAACCAACGACACTATTAAAGCACTCGATTTAGCTTGGGCTGGCGATCCTATCTCGGCATTCGGTTCTATCATCTGTTTCACCAGCACCGTAACGGCAGAAGTGGCTGAATGGTTCGGTAAAAAATTTGTGGAAATTATTATCGCTCCTGAATTCACGCCTGAGGCTCTCGAAATTTTCAGCAAAAAGAAAAACTTGCGCCTATTGGTTACCAACATTAAAGCCGAAAGCACTGGCGAAAAACTTTATCGCTCAATTAGCGGCGGAATGTTAGTGCAAGACGAAGATGAAGGCATGGACTCAGAATTTAAACACGTGACTAAAATCGAATTCGAGGCTAGCAAAATGGAATTAGCAAAATTCGGTATCACAGCTTGTAAAAACCTTCGAAGCAATGCCATTGCTATCGTAACCGAAAATACCGACGGCTCATTCTGGCTAACGGGTGCCGGCATGGGGCAACCTAACCGACTCGATAGCCTCCGCCAATTAACAATGCCTCGATTCAACATGAAAGAAGATGTGAAAATTGAAGAATCGGTGGTAATTTCCGATGCCTTCTTCCCATTCCGCGACAGTGTTGAAGCAGCCAATGAATATGGCGTAAAATACATTGTGCAACCCGGTGGATCTATCCGCGATGAAGAGGTAATAGAAGCCTGCAATGAATTTGGAATGGCCATGGTGTTTACAGGTCGTCGCCATTTCAAACACTAAAAAATCCAAAATATTTCAGCTTTTGTTTATTTTATTACGAAACTGTTACTACTTTTGTAAATCACAAGTATTCAGTCTTATTTTAAGACTCGAATACTTGTGCATTTAATTGTACTTGTTACAAATTTTCAATACTCTGACACACAATAAAAATGGGATTATTTTCTTTTTTGACCCAAGAAATAGCAATCGACCTTGGAACTGCAAACACCGTAATTATCCAAGATGGAAAAATCGTGCTTGACGAACCATCGGTGGTTGCCATTGATAGAAAAACAGAAAAACTTTGTGCTATTGGACATGAAGCTCGCCAAATGGAAGGAAGAACTCCTCCGGGAATCGAGACTGTACGCCCTCTTCGCGATGGGGTGATTGCCGACTTTAATGCTGCGGAACAAATGATTCGTGGCATGATTAAGAAAATCAACTCAAAAAGCAGCTTTTTTAGTCCCGCACTTAAAATTGTTGTGTGTATCCCTTCTGGTTCTACCGAAGTGGAAATTCGTGCCGTGCGCGACTCCAGTGAGCACGCTGGTGGTAGAGAAGTATATATGATTTACGAACCAATGGCAGCTGCTATTGGTATCGGTCTTGATGTGCAAGCCCCCGAGGGTACAATGATTGTTGATATCGGTGGTGGTACTACTGAAATTGCAGTCATTTCATTGGGTGGTATTGTTACAAACAAATCTATCCGTATTGCTGGTGATGACTTAACAGCCGATATCATTGAGTACATGAGCCATCAACACAATATTAAAGTAGGTGAACGCACTGCCGAACAAATTAAAATTAATGTAGGTGCTGCCCTTTCTTCTCTTGAAGAACCGCCTGCTCCTTATGTTGTGCAAGGACCAAACCGCATGACAGCATTGCCTGTGGAAGTTCCGGTAAGCTATCAAGAAATTTCTCATTGCTTAGAGAAATCAATTCATAAAATTGAAACCGCTATCTTGAGCGCATTGGAGCAAACTCCCCCCGAATTATATGCCGACATCGTGAATCGTGGTATTTATTTAGCTGGTGGTGGTGCGCAATTACGTGGATTAGATCGTCGTTTATCAGAAAAAATCAATATCCCTTTCCACATTGCTGAAGATCCGCTTCGCGCTGTAGTTAGAGGTACTGGTATTGCGCTTAAAAACATCGATAAGTATCCATTCTTAATGCGCTAGAATAAAAAGGAAGGCTTCCTATGAAAAATTTATGGAAATTTCTTTCTCGTTTTTCCACGTTCTTCGTATTCTTAATATTTCAATTCATTGCCTTTGGGCTCATGAGTCGTCATACGAGTTTGCAGAGCGTGCGCCTTGTTGGTTCAACCATCGAGGTGGTGGGAGCTTTACATGATGTATCAAGTAGTTGGAGAGATTATTTCTCGCTAAAGAGCACAAATAAAGAACTCAGCCAAGAAAATGCTCGCTTACATGCCGAACTAGAATACTACAAAGAGCGTTATCAAGATACCCATCAAGTTGATATTTCTGCCATTAAAGAAGCTATTCTAGTAGCTCAAAACGATAGCAGCACCGTAGATACTAATGGCGATTTCTCTGCATCTGTATTCAACGATACCTCACGATTCCATTTCGTTTCAGCTCGTGTGGTGAACAACAGTTTCCGCAGAGCAAACAACTTCATTACGCTCAACAAAGGACGAAGCGAAGGAGTGAGCGAAGAAATGGGGGTTATTGGTCCCGACGGTGTAGTGGGTATTATCACTTCCGTGAGTGCGAACTATTCACTCGGACCATCGTTACTCAACAGCCGTTGGTCGGTTTCTACCAAGATTAAAAATTCGAAATATTTTGGTACATTGGCTTGGGATGGGAAAGATCCGCAGTATGCCCAATTGCATGAAATTCCGTTCCACGTAGAGCTTTACCGCGGCGATACTCTAGTTACAAGTGGCTATTCCGATGTATTTCCTGAAGGTATCCCCGTGGCTGTAATTGACACTTTTACCCACGTAAATGGAGCTAATTTCCTGAACATTTCAGCCAAATTACTAACAAATTTCCAAAATCTAAGCTATGTTACCATTGTAGCTAATAAAGATGCTGACGAAATTAAACAGCTAAGTAACACCTCAAAAAATGATGAATAAGCTGCCTAAAATAATACTTTTGCCATTGTTTATTATGGTTGTGCAGGTATTGCTGTTTAGTCATATTCATATGGCTGGTATGGCTGTGCCTTTCTTCTTCATCATCATTATCATGATGATGCCTTATGACACTTCGCCATATCTATTGATGCTTACAGGTTTTTCTCTCGGGCTCATAGTCGATTTATTCATGAATACAATAGGGCTCAACGCTGCAGCAACCACATTTCTAGCTTTTATTCGCCCGTCAATCATTCGTGCGATTTCTCGAAAAGATTATTCTGAACTTTGCCCATATCCTAATGTACACATCACTGGGTTTGCTTGGTTTTCTACATACAGTTTGTTGTGTTGCTTCTTTCATGAAGCTTTCTTATACACTGTTGAAGCTTTCAGCTTCGCCAATTACACACAAACCATCATTCGAATTATTACGGGCACTTTGTTTAGTGCCATATTAATCATCATTACCGAATACATTACCCAAAAACCAAAATAGTGTGCAAAGTCGTTCGTCTAGAGTATTTGTAGTTGGGGGAATATTTGTTGTTATTTCTCTCATTTTTATTGTGAAGCTTTTTTCTTTACAAGTGCTCAATAGCACCTATGAAGAGCGAGCTAAACGAAATGCACTGCGTAAAGTGGTAAGCTACCCCGGACGAGGGCTAATTAACGACCGCAACGGAAAACCCCTCGTGGAAAACAAGGCGGTGTATGATTTACTGGTAACTCCTCGCGAGATTGGCACATTCGACACCATACAGCTTTGCAACATTCTAAGCATTGAGAAAAAAACACTCATTAAAGAACTGCAACGAGCTAAACGATACAGCCGATATCGTCCATCGGTTATCGTAAAACAGTTTTCTCCACAAGCTAATGCTCGATTGCAAGAGAAACTGTATAAATATCCGGGATTCTATGTGCAGTCGAGAACAATTCGACAATATCCGAAACCCATCGCTGCTCACTTGCTTGGCTATGTGGGCGAGGTGAATAAGAGCCAGATTGAAACAAACAATTATTACAGTTTAGGCGATTACATTGGTATTTCAGGCATAGAACGTGCATATGAAGAAGAACTTCGAGGAAGAAAAGGCTCAAACTTCTTTTTGGTAGATGTGCACAACCGAGTAAAAGGTTCTTATGAAGATGGGAAAAGTGATACCGCTGCCGTATTAGGAAATAGTCTTACTACAACTATCGACCGCGACTTGCAAGAATATGCAGAAAAGCTCATGCAAAACAAAAAAGGTGCTGTGGTTGCCATTGAGCCTAGCACTGGCGAAATATTGGCTTTCTATTCTGGACCTAGCTACAACCCCAATAGGTTAGTTGGTCGAGAACGAGGAAATAACTACATGGAACTGCTCAATGATTCGTTAAAACCATTGACTAACCGAGCTATTTCAGCAGCTTATTCTCCGGGATCTACGTTCAAAATTCTCAATGGACTTATTGCATTACAAGAGGGAGTTATTACACCAAACACGGCATTTCCTTGCAGTGGCTCATCGTCAAAACCCATGCGCTGTACCCACTATCATGGTTCACCCGTTCGCCTGGACGACGCTATTGTTGAATCGTGTAACCCTTATTTCTTTCAAGCTTTCCGTGCCTCGATGGGATACAAAGAAAACTCGGAAGAAAGTTATAGGGCATGGCGACAATATGCGCTCGAATTCGGACTTGGAACAAGGCTAGGATATGAATTTTATGGACAAACAACAGGAAATATTCCTACTGCCGACTTTTACAATAAAACTTATGGTAAAAACAGTTGGAATGCCTACACCATACGCTCGTTAGCTATTGGGCAGGGTGAGGTTATCTTAACTCCGATACAATTGGCAAACTACACCGTAGTTCTAGCAAACCGAGGATACTATATTGAACCTCACTTGGTGAAACAAATCACTCGACAAGATAACGTGCTTGAGGACTTACATTTCGAAAAACATCAAACATCAATTGATCCTAAATACTTCGAAATGGTGGCTCGCGACATGAAAACCATGATTGACCACAGCTCGGGTAGATATCAAGTGAAGGTAGATAGCCTCGACATTTGCGGGAAAACAGGAACTATTCAAAATGCTTCAGGAGGATCCGACCACTCTTCATTCATTGGTTTTGCTCCCTTAAACAACCCCAAGATAGCTATTGCCGTTTTTGTGGAAAACGGAGTTTGGGGCTCTCGATATGCTGCTCCTATTGCTTCATTATGTATGGAGAAATACTTGCGCGGAGAAATAAAAAGTAGCAGACGACAAGCTGAAGAAATAAAAATTTCAAATATTAACTTACTTGGTATTCACAACGATGAGATCTAGAACAAATATATGGGCAAACATAGACTGGCTTACAATATTGTTGTATCTCACGCTATGTATTTTGGGCTGGGTGAATATCTATTCGGCAGTATATAATGAGGAACACGCTAGTATGTTCGATATTACACAGCGCTATGGAAAACAAATGATATGGATTGCCGCTGCTTGCATTATTGGGATCATGATTTTATTTATCGACAGTAAGTTTTTCCTGAGTTTCGCCTTCCCGTTCTACGGTTTCACGCTATTTCTACTTTTATCGGTTCTACTCTTTGGTAGCGAAGTAAATGGTGCAAAATCATGGTTTCAAATTGGCAGCTTTGCCTTTCAGCCATCCGAGCTTACCAAAACAACAACGGCACTTGCCTTGGCTAGCTTCTTAAGCTCGTATAACTTCAAACCCGATTTTCGTTCCTCGTTTATCATTGCAGCTATAATAGGCACTCCTATATTGTTTATTTTACTTCAAAACGACACTGGTTCTGCTTTAGTATTCTTTGTTTTTGTACTTGTACTCTACCGTGAGGGACTACCTGGCATATTCTTATTTTTAGGCTTTGTAGCTGCGGTAACTTTCATTATTTCGCTTCTACTTCCCATTTTATTCAGTATTCTTACGATTAGCATTTGCTGCATATTCTCATTAGGAATTATTACTTCCGACTGGAAGAACATGACAAAGATGCTTATCATGTGTTTAAGTATCTTCGCGCTATTCTGGTTAGGAAACACGTTGCTTGGCTTCAATTTTTCGGAAACTCGGGTTGTAATTACCGCATTCCTTGCATTCTTTACAATTTGTATTTTTTATGCATTTTCGCACAAAGTTAATAAAGCCGTGAGGTGGCTTCTTTTAGTTTATCTAGCATTAGTAGGGCTTAACCTCTCGGTAGATTATGTGTTCGAAGAAGTTTTAGAACCCCACCAGCGGGTGCGTATTGAAGAGTTGTTGGGCATGAGTTCCGACCCCCTCGGCGCTGGATACAATGTCAATCAATCTAAAATTGCTATCGGATCAGGTGGATTTTCTGGCAAAGGATTCTTACAAGGCACACAAACGAAATTCAATTTTGTGCCAGAGCAAAGTACCGACTTTATTTTTTGCACCGTGGGTGAAGAATGGGGATTCTTGGGTACTTCCACTGTAATTATTTTATTTATCCTGCTTCTACTTCGTTTGCTTTTCTTAGCCGAAAGGCAACGCTCAGGATTCAGTCGAATTTATGGGTATAGTGTGGCTTGTATCTTGTTTTTCCACATGGCGGTAAATATTGCCATGACCATTGGTTTAGCTCCTGTAATTGGTATTCCTCTTCCTTTCTTTAGCTATGGAGGATCCTCATTATGGTCATTTACCATTATGTTGTTCATTTTCATTCGACTTGATGCCAGCAGAAGCGAAAAACTTTCAAACTAAACTCGAGAAACTAGATGATATAGCTTTGGCGGCATTTGTTACCCCAAGTGCAAACACTTAATTAGCTTAAAGTCCGTTTCGTTTGGTCGAACTACCTAAGTTTATCCTCCCTAGCGAGTTAGTTTTGTTCCCTCCGCTAGCGAAGCATTGTTGCCAACAAAAATGATGGTTAATTGTTTCTGAAAATGAACGCAACACAATGTTGTGCATGAAAATTTAATTCACAAAAAACATGGGAACATTCGACCATTTATTTAACGACTCATTCGATGAAAGCGTAGAAGGTATTGATTACATCATCAATGCTAAAGGACTTCGAGAAAATACGGAATTCTACTTGGCTAAGCGTGGCTATTGTTGTTCGAATGGCTGCAAAAACTGTCCTTACAGCCCACGAGCTGTTAAAGGGAATAGGCAACTAAGACGCGATGTCTCCTTAAAATATAAGCTCAACAAAGGGCATTAATCTACCAATCGAAGTTCTAATAAAAGTTCATCGGCTGTAATCTAGGCTAGAGCCTTCTGCCCTATTCTAAAAAACAGAACAGTCGATGGGAAATCTTCATTCAAAACTTAGATTATAGAAACTTGCTAAACGCTAGCATTAAGCTCCTAAAACTCTTCGGAGGTGTTCAATTTGAGTTTCCCACAACTCACGCTGCGACTCTTCTTCTCCAAACTCCACGGTATCGATCACTATGAGCGATACATCTTCTGTGAGTTCTAGCTTATTCACTTTAAACTCGAAGCTATATTCTAGCTCATCGTGTTCTAGCCACCGAAAACAGACGTTTTCATTTTTATTTCTACAAATCAGCTCTGCTTCCTGAGGATATCCATCCCAAATAAAAGTGAAGTGTTCGCCGTCCACTTTCACATCATCGGCAAACCATTCTGCCAATCCTGAAGCCGTACTCAGCCGTTTAAATAACACGTTTATGGAGCAATTCAAGGCAAACTCTAGGGTAATTTTATTCAAGTTTTGCATATGCTTTCTTGTTAAATTTCGCACAATATACTTAAAATCATGCACATTACAACAAAAAAACGGTTCACAAGTTGAAAGTATTTTATTAAATATTTGTCAACACTTGCTAGTAGAACGATAAACAGTACCGCTTTAAACCCTTTCTTTTCTAAAAGAACTGGCGAAGCTCTTTGTATTCTAGCTTGCCCACTACGGTCAAGAAAATGATAAATAACAGACTATCGAACACATAACTCCATGCTGTACTGTCAATCGTTACGATGATTGATATGGCATAAATAACTAAACACAATGCGAAGTAAAATCCAATGCGCTTAATCGGATAGTTTATTGGGAAATGCTTCTGCCCCACCACATAAGAAAGTACCATCATTAACGCATAAGATATCAACACAGCATAGGCAGAAGCCATATAACCATAGGTAGGAATGAAAAGCAAATTGATGAGCAAGGTTATGCCAGCTCCTGCCAAGGCGAAATAGGCTCCAAAACGTGTCTTGTCGGTGAGTTTATACCAGAGTGAGAGTGTGTAATACACCCCTAAAAATAGATTTGCCATCAGGATAATTGGCACAATTTTCAAACCACTATAATACGATTCGTCAATAATGTTCAGCGATTTAAACACATCAACAAATAGCGATATTCCCAGAAAAATAACGAGCCCAAAGATGGAGAAATACTTCAAAATATGCGCATAGCCACGTTTGTTATCCTCATTCTTTTCTTGCGAAAAGAAAAATGGTTCAAAAGCATATCTAAAAGCCTGAATGAACATATTCATAATAACTGCCAACTTATAATTAGCGCCATAAATACCTAGTTGGGTCATGGGTTGTACTGAATCAGGCAACAAAATGGGAAGTAATATTTTATCAATGTTCTGATTAACCATGCCTGCAATTCCTACAAGGAGAATGGGGAACGAATACCACAATATTTCGCGTAACAAACTTTTATTAAATCGCCAAGTGATTTTCATGTCGGGAATCAACAACAACAGCACCAATGCGCTTGCTACCAAATTTGAAATAAACACATACCCCACGCCAATCTCAGATGAATAAATAAATCGAATCACACTATCGGGATGTGCAGCCAACAAACTAGGACAAATACTCAAAAAGAAAATATTCAAAAAGATATTGGTGAAGATACTCACGATCTTCAATGTGGCAAATTTAATGGGGCGCCCTTCAATGCGCAATTTGGCAAAAGGAATGCTTGTGAAAGCATCGAAAGCCATGATAAGTGCGATCCATCGAATATATTCGGGGTGATTGGCATAGCCCATCCAGTGGGCAATGTTTGTCGAAAAAGTTAAAGCTACTAGCAAAAAACCGACAGAGGTTGCAAATAGGCTCACCAACGAAGTGGAATAGACCAGCTCTTTATCTTCTGCACGCGAGGCATAACGGAAATAGCCCGTTTCCATGCCATAGGTGAGTATCACCAAAACAAATGCCATATAAGAAAACAAATTGGTAACCACCCCATATTCACTCGGCAAAAACAAATGCGAATAATAAGGCACCAACCACCAATTCAGGAAACGTCCCACTATGCTGCTCACGCCATAAATGGCAGTGTCGCTTGCTAACTTTTTAAATTGACTCAAAACGATTATTTTATTTGCAAAGATACAAGGCTTAAATGAATTTCATCTCACAAATTGATGATTGATTTCTAAATTATGACAAGCAATCGCCACACTCTTTAGTCATACATTAGCATAAATAGTTATCTTTGTCCTCATAACTAGACGAAGATCTAAGTTTATAGTTAATTCAATCATGAAAAAATTACATCGATATATCGTCAGTAGCTTTATTGGTCCATTCATCATGACCTTTTTTATTTGCGTTTTTGTGCTTCTCATGCAATTTTTGTGGAAGTATATAGACGAAATGGTAGGTAAAGGATTAGAGTGGAACGTGCTTGCTGAACTCATGTTTTATGCCGCTGTGGGATTAACGCCTATGGCATTCCCGCTTGCCATGCTGCTTGCTTCTATCATGACCTTTGGTAGTCTTGGTGAAAACTACGAGCTTGTGGCTATGAAAGCCTCGGGTATATCGTTGTTACGCATTATGCAACCGCTTATTTTTGTGGCGATCGGCTTGACAGCTTTCGCCTTTTATTGTTCCAATAGCATACTGCCCAAAACTAACCTAAAGTTTAACGCCATTATGCGGAGTGTGCAAAAACAGAAACCCGAAATGGCTGTTACCGAGGGCGTATTTTCGAATGAAATTGATGGTTATAGCATTAAAGTGGAAAGCAAAAACCGTGAAAATGGAATGATGTATAAACTCTTGATTTACGACCATACCGACAATCAAGGAAACGTATCGGTAACGCTTGCCGATTCTGGAAGAATGGATATTTCTGCCGATAAGAAAAATATGATTATGACGCTCTACGCTGGCGAAAGCTGCACCGAAGAAGATTATCAGGAAAACAAACGCTCGAAGCGTTATAAATTTCGCCGTTCGTATTTTCAGAAGCAAATCATGCACGTTCCCATTTCAGGATTCAGCTTTGAAGAAACCAATAGCGACAATTTTAGGAACTCTTTCCGAATGCAGAACATCGACCAGCTGCATTACTTTGAAGATTCACTACAAAGCGAATATGCCGGCAAAGTACGCCGATTTGCCCTCAACTTGCGCTATAACCATGCACTAAACACTAACACTCGAATTCTTGCAAACAAGCAAGATTCTACTGCTGTGCAAGAAGATTATCGCCCGTTTACGCTTCAAACCGCCATTAACACCGACAGCCTTTGGACTCGTGTTGAACCTAACCAATATCAGGATGTTATTAATACAGCTTTGCGCGATGCGCGACGAAACAAGCAGACGATTAATCAGAACTTAATGGAGATTACAAGCTTCAAAAAGAATATGAACAGATATAGCATGGAGATTCACCGTAAATTTACGTGGTCGGTGGCCTGCTTGGTATTCTTCTTTATTGGGGCTCCTTTGGGTGCCATCATTCGAAAAGGAGGACTAGGACTCCCCACGGTGATATCTATTCTTCTGTTTATTTCCTATTATATTGTGTCGATTACAGGTGAAAAATTTGCTCGCGAAGATGTTTGGATGATTCCCAATGGAATGTGGTTTGGTACGCTCATCTTCTTGCCTTTTGGCATCTTCCTCACCGTAAAAGCTGTGAGCGACTCGGAACTACTGAGCACTGAATCGCAAACTGACAAGCTGAAAAAGTTTTGGAAAAAAATTAAGAACTTAAAAAAAACAGAAAACAATGACTCCATACAAGCTTAACACCATCCCAGAAGCCATCGAGGCTATAAGAAATGGCGAAATCATCATTGTGGTTGATGATGAAGATAGAGAAAATGAAGGCGACTTTATAGCTGCTGCCGAGAAAATAACTCCTGAAATGGTGAATTTCATGGCAACTCATGGTCGCGGTTTAATGTGTGCTCCGCTAACAGAGGCTCGATGCGAGGAACTCGAATTAGAACTCATGGTTGGCAAAAACACTGCCACGCATGAAACTCCATTTACGGTATCGGTCGATTTACTTGGAAATGGATGTACCACTGGTATATCGGCTTCCGACAGATCTAAAACCATTCAAGCATTAGTAGATCCGAATACTAAACCTTCAGACCTTGGTCGCCCAGGACACATTTTCCCACTTAAAGCGAAGAACAAAGGGGTTATTAGAAGAGCAGGACACACCGAAGCTGCTGTAGATTTAGCTCGATTGGCAGGGCTGCATCCGGCAGGTGTGCTAATTGAAATTATGAATGAAGATGGTACCATGGCTCGACTTCCTGAGCTAGCCGTATTGGCCGAACGATTCCAAATGAAACTCATTTGCATTAAAGACCTCATTCAATACATTCTAGAAACAGAAAGCCTTATTGAACGAGGCGAAGAAGTAAGCATGCCTACTCGATATGGCGACTTCCGAGTGGTTCCTTTCCGCCAAAATTCAAATGGCATAGAGCACATAGCACTCATTAAGGGAACTTGGGAAAAGGATGAAGAAATACTTGTTCGTATGCATTCATCATGCATGACTGGCGATATATTTGGATCAAAAAGATGCGAATGTGGCGATCAACTTCACGAAGCCATGAAAATGATTGACGAAGAAGGAAAGGGAGTCATCGTTTACATGATGCAAGAAGGACGTGGCATTGGACTAATGAATAAAATTGCCGCTTACAAACTGCAAGACGAAGGACTTGATACTGTTGATGCAAACATACATCTCGGATTTCAAGCTGACGAGCGCGATTATGGCGTTGGGGCTCAAATTTTGCGTAGACTTGGCGTGAGCAAAATGCGACTACTTACTAACAATCCAATCAAGCGTGTGGGTATTGAAGGATATGGTCTTCAGGTAACTGAAAATGTGGCTATTGAAATTCAGCCTAACGAGCACAATCAGCGTTATATGCAAACCAAACGCGACCGTATGGGGCACGTATTGCAACAATTCTCTTACGACAAGAAAAATTAACAAGGGATAATACCCATAAAAAAAGCGAGCAATTTAAATTGTTCGCTTTTTTTATGGGTATTATCTGAATAAGATTAGCGGTTAAATCATGGCTCGATAGTTAATAACGGCTTTAACTAGTGCTGCTGCTTTTAAGTCTTCCAAACGATACTCCTTAGGGGTGTGGTGCTGATTCTGACTAATTAGCATAATGCTTTCTGGTGTCTTACCTTGTTGTACAAACTTTATGGTAAGCATTTCTTCGCCATCGAAATTAAAATACAAGATATACATTTCGCCCCAGATGAGTAATTCGGGCAGTCTATTCACCATTTTATAAACCACCAAATCGCCGTTCTTTACCAACGGATACATTGAATCGCCACGAGCAAAAAGTGCCCCATCTGCTTTGGGCAAATTTGGAATCATGAGGTGATCGGAAGGATTCACATTTTGGTTATCTAAAAATATGTCGGCAATGCCTGCTGTGGCTTCCATTTCATAGATAGGCACAATTTGATGCTCGAAGTTTGCATCACTCCTTAGGCGACGATAAGTGCTTCTAGAAGTACTCATATTATAGTCCTCTATGTTTTGCACTTGCAGCTTGTCTCTAAATTTATCATAGAATGATCGTGGAACAGGGTCTAATCCATTCTCTATTCGCGAAAGGAAAGGCTGCTGCACCTCTAACACTTCGGCCAACTGCTTTTGGGTTAGCTGAAGATCTTTACGCAACTTCTTAAGGTCTAATGATTCCATAATTTCTTTATATTTTTAGCAAATATATATAATATATACTACATATCAAACTTAAATATAAAATAGCAAAACTATTGAGAAATGCCTTCCACGATAGACTTGGCTTTTGCCATTGTATTCACTTTATCGAAAACCAAGCTCAATTTCCCTTTATTCTCCTTCAACTTGCACGATGAAGCGTGGTGCTGCACGTAAGTTAGTATGCCTGTGAAAACTGGCGATTCGTAGAATGGCGATTGCTGGTCGCCCACAAAGTAACAGATCATCTTATGATTTTTCAGCACAATGCGCTCCATGCCCAAGTTGATTGCTAGCCACCTTAGGCGCACCACTTCTAGCAGTTCTTTTGTTGGCTCGGGCAACTTTCCAAAGCGATCGAGAAGCGCAGCTTCAAAAGACTGCAAGTTTGCTTCAGAGTCCATACTATCTAGCTCTCTATACAGCAACATTCGCTCTGAAATACTGTGAATGTAGGCATCAGGGAATAGCAACTCCATGTCGGTATCTATTTGGCAGTCGCCAATGAAGTTCTGTTGTAAGAATGCTTGATTAGCATCTTCCTCCTCCTCAAACAGACCTTTATATTCTGTTTGCTTGAGCTCTTGAATAGCCTCATTCAATATGCGATGGTAAGTATCATAGCCGATATCGGCAATAAATCCAGACTGTTCTGCTCCTAATAAATCGCCGGCACCTCGAATATCTAAATCGCGCATAGAGATATTAAACCCACTTCCCAATTCTGAAAACTCCTCAATGGCTTGCAATCGCTTGCGGGCATCGTCGTTTACCAACGAAAGCGGCGGAGCTATTAAATAGCAGAAAGCCTTTCGATTGGAACGCCCCACTCGTCCTCGCAACTGGTGCAATTCGCTCAAACCAAAATTTTCGGCATGATTCACGATAATGGTATTGGCGTTGGGAATATCTAAACCCGATTCGATAATCGTGGTTGCAATGAGCACATCTTGTTCGCCGTTAATGAAGTCGAGCATTACTCGCTCTAGCGATGGACCATCCATCTGTCCATGCCCTACCACCGTACGCACACCAGGCACCAATCGTTTGATGGTGGCTTCTACTTCATAAATATTCTGCACCCTATTGTGAATAAAAAAAACCTGTCCTCCTCGGCTTATTTCGTAGCTTATGGCATCCCGTAAGATATCTTCATTGAAACCATGCAACTCTGTTACTACAGGGTAGCGGTTGGGCGGCGGTGTTTGAATGATTGACAAATCGCGAGCTCCCATGAGCGAAAACTGCAAGGTGCGAGGAATAGGTGTGGCGGTGAGGGTGAGGGTATCAACATTTACTTTAAACTGTTTCAATTTCTCTTTTACCGACACTCCAAATTTTTGTTCCTCATCAATTACAAGTAAACCTAAATCGGCAAACTTCACATCTTTGCCCACTATGCGGTGGGTGCCTATTAAAATATCAATTTGACCTGCTGCCACTTCCTTCAACACTCGACGCACTTCGGCTGCTGGGCGCAATCTACTAATATAGTCTACACGAACGGGGAAATCTTCCAACCGCTTGCTGAATGACTTGAAATGCTGCAAAGCCAGAATGGTGGTTGGCACCAACACAGCCACCTGCTTACTGTCGGTTGCTGCCTTAAATGCGGCTCGAATGGCTACCTCGGTTTTCCCAAATCCCACATCGCCACATACTAAACGATCCATGGGCATGGGTTTCTCCATGTCTTCTTTAATGGCCTGCGTGGCTTTTAGTTGGTCGGGAGTGTCTTCAAAAATGAAGGATGCTTCTAGTTCATTCTGTAAGTAGCTATCATGCGAGAAAGCATGACCTTTTTCTTCTTTTCGCTTGGCATAAAGTTGAATCAAATCGCGAGCAATATCTTTCACTTTGCTCTTGGTTTTGTCTTTGAGTTTTTGCCAAGCTGGCGTGCCTAGTTTATTTATTTTGGGTTCTCGCCCTTCCTTTCCTTTATATTTTGAAATGCGATGTAGGGAGTGAATACTCACCAGAAGCATATCGTTATCGCGATACGACAGGCGAATGGCTTCTTGCATCTTGCCATTTACTTCGGTTTTCACCAACCCCATGAATTTACCAATTCCGTGGTCGATATGCACCACAAAATCGCCTGCCGATAGTTTATTTAATTCTTTGAGTGTGAAGCTTTCGCGTTTGGCTCTTTTCGATCGGGTTTGAAAACGATGGTAACGTTCGAAAATCTGATGATCGGTATAGCTACAGATTTTCAGATCATGATCAACAAAGCCTTCATGTAGCACCAAATTCAAATGTTCGAAGTTCACAGTCATTCCTTGGTCGAAGAAAATGGACTTCAATCGTTCGATTTGTTTTTCTGAATTGCTCAGAATGTAATTTGTATATCCGTTGGCTCCTTTTATTTGAAGTTCTTGTGCCAGAAGTTGAAAGTTTTTATTGAAGGTGGGCTGAACGCCAGCATTAAATTCGAAGGTTGACGACACTTCAAAATCTGCACGATTCCCCACGCTGACTTTTCGCAAGGATTGTACTGCTTGTTTGAAACTTTCGCCAGAAATTACCTGCACATCGCTTTCATCGTTAATGGCTAAGGTGAGGAAATTGTCGATTAATTCGGCTACCAAATTAAAATCGTTTGCCCAAATTAGACTATTGGTAGGAAGGGTTGTTAGGAAGTTTTCGTGCACCTCTTCTTTTAGGCTGCTGTGCACATTGGGGATGATCATTACTTCTTGCAGCTTTCCTTTCGATATCTGACTTTCGATATCAAACACTCGAATACTATCAACTTCATCGCCAAAAAAATCGAGTCGATAAGGGTCGTCATTCGAAAAAGAGAAAACATCAATCAAGCTACCTCTAATGGAGTATTGCCCCGGTTCATACACAAAATCCACTTGCTCAAAACCGTAATCGAACAACACATCATTCATAAACTCTATAGACAATGTATCGCCCACTTTCACCCGATAACTGTTTCGCTGTAATGCATCGGCATTGACCACTGTTTCTGCCAACGCGTCAGGATATGTTACTAGCTTCAAGGGTTTTCCCTCGCGAAGTTTATTGAGCACATCTGTGCGCAAAATAATTTGTTCTTGTTCCTGCTGATCGGCTCTAATGGCTCGTCGATATGAACTAGGGAAAAGCAATAAATGCTCCTCGTTGGGTAGTAAATTCTTCATATCATCATAAAAATAAGCTGCCTGTTCTCTATCGTTCATTACATAGAGCACCACTTGCTTTTCCTTTTCTGCCAACAAACTTGCCAACACCGACTTTTCCGATCCCATCAATCCTTTAAGATGGGTATTGCTCTCCTTTCGAGCTATATGCTTAAGCGCATCTTGAAACTTAGGCTGTTTTAAAAACAGCGTATGAAAATCTTTTAATTCCAAACCTTGTAGTATTTGCTCGCAAAGATAATAATAAGCTGAAATTCCACCCCATACCCAATAAATAGCCATGCTGTGTTATTTCTTTAAAAAATCAACACTTTAAATGAGGATAAATTAAATCTTTTTTATAATATTTGCTAATGCTTAATTAGAAGAATAAATAATATCGCTGTTTAAAACACTTAAACTAAATCTACTAATTCTACTTAAAATATCTTGGAAAAACTAGAATTTATTTATCAAGCCAAAAGAGACACTTGCAAAATCATTTTAAAGGGTGAAATTAACCTAAAAAGAATCTGTAACCTCTATCGTGAAATTTTTAGCAACAAGCTCGTTCCTGTTTCTTGCAAAAGATTTCTTTTGGTAGATGAAGGCGACATGGAACTCAGCGCTCAACTAAATTACAAATTTATTGATGAACTTATTGCACAATATGGCGAGCGTCTAAAAGGATGCCGAGTTGCAATCTGTTTAAGCGACCCCAGAATATATGCCATAGTGTTTAACTTAAAGCTGAAATATCCGTTTCCTGTTCACCGTCCATTTGCTTGCAGGAAAGATGCTTACGAGTGGCTTGAAAGACCATTCTAAACTTTAAGATTTCGCTGCAATCTAATAGCACCATGCGCTGAAAAGCCGCAAGCACTTGCCATACTTTTTTAATTAGTTCTTTGGGAATGTCTAAATCGTCTACCTTACCGGCGCATAATTCAACGAAAGAAAGTGCAGTATCGTGGCTGAAAATGATATAATGACGACTAAATAATACATCAAGCGGTAAGTATCCATATGGACACTTACCGCTTTTTGCTGGTTTAATGGCTAGCTATGTGTAGGAATTCTCATTCCCGATATGCATAGCTTGGACAAGCCTTATTAGAGAACTCATTATGCCCATGCACCGTGGCACTGGGAAAACGCCGCCGAAGGCAGAAAATCAATCGCCGCAGGCCCTCTTTTTGAGTTGGCGTGCGGGTGTCTAGTGGCACGCCCAGAGCATCTACTCCCCCAATATAGCACAATCCTACGCTGTGCGCGTTGTGTCCCTTACAGTGAGCCCCTACTTCATGTAGCGCTCTCCCCTGCTGCAATGTGCCATCGAGAAGCACCACAAAATGATAGCCAATGCCTTTCCACCCTTGCTGCCGATGCCACAAGTCGATATCTGCACTAGTGAAGTTTTTCCCAGCCCGAGTGGCCGAACAGTGAATCACAAGTTCTCGCACATTTCTTAGCGGTTTCTCCTGATTACACACCACGCCACCACAAACAGCAGAAACCAGTTCGTGCGTGGTGTGAACTTTAGCCGCTCGAACTCCTCGCTATCGGCACTTTGCTCAAAAGTTAAACTATCGGTGCGCCACTCGGTGATTACCTTGGGCAATTCCACCTGAAACTGCGAGTTAGTATGTTCCAAACGATGGAAAAGTTTTCCTGAAGGCAAAATTCTAGCTTCCGAACGCGCCAAACTTGTTTGCAGCTTACTGCCGCTATCGGCAGGCACCATTTGAGCAAAATGCGACTCGGGAAGCGAAATATGCACCGTGTCGATTTGCCATTCTTCACGGTGAATCACCCGATGCACTTCTTGCGATTTACTCGACTGCTCGCTACTATTCATATGGTTCTTTAGCTGGCACGATACGAGCAGAAAAAAAGATAAGAGAATTAAAATTTGAAGTTTTCTTTTCATTTCTTTATATTTATGCAATAAGTTGTAAGCCATAGGCTTTTACTGTTTTTAAAATCACTCTCCTGCGTTCTGATAAACTTGAAGGATTCATAATATCAAGTCAAAAAAAAGCAAGGGCATTTTCCGAAGAAAACACCCCTATGAAGCAACATCAACACAAGCTAAAACTCAACTAAACTGCCTCGGGAAGTTCTGCAAGCATTTCTTCCTCCAACTCGGGTTCTTCGTCCATCAAGTCGAATGTTTCTTCGGTTTCAGACTCCATTTCATTAGTTGTATTCGATGTTCGCCCCAAACGAGTTCTTATTTTGTTATTCACATCGTTAATGAGCGTATCAACTGAGAAGCAAAAATCGACATAGTCCGTTTCGGCCACTTTCAACATGGCATTCAAGTGCAAAACCAAATTGTCGTTAATGAATTTTATCAGCTCGGTTTTTATAACTGTTGCCGAACCTTTGTCAATTTCCATTCTTCGCTGATTCTTGAAAATGGTGTAGCTATTGATGTAATTTTCTTGTGCCAGTTTGAGTTTTGAGAAAAGTCCCGACAAATACATCACATCCTCAATATCACTTGCCACTTCTAGCTCTAAATCAGCAATCAAAGAACTAATGTCGGAGTTAACATCGAATTGGGCTTTAGCTTGAATTATGCTCTTATTATAACGGTTCAAAACCTCAGCAATAAATTCAGCATTCAATTTATGCGAAAAGTCGGGCATTTCGCAATAAGCCATTACTAGTTGGTAAAACGCACGATAAATGCGTTTTATTTCGTCAGAAAGCGTAGCCAAATTAGACTTTGTTCTACAAGCTTTTATGGCAGAGTTCAATGCCTCTTGGCGTTCTTGCAAATAGCCAAAGAGCTGAATTAAATGCGTGTCGGTTTCAAGCTGAAATAGCATACAATCGTTTAGAATACCTTGAGCCAATGAATTTACCTCGCTGTTGCGAGCTGTTGTAATTAATCTTGATACTGTAGTCATAATGAAAAAAATTAAGGTGTAATAAAAAAATAACTGAAACAACTGATTGCAATCGGAAGCGCTTTCATTAATACCTATATAAAAATGAGTTAGTTTTTGCAGCACCGCATGAAAAAAACACAAAAATCAAGATTAACACCCTATGAATCAACAATAAAAAGTTTAGTTTTTTTTTGAATGACTAACCCAAAACAGAGCTAACTTGCATAGTGGATTTTTAGCGGAACTGCAAAATTGGGCAATTTTGGCACAAAACTTTTCGAAACTCAACCGCATTTTATACCTTACCATTCAAAAAAAACTGTTTTTTTATTGTTCGACTATTGTAGATTTAAAAACTATGCCTATATTTGCACCGCATTAGGGAACTAATCCATGCAAATATGGCGTGGTAGCTCAGCTGGTTAGAGCGCAGGATTCATAATCCTGAGGTCGGCGGTTCAAGCCCGCCTCACGCTACAAAACAAAAAAGGCATCAACAATTGTTGATGCCTTTTTTGTTTTGTAGCTATAATTCTCCCGATTTCGCCCCCTAACGGGGTCAGTTTATGGGTCGGTTTATAATTTAGGTGGATTTGATATTTTCTAAGCGTATATTTTGGGGCAGAGGATATTTTTAAAACAACTTGATAAATCAGGCACTATGTCGAATGTAGTGGGTAAATATAAATATAGAGCAAAATGAAAGTGTCAGCCCCTCCAACTCCCCAAAAGGGGTAGGGTAAAGACACAGGGTTGATCAATTCGTAATTTGCCTGAAAGACAAACCTGTAACAACCTAGGCATCCGTGCCTAGGTGTATGATATAGCATTGCATGAGAGCTATTAGTCCGCCGCGTATCCGAATTTATTACGGTTCAGCCTTACAGACTTCTATTGCTGAGCAATTGGCATACCCAAGAATAAATCCTTAGGCTATTACGGTTAGCCTTTCAGGGCATTAGCAATATGCTCCAAAAATACAGCAAGAAAAATTAACAAAAGCGTCCTACATTTCGGTTTGAAGAGATGATCAAAAAATGTCTATGCTTATTTTCAGTGCGTTATAGTTTCTATACATCGAAAAACAACCATTATTTTGTTGAAAATATTTTCCGGAGTGAAAGTTGGGTTAAATAATGGATTATCCACAATATTCTGTCACTATTTGTTACTATTTTCACATACCCTGTTTATGGTATGCAAAAATGCCCTACAAAAGGGATTTCACATTTTCACATTACCACCTACTTTTGCATCATACCCAAGGATAAAAATACAGCCTTGAAAGAAATAGAAATTAATAATACCCGATGTCAGGTTGCAAAAAAAAGCACCGCATGACTTCAATTAAAACAAACTATTATGCGTAAAATTGCCCAAAGCCTAACCGATTTAATCGGCAAAACACCGTTGCTTGAGCTTAATCGAATCAAAGAGAATTTTAATTTAGAAGCCAACATCTTGGCAAAACTCGAATCTTTCAATCCGCTGCACAGTGTAAAAGATCGTGCTGGATTTGCCATGATTAGCGCAGCCGAAGAACAAGAGCTCATAAACAAAGACACCTTAATTGTGGAACCCACAAGCGGAAACACAGGCATTGCCTTGGCTTACATTTCAGCCATTAAAGGTTATCGATTAATTCTAACAATGCCCGATTCTATGAGCATTGAACGCCGAAATTTATTGAGTGCATTGGGTGCCGAACTAGTGCTCACGCCAGCTGCCGAAGGCATGGGGGGAGCTATCCGCAAGGCTGAATCTTTGGCAAAAGAACATCCGAATTCGTTCATTCCGCAGCAATTCAACAACCCGGTCAATGCCGATATACACCGTAAAACGACGGCTGTAGAAATTTGGGAAGACACCGACGGACAAGTCGATATATTTATTTCTGGCATTGGAACAGGGGGCACTATTACGGGTGTTGCCGAGGTGCTGAAAGCAAAAAATCCAAAAATTCAAGTTATTGCAGTTGAGCCTAGCAGCTCGCCTGTGCTTTCGGGAGGTGCTCCCGGTCCGCATAAAATTCAAGGCATTGGAGCCGGATTTGTGCCCAACATTTTAAATACAGCTATTTACGACGAAATTATCGCTGTTGAAAATGAAGCTGCATTTAAGACCGGCAAGGAGCTCGCACTTCAAGAAGGTGTGCTAGCGGGAATTTCGTCGGGTGCAGCACTATATGCCGCTATTCAAGTAGCTCAACGCCCTGAAAATAAAGGCAAAAACATTGTAGCTATTTTCCCCGACACAGGCGAAAGATATCTTTCTACCTCGCTATATTAGTAAGCCAAAGCTTTAGCACCACAAGCAACAAGTTGTGGGCAAAAAAAGACGGAACACTTCACCTTTTGACCTACATCTTGTTGCATATCTCCAAGCTTCACTTGCAGATAAACTACATTCTTATTATTTTTGCACGAAAGCGTAAGATAATATGAATATATATTCACGATTTATTATTGCCGACAACCAAGATCTCAGCCGAGCAGGACTTTCCTTCATCATAGCGCAAAACTATGCCGAAGCCGAGGTAAAATTGGTGTCCACCCCCGAAGAGCTTGAGCTGCAACTACAGCAAAATTCGGTAGTGGTGTTCGATCTTCATGCTTTTCCCTTTCAAAATCAAACTCAATTTGCGCAACTAAAAGCATCAGTTCCCCACTGCTCATGGATACTTTTCAGCAATCAATTGCCAGAAGGACTTATTCAAGAATTGAGCCAAGACCAGTCTCTCAGCATGGTGCTCAAAAGCAGTTCACAAGAAGAAATACGTTCAGCGCTGCAATGTGCCATACGAGGCACCCGCTTTTTGTGTCACGAGGTAACTAATTCACTACTATCATCGCGACAGCAAGCGCAAGCCAGCAGCTCGCTCACTAGCACCGAACTGGAAGTGCTGAAACTTATCGCCTATGGCAAGTCGGTGAAAGAAATTGCTGCCTATCGGCATTCAAGCACACACACCATTAGCACCCACAAGAAAAATATTTTCCGCAAACTTGGCATAAATAGCGTGCACGATGCCACAAAATATGCCCTCAAAGAAAATCTTATCGAAATGATGGAGTACTACATATAGTATAACAAACACATTGGTATGGTGTAACTAAAGTCTGCCACTCAGCGAACTAATGATAAAGCTGAAATATTCTTGCTCTGTGTGCCATCGTGGTTTAGCCTGTTTTTCCAGCATTTTCCGCTGCTTGTGCAATCGTTTCAAATTGGCATAAAATGCACAATGAGCTTTCCACACGGCTTTAAACCCGGGGACATTGTGGCTGAATAAAAATTTCAATGCTGCTGCACCATCAAGTATCATACGAAGCAAAATAATGCCCCACAAACTATGCGATGGTGTATTTTTATAAAGCATGAACAAATTGTTTCTGAAATTTAAGAATAGCTTCTTCGGATTATCATACGACAAAGTACCCCCTCCCAAATGATAAACCATACTTTCCGGAAGACAAACCACCTCATGCCCTGCATTTTTCAATCGCCAACATAAATCTATCTCCTCCATATGTGCCCAAAAGTGCTCGTCGAATCCTCCGTGTTGGTGAAAAAGCTCGGCACGAATGCACAAGCAAGCACCGCTAGCCCAGAATATATGCGCAATCTCATCGTATTGCCCCAAGTCTTTCTCTACTTCGTTTAGCACTCTCCCCCTGCAATAAGGATAGCCCAATTTATCAAGCATTCCCCCTGCAGCACCACCATATTCAAAATACTCATTTCGTTTGTAGTCGCGAATTTTAGGCTGAATGGCCGCCACACGTTCATTGCAATCTAAGCAATTTATTAACGGCTCTAACCAAAACTCCGCCACTTCCACATCTGAGTTCAACAGCACATAATAAGTGGCATCAATTTGCGTTAAAGCCTCATTATATCCTTTGGCAAAACCATAATTTTCAGGCAAAACCAAAGTTTTAACTTCAGGAAACTGCTCCTCCATCACACGCATAGAAGCATCGGTAGAACAATTATCTACCACGATCACTTCAACGCCCGGAAGATTGCTGTGCTGAATGACCGAGGGCAAGAATTGAGGCAACAAACGCTCTCCATTCCAATTCAGAATAACCACTGCCAATTTAATCTTTTCCATAGTCTGTTTTTTTTATCCCAGCCTGTTTTGCTTTCGTAAAGGTAAAGTTTAATTGGAAAAAAAGGCTCTAGCATCTCTATTGCCAAGCATTTTTAACAGGAAATAAGAGCCGTACATAAATTTAATACTAATATTCAAACAAAACCTCAGATTATTATTTTACACAAAAAAAGCAAACATTTACACTATATAATGGTAGCATTACAAGCAAAATCACTTCATTTTAATTTCAATACATGGAAAGGCCACAGAATTTATTCAAAACAGACCTATTAGAATATAAGTTGAACTTATTGCACACGTAATATAAATTTATATACATATATACACCGTGATGAAATAATTCACATCTACTAAAAAATTACATATTGTCAAAATGAAAAAAAAAACGAACAAGCAAACAGCTAATGGAAAACAAACACAGAAAAACATACTAAGACACAGAAAAACATATTTTTAATATCGAATACTAACAAGAAGCTTCTCATAAAAACATTATCGAAGCATGGGTAAGCATCATTGAAGCTAAAGCTACCCCAGAAGCACAGCCACCGTTTTAATTATGAAGAAAGCAACTATATTCTGTGCCATTGATATATTCAGCACACTTGAAGGTGCTGAAAGATGGCTACGCCAGCTAGAACAACTCATGAACAGAGCCAAACAATAGACTGCTATCTCAGAAAGCAACTCACAAAATCAGTAAAGATTTCCATGAGTATCACACACAAAAGAAGCCCCGAAGAGTACAATCTGTATCCTCGGGGCTTTTATCTGAATATATCGGCAACTACAAAAACTCTTTTATTTTTGCCAAAAACGACGGAAAGTAAGCTCCCGAAGCAGCCACTATTTCCTCACCAAACAAATAATCATTTCCTCCTTTAAAATCACTCACCATTCCGCCTGCTTCTTGCACTAACAAAACACCGGCTGCCACATCCCAAGCATGGAGGGCGTGCTCGAAAAATCCATCGAAACGACCGCAAGCCACATACGCTAAATCAACAGCAGCCGATCCCATGCGGCGCATTCCGCGCGTTTCAATCATGAAAAAACGCAAAAGCTGCAAATACTTATCTAATCGAGAAAAATTATAATACGGAAATCCCGTGGCCAAAAGCACATCGATGTGATTGTCTGCTATTCCCACATTCATTCGCTCTCCATTCAAATAAGCTCCTCCGTCTTTCCATGCCGAAAATAATTCATCGGCACCAATTTCATAAACCACACCCACTACAGGCTTCTGCTCAAAGGTCAGCGCTATCGACACCGAGTGCGGATACAAACCATGAATAAAATTGGTGGTACCATCTAGCGGATCAATAATCCACTGATAAGCACTACTCCCCTGCTCCACCGTTTCTTCTTCAGTAATAAAAGTAGCCTCAGGCAAAATCTTCGACAAACCACCCACAAGCAATCGTTCGGTTTCCTGATCTACATAGGTAACCAAACTAGCCTTCCCTTTCAACTTAATATCTTCCACCGACACTTTCGCTCGTTCGGCTCTAATGAATGCACCTGCTTGCTTGGCAAGCTCCGACACTCCTTGTGTTATTTGTTGTAAATTCATATTTTGAGTTTTGAATACCCAAGTGACAAAAGCACATAAGCAACCTAACGGGTGAATAATTGAGCAGCCCACTTTGGTACTTCAATAGGTACTTAGGCTCTTATTCTTCATGTTTTAGTTTCAGATTTTGGAATCCTTCGCCCAATATTTCGCGCACATCCATAACAGTAATGAAAGCATCGGGGGCAACATCGGAGATAAAGCGCTCTAAAATTGCCACTTCTCGACGACTAATTACGGTGTAAATAATTTGTTTTTCATCGTCGGTGTAAAGCCCTTTACCATGAAAGACCGTCCCCCCACGCTCCAAATCGTCTAATATTTTTCGCTTAATTACTTCGTGCTGATTCGACACAATAAACAAAGCTTTATTGTAGGTTACCCCTTCCAAAGTAACATCGATAGCCTTTCCCGAAATATAGATAACCAACAGTGAGTAAAGTGGAATTTGCCAATCTTGAAAAGCAAACAGCCCAAAAAGCACAATTATAGAATCAACATAGATAACCAATGTGCCGAGGGGAATATTGCTGTACTTTGCCCAAATCATTGCCACAATATCTGAACCACCCGATGTGGCACGCGACTTAAAAATAAGCCCTACGCCCACCCCAATGAGCACCGCCCCAAAAACGCACGAAAGCAGCACATCGCTCACCAAAGGAGTCAGAGGTTCAGGGCGCAAATAAGTAATGACATCCATAAAAATAGAGCTCAACACAAAGCCCACCACAGTTTTTATGCCAAATCGAGGTCCTAGCAATTTTATTCCAAGGATAGTAAGTGGAATATTCACCAACAGGTTGAAAACCCCAATGGGGAATCCCTCAGGAGCCCACGAGAAAACACCTTGCGTGAGGTAATGCACCACGATGCCAATGCCAAACAATCCGCCGGGCACAATTTTATACGGTGTAATAAAATACACATAACCAATCGCCATAATCAACGACCCCACCGTAATGTAAGTGTAATCTTGAAACCATCGGCGACTGAACATTTTGTCTTTAGAAAGAAATCCCATTTTATTTATCGTTTTTTTTGTAAAGAGGAGATGCGCTGTACATAAAGCTATCGCTCTCTTCTTCCTACTAAAAAGAACACCACTGTCCGAATGGGCAGTGGTACAATTATATTTTATTTTGAAAAAACTGTCACCCAATCAACTTGAAGTTGGTGCGGTGTTTTCGGCTTATCATCGGTAACAATGGTTCGCAGATTCAAAAATAGGTCTTCATCGGGCAAATCTATTTTCACCTCTAGCAATTGATGATTGTTTACCCACCAAGTAACTCTGCTTTCACTCCATTCTACTTTGAAGATATAATATTTTCCTTGACGCAATCCCTTAATCGACTCTGCAATAACCTCAGATCCTTTCTGATATCCTACTTGTGTGCGCACACCCATTTCCAACACATTTAGGCGGAAACTATAGTCGTCATTAGCTAGATAGAACAAATCGACTAATTTCTTTGTCGAATAATATTTTACTTTTGTTTCTATAACCCCTTGTTTCACACGAATAGGCTGCTTGTGCGAAACGGCACCCGAGCTATAGTTGAAAACACTAGGCACAAAACCCAATTTGTTTATCCACACAAAAGCTTCAGTTTCTTGTTTTTCCGTGTTTATGCACAAGGTTTCATGGTCGTGTTTTGCATTTTTACCTTGTGTATATCCTTGCTTGTCCGACTCATGCGAAAATGCAAATCCTGCGTGTTTAGCAGCATAAGAACTCATGTGGTGCCAATTCTCTTCTTGAAGTGTAGCACCTTTAAATTCTTCGTGGAAAAGCACATTATATTGCGAGAAGAATTTAAAATATGGATCTTCTCTAAACTTAATATAATCGGCATATTTTGCGTCGGAACTCATCTTTTCATGCTTTTTCAATCGAGTATATTCAGGTGTAGTTTCCCAACGGTTTGGATTTTCCAAAAAGGCACGCTTTTCTTTAAAAGCTTCCGCTTGAATTTCTCGTCTTAGCGCTTCTACTTTCACCCGATCTGTTGAATTTACGTGTTCTTTATAACTGCCGTAATCTTTAGATTTCAGGTAAGACTGCCAGAATTTCACATCGTCAGTATTCAACATTTCCTCATAAAGACGGTATTTCTGATATGCCTTTGAGTCTTCCCAAACCAACGATTCATTTCCATTGGCTTTTTTATCTTCAAATACTTTTTTATCGTGCTGAAACTCTTTATCTACATACTCTTTTGAAAGCTTAAACTCTTTAATCAAGTAGCTTGAATCTAGCTCTTTGAAGCGTTTAAAATCTTCCGACTCCACCACTTTATAATAAGAAGCTAACTTTCCACTCGTGCTCAATCTTTCATACTCACTCACTTTCTCCTGCTCTGCACTTCCCTTATATTTCAGCGCGTTAATGCTAGCTTTCCTTTGGGCAAACTCGTCCGAATGCACCTCTTCTTCTAGTTTCAAAAAGTGGGCGAATTCGTCGGTTTCTTTCAACTGCTGAAATTGCTGATAGCATTCCCACATTTCACGGCGCTGACGATCAATTTTTTTCGTACGCTTCATACCGCCGAAACGATCGAGAAAGTATAACTTTAATGACATAAGTATTACAATATTATATATGGCGGCTAAATTAGCAATTTTAAATGAATTTCACATATAATCGAAAAAAACAAGTATCCAAATCAAACTTAAGATTAAATGCCCTTTGCTTCTCCGCCATTATCACCAATAGTTCGCAAGCACTTATGCCCTCAACACCTAAAAGCAAGAGGACAACCTAGAATCAGGATGCCCTCTTGTGTGCTTATTTCTTTTTACGCAAAATATTTAGCCTCTTCATTTCATTCAAATCGAAACGAACAGGTATTTTTGCTAAGAAACCTGTTGATAGTTTTGCTTCTTCACTTTCCAAAGCGTAAATTTCGTTTATAATTTCTTCATATTTATCGCTCACTTGCTTTCGGCGAAGCTTTAGCGTGGGCGACAATTCTCCACTTTGCGAACTCCATTCATCGGCTACCAAGCGAATACGCTTAATTTGCTCGTGTTGCCCCAACGTTTCATTGGTAGCACGCACTTCTTGTTTGATTCGCTCAATTACATCTTTATTTTCAATTAGCTCTCGATTGTTTCGGTAGCGGATTTTGTACCGCGAGCACCAATCGTGCAGGTAATCGTAGTTAGGCGAAATAATAGCCGAAGCAAACTTCTGATTCTCGCCAATAACCATGACTTGCTCAATGAAAAATGATTCTTTCAATCGGTTTTCAATCATTTGTGGCGCTATATACTTACCTCCCGACATTTTAAAAATTTCTTTCTTTCGGTCGGTAATCTTCAAATATTTGTCATCTACAAATGTGCCGATATCTCCGGTGTGCAACCAACCATCCGGCTCGATGACGTCGGCTGTAAGCTTTGGTTCTTTATAATAACCGAGCATGACATGAGGTCCACGAGTAAGAATTTCGCCATCATCGGCAATCTTCACCTCTGTACCTTCAAGCACAGGTCCAACAGTACCTATGCACATTTCCTTCGTACTAAGAAAGTTAACCGCAATAACTGGTGCACTCTCGGTCATGCCATATCCCTCCATAATGGGGATTCCTGCCATGCTGAGCACTCTAGAGATTCGGGGTTGCAAAGCTGCTCCACCCGACACAATAAGCTGCAAGTTTCCACCCAAAGCTTCGCGCCATTTCGAATACACTAATTTATCGAACAACCTGCGCCTGCCCTCTACTAGTGGATTAAACTTTTTATTGAATTCGAAGTGCGAGCACAAATTAATTGCAGAAAAATAAATGCGCTTTTTAATTCCCACAAGGTCTTTTCCTTTCGAAATGAAACCATCGTAAATGCGTTCTAATAATCGCGGTACGCAATTGAACACATGGGGTTGCACCTCTCGAATGGCCGATGTAATATGTCCCATGTTTAACACATAATACACGCCTATGCCATTATATTGAAAATGATAATTCATTGAACGCTCATAGACATGACACAGCGGCAAAAAGCTCAATGCTCGGTGTTCTTCACCCAAGTTATGCGCTTTTGAATGTACCTTGAAGTTACTCACTAAATTCTCATGCGAAAGCATTACCCCTTTGGGCTGCCCCGTAGTGCCCGAGGTATAAATTAGCGTAACCATATCGCTCGGCTGAATCGATTCTTTCAGCCTATTCAAATGTTCTTTATTTTCGGCACTCGCATTTCTACCTAGTTCGAGCAAAACCGAGAAGTGTTTGCATCCTTCCACTTCATCGAAAGTATATAAATCTTGAACTAGTTCTGCTTCTTGCACCAAAGGCTGCAACGTGTTAACCAACTTCTTGTCGCCTGCCACAATCATGCGCACTTCGGCATGATTCAAAATATATCGATATTCTTCTCCTCCAATGGTGGGATAAATAGGCACGTGTACTAAACCAGCCATAGCTAGTCCCATATCTACAAAATTCCATTCCGGACGGTTACCAGTAACCGTTGCTATTTTATCTCCCGGTTTAAAACCTAGCTCTAACATGGCCAACGCAAAAGCGTGTGCGTTGTCGTAATATTCTTGTGTTGAATAGGTGTACCAGTCTTTAGCGCACTTACCCCCCAAGGCATCCTCCCGTTGAAATTTCGACATTAACCTGTCGAGCAAATCAAAGGTACGTGTAACTTCTACTGTCATATTTTTCATTCTAATCAAACTAATTTTTCTATTATCTCGTTGTGATTAAGACGCAAATATAAAATAAGAGAGGAATGCTTAGATAAAAAACATCATTTTAGCGCAACAAAAGTTGCATCTTTTAATGTTTTTATAATCATTTGGACTTTGTTTAAGCAAAAAGCCCTGCTGCCAAATGGCAACAGGGCTTTGCTATTTTATGAGGCTTTTAAGACTAGCCAAGGTTTTTAATACGCTCCATCGCTTCGATGGTTTTCTCACGGTCGGCAAATGCTGAGAAACGGAAATAACCTTCTCCTGCGGGACCGAAACCCGAACCGGGAGTACCTACCACATTAGCTTCTTGCAAACATTTGTCGAAGAAATCCCACGAGCTCATGCCGTTTTTAGTTTTCACCCAAATGTAAGGTGCATTTACACCGCCAAATACGCTATAACCAGCTGCAGCAAGGCTTTCACGCATAATGCGCGCGTTTTCCATGTAGTAATCTACCACTGCTTCCACTTCTTTTTGTCCTTCTTCAGAGTAAACTGCCGCTGCCGCTTTTTGAACAGGATAAGAAACACCGTTGAATTTTGTGGTGTGACGACGCATCCACAAGGCTTTCACCGAGTGAGCATTGCCTGCCTTATCATAAGCTTTCAAAGCTTCTGGAATTACAATAAATGCACAACGAGTACCTGTGAAACCTGCTGTTTTCGAGAACGAACGGAACTCGATAGCTACTTCTTCAGCACCTTCAATTTCATAAATTGAACGAGGCACACCTGCTTCTGTAATAAATGCTTCGTAAGCTGCATCGTACAAGATGATTGATTTATTTTCGCGTGCATAGTTCACCCATTTTGTTAGGGTTTCTTTGCTTGCCACGGTTCCTGTTGGGTTGTTTGGGAAACAAAGGAAAATAAGGTCTGGACGCTCGGTTGGCAATTCCGGAGTGAATCCGTTTTCTTCAGTACAAGGCATATAAATAATACCCGAATAATAGCCATTGGCTGCACATTCGCCTGTTTTACCACTCATTACAGTAGTGTCGGCATATACAGGATATACGGGGTCGCAAATTGCAATTTTATTGTCGGCACCAAAGATTTCTTGAATGTTTCCACAGTCGCACTTTGAACCGTCAGACACGATAATGTCGCTCGCTTTCACGTTTACACCATTATTTTGATATGCTCCTTTAGCGATGGCTTCGCGCAAGAAATCATAACCTTGTTCCGGACCATAGCCATGGAAATTTTCAGCACTACCCATATCTTCCACACCTTGGTGGAATGCTTTTAAGATAGTTGGTGCTAACGGTTGAGTTACATCACCAATACCCATTTTAATGATTTTTTTATCAGGATTAGCCGCTGCAAATTCAGACACACGACGACCAATTTCTGGGAACAAATACCCAGCTTTCAACTTCAAATAGTTTTCGTTAATTAAAGCCATTATCGATTTTTTAAATATTATTTCTTTTCTAGGATATCACATAGCAGATATCAGTTTCTTAAAATCAACGCAAATATAAGGCTATTTATGGATTGCACCTATTTTATGTGTAAATTTGCACCAAAGCAAACCATTCAAACGCCCATGACAAGGTCTAAAATACGCCGTCTTATTCACAATTTCCCTAGCCTCTTCTATCTCTTGAAGTGGTTCATTATATGCCTGCCCATTGGCGCAATTGTGGGAAGTGCTTCGGCTGTGTTTTTGCTGAGTTTGGAATGGGCAGGAGAGTTTCGCGATGGGCACCTGTGGATGATTGCGTTACTCCCCATTGGCGGGTTGCTTGTGGGTGGTATGTATCAGCTTTGGGGCGAAGGTGTGGTGAAAGGTAACAATCTTCTGCTAGAAGAATTTCACTCGCCAAAGAAAATTATCCCCTTCAAAATGGCTCCTTTAGTGCTCGTGGGCACAGTGCTCACTCATCTATTTGGAGGGTCGGCAGGACGAGAAGGCACTGCAGTGCAAATTGGAGGTGCTGTGGCCGATCAATTCACCAAAATCTTCAAATTAAGCAAGAACGATCGTAAAATTATCATCTTAGTGGGCGTAGCGGCAGGCTTCGCCTCGGTGTTTGGCACTCCGCTTGCGGGCGCTGTATTTGCGCTCGAGGTAATGGTGCTCGGACGCATTAGATTGGATGCCATTGTGCCGAGTTTCATGGGCGCCATGCTTGCAAATTTCTTTTGCAACCTCTATCCCATTCATCACACGCACTACCAAATGAGCGAAGCGGCATTGCTTACAAGCTTGACGCCCCTCAATTTGCTTTGGGCTGCCGTGGCAGGCATCTGCTTCGGACTCACCGCAAAGCTATTTTCCCAAACCGTGCATTTCATTGGCGATTGGTTTAAGGCAAAAATTTCCATGCCAATGTTTCGCCCTGTTGTTGGTGGCGTAGTGCTAGCGCTTGCTTTCTTTGTGGTTTATCAGCTTACTGGTGAAACAAAATACGTGGGCTTAGGTGTCCCCTCTATTGTGCAATCGTTTCAACAACCCATGGCGGGCTATGATTTTATACTGAAGCTTCTTTTCACTACTTTCACACTAGGCTGTGGCTTTAAGGGGGGGGAAGTTACACCTTTGTTTTTCATCGGTGCTACTTTGGGCAATGTGCTTTGTTGGTTCATTCCTCTCGACATGAGCCTTTTGGCAGGTATGGGCTTTGTGGGCGTTTTTGCCGGAGCTACTAACACGCCTTTGGCATGCACACTCATGGGCATTGAATTGTTTGGCATAGAGGGGGGATGCTTCATTGCCATGGCTTGCGGTGTAGCTTATCTTTTTTCTGAGCACACCGGAATTTACAGTGCACAGTTGGTGAATGGAAGGAAGTAGTAGAGAGACTGACTACCTAAGTGACCTAACGGTGAGATGTATCCTTATTCGATTATTCGGCTCTATGTAGTTTGTAATGGGCAGCATGTTAGACTCAGCGGCTCGGAAATCGTGTCTTTTGCCATGAAAATACTTCGCCGTAGGGGATTAATCTCAATCATTAAGATTGAAGCCCGATGGGCTAATTGCCCACTACAAACAGCATAGAGCCGAAATCGTGTTAAAACTGCAAATGCTTCACCGAACGACCGTGTTGTTTTATTTCCACTAGTGCATCAATACCCACTTGAATGTGGCGTTGCACGAATTGGCTGGTTACTACTTTATCGCTTTTTTCGGTTTTCACACCTGTAGATACCATAGGCTGATCGCTCACAAGCAACAAGGCACCCGATGGAATTTCATTCACAAAACCTACGGTGAAGATGGTGGCCGTTTCCATATCTACTGCCATAGCTCTTGTCTTGGTAAGATAAGCTTTAAATCGCTCATCATGCTCCCACACTCTTCGGTTGGTGGTAAACACTACACCCGACCAATAGTCGAGCTGATTTTCTCGAATGGCTGTAGAAACGGCACGTTGCAAACTGAAAGCTGGCAATGCTGGCACTTCTGGTGGTAAGTAATCGTTTGATGTTCCTTCTGAACGGATGGCTGCAATAGGTAGAATTAAATCTCCAAGCTTATTTTTCTTTTTCAGTCCCCCACATTTCCCTAAGAAAAGTACGGCATGAGGTTCGATTGCAGAAAGTAGATCCATTACGATAGCCGCGTTGGGGCTTCCCATTCCAAAGTTAATGATGGTAATGTCATTTGCTGTGGCTGAAGGCATATTTTTATCTAGCCCATCTACCTCAACACCAAATCTTTCAGCAAAAATCTCAACATAGTTATGGAAATTTGTAAGCAGAATGTACTTACCAAATTTTTCGAGCGAAACGCCCGTGTAGCGAGGTAGCCAGTTGGCTACAATTTCTTCTTTTGTCTTCATATGCAAAATATGTTTATTTTGCGAGTCAAAGATAGTATCTTTGCAGCAATAAAATCAACTATGCACGAATTAAATCTTCCAAAATTCGACTTTCGCACCAAAACGGAGGGCGACAAGTGCTATATCTTCGATGAAATTCGTCGTAAGTTCATTGTGCTGACCCCCGAAGAATGGGTTCGACAGAACTTTATAAAGTATTTAGTTCAGCATTTGGACTATCCTGGTTCTCTCATGAACATTGAAGGGGGGCTGAAACTTCATGGTAATAGTTTTCGAGCCGACTTATTGGTGTACGACAAGCGAGCAAACCCCTTGTTACTTATTGAATTTAAAGCTCCTCAGGTGAAAATTACGCAAGAAGCTTTCAACCAGATTGCCCGATACAACATAATATATCGGGTGCCTTATCTTGTGGTGTCGAATGGTATGCAACATTATTGCTGCCGTGTGAATTTCGAAAAGAACAATTACACCTTCCTAAACGAAGTGCCGAAGTATGGAGAGCTATGAATTAGGAGTGCATGAGTACCAAAGTACCTGAGTGACCTAACGGAGAATAGCGAAACCTACTTAGGTACTTTGAAGCCACTTAGGTTCTTAATTAAGTAATTACTTCTTCCAAAAAGCTGGAGAGAACAACACCAAAACGGTGAATAATTCTAAACGACCAAGCAACATAAGGAATGATAAGAACCATTTTCCAGCATCGTGAATGACCGCGAAGTTTTGCGTAGGTCCGAGTTCGCCCAATCCGGGACCAATGTTACCCAAACTTGTGGCTACAGCACTCATGGCAGTGGCTAAATCGGGTTCAAACCATGTAAAGATGATTGTACTTCCTATGAAAATAAGGATGTAAATCATGAAGAATGCCAAGATGTTGGTAATAATGGGTTGCGAAACGGCTCTACCATTATAGCGCACCGGAATAACAGCATTAGGATGCAACATTCGACGCAATTCGTAGTAGCTATTTTTCAGCAAAAGTAGAATTCGCATGATTTTAATACCTCCCCCTGTTGAGCCAGCACTCCCTCCGAAGAAAAATGCCGTAAATATCAAGACAATGAGGAAGGGCTGCCAAAGCATATAATCGGCAGTGGCAAAACCGGTGGTGGTAATGATAGACACCACCTGGAAGATGGCATCGCGGAACGATTCTTCAACTCCGGCATCGGTGGTGTAATACAATCCCACACTTATTAGCAGGGTGAAAACAGCAATAAATCCGATGTATGCCTTAAACTCTTCGTTAGATGCTAGTTTTTTTACTTCACCAATCACTAGAGCATAAATGAGCGAAAAGTTTGTTCCCGCAATAATCATAAATGCTGTAATAACATATTGAATATAGGGTGAATCCCAATAAGCTATCGAGTCTTGTTTGGTGGAATATCCACCTGTTGCCATGGTGGTGAAAGCGTGGTTAATGGCATCGAAAAAATTCATATCGCCCAACCAAAGTAAAACGGTTTCCAACAAGGTGAATCCTAAATAGAGTAACCAGAGATATTTGGCTGTCGATTGAATTTTAGGGTTGATTTTATCGGCCACGGGTCCGGGCACTTCGGCAGCAAAGAGCTGCATACCACCAATTCCGAAGATCGGCAGAATAGCCAACGACAGTACAATGATACCCATACCACCGAGCCACTGTGTTAAACTTCGCCAAAACAATAGGGCATGAGGTAATTCTTCAATATTATTCAGTATGGATGATCCGGTGGTGGTGAATCCCGACATGGTTTCGAAGAAAGCATCGGTGAGCGAATGCACTCCGCCCGAAATGAGGTAAGGTAAACTGCCAAAAAATGAAAAGAGAACCCACACAAAGGCAACCACAACGAAACCATCATTACGACGAATCCTTCGTTCGGCATTCCATGTAAAAGCCACAACTATTGCTCCTGAGGCCATGGTTATCAAGGCAGATTTCAACAAAGGTAAAGCTCCGCCATCATTGAAAAACACGCCCACAAAAGCCGAAAGTAACATCGTCAACGATTCTACAATTAGCAATGAACCTAATATCTTAAATATTCCCTTTACATTAAACATAGCACTAACAAGCTGAGAAGAATTTCTTCAATTTTTTCAATCCCGATCGCAATGCAAACACGATTACACGGTCGCCTGCTTCTAAGCAGGTGTCGCCTTTCACGATGTAAGCACCTTCTCCACGAACTACTCCTCCTAATATCATTTCTTTAGGAATTCCTAATTCTCGAACTAGCTTGTTTATAATTTTTGATTTTTCTGATAACACCAGCTCAAACATCTCGGCATCTACCGCTGTTAAGCATTTGGCTTGCGAAATATTTGCTCCTAAAGTATATTTATAGATGTAGCTCGCTGCAATGAGTTTTTTATTCACCAAGCTACCAATGTCCATGCTTTCGGCTGTTGATAGGAACTCGTTGTTTTCTACCTCTGCCACGGTGCGTTTAATGCCCATTTTCTTTGCTATGTGGCAAGCCAAGATGTTTGTTTCTGAGCTTCCTGTTAGGGCAATGAAGGCGTCCATGTTGTCCATGTGTTCTTCGCGCAACAAATCTAAATCGCGACCATCGCCACAAATAACAAGTGCGTTTCCTAACCTATCGGCTATTTCTTCGCAACGCTTGGGGTCGTTTTCAATGATTTTAATGTTATAGCCATCGCCCAATCGTTCTACGGCTTTTTGTCCTATTCTACTACCTCCAATAATCATGATGTTTTTCACTGGAAAAATAGCTTTCCCCATCAGCTCAAACAGTTGGTTCATGTGCGAACGCGTAGTGATAAAGAAAATGATATCGCCATCGAGAATTTGGTCTTTCCCACGTGGAATGATGGTGCTGCCCGAACGATTAATTGCCACGGCACTAACTTCCGATTCTATTTGCGATAGTTCTTCGAATGTTTTATTGAGCACAGGGGCATTGTCGTGTATTTTTATACCCATGAGGAGTAGTTTTCCTTCGGCAAATTCGAGGAACTGACGGGTTCCCACTTGCTTCACCGACGATGCCACTTCTTTACCCGCCAACGATTCGGGGTAAATAAGCTCATCGACTCCCATGCGCTGTAATTTTTCTTTGAATTTTCCTTTGAGGTATTCACCATTGTTAATGCGGGCTAGTGTTTTCTTTGCCCCCATGTCTTTGGCAATGACGCACGACATAATGTTGCGTTCTTCGGAAGGAGTTACCGCCACAAACAAATCGGCTTTCCCTGCATTTGCTGTTTTTAAATCGCTGAATGATTGCGCATAGCCAGTTACAGTTAGACAGTCTATTTGGTTAGAGATGCTATTCAACTTCTCTACATCGTTGTCCATTAGAATAATATCATGGTCGTCATCGCTCAACATCTTAGCGAAATGCAGACCAACTTGTCCGGCTCCTACAATAACAATCTTCATTTTCGATTACTTTCGTTTTTTTAATGCACCCAAAGTAAATTATAAAATACCATTATAGCCACATTTAAGCCCGCTTTTTAACGTAGGGTTGATTTTGAACCTATAAAATTTTAGCTCGCAAACTCTATTTCGCATCTTAATTTATCCTTTGGCTACTAGCCTGAGTTTCGGATAAGCTTTCACCACAGGATTTATTTCAAAAATAGCTGCACTTAGAAGTCTTTTGTTCTTTTTTTTGAGCAGAACAACCTGAGGCAAAATCCTATCCGAAACTCAGGTTACTATATTCAATACAACAAAATTGACGAAAAAGTTTAGCGCTTAATTTTGTTTGCTTTAAAATTACAAGTCTACAAGCCCAAAAGATTGACAGTAAGCTCTAAAAACAAGACGCCGTTTTTATAACTGCGCTCTCACTATGCGGTAATATGTGCAACCGAATGGGTTGGCTAGGTAGGAAGAGAAAAATGCAGCCTTGTTAATTATCTACAAATAGCTATATAGATATTTAATATCGTATCTTTTAATACAAACCAATTTAAATTTATCTTTACATTTGTGCATCAGCCCTGTTGAACGAAATGCAATCTTAGTGCTTTTTTAGTTTTCAAAGTGTGTGTGTGTGTGTGTGTGTGATTATAAAAGCCGACGATATTTGTGTGATGTATCGATCTTGCATTTTAGACAGAGCTGATTCTTTTTATCGTTGTTTTGAGTGGACAACGAGAGAGCCAACGTAGTTTGTGTGTATACGTTGGCTCTTTTCTATGCTCTTCACTGACCGATTCCCGCCACAATAGTTATTCAAGCATATGTTCGGGAAGGTCTTTTTTCGATTTCACACCTAGCTTTCTCAATTTCTGTGTACTATTCACCAAGTTACCTCTTCCTTCGCTGAGTTTCTTCATGGCATTATCGTAGCTTATGCGCGTGCTTTCTATTCCTTTTCCTATTTTCTCCATGTCTTCCACAAATCCCACAAACTTATCGTAGAGTTTTGCTCCGGCATCGGCAATTTCTAAGATGTTTCTGGTTTGGTTTTCTTGCTTCCATATCGATGCTACTGTGCGCAAGGTGGCTAGCAGAGTGGAAGGGCTCACTATAACTACTTTTCTATCCCAAGCATAGCCATACAAGTCATTATCTCCTTCTATTGCCATGCTAAATGACGACTCAATGGGCAGGAACAAGAGCACAAAATCGGGTGAATTTATTCCTTTCAGGTTGTTGTAATGCTTCTCGCTTAGTCCTTTCACGTGGGCTTGCAAGCTCGCAATATGTGCTTTTTTACAGGCTGCTTTTTCGGCTTCATCTTCGGCATTTACCCAATTCGTGTAGGCTACTAACGACACTTTCGAATCGACAATAATGTGTTTATCATCAGGCAAATTAATCACCACATCGGGTTGCAAGCGTTTGCCCTCATCGTTTTCAGCACTATATTGCTTGCTGTATTCGGCACCCTCGCGCAATCCTGAGCGTTCAAGCACTTTGTCGAGAATCATCTCGCCCCAATTCCCTTGCTTTTTATTGTCCGATTGCAATGCTTTGGTCAAACTGTGTGCCTCTTGGCTGATGCGGTGATTTAAATCTTGTAGTTTTTTCAACTCCGCCTTCATGTCGGTCTGATCTTTCAATCCTTTTTCATAGGTATCTTCCACTTTCTTCTCGAAACTTTTTAGTTTTTCATGCAGTGGATTCAAAATTTCATGAATGTTCTTTTGGTTCTTTTCGGTGAATTTCTCACTGTTCACTTCCAATATTTTATTTGCCACATTTTCAAACTCCATTTGGAATTTCTTTTGCAGCTTATCCATATCTTGCTGCTGTTGTGCTAGCTTCTCTTGCAAAGCCTTAAACTGCGCTTGTGTGTGAAGTAAATCGGTGTGCTGCGTGTCGAAATTTTCTTGCAAAGCTCGTTTTTCTTCTTGCAACTGATTGTGCTGCGCTCTGTGTTCGGCAAAGTTTTGCTGTGTGTTGTACAAATTGGCTTCTGTTTGGGCGAATTGCTGTTGCACATTTTCATGATTCATTTGCAATTCTTCCATTTTTTGCTGCACCTGCTGCATTTGCTGATTTCGTTCTCTAAGCTGCACTACTTCTTGTTCTATCTGGCGAAGTTGCGCTATTTCATTCTTAGCTTCTTGATGCTGATTTCTGAAATGTTCAACATTGGCTTGAGCTAGTTGCAAATCGGTTTGAAGCCGATGGTACTGCTCAGATTGCTCGCCGCTGTTGCCACCCTTCCATGTTTTTTGCAGCAACTTCACCACCAAAAGCAACAAGGTTGCTAGTGCTACAAGGATAATTATTTCTAAAACTTCCATAATTTATATTTTTCCTTTCCGGTAATAAAAAAAAGCACCTCGCAAATAATGGAGATGCTTTCTTTGCTATTTCAAACTCGAATTGTATTCTTTTCGAGCAAACTAAATTAAATTGTTTTTAATCTTCACATCCATCAATTCGCGGGCCAATTTTTGCTCGCGAGTAAGTGCATTTTTTCTGTGATTTTCATATTCATCTTGCACCTCTTCCAAGTTTTTCTTAATTTCTTTCACTTGGGCGTGTCCTCGTTTGAACATTAAGAAAACCACCACAAGCAAAATTGCTAACACAAGAACCACTACCCAACTGATTGTCTTGTAGCTTGCAATTGAAATATAGCTTCCGAATATTTTCACGCTACTTGCAATCATGGTTACTTCTTCTAGTTGCAACTTGCTTTGCTCGGCTTCTTGCGTAGCATTTCTAAGTTCCGAAACCAAGCTATCGGTCGCTGCTTGATATTTTTCTCGTTGTGCATAATACACTTGAAGTGTGTCTGCCACATTATTTTGTAGTGCTTGGTAAGATTCTTGTCTTATTACACGATAAGCCACGCCATGCTCGTTGAGCGTCGTTGTACCTCTAAGCACCTCGTCAAACCACCACGACAAACTTTTCACCTCTACCTCTGGAGTTCCTTCTGAAACTTCTACTTTATCCTCTTGTTTTTCTTCGTCTTGTGCCATAAGCTGTTGTGGCACCATGAATAGGCAACAGAAAAGAAAACCTAATGCAATTTGCATTTTTTGATTCATCGTTATCTAATTATATTTATTTCTACTTTGTTATTTGGCGAACTAACGCAATGATGTTCCTCCATGGTTCAAGCCCTCCACATTGGTAATGCGCACTTCGTGCACCCCCCTACCAATGGCTTGAAAACTATTCTCCAGCTTCGGAATCATGCCCGCATGAATGGCTCCACTGGCTTTAAGTTCAGCAAACAAATCAGGGGTTATTTGAGCTATCACGGTGTTGTCATCATCGGCATCTCTAAGCACGCCGGGTTTTTCAAAACTATAAATGAGTTCCACCTGAAAATGTTCACTCAACGCCACAGCAGCTTCGGCAGCAATGGTGTCGGCATTTACATTGAGTATCGCTCCTTTTCCATCGTGCGAAAGTGGCGCCAACACGGGCATTACTCCTTTTTCTAGCAGCATTTTCACCTCTGCCACATTCACTTGGGTAATATCGCCCACATAGCCATAGTCAACCGTTTTAACCGGTCGTTTCACCGCTTGCATATAGTTCAAATCGGCACCTGTTAGCCCCACAGCATTCACACCTCGGGCTTGTAGTTGCGCTACTATGCTCTTGTTCACCAGCCCACCATACACCATGGTTACCACTTCTAGCATCTCGCGGTCGGTCACTCGCCTTCCGTCCACCATTTTGGTTTCCACATCTAGTCGTTCTGCTAGCTGAGTTGCGAGCCTTCCACCACCGTGCACGAGCACTTTCGCACCCTCTATTTGGGTAAATTTCATTAAAAGCGTAGCAAGTGCTTCGGGTTCTTCCACTAAAGCTCCACCCACTTTAACAATGGTTATTTTTTGCATGATATCTTCATATTTGATTACAAATATACGAAGAGCTATTCAATTTCAGACCGCTCCTCTTGTAAAATTACTTTCTTTATTCACAGTAAAATTATAAACAAGCAAATTAAAAAACGAATGCCATATTATTGAAAGGAGTATATTCTTGGGGAAGAAGAAACTATACAGCCAAATGAGCATACAGAACATAATACTTCGACTTCACTCTGCAAGCAAAGCACAAAGGCGGAAAGCCGAAAGGGTTAGCAACTTTGTTTGTTAAGAAAGAGCGCATTGCGTTCAACTTTGTTAGCTGAATAATTCCTTCACCCCCTAAATTCAAAAAATTCTTAAGATTTATCCATTTTCGATGTAAATGTATTAATTTAGCGTGTACATAACCAATGCATATGCGTTTTTTTTGTTACTTTTATCACATATTCACGTTCTCACAATTCACTTTCGCCATCTAAAAACATATGGTTTGGCAAAGTAAAAACAGAACAAATGAAACTATATATGTTTGATCACTGCCCCCACTGCCAATTGGCAAACATGGTGGCTGAGTACAAAGGGATACAAATTGAAAAAGTGTATCTGCAAAACCACGACACCGCATCGCGCAAACGCATGGCCAATTCAAGCACGGTGCCTATATTAGAAAAACCCGACGGTAGCTACATGGCTGAAAGTCTAGATATTGCACATTATTTCGATCACCTATCAGACATGCGCATTATTCTTCCTCCTTCTCAAGAAGACAAGGTAAATCAGTGGATTGAAAAGGCTGATTTCTACTATCGCCGATTGACTTTTCCACGCACTACATTGCTTCAACTTCCTGAGTTTGAAAGCCCCCGAATCCATCAATTGGTTCACCAAAAACAAAGAGGCGATGATTGGCATGACTTTCGAAGAAGCCATGGCACACATTGCGGAATGGAAAGTGGAAATGGATAAATTATTAACCGAAATTGATTTCCTAACACTTCCTTCAGCGGTAGACAATCATCTTTCATGGGATGATGTTCGATTGTTTCCATTCGTGCGCAACCTCACCATGGTGAAAGATATTGTTGTATCTAAAACGCTTTTGGAATATATAAATCAGATCGCTTGCATATGTGGCATTAGTTTATATTTCCACTGCGCAAAATAAAAATATATCTACAAAAAATCAGGCATAACTTCAAAAAGTTATGCCTGATTTTTTGTAGATAAAAGCTATCTTCTTGTTCTCGTGTCATGTTGCAAATACATAAGTTTGTTTGCTCGACACAGCTCTGTGAATACTCCCTACTTCTCGCTATTCCCCGCACTTTTCCCACAATCCACTTGCACATTTTCGCAAAACACTACCTTCCAACATCTTAAATCAATATGGGTCGAAAAAATGAAAACAGCATGTCACGCCCGATACTTTTTTCAACAAAAATACAAGCTAGACGATGCGATGAACTCTTTTTTGCACAAAAATGGAACAAATCTCATGAGATAATACATTTTTTCTTACTCAATAACCACCACTTTAATCTTTACATCGGTAAATGGTCTCTGATTGCCATCGGTTTTCAATCGGGCTATTTTGTCGATAACCTCAAAACCCGATACACATTCCCCAAACACCGTATATTTTCCATCAAGTTCGGGATATCCTCCCACCGTGGTGTAGTCTTCCCGCTGTTCCTCAGAAAAGTAAAGCGCATGAGGGGCTAATTCCATCTTCGCCTGAATATCGCTCTTCACCCCATTCAACAGCGCATTAAATTCTTCCGCTTTTTTGCGCGCTTCTTCCTTATCGGCAGTAGAACCCGCCTCTTGTTTCAACCGTTTTAGCTGCGCTTTCACCTCTTCAGTGTATATTTCTGCTGTTATCTGTTTTTTAATAGGCACATTCACAGCCAGTTCTAAAGTGTCGAGCTCGCCCACACGATGCACTGCCCCTTCCACAATATAAAACTGAGAAATATCAGATTGCTTAAAAGGATTTACAGCGTCATCTTGACGAGGAGCGCACAATGCCCCTTTTTTGTGGAAATGATTCGACCGTATTTCATCATCTACCGTGTGCTCGGGGTCGCCATAGCCTATGCGCTTCCCCGCCGGAGCGTTGCGCGAAGATTTCGAACCTCCTTGAATTAGGAAATCTGAAATCACCCGATAAAACAACGTGCCATCATAATATCCCTCTTGGGCTAACTTCAAAAAGGCATCGCGATGCTTGGGTGTGTCGTTGTAAAGCATAAATCGCATATTCCCCATGGGGGTTTGCACCTCCACTATTTTATGTTTCTCTTGGGCTTGCACAGCAAAAGGCAGTAGCAGAAACAGACAAAGCTTAATTACTTTATACATCTGGTGAGCTTCTTTTTTGTTCAATTACAAATATACAGACTCTTCTTGGGGAACGCAAGAAAACAACAATGCCAGCAAAACAAAACCCGAAGCACCTTGATGCTTCGGGTTGATTTATTTTAAACCGATTCATTGTTTAGCCTTCCTGTTTTGCAAATCACAGGAGAAGCCTCAACGAAGAAATCAATTCACCTTGAACTAAGATTAATAAGCATAATCCGCCAATGACTTTTCTAACTTCTTGCGAGTAAAGAATATTCTACTCTTCACGGTTCCGAGTGGCAAATGCAATTCATCCGATATCTCTTGATACTTATAACCATCGAGAAACATGGTGAAAGGCACTCTATATTCATCGGCTAAATTATTAATATTTTCATTGATTTCCTGAGCATTATATCTCGATTCTGGCGATGCAAAAACATCATCTTTCGTAATGCCCATGTGGTAATCGTTGTTGGTTTTATCGAAAGTAGAACGCACCTTCACATTACGTCGATAATTATTGATAAACGAGTTCTTCATGATGGTGTAAATCCATGCTTTGAAATTGGTATTTTCTTTAAACTTCTCTCTATATGTTAGGGCTTTCAAAAAAGTCTCTTGTAACAAATCTTGGGCTGTCTCATCGTCTGCTGTCAAACCCAAGGCGTAATGGTATAGTTTTTCTTGTAATTCAAGCAATGCACTATTAAAATTAATTGTATTCATGACTATTTATTTTTAAGTGATGTAGCAAAGGTAAAAAGCTCCTTAAGTTTAAGAGGATATTTTACTCTTTTTTTGCAATCAATAATATTGATGCTCAGTTCAGAAAAACAATCACAGAATCGATTTTCAATTTTCCTTTTAGCAATTTAACACTTGTTTTAATTGATTGATATTATTTAAACCCATTGTTATTACAATTTATAGCTATCTCGTTCGATCGAAATAAAACTAATAGTATCTTCGCACCAAATGAAAGCACTTTTATACCTATCGGGAATGATGTGTTTGAGTTTGCTGCCTTTTGCCTTGCAAGCTCAAAACTCAACGCCTATCACAACCATTGGCATGACCTATGATGGTGATACCATTCCTCAATTCATATTGAAAGAGCTTCAAGTAAACCCTGTTCCCACCTTCGAATCCCGGCGATTTGCTCGCAAATATTGGCGATTAGTTCATCGGGTGAAGAAAACCTATCCTTATGCACAGAAAGCTGCCGAGCTCATGGCGAACTACAGTGAAGTGTATGAACTTTCCAAGGTGAGAGATAGCGAACGCCGAAAGTATGTCAAAATGATGGAGACCGAACTCATTGAAACCTATGGCGATGAACTCCGAAAAATGAGCATTTCCGACGGGCGCATTCTCATTAAGCTTATCGACCGAGAAACACAAAACACCTCATACGAATTAATTAAAGAACTCCGAGGTGGAACATCGGCTTTCTTCTGGCAAGGCATTGCTCGAATCTTTGGCAACAATTTAAAAAGTGAGTTCAATCCCGATGATAACTTCGAAGATGAACACATCGACCAAATTCTGCTGTTCATGAAATACGACATGATTTAAAGAAACAGCAAGTATCTCTTGAATGACTGACAGTGCGAATTTAAACAATGTGTGCGCAAAGCAGCCAAGCCGCAACAGTTCAACCACGAAAGATGGCACATAAAAAAAGCCGCAAGGTAAACCCGCGGCTTTCATATTTTCAACTAACAATTTTATTTCAGTTTCTGTGCCTTCAAACTCTCTATGATAAGTTCACCTCCTTGACCTGCCAACACATACTTTTCATTACCAATACTTGGCACAATTTGCGTAGAGATAATAGTTTCTCCACCATTCACAAATATCTCTACAGTACTTTTATCTACCCAAATTTCCAAATTCAAACGTTTATCTTCCAATTCTAGCGTAAAGAAATCGCCCATCCAACTCAAGTGCTTGGTTTTAGCGTTGTACATCAATTCTGTTCCTTCTTCTTTGCGTGAATTGAGTACCAAGAACCCAAAAGCATCAACATTATTGATATTAAATTGAGCATTAATGTGCGTGCTCACCCCTTTAAGCTTGTTAATCGGGTTATCATTAATTCCGGGAATTAGCTTCTTATTACGCAAATTCAAAGCCTGACGAGCAGGAAGTGAATAAAGCTCTTTTACCGGTTTCTTTACCAACATGGCAGTCTCCCCATCGTGTTGAGTTAAGCTTAATTCCATAGGAATAGTAAGCGCTCCAGAATAAGACGCCCCATCAATGCCACTCTTAGCCAAAGAAGCTATTTGCACTGTTCGTTCGGCTTGAGCATCAATAAAAGTGGTTGGCGAATGGAACTCTCCCCCTTGATTTTCTAGTTTAGCTGTCAATGCCGAAAAACTCTTACCGTTGAACTCGCCCAACATATAATTTCCACGATCATCGCTCAATACCCATTTTTTCTTGTTGTCATCGCCATTCACAGGCAACTCAAACAAATCAGGATTACCTTTCAAACCACGAATGTGACTAGCAAAAGTCCAATCTTTCAAGTTACTTGAAGTGTAAAATGAGATTCCTTCAGCATCAGTATCGCCTTCAGGCATTCTCGACACCATTAAAACAAAACTTTGCGTAGGCGCATACCAAATCAGCTTAGGGTCGCACACCTGTTCTTCAACATCACAAGCCAAGTTCATTGCAGAACCAAGCTCCTGCCACGAAGCGCCAGCATTGGTACTATAAGCAATTTTCACCCCTTTACCTGCCACTCCATAGCTCAACACATAGGTCTTTTGATTGCCTTCCTGCTTAGCCAACACATTTTTTTCGTCGAGCACACACGAAGCACCTTGCAAACCTTCACCACCGGGAGTATAAGCCACCGGCTGCTCGCTCCACTGTATCAAGTCGGTTGATGTGGCATGGCCCAAACTATAATTATCGGGGCTCAATCCTTCCGCATTATATTCATAAAACAAGTGATAAGTATTGCCATCATGAATAATGCCCACGGGAGCTCCCATGGCATTTTGCTGTGGTGTGAAATGATACGCTGGACGATATACTAGCGTGGAATCTTCTTTGCTGTTTGCCCAAGTGGAGCTCAAACTAGTTACTAGCAATAAGAGGGATAAAATAATTTTTCTGCTCATAATTCTATTTTAACTGAATGCACAAAAATAGTCTTAATTGTGAATTATAACGAACATCAAGAGCATATAATAAAAATCATAATGCTAAAAACTCTTTAAATTGCATTTTGTTCTTACTTTTGTGGCAAATCAAAAAGGTAATTTAATTATGGTTATGCTTTTTATCGGCGGTAGCGAAATAGTGGTCATCCTATTGGTGGTTTTGCTGCTCTTTGGCGCAAAATCAATTCCCGAATTTGCACGAACACTAGGGAAAGCCACTCGCGAGTTTAACAAAGCTACGCAAGATATCAAGCGCGAAATCAACCAATCGGAACCCCAAAAGAAGCCGGTTGATAAGGAAATTCAAGAATTGATTGACGAAGAAGAAAAGAAAACAAATAATACCAAATAAACATCATGAGCTTAATTAGCTACATCTTAATTTTATTGTTGTGCTTCATTCTATTGGCACGCATTGTCGATCAGTTTTTTGTAGAATCGCTCGATAAAATATCTAAAAAACTACAATTATCATCGGATGCCGCTGGCGCCACCCTTATGGCTATGGGATCAAGCGCCCCAGAGCTTTTTGTAGCATTATTTTCCGTGCTTAAACCGGGTGAACACAACGACATTGGCATTGGAAGCATAGTAGGTAGTGCCATATTTAACCTACTCGCCATTTGTGGTATTGTGGCAGTTACCAAGAGTAGCAAACTCACTTGGCAACCCATTGTGCGCGATGTTATTTTCTATTTCCTAGCCGTAGTTTTACTACTTTGGGGCGTTGTTGACGGACAATTCTCCATGATTGATGCGCTGCTCTTCATTTGCATCTATGTGCTTTATGTTTTCGCAGTGGTGCATTGGCGCAAATGGTTCCCCTATTCCGACCAAGCCGATGACATGGAAGAGGAAGATAAAACACCCCTGAAACTCGACTTCCTCGATAAAGCGCTTACCTTCATCATGCCTAAACCTCAACATTATTACGCTGTGTTTTCAGTGTCGATTGTGTCGATTGCGGCTTTGAGCTGGCTCATGGTGGAAGGTGCCATTGGCATTGCACACATCACCGGAATACCCGAATCCATCATTGCACTTACCATTCTTGCAGCAGGAACCTCAGTGCCCGATTTAATTTCATCGGTGGTAGTAGCAAAACAAGGTAGAGGCGATATGGCCATTAGCAATGCCATTGGTTCTAACATCTTCGATATACTTATTGGCTTAGGATTGCCATTCCTCATTTATATTTTGGTGCAAGGCGGTGAGGTAGTTACCCAAAGCGAAGATATGCTGCGTTCATCGCTCATCCTCTTTGGTTCGTTGGCGTTATTCATGTTCATTCTCATTTGCAACAAATGGAAAATAGGCAAAGGAACAGGAACCCTGCTTATCTCTATATATATTATTTACATTGTCTACGAAATTGCTCTTTTGTATCTTCCTAATCTCTTTCAATAATGATAAAACTGAAAAACATATACAAATCCTATGGCGAACTTAAGGTACTGAAAGGCATCGACCTCGAAATTCCTCAAGGAAAGCTTTACTCTATTGTAGGAGCCAGTGGAGCTGGGAAAAGCACTTTACTACAAATTGTGGGTACACTAAGTCGCCCCGATGAAGGGGAACTCTACATTAAAGGTGAGAATGTGTTCGGTATGCGCGAAAAACAATTGGCAAAGTTCAGAAATGAAGAAATTGGGTTTGTTTTTCAATTCCACTATTTATTGCCCGAGTTCGATGCCCTCGAAAACGTATGTTTACCGGCACTTATTGGCAATCAGGCGAAAGATAGAACCGAGAAAAGAGCCAAAGAACTGCTCGATTATTTAGGATTAAATGAGCGAATGCACCATAAACCGGCTGAACTTTCTGGTGGCGAACGCCAGCGAGTGGCTGTGGCTCGTGCGTTAATCAACAATCCATCGGTTATTATGGCCGATGAACCTTCGGGTAACCTCGATAGCAAAAACCGCGATGACTTACACGATCTATTCTTTCGATTGCGCGATGAGTTCGACCAAACTTTAGTGATTGTAACTCACGATGAGAAATTTGCAGCTCAATCTGACCAAATTGTGCATATGCAAGATGGAATCGTTTTGAGAGATTAAGCCTATAGAGGTTAGTTGTTAGGAAACAGGGAATAGAAAGACCTAAGGCAATCCCGCACTAACAACTAATCCATCATATGCTAAATGAACATGAGGAGGTAATTGCACATCTTCCTCTTGGTGCAATCCCATGTAGTGCGATATGTGTGTAATGTAAGCTTGCTTAGGTTGCAACTCCACAATGAGCTGTAAAGCTTCTTCTAAATTCATGTGTGAAATATGTTTTTTCTTATGCACAGCCCCTAGCACCAGCACATCCAGATGGTGTAGCTTTTGCTTCTCATCATCCGAAATACAATTCATATCGGTGAGATAAGCAAAATCCCCCACCCGATAACCAAACACGGGTAGTTTATAGTGCAATCCTCGAATTGGTGTAAATAAAATATCATTTACGGCAAACGAGCTGTGCTGTATTTCATGCAACTCCATCTCGGGCAGTCCTCCAAAGCGATAATCGGCAAACACATAGCTATACACTCTTTTCAATTCGCCAAGCACCCTTTCTTCCGCATAAATAGGCACTGCCGATTGCTGCACCCAATTAAACGCTCGAATATCATCAAGCCCATACATATGATCAACGTGTTCGTGCGTAAGCAACACAGCATCGAGTTGATGTTGCTTAATTCGCAGCATCTGTTGTCGAAAATCGGGACCTGCATCAATGATAATGCTCTTACCTCCTGCTTGCAGCAACACCGATGAACGCAAACGCTTATCTTTGTCATCTTCCGACCGACAAACTTCGCAATCGCACGCCACCACAGGCACCCCTTGCGAGGTTCCCGTACCTAAGAAAGTTATTTTTAATGCTTCACTCATGAAGCAAATTTACAAAAATGGCATTCATTTTTCGATTAATTTCAGATTAACCAGAGTTGCAAATGCAATTTAATGCGTTAAGCCACCATTTTTCTTTACTTTTGCCCAAAATTACACCTATGGCAAGTTTATATCTTATTCCTATTACACTAGGCGAAACAGCACTTGAAACCGTTCTCCCAAGCAACAATAGTAAAATCACTGGTCAGCTGAAGCATTTCATTGTAGAAAATGTTCGAACTGCCCGCCGATTTCTCAAGCAAGTAGATAAAGACATTAACATCGATGAACTTACTTTCTACGAGCTCAACAAACACACCGATTTAAAAGCTATTGGGGAATATCTTCAACCGCTCAAAGATGGTTTTTCTGTAGGCATCATGTCGGAAGCCGGCTGCCCCGGCATTGCCGACCCTGGAGCTGAAGTGGTGCGATTGGCTCACCAAAAAGATATTCACATCGTGCCGCTTGTGGGACCATCATCAATATTGCTCGCCATGATGGCTTCGGGCATGAACGGACAAAACTTTGCCTTCAACGGCTACCTGCCGATTAAGAAAAATGAAAAACAAAAGCACCTAAAAATGCTCGAAGGACGTATATTTAAAGAAAATCAGAGTCAGGTGTTTATTGAAGCTCCTTATCGTAACTTGCAACTGCTTGAAGATTTACTTGCTTGCTGTGCGCCAAACACCAAGCTTTGCATTGCGTGCAACATTACTTGCAATGATGAATACATTAAAACAAAAACCATTGCCCAATGGAAGAAAGCACAACCCGACATTCAAAAGAAACCCACTATTTTTATTTTGGGCAGTTAAAGCACCCTCCAACTCCCCAAAAAGGAAGAACAAAAGCATTAGTAGCAACTCATTTCGAGTAGATTTTCAGTATAATATAATTCACAGCAAACGCTACTATTAAAATGTAGTTACCTAAAGAAAAATGGAGATAAGTGGCTAGTAATTTCCCTCCCAATACCATTAGCCCGCCTACAAGCATGGCTGTAGTGGCATTTTTTTTGTTCACTTTCACCCCCCATAACGCCAAGATGATTGGCACAATAAATGCACCCGAATAAAACGATAATGCTAGAAGCAAAGTGTTAACAATAGAAGTGGCATAAAGAGCTATTACTAAGCTTGCCATGCCAATCAACACCACAAAAACCTTTGTGAGTTGGAGTGATTTCTTATTATTAATATCTCGATAAAAAAGTTCACTAAGCATCATTGAGGCGGTGAGCAAAGTAGTGTCGGCCGATGATAACACTGCCGAAAGTAAAGCCGCCGCCATAATACCTACTACCCACGGGGGAAGATAAGCCTCTATTACCTCAATCAGTGCCACCGAGTGCAATTGATTGGCATCTAGATTTTCTACTGCAAACACTCCTAGATAAGCCAAAACAAAAGCAAAAGGCACCAATACCACTGCTGAAAGCAACACACTTCGTTTGGCGACTTGCGCATTGCGAGCACAAAAGATGCGAGAATAAACATCGGGACCAACTACAAATGTAGTGGAAAAACTGAGCAGCAAGACCAGTAAATCCATGGGCTCGAATGCTGCATTAAAAGGGAAGCTATCGGCAATTGGACTTACTGTAGCTTCTGCGTGATGAAAAAACAAATAAACTGCAGAAAGCAAAATGCCCAACACTATAATTATGGACTGTATTAAATCGGTCTTTAAAATCGACAATTGACCGCCAAGCACAGTATAGCACACAAAAACTAAAGACGATAAAATTACGCCAACATCATAAGGTAAGCCGAACAAACTGAATAATATTTTGGCCGCAGCAATAACTTGTGCTGCCACGATACCTGTCCACGCTAGTGGAATAATAATGGCTGCCAACTTCCGAGCCGATGTCCCATAGAAGTTGCCAATCAAATCGCTCAGTGTGTACTTGCCATGTACCACCACTTTATCAACCACGGGTAGCAAGCAAAAGAACCCGATGGCAGCTGCAAGCAGATACCACGCCGAAGCCCATCCTTGTGTCATGGCTAGGTTTACGCTACCCAAAATGGCTGAACCTCCTAAAACAGAGGCCAACAAGCTGCCCATAACTAAGAGTACACCTTTATTTTTTCCCGCAGCAAAGAAGTCTGAAGGTGTCTTTAATTGTTTCGTTGATATGTAAGTTATCACAAACAAAACAATCAGATATAGCATTAAGATTTGTAGTACCATAGGTGCAAAGTTAATATCTTTGGGCGATAATTTAAAAAAAGCCCTTCATATGAAAGCACGCACGCTCAAAGAAATACGAACGGAACTGAAGAACTATCCTACCGAGGAGCTTTACGAGCTTTGTCTGCGTATGGCACGCTTCAAGAAAGACAACAAAGAGTTGCTAACTTACCTACTTTTCGAGTCGGAAGATGAAGCAAGCTATGTGGAGAATATTAAGGCAGAAATTGACCTTAGTTTTAAGGAAATCAATCGCAAGAGTGGTTATTTAAACAAGAAGGGAGTACGCAAAATACTGAAAGAAACCAAGCAAGCCATTCGCTACTCTAATGAAAAATCTACGGAAGTAGATTTGCTTTGCTACTTCTGTCGCAAAATGCGCAGTGAGAAGATACCGATGCAAAATAGTCTCACCATGCGTAATCTCTATGCCACCCAATTGCGTATGGCCGAGAATGCGCTCTGCAAACTTCATGAAGATTATCGGGTGGAATTTGAAGACGAGATTTCATGGCTGAAAGCATAGCACTTCATGCTAAAAACATTTCACCTAAAACGGAAGCGCCGAAAGCACGAAATAGATTGATATTTCGCACCTTCAGCGCTTTCTTATTTCATTCGTAGTGCAATGCACTGCTTTGTTTTGACTATGATTCACCTCTGGTTATTAGATATCCTTAGGTAAAACTACGTTTAGAAGCACTCCTAGGAAAGCTGCAATGGTTAATCCCGACATTTCCACAGCTCCTCCCATTGGAATTGAGCCAATGCCGATGCCTGTTACCAGGATGACAGAAGCGATAATCAGGTTGCGTGAATGTCCGAAATCTAATTGTGCATTAATCATGGTGCGCACACCAATTGAAGATATCATACCAAACAAGATAACCGACACTCCCCCCATTACCGGATGTGGAATGTTTGAAATGGCTGCACCAAACTTTCCGAAGAAACTCAAGAATATTGCCATTACTGCGGCAATGCGTAGGATAAATGGATTGTAATTTTTTGTTACCGCAAGCACACCTGTGTTTTCACCATAGGTGGTATTGGCGGGGCCTCCAACTAAGCCTGCAAACATGGTAGCCAAACCATCGCCCAAAATGGTACGATGCAAGCCAGGGTCTTTCACAAAGTCTTTGCCCACCACTTCGCCATTGCCTTTAATATCGCCAATGTGTTCCATGAACACCACTAATGCAATGGGCGCAATGACTAGCACGCTTGTCCAAGAAAACGATGGTGCGGTGAAAACTGTATTTATCACCTTGGGATCGCTGAACACCAACCATGGTGCTGCTGCAATGGGCGAAGCATCGAAAACACCTAAGCCTCCAGCTACTAAGTAACCCACGACAACAGCAGTTAGGATAGGTACTAAACGGAAAAATGATCTATCGATAACACTACACACAATCATGGTAAGCACCACCGAAAGACTTATAATCAGCGATGTGATATTAAACACGCCATCTACATACAGCGCACTGTTTACTGCCACAGGAGCCAATCGCAAGCCAATTACTACAATGGTTGGACCAACCACAATGGGTGGGAACAAGCGATTAATATTTTCTACACCCCAAAATTTCACAATAATCGAAATGAGTACATACACAAAGCCTGCCGCCATGATACCGCCTTTTACTTCGGCAATACCTGATTGTTGCAACACTAATGATATTGCTCCGATAAAAGCGAAACTTGAACCTAAGAAAGAGGGTACTTTAAACTTGGTTACAGAATGAAAGATGAGTGTTCCTACTCCAGCACAAAAAAGTGCAATAGATGGATTTAAGCCTGTGAGTGCGGGCACGAGAACGGTTGCCCCAAACATGGCTAGCACGTGCTGAAATCCTAACAGCAACATGGAAGCCTTTGTGTGTTTTGTTTTTAATTTATTCATTTGTTGAGTGATTGAGTTTACCTAACTGAGTTAGGTAAACTCATAATTCTTAACTTATTAGTTCGTAATTATTTCTTACAAACCGTTTTCCAATCTTTTTTCATATCCACAATACACCAGCCATGCGCAAGGGCATAATCCATACCTTCATTTAGAGGTGCTATGAGGTCTTCTCTTCCATATTCAAATTCGCGATCGCCATCGGTGTGCGAAATATAAAGTTGGAAACTTTTGTGTTTGTTTGCATCGGCATATTGCAACATTTGGAAATCGCCATCGGAATTACCTGCCGCAAAAATTGGGCGAATACCAATGTGGCGCTCAATAGCAAGTGGTTTATTCAATTTATCGTCGTAGAAGTTCACAGCTGGCAAACGCTGAATTTGCACATCACCATCGTTGAAATCAAATTGTGTTTCAAAGGAAGTTCCAATCACTTGGTTGCGTGGTATGCCATATACTTGCTCTGCCCAAGCGCGCATGTATGTGATACCTCCGCCCGACACGATAAAGGTTTTGAAATCGTGCTCACGCAAGTATTGCAATAGTTCGAGCATGGGTTCATATACCAAGTCGGTGTATTTTACATGTTTTGTTGGGTGCTTAGCTGTGCTAATCCAGTTTTTTATATTTTCGGTAAAAGCATCAGATGTAATGTTGGTATGCGAAGCTACTACCAACTGCACAACCGCGTCTGAGCCTTGTGCTACAAGTGCGTTCAAGTCGCCATTAATGGCCGATTTAAAGGGTTCTTTATCTTTCCATTCTGGGTGTTCTGGTGCTAGCCGTTTTATTTCATCGATAGCGAAAAAGATTTGGAAAGGCACTGGTTTTTCACTCCAAAGTGTTCCATCGTTGTCGAATGTGGCAACACGGTCGCTCACAGGCACAAAGTTTGGACTTTCAGGCGATGTTACATCTGTCACATAGTCGATGATTTGTTGGCGTACACCAGCATTCCACGATGCCAAAGGTGTTTGTTGCGTTTTCACTTCTTTCGATTCTGATTTGCAAGTTGAATTGCAACACGAAGCAAACAACAGAGCTGCTACTGCTAGCGTCATTAATTTAAATTTATTCATTTGTTCTTTATTTGTTGAGAAGTGCGAAGTAGCAAAGTGTGCACTCTTACATTATTCGCAATTCATCATTCGTAATTTGTAATTGTTTTTATTTCACAAAGAGTAGTTCGCGGTATTTTAATAGCGACCACATTTCATCATCTACAATTATTTCTAGCGCATCGGCGTGCTTTCGAATTTGCTGCATTAGTGGCAAAATACGTTCTTCGTAGGTGGTTGCTTTTAGTTCGCCCGAGTTCATGGCATCGAGCATATCTCGTTCTTCTAACATTTTCTGCACAAGCTTTTTTATTCCACTAACACGTTCGCTCATTTGCTTGATTAAATCAAGTTCGCCGGCTGCTAGTTGTGCAAATTGGTCTTCGGGGAAAACGGCTTTCAGTCCTTGCACGTTCTGCAATAATACGTTTTGATATTTCACGGCTGTTGGAATCACATGGTTGATTGCCAAATTGCATAGCACTGATGATTCTACTTGCGTTTGTGTGGTAAATTTATCAAACTCAATGAGCATTCTGCTTTCTAGCTCGCTTTGCGTAAATACGCCTTGCGATTTAAACAACTTCATGGCTCGCAAATCGCCCAAGTGGGTTGCCGATTTGCTGAAACTATCTACCTTGCTCAAACCGCGTTTTAGTGCTTGTTCTTCCCAAGCTTTACTTCGGGCATTGCCATCGAAGCGCACCTTCTTGGTTTCTACAATGAGTTTTTTCAGCACTTGGAAGATGGCTTCATCTTTACGCACATCTTTAGCGATGAGTTTTTCTACTTCGGCATGAAATTTTTGCAACTGAGCTGCCAATGCTGTGTTTAGCACTGTAATAGCGGCGGCAGCATTTGCCGATGCTCCCACGGCTCGAAACTCGAAACGGTTGCCGGTGAATGCCAAAGGTGATGTGCGGTTACTATCGGTTGTATCGAGAATAAATTCTGGAATACGTGCAATGTTTAACTTGAGTGCTGTTTTCTCATCGGGAGTCATTTTGCGTTCGGTAACGGCGCTTTCCATCAGGTCGAGCTTCTTGCTCACTTCAGAGCCTAAGAAAATCGACAAAATAGTGCTCGGGGCTTCATTTGTGCCTAATCGCCAATAGTTTTCGGGGGTGAAAATACTTGCCCGAAAAAGATCTTGATTGTCGAGCACTGCTTTCATGGTGTTTAGCAAGAAGGTCAAGAATTGCAAATTACTTTTCGGATTCTTGCCCGGCGAAAAAACATTTACTCCCGCATCGGTACTCAACGACCAATTGACGTGCTTCCCAGATCCATTCACTCCCTCGAAAGGTTTTTCGTGAAACAACACCATGAATTTATGTCGGCGAGCCACCTTTTTCATCAAGTCCATAAGCAATTGATTATGGTCGTTGCTAAGGTTGGCTTCCTCGTGCATTGATGTCATTTCAAACTGATTTGGAGCAACTTCGTTATGTCGAGTTTTCACTGGAATGCCCAATTTAAAGGCTTCTTCTTCTAGGTCCTCCATGAATCGATACATTCGCGTGGGTATCGAACTGAAGTAATGTGTGTCGGTTTGTTTATCTTTCGACAAAGTGTGACCAAGCAAGGTTCTGCCCGTAAGCATTAGGTCGGGGCGCGCTCTGAATAAGGCCTCATCTAGCAAAAAATATTCTTGCTCCCAGCCCACTTGTGCCGAAACCTTCACCACGTTTTTGTCGAAGTACATACATACTTCGGTGGCTGCTTTATCGAGGGCGCTCAACGAGCGCAGAAGTGGTGTTTTATAGTCTAACGATTCGCCCGTGTATGAAATTAACACGGTGGGAATGCAAAGCGTGCCATCAATAATGAATGCTGGCGACGAGGCATCCCAAGCGGTGTATCCTCTCGCCTCGAATGTTTGACGTCCACTTGCTATGTGAGAAGCGCTCAAACTAGGGGTTTGCTGCGAGAGCATTTCTCCCGAAAATTTTTCTACCACCCCATCGCCATCGGGCACAATGAAGGCATCGTGTTTTTCGGCCGTTCCGCTAGTAAGCGGTTGAAACCAGTGTGTATAGTGCGTTGCTCCGTTTTCAATTGCCCATGATTTCATGCCTTGCGCCACTTGATCTGCCATCTTTCTATTGATGGGCTCTCCTTTGTCAATTGCCTCACAAACTGCATCATAAGCATCTGTAGAAAGATATTTTCGCATTTTGGTTCGCCCAAATACATTATCGCCGAAATAATCGGAAATTTGCTTTGATTGGCGCTCTATGCTTGGTGTACTCCTAGTATATATATCTTCTAAGGCTTTAAATCTAATAGTTGCCATTATGAATAGTTTTTTTCTTTACTGGTCAAAATTAGTCATTTACCTCAATAAAACCTGCTTTATTCTCTTTTTTTGACAAATCATTTTCCCTTTAATTGATATTTTCGTTACAAAAGTACTCGTTCCGAAAGCAATGTGTATTGAAGGGCTGTGGGCAGCGAAATAAAAGGAGGCATCATTACCCCCTGAATATTACGGATTCGATTATACTTCACCCAGAGGTTAGTTGATTGAAAAGAGAGACTAAAGCTTTTCCTCCAATGAAATGAGTTGAGAAACTCGATCAAAGTTTTTTTGTATTTCGGCATAGTTCAGCGTGCTGAACATATAGAATTAAGTTTACAATCACCCGTTGACGGAATATAATAGTGGCATTTCAACTCAAAATATACGAATCCTATTTTTGTATTTGGTTCATTTTTGTTTGAAAAAAGACTTGGCGACAAAGACTTTGGTCTTTTTTTGCACTAAAATGGACTTGGTCGCTTAATCTAGCTTGTATTTTTGTTGTAAAAAGTAGCGGGCGTTACAGGCTACTTGTATTTTTTGCACTAAATAAATTATAATCTTCTGTGAGATAATTCTTTGCAAAAAAGCACAAGCTATATTAAGAGAAAGTGAAGCAGATGTATAGCGACATACAACCAAGCGGCACCCCGAAGCGAACCCTAGCAATGAGGTAAGCAATAGTTCGCCCTTTCTACTTACCCACACACTTAGACTTTATAAAGTGTAGAATTAGAAATTAGGGCAATATCTTAAGGCACTCCAGTTATTAAGGTTTAAGTAAAAATTATGAAATAAAAAGCCTTCTGAACAAGTTAAATATATTCGAATTTAATTCCGCCAACGGGTTTTATAATCAATCACTTTCATGTTCATGGAGTAAAACTGTGAACATTTCAGCATGATAGTTTCACTTCAAAAAAAGCTGGTTTACAACCACAACCAGTCATCTTCATCTATTAAATTTCAGTATTGTCGACATAAAAAATTACGCATTCCGAAACAACAATTAACTATATTCTTTAATTTGGCACTCTACAAAGAATTCGACCTAACATCAACATTTATGGATGAGATGAATAAATATATGACCCCAGCCGATCAGCGATTGGTGGCAGATTATTACGATGAGCTTAAGCGAAGCTATGGAAATCGCATCTGCGAAGAAGGAGCCGAGCGCATTCATAAAGCTTACTTATTTGCCTGTAAAGCTCACGCTGGCGTGAAGCGCAAGTCGGGCGAACCCTATATTATTCATCCCATTGCAGTGGCAACTATTGCATCGAGTGAAATCGGACTTGGTGCTACTTCCATCGTGTCGGCATTGCTGCACGATGTGATTGAAGACACCGAATACACCTATGAAGATATTGCCAAATTGTTTGGCGAAGAGGTGGCGAAAATTGTAGATGGATTAACCAAGCTGTCTTCAGAATATACCTCGCAGCACAACTCGAAACAAGCGGTGAACTTCAGAAAAATGCTGCTCACGCTTGCCGACGATGTGCGCGTGATGCTTATTAAGCTTGCCGACCGCCTGCACAATATGCGCACTTTAGGAAGCATGAAGCCCGAAAAGCAGCTCAAAATTGCGTCTGAAACACTCTATATGTTTTCGCCCTTGGCTCACCGTTTGGGACTTTATGCCATTAAAACCGAGCTTGAAGATTTATGCCTAAAGTACACCGAGCCTGAAACCTTCGACTATATTACTATGCGCTTGCACGACCAAAAAGAGCAACGCGAGTATTTGGTGAACCAGTTTATTAAACCAGTTGAAGAAGCTCTAACTAAAGATGGTTTCAAATTTAAAATATCAGGGCGCTTGAAATCGGTTTATTCCATTTCAAACAAGATGAAAAAACAGCGAGTATCGTTCGATGAAATTTACGATATTCTTGCCATTCGTATCATTGTAAAATCGGAAAACAAACGAAAAGAGAAACGAGAATGCTACGATATTCTTTCTACGCTAACCGACATTTACACCCCAAAACCCGAGCGCATTCGTGATTGGATTACTTCGCCAAAAGCCAATGGCTATGAAGCATTGCACATCACCGTAATGGGACCTAACGGACAATGGATTGAAGTGCAAATTCGAACCGAGCGCATGGATGAAATTGCCGAACGAGGATTTGCAGCGCACTATAAGTATAAAGAAGAGTATGGCGCCGATGCCGAAGAATCGGAACTTGACAAATGGCTAATTCGAATTAACGAAACCCTAAGCCATGCCGACAACGATGCCGAAGAGTTTATGAATGAGTTTAAGATGAACTTATTTTCGGCAGAAATTACCGCCTATTCACCCAAAGGCGACACCATTACACTACCTAATGGGTCGTGCATTCTCGACTTTGCCTACGAAATTCACTCCGATTTGGGCGACCATTGCATCGGTGCCAAAGTTGACCACAAGCTGGTGCCTGTGAGCCACAAACTAAAAAGTGGCGACCAAGTAGATATTCTCACCTCGAAATCGCAGAAACCGAGTGTTGAATGGCTTGACTTGGTGTGCACCTCGAAAGCTAGAAACCGAGTGCAACAGGTGCTGCGTGCAGAACACAAAGAGGCGGGAACCAATGGGCGACAGATTGTTGAAGAAATACTTCGTCGTAATAATATTAAAGTTACACTACAAAGCTTTAAGCAATTGGCGCAGCATTACAAATTATCGAACAAAGAGCAGCTTTTTAAGAAAGTGGGCATTGGAATTATTAGTGCCGATGAAATTTCAAATGCAATTTTACTACCCAAAAAGAGCGTCGTAACACGTTATTTTTCGAAAGCATTCGGACGAAGCGAGGAGGAAGAAATCGACTTGCAATTCAACAACGAAGCCATCAACCCCAAAGAAGTGTTCATCATTAAAGAACACGAAAACGAAGATAGCTACACCTTTGCACAGTGCTGTATGCCCATTCCCGGCGATAATGTGATGGGGTATTTGAACTCGCGAAACCAAGTATCTATTCACAAACGAAACTGCACGAAAGCCACCACACTCATGGCACAGCAAGGCGATAACATTATTTCGGTGCAGTGGACAAAGTTTAAGAAAAAGGTCTACCCTACTACTTTGCAAATCAACGGCTTCGACCGATCCGGTTTGCTCAACGAAATTACAAGCATCATTTCTAAGCTTAACAATATCACCATTAGCTCAGTAAGATTTGATGCCAATAACGGAATATTCAGAGGAAGCATGAGCCTATCGGTGCATAGCTTAGACGATTTAAATAAATTAAAAGACAAACTCACACGTGTAACAGGTATTGACAAAGTGGAACGCGTGGAGAAAGAAAAATAATTGTTTTAACTGAGTCTAAATTACCCTAGTTATATTACCTTTGTGGTTACATCTTAAAATGCAACACTGAATTATGGATAACGACAGCAAGACTATTGAAGTGGTGAAAGCCATGTTCTCTGAGTATATTGAGAAACACGCTCACCGAAAAACTCCCGAACGTTTTGCCATCTTAGAGGAAATTTATTCTCACGATGGACACTTTGATGTAGAACACCTCTATGTTTCGATGTCGCAAAAAAACTACCGCGTAAGTCGAGCAACCATTTACAACACGATAGACCTTCTACTCGACTGTAAACTGGTGGTTAAACACCAATTTGGGCGCAACATTTCGCAATATGAACGAGCTTATGCCACGCGCCACCACGATCATATTATTAACACAAGCACTAGCGAAGTGTCGGAATTTTACGACAAGCGTATTGAAGAAATAATTAAAGAAGTGTGCAATAAACACAACATTAAATTGTCGCATCACACCCTCTATATATACGGACAGAAAGCCGATGAACTAAAAAATTAAACTTGTTTTCCATTTTTTTGTCGGCTATTCCAAGGTATTTTCTTAATTTTAGCCGCCAAAAAGACAGAGCGATACTAAAAAATTCTACTTTGGTTTTTCTCTTTTGAATTGGAACAATAGCGCAGCTACTTAGATACTCAAGCACTTTGCTCTCTGCACCTAGGCACTCCGCTCTTAAACAAACAATGGCGTAGCTGCTCTGGCACTTCGCCCTTAAAAACAAATACTGGCGTAGTTTCATTTTGCTACTGCGCGCTTAAAAACAAACAAATGAAAGTAGATGTTATCTTAGGACTGCAATGGGGTGATGAAGGTAAAGGAAAGATTGTTGATGTATTAACGCCAAACTACGATGCAATTGCGCGTTTCCAAGGTGGACCAAACGCTGGGCACACACTTGAAATTGGAAATATTAAGCACGTATTGCACACTATTCCATCGGGAATCTTCCATGAAAACAAGCAAAACATCATCGGAAACGGTGTCGTGCTAGATCCAGTAGTGTTTCAAAAAGAAATTGAAGGCGTTGAAAAATTAGAAATCAACCTCAGAAAGAACCTCTATATTTCTAAAAAAGCACACCTTATCTTACCTACCCACAAACTGCTCGATGCAGCTTCTGAAGCAGCCAAAGGTGATGCCAAAATTGGTTCTACCCTTAAAGGTATCGGACCTACATATAAAGACAAAACAAGCCGCGACGGTTTGCGTGTGGGCGATTTATTCTTGAACTTCGAAGAAAAATACAACAAGCAAACAGCAGCTCACAAAGAACTGTTAGAGAAATTCTACCATTTCGACTATACCGAAGAATTGGCTAAGCAAGAAGCCGAATGGATGAAAAGCATTGAATTGCTAAAAGCATTCCATATTGTTGATAGCGAACACCAAATTAACGATCTTATCGCTAATGATAAATCGGTGCTTGCCGAAGGCGCTCAAGGAACTTTGCTTGACATCGACTTTGGTTCTTATCCGTTTGTAACATCATCGAACACCATTTGCGCTGGAGCGTGTACCGGACTAGGATTAGCACCTCAACGCATTGGCAAAGTTTATGGTATTTTCAAATCATATTGCACCCGTGTGGGCATGGGTCCATTCCCTACTGAACTTCACTGTGAAGTTGGTCAGAAACTTCGCGATGCTGGTCATGAATATGGTTCAACCACTGGTCGCCCTCGCCGTTGCGGATGGCTCGACTTAGTAGCATTAAACTATTCAATCATGATTAATGGTGTGACCGAACTTTTCATGATGAAAGGCGATGTGCTCGACAACTTCGATACAATTAAAGTGTGCACTCACTATGAAATTGATGGCGAACTAACCGATAAATACCCATTTGAGTTGAACGACCAAGTGAAACCAGTGTATGTTGAACTTCCCGGTTGGAAAGAAGATTTAACCAAACTAACTAGCGTAGATGAGTTCCCAGAAGAATTCAACAACTACATCAACTTTATCAAAGAACAAACAGGCGTGCCAATCACCATTGCATCGGTAGGTCCTAATCGCGCCCAAACCGTGATGATTCCTAACGAAGAAGACGAAATTTAGCTTGTTCAAACATAAGCATAAAAAAAAGCGAACTATACGGTTCGCTTTTTTTATGTTGTTATAGAAAAGTAGTTTATGGTAGCACAGTGTTTCCCATCAACCAGCGGTCAACCTCGCGTGCACAAGCGCGCCCTTCGTTGATTGCCCACACCACTAGCGATTGCCCACGGCGACCATCGCCAGCGGCAAACACTTTCTTGCGTGTAGTCTTGAATGTGCCATAGTCAGCCAAATAATTTGAACGTGCATCGTGATCTAACTGCAAAAGCTTGCCCAAATCTTCTTCGGGTCCCATGAATCCCATAGCAAGCAACACAATGTCGGCTTCAATTCGTTTTTCCGAGCCTTCCACTTCCTTTGGAATCATGCGCCCCTCTTCGCTTTTCACCCACTCAATGCTCACCACATTCACCGCCACCAAATTACCATCGGCATCGGCTTCAAATGATTTGCTCATCGTGAGGAATTGTCGAGGATCAGCACCTTGCTTAAAGATTGCTTCATGCTGACCATAGTCAATTTTCAACGATTTAGGCCATTCAGGCCAAGGATTAGTACTTCTATCTACTTCCATCGATGGACGAGGCATAATTTCTAATTGCGTAACGTGCTCGCAACCATGACGAAGTGCCGTTCCCACGCAGTCTGTACCCGTATCGCCACCACCAATTACAACCACTTTCTTCCCTTTGGCAGAAATAAAGTCACCATCGGAAAGGTTGCTATCGAGCAAGCTTTTGGTGTTAGCCTTTAGGAAGTCCATTGCAAAATAAATTCCCTTAGCATTGCGACCTTCAATAGGCAAATCACGTGGATTAGTTGCTCCACTAGCTAGCACTATGGCATCGTAGTTTTGATAAATTTTATTGATGCTGACATTCTTGCCCACATAGGCGTTTGTCTTAAACTCTATTCCCTCGGCAGCCAACAAATCTACCCTACGTTGCACAACCGATTTATCTAGCTTCATGTTAGGAATACCATACATGAGTAATCCTCCGATACGATCGTCGCGTTCAAAAACGGTTACCAAATGCCCTGCCTTATTCAATTGTGCAGCACACGCCAATCCTGCAGGTCCTGAACCAATAATTGCTACCTTCTTACCGGTGCGTTCCTCTGGCACTTCTGGCTGAATCCATCCTCTTCGAAATCCTCTATCAACAATTGCACGCTCATTGTCGTGAATGGTTACTGGAGGCTCATTAATGCCTAACACACAGCCAGCCTCACAAGGTGCCGGACAAACTCGCCCTGTAAACTCTGGGAAGTTATTGGTGTGATGCAATCGTTCGAGTGCCTCCTTCCATCGTCCACGATAAATTAAATCGTTCCACTCTGGAATTAAGTTATACACCGGGCAACCCGATGCGCCGTTGTGCATCAATTCACCACGATGGCAAAAAGGCACACCACAATCCATACATCTAGCACCTTGTGTTTCGCAAGTTGTGTTATCGCGCAACACATACACTTCTCCCCAATCTTTTAAACGTTCTGAAATAGAACGGGTGGGATTGGCAATTCTATTATATTCTAAAAATCCTGTTGGTTTTCCCATGATTGTTTCTTTTTAAAAGTACCTGAGTGCCTGAGTGCCCTGACGGTGAATAGCGCAGCCCACTTTGGTACTTTGCCACTTTGGTACTTAGGCACTTTGCAACTCTATCTACAAAGACATTTCAAATGCTGCATCAATAATTTGCTCTTCGGTGGTAAATTTTCCCGAATTACGAGCTGTTTCAATAAATCCGAGCATACGCTTATAGTCCATTGGAATAACCTTCACAAATTGCTTCAAGCTAGCATCCCAATCGGCTAAAACAGATTCTGCCACTGCCGATGCCGTTTTGGCTTGATGCTCCTCAACCATAAGTTTCAATGCTGCAATTTCAGCCTCGTCGGTCAAGCTTTCTAGCTCAATCATTTCCATGTTGCATCGACTAGCGAATTCGCCATCTACATCAAGCACATAAGCCACACCACCCGACATACCAGCACCAAAGTTTCTACCTGTCTTGCCTAAAACGACTGCCTTACCGCCTGTCATGTACTCACAACCATGGTCGCCAATTCCTTCTACTACCACTTCTGCTCCCGAGTTACGCACACAAAAACGTTCGCCGGCTACTCCTCTAATATATGCCTTACCCGCTGTTGCACCATAGAAACACACATTACCCACAATGATATTTTCTTCTGCCACAAACTGTGCTTCTATATTTGGGTAAATTGCCAGGTGTCCGCCCGACAAGCCTTTTCCGAAGTAGTCGTTAGCATCGCCTTCCACTTCTAAAGAAATTCCTTTACACATAAATGCGCCAAACGACTGACCTGCCGATCCACTTAATTTGAAGTGAATGGTACCATCGGGCAATCCTTCACCTTTATATTTCTTGGTTACCTCGTGCGATAAAAGCGTACCCACCGAACGATCGGTGTTAAGCACTGGAAATTCAGCACTCACTTTCTCGCCCAACTCAATGGCATTCTTAGCCACCTCTACAAACTTCCAATCCAAGATTTCTTCCATCTGATAATCTTGCTCTTTCGTTTTAAACAACGCCACGCCTTCATGCGCTGGTTCTTTGTGTAGAATCGGACTTAAATCGAGGTTCTTATATTTCCAATGATCGGTATATTCTTTAAACTTCAAGCATTGCGATTGTCCTACCATTTCTTGAATGGTTCGGAATCCCATTTCTGCCATAATTTCACGCAATCCTTCTACCAAGAAAGTGAAGAAGTTCACCACATGGTCCGGATTTCCTGTAAATTTCTTACGGAGTTTATCGTCTTGCGTTGCCACACCCACTGGGCAGGTATTGCTGTGGCATTTACGCATCATGATACATCCCTCCACAATAAGCGCTGCCGTAGCAACACCCCATTCTTCAGCACCTAGCAAAGTGGCAATTGCCAAATCGCGAGGCGTCCGCATTTGCCCATCGGCTTGCACCAAAATTCGATCGCGAAGACGGTTTTTCACTAGCGTTTGGTGAGTTTCTGCCAATCCTAATTCCCAAGGTAAACCGGCATGCTTGATTGAACTTAATGGAGAAGCGCCTGTTCCCCCATCGAAACCTGAAATTAACACAGCATCTGCCTTTGCCTTACAAACTCCGGCAGCCACAGTACCCACTCCCGCTTCCGAAACCAATTTCACATTTATGCGAGCATGGCGGTTGCTGTTTTTCAAATCATAAATTAACTGTGCCAAATCCTCAATCGAATAAATATCGTGGTGAGGAGGTGGTGAAATCAAGCCCACCCCGGGTGTCGACTGACGCGTGCGCCCAATCCAACCATTCACTTTATGTCCGGGCAATTGTCCACCTTCACCGGGCTTAGCACCTTGCGCCATCTTAATTTGCAATTCTTTCGCTTGACTTAAATAGTAGCTATTCACCCCAAAACGTCCAGATGCAATTTGCTTAGTTGCCGAACACATATCATCGCCATTGGGCAGTGGTGTGTAGCGAATAGAATCTTCGCCCCCCTCTCCCGAATTCGATTTCGAGCCAATGCGGTTCATCGCAATAGCCAACGTAGTGTGCGCTTCCCACGAAATAGAACCAAAAGACATGGCACCTGTGGCAAAACGTTTTAATATACTTTCCGTAGGCTCTACCTCTTCAATTGAAATTGGCTCTCTATCGGACTCCAAATCCATCAATCCACGAAGAGTGAACGCCGCTTGCGTTTGTCCATCAACCAAATCGGTATATTTTTTGAAAGCATCTTTATCGCTATTGCGTGTAGCATTCTGCAACGCATAGATAGCTTGTGGCGACATTAAATGGCGCTCACCATCTTTTCTCCAATGATATTCTCCACCCGGTTCCAGCACCTTGTCACCTCCCAATCGCACCGGATATCCTTTGCGATGGCGAGCCAAAGCCTCAGTAGCAATATCATCGAGTGTAAGTCCTTCAATTCGGCTTACAGTGCCCGAGAAATAAGTATCAACAACTTTAGAGCTAATACCTAATATTTCAAAAATCTGAGCCCCTTGATATGATGCCAAAGTAGAGATTCCCATTTTGGAGAAAATCTTCAATAAACCACCATTCACAGCTTTAATATAATTTTTTACGGCTTGTTCTGGCGAAACATTCACCACCCCATCGGCAGCCATACGCTTCACCGAGTCGATAGCCATGTAGGGGTTGATAGCTGAAACACCATAGCCCAAAAGCACAGCAAAGTGGTGTACTTCGCGCACATCGCCCACTTCCATGATAATGTCGGCTTTACCACGCTTACCAATACGAATTAAATGGTGATGCACTGCCGAAGCTGCCAACACCGAAGGAATAGGAGCATGGTCGGTACTAATGGCAAAGTCTGTCAGTTGAATGATAGAATAGCCCTCATCAATAGCATCCTCCACATACGAACACAAGCGCTCTAGCTTTTTCTCCAACTTGCCGTCTTCGCCTGTGGCATGGAAAACAATGTTGATTTTCTTCGTTTGGAAATGCTTATGATCGACATACGACAACTTCACCAACTGCTCATTGGTTAACACCGGCTGCTCAATAGCAATACGGCGACAATGCTCTGCCGACTCCGTTAAAATATTTTTGAATCCCCCCACATAAGTGCGCAAATCCATCACAATGCGTTCCCGAATAGGGTCGATTGGTGGGTTTGTCACTTGGGCGAATAATTGTTTGAAATAATGCGACAAAAGCACCGGACGATCTGAAAGCACAGCCAATGGGTTATCGGCACCCATTGAGCCCATGGCCTCTTTGCCCGTTTCTGCCATAGGTTTTAAAATCACCTCTAAATCTTCATGAGTGAAACCAAATGATTTCTGACGTTTCAAGAGCGACTTTTCATCCGGATCTTTCAACTCTAAATCGGGCACCGATGGCAATTCATCAAGATAGGTCATATTTTGCTCTACCCATTCGCCGTAAGGCTGACTGCTCACCACCGAATTTTTAATTTCTTCATCAGAAATAATGCACCCTTTATTTAAATCTGCCACAAACATTTTGCCCGGCTGTAAACGTCCGCGGAGTTTCACCTTAGCATGATCTACATCTAAAGCTCCCGACTCTGATGACATAATCAGCATATCATCATCGGTTACACAATAGCGAGAAGGGCGAAGTCCGTTACGATCGAGCGTGGCACCCACCAATTCACCATCGGTGAAACACACCGAAGCAGGACCATCCCAAGGTTCCATCATGGCAGAGTGATATTCATAGAAATCACGCTTCTCTTTTGGCATTTTAGGATCGTTTTGCCAAGCTTCTGGAATAAGCATCATCATGACATGAGGCAATGAGCGACCACTCAATACCAACATTTCAATCGCCATATCTAAGTTGGCACTATCTGAGGCTCGCAAATCGCAAATAGGGAAAATCAAATCCAGTTCTTCGCGAGTAAACTTCGTGGTTTCAAGCAAAGCTTCGCGCGCACTCATCCAGTTTACATTACCTCGGTTGGTGTTAATCTCACCATTGTGGGCAATATAGCGGAAAGGTTGTGCCAACTGCCAACTTGGAAATGTGTTGGTAGAAAAACGAGAGTGAACTAGCGCCAAAGCACTCGAAATAATCGGGTTTGTTAGGTCTTTGTAATACAACGACACTTGCTCGGTGTTCAGTTGCCCTTTATAGATGATGGTTTTGCTTGAACACGAAATGATGTTCAACCCATCGAATCCTAAACCTTGCACCGACTCACGCGCTATGCGTTCGGCGTATTTTCTGAATATAAATAGCTTTCTTTCAAACTCCTCTTGGTTGACACCACTAGGCTTTTTAATGAACAATTGTTGCACATAAGGTTCGGTCGATGCCGAATCTAATCCTAAATCGAAATTATCGACAGGCACATCGCGATAGCCAATGAAAAGCAAGCCGAACTTTCGCAAGTTGTGGTCGATAATCTCTTTGCATTCCGAACGTTTTACATCATCTTTAGGAAAGAAAGTCATTGCCACACCGTATTCGCCAAAAGCGGGAAGTTTTATGCCATCTTTCGGACACTCTTCCATGAATAGTTCATGAGGAATCTGAATCAGAATCCCAGCACCATCGCCACTTTTCACATCATAGCCCGTACCGCCACGATGTTCCATACGTGCTAACATCGCCAAAGCATCTGAAATTACATGATGCTTTTTGCGACCTTTCAAACTAGCTACAAAACCGATACCACAACTCCCATGCTCAAACTCAGGGCGGTAAAGACCTTGTTTTAATTGTTCACCTGTCTGCATATATATTCTGTTTTTATCTAATTTTCTTATTTTTTCTCTTCTACTCCTCTTGCTACATGACATTGAACATTCAAAGCAAACCCTTTCGTTACATTTTCAATCATTCAATGTTTTTATAATTTCAATATGTTGCAAATTTAACCAAAACACATTCATTATTCAAGTGAAACAAGAAGTTCACCACAAATTTTAACATCAAATGTTTTATTTCGAAAATTGAGGTTGAGACAAGACGTTAAAAAATAAGCAGTTAATCGTAGAGATTAACTGCTTAAAATTATCGTTAACTTTGTAAAAGTACAACTATTTTATCAAGATTCTAGTAGTTTCGCTATCTTTTTGTCGATTTTTTCAAAATTAAACTGACTGATATTCTCTTTCAGTTTAGCTTCAATGAGCGGAAGGCACAAATTACCAATACTTCCGGCATGCGTATGGTGCAGCTCTTTGTTTGGCTCATATTCTCCATGCTGAATAGCAATTCCAATAGAACGGTAAGCATCGCGAAATGGCACCCCATCAATCACCTGACGATTTACATCTTCTACACTAAATACATATTTATAGCGGTCATCCTCTAGCAAATTGTCAGTTACTGTCATGTTTGAAATAGCAAAATCAGCAATATGCAAGCAACTCTTCAAGTCTTCAATAGCAGGAATAAATGACTCCTTCAACAACTGAAAATCGCGAGAATAGCCTCCCGGTAGGTTCGATGACATCATGGCCATTTCATTAGGTAAAGCCTGAATTTTATTACAATGCGCACGAAGTAATTCAAACACGTCGGGGTTTTTCTTGTGTGGCATAATGCTAGATCCTGTAGTAAGCTCGTCAGGAAGCTTCAAGAATCCGAAGTTTTGACTCATGAAAATACACGTATCCATAGCGAGTTTAGACAGCGTGCCTGCAATCGATGCCAAAGCAAACGACACGGTACGCTCCATCTTTCCTCGTCCCATTTGAGCATACACTGCACTCACATTCATAGAGTCGAAGCCTAACAAATCGGTAGTTAACTGGCGGTCTAAAGGAAATGATGAGCCATAGCCCGCAGCCGAACCAAGAGGATTCTGGTTCACTACTTTAAATGCTGCATGAAGCACAAGTAAATCGTCGGCTAAACTTTCGGCATAAGAACTGAACCATTGCCCAAACGACGATGGCATTGCAATTTGCATATGCGTGTAACCCGGCATGAGGTAATCTTTATATAGCTCTGCTTGTTTTAAAAGTGTTTGAGCCAAGGTTTCGGTAAGCTCTACTAAGGTTTTTATTTCAGCACGAGTGTAAAGTTTCAAATCTACTAGCACTTGGTCATTGCGCGACCGTCCGCTATGTATCTTCTTGCCAATATCGCCCAATCGTTCTGTAAGTGTTGCCTCCACTTGCGAGTGCACATCTTCTAATTCTTCAGCAATGGTGAACTCGCCAGCCTTTACGCTATCATATATGTTTCGCATTTCTGCAAGCAAAGGTTTTAACTCTGCTTTATCAATTAGCCCTATTTCAGCCAACATGGTTGAATGTGCCATGTTGCCCAACACATCAGCTTCGGCTAAATACAAATCGAGTTCTCTATCTTTTCCCACCGTGAAATCGTCAATTAGCTTATTCACGGAAATCCCTTTATCCCAAATTTTCATGCGTTTAAAATTGTAGGGGCTCCTTTAGTGGTAGCCCAATTTGTTTCCCCAAAGGTACGTATTAATCTCTGAAATAAAAAAAAGGCCATCCCGAGGGACAGCCTTTCAATTTATGTATAACACTTTTCAGCTTATTTGAAAATGCTATAGCTTAAGCCAATTGCAAACACGAGGTTTGAACGATCGTAAGTTTCACTATATGGTCCTACTGTAGCATTGATAAAATCGCGAGTTACAGGGCTATATAACGTATTCATTACACCTAAATCAAGCGCCAATTTCTCGGTAAAAGCATAAGCTACACCTGCATTAATTGAGTGAGTTGAGAAAGAATGTAAAATATCATTTCTCCAGTTTTCAGCAATGCCCAAGTCGGTGTAGTTCCAACCCAAACTAACTTTAAATTTGCTTGAGAAAGCATATTCTGCACCCAACGCATAGTCTGTAGCGTTATGGTCGATGCCACGAACTTCTCCTGTTGTTGCATCCATGCCCCAATCTACTCCTTCATCGAAATAGTTAGTTAAAGAAGCCGAAAGCAAAAGCTTATCGCACAATTGGTGACTTACCCCTAAAGCTAGTATTGCAGGAATATCAGCTCTCGATTTCACACCATCGGCATACATGCCTGTATCATCTACTTTAGTATCGTTTGTAAGTTCCAATTTTGTTTTGAACTCATATTTCACGGCAATATCCCATTTATCATTTGGTTTCACATTGGCACTAAGAATTGGAGTAAAGGCACTACCTGTTTGTTTAGCATCAACATTTTTATCGGCTACCATGGCTCCATAAGCTGCTGCTTGTGCCGAAGTAATAACACCTACGCCTGCCATAGTTGCAAACAAATCGGTTGCCAACATATAGTTGCCATCTAAGCCCATAGTTGGAGCATTCGGATTCACGCTAATTCCTGCAATATGACCTTCATAAGCGTTTGATGCAATTGTTGCACGAACACCAACCGAAAGGCTCAATGCTTCATTTACTTCATAAGAATAGTTCAACTGCAAACCAAAGTAAGTAGATGCTCCGTTGAAGTAAATATCAGTTTGATATCCCGATGTTGGCAAGCCCATTTGGCTTAGCATAGCAGGCAATCCTGCTACTTGCGATTCAAATGAAGGCAAACCTGTTTTATATTCTGCCGAGCCACCACCTCCAGGCACACCAAAATAGAATGAGAATGCCGACTTACCTTTTTTATAGGCTGCGAAGAATGAAGGCATTACAGGAACGCGAACTTCCGCTGCATACTCTGCCAAACCTTTAGTTGCCACATCGCTAAGCAAAGGATAAGTAGATTGAATAGTTCTATCTTGGAATACGGTTTGGCTATTGAAAGAAAAATGCCAGCCATTGCGCATTTGAGTCAAACCAGCCGGATTATAATACACTGCATCAATATCGTGAGTGGCATTTCTCGAAGCCATTCTAATATATTGAGCACTTTGGTTAGTGTTAGTCACCAATCCGCCGGCGAAGACTGCCGAAAATGACATGGCAGTAGCCAAAGCCAATAAGAATAATTTTTTCATATAAATCTTAATTAATAATAACGGGCGACAAAAGTATATCCTTTTATCGCCCGCACAAATTATAATCGATTTAAATACTTTTTTTGCTAAGAAATACGCTATTATACTTATTAAAGTATCTTAATACGATGTGTTGAGAGGTGAAATATTCAAAAACAAGCGAAGCCAATTAACAACTAGCCATTAACCATTGACAATTATCATCACCAACTTCCGCCAGCTCCACCGCCGCCGAAGCTTCCACCTCCGAAACCACCAAATCCACTTCCGCCACCGAAACTAGACCCGCTACCTCCGGAGAAACTATTCCACGAACCCGAGTGTCTACTCGAACCCATCATTGATGCTCCAAATATCATCCAGAATGGCAAACTGCTGTGGCGCGTGCCCGAAGCATAGTAGTTTCTTTTCGACTTTGAGAAAGCCAAAATAATAGGCAACAAAAACACAAATAAAAACAACATCGGCAGTAAAGGAGGTATTCCTTCGGCTTGCTCGGCATATTGCTGCGGTGTAAATTCCTTGGCAGCCAAAGATTTTATCACGCTACACGCTTGAGCCAATCCCCCATAAATGTCATTTTGTTGAAAACGTGGAATCATTTCATTTCGCACAATCTGGTTCACCGTGGCATCGGGCAATATTCCTTCTAAGCCATAGCCAGAAGCAATAAACACTTGTCCGTTGGAAGATGTTGTTTTGGGCTTAAAAAGCACCACCACACCATTATCTTTACCTTTTTGCCCTACTCCCCACTTTTCGCCAAGTTGAAAGGCATAGTCCGACGCATCATAGCCATTAAAGCTAGGCACTGTTACCACCACAATTTGTGTGGAGGTGCTTCGTGCATACTGCTGTAAGTCTTGCTCTAGACTTTGTTGCTCTCTTGTTGAAAGCACTCCCGCCATATCATTCACCAAACGAGCAGGATTAGGTCGTTCGGGTATATCTTGCGCCCAAAGCTGCACACTAGTCAGCATTAGGAAAATAAATAGTATTTTTTTCATAGGCTAAATCCCCCTCTAACTCCTCCGAGGGGGAGAGTCAGAACCACAGGGGCAATTAATTTTAATGACCGAATGATATTTCATCGGGCAATTCATTTTCATCATCTGTTTGATATGGGAAATACATCTTAAGCTTTTCACCAGCTTGAGCAATACCTTGCGCCAGTCCTTCAGCAAAATTTCCTTGCTTAAACTGTTTTAACACAAGCTCTTTCACACTATCCCAGAAATCATCTTCCACTTTTGCATTAATACCAGCATCGCCAATAATGGCAAACTTGCAGTCGTCAATAGCCAAATAGAAAAGCACTCCATTGCGCGCCTCTGTTTGGTGCATTTCTAGCTTTTCAAACCAATAGGCTGCACTATCGAGCACCTCGCCTTTGCATTTGCTTTCCATGTGCAGACGAATTTCGCCTGAAGTGTTCAGCTCAGCTTGCTTGATTGCCGATACAATCAGTGCTTTTTCTGTCACTGTAAAAAAATCAACTACTGCCATAACTAAAATTCTACTTTAGGTGCCGACTCTGCGCCTTGCTGCGCTTTAAAATAGTCGTGTTTTTCAAAACCGAAAATAGAAGCTGTTATGTTCTTTGGAAACTTGCGAATGGTTGTATTGTAGGCTTGTGCTGATTCATTAAACTTACGACGTTCTACGGCAATACGATTTTCAGTACCCTCTAACTGTGCTTGCAAATCGAGGAAGTTCTGATTAGCTTTCAAATCGGGGTAACGCTCCACGCTCACCATGAGTTTACTCAAAGCTTGCGAAAGTCCGTCTTGTGCTGCTTGAAATTGAGCGATATTATCAGCCGTTAAATCATTGGCATTTAAATTCACCGAAGTAGCTTTGGCACGAGCTTCAATCACTCCTGTGAGTGTTTCTTGCTCATGAGCGGCATAACCTTTCACGGTGCTCACCAAATTAGGAATCAAGTCGGCACGACGCTGATAAGCGTTTTCTACTTGCGACCACTGAGCCGTTACGGCTTCATCCATTTCTACCATTTTATTGTAACTACAGCTTGATAACGACAAGCTAAAAGCTACCATCAATACTAAAATTAATTTTCTCATGTTTCAATAATTGAGATATCTAATCAGATATCATTTTTTTAAAATCAAGTTTCTGTGTGCGAACTACAACATTTATCATTTGGAATCTACTTGCAATAGGCAGCAACCATTTTTTCTAACAGCCCTTTATTTCGCGCCTTACTTTCTAGGATAAACTCCTTTAGTTTTTCTCAACTTCAACGCTCAAAGACTTACGCTCAACAGTAAGAGTTACTCCTGCTAGTTCTTTAATGTATCCCATAATTTAATTTTTTGCATAATATCTTTTTATCAGACAAAGAGCCTCCGTCGGTTCTAAATCTGAACTTTCAATCAGTTCTACAAATATAAAGCCTTCTCTATATGAAAGAGATATCAACCCTTGAATAATGCGTTCATTACTCTCAATGATAAGCTTAAAGATTTTATTCCCACTTTCTATTTCCTTAATACAGTCAAACCCCAAGCAGTTTTCAACCTCTCAACACCATCTGGCTCAAGAGGAAGCACTTCTGTATCAGAGCGATCTCCTGTAATTCTATTTTCAATAGAATTTGTAAACTTATGTCAGAAAACGTTTTTCCATACTCAATACTCCCCTTCAAACACAAACGCTGCCGGACCAGTCATATACACGCTGTTGCTTGCTCTGTCCCAGTCAATGAATAGGTTTCCTCCGAGAAGTTCCACCTCGCATTTCGAATTGGTTCGACCATTGAGCACATTAGCCACCACCGTGGCGCAAGTTCCTGTTCCGCAGGCGAATGTTTCGCCCGCGCCACGCTCCCACACGCGCATTTTACAATAGCTTTCGCTCACCACTTGCACAAATTCTGTGTTGATACGATTGGGAAACAAGGCGTGATTTTCAAAATACGGTCCTATTTTCTCCAAGTCAAGACTTGCCACATCGTCCACATAAACAATCGCATGAGGATTGCCCATCGACACGCCTGTGATTCGGTATTCCTGCCCATTCACCACCACCGCTTCATGCACAAACTGCTCAACATCGCTGCGGATTGGAATCAAGCTCGGCTTCAAGATTGGCTCGCCCATGTCCACCCTGATTGATTGGGTTTTGCCATTCTCCACCACAAGCCACAGGTGCTTAATGCCCGCCAAGGTTTCAATGGTGATTTCCGTTTTGTCGGTCAGCCCCTTGTCGTGCACAAACTTGCCCACACAGCGAATGCCATTGCCACACATCTCCCCTTGCGAGCCATCGGCGTTATACATCTCCATCTTGAAGTCGGCTATTTCCGAGTTTTTAATCAGAATTAGTCCATCACTACCGATGCCGAAATGGCGGTGACTCACCTGGCGAGCCACCTCATTTGGATTATCTAGTTCCGTTTGGGTGCAATCCACATAGACGTAGTCATTGCCCAACCCCTCCATTTTTGTAAATTTCATTTTCTTCTTTTTAAAATCCAGCTATAAGCTGTAGACATATGCTGATAGTAATCATGTTGGGTCAACCCCTTCAATCGTAATCATGACTTTTTTTTATTTATTGTGGAGCTATCATACCAAACACAAAGCTACACTTTTTTATCAAACATCACTATATTATTGCATTAACACAATTTCCTCTTTCAGAAATTCGGGCTCCAACACTTTCACCTAGTCGGCATAGGATAGATAAGCTGATTCAGCTCGAAGTTGATGATTAAGTCGAGGGTCACAGTGCTTTTCAGAGGGTCGGATTTCTGACTTTGTGGATGGATTTACTGTCGATGTAGGGAAAAGTTTCGGGGGAAAATTCCCAAACGATGTGCTGACATTCCGCTTCTGTAGGTTTACTTACCCCATAAACATTCGTGAAAAGAACTTCCCTATTCACTTCCCTATTTTAATATGGAGCTGCCGATTCGGTGAGGTCTAATATTCGGTCGAGTGCCAAGTTTTGCATATATTTCTTGTCATGATTCCACGCAAAAAGAAACCAACGATTGTTATATTACTTCAGCAATTGCGGCGAAATGACATATTCCTACTCTTCTTCCTTTTGAAATGACTTGTATTCTACTAATCAAACGATTGGCTAAGAAATATTCTCAAAAAAAACGGAAAGACACATCGTATCTTTCCGTTTTTTACTTTTTACCTTCTACTTTTTACTTTTCTCTAAAGCACTTCGTTCACTTCGAAATAGGCTTGAGGGTAGAGGCACGCTGGACAAGTTTTAGGAGCTCTTTCGCTTTCATGCAAGAAACCACAGTTGCGGCATTTCCAGATTACTTTTTCGTTGCGCTCGAACACTTTGCCTTCTTCCAAGGTGTTGTATAGCTTGCGGTAGCGAGCCTCGTGGTGTGCTTCCACTTTAGCAATCATCTTGAAAGCCGTAGCCACTTGTTTGAAACCCTCCTCTTCGGCGATGCGTGCAAATTCTGGATAGAGTGCTTCCCACTCTTCATTTTCGCCATCGGCTGCTGCTTTAAGGTTATCGAGGGTTGTACCTACCACTCCTGCTGGATAAGTAGCTGTAATTTCCACCGCACCACCTTCGAGAAAGTTAAAGAAACGACGTGCATGTTCTCTTTCTTGCTCTGCAGTTTCCATGAAAATGGCAGCCATTTGCTCTAAGCCTTCTTCACGAGCCTTATCGGCAAACATGGTGTAGCGGTTTCTCGCTTGCGATTCACCAGCGAAGGCTTTCAATAAGTTTTGCTCTGTTTTTGTTCCTTTTAAACTAGTCATCTTGATTTCTTATTTAACTTTTACTGATACTAAGAACGTAATAATTTTCGAATATGTTTAATTCGCCTCTTAGTTTATACTTAATTCAAATAAATGCACACCGCTATATCTGCGCCTTTTATTTATCTTTGACTCTCGAAATTAAAATTACGCCAAAGATGAAAATTGCGATACTTGGTGCTACTGGTGCCACGGGATTAGATTTACTGGAACAAGCCTTAGCTGCGAAACACATTGAGGAGGTGCGCGTGTTTATGCGTAGGAAAATACATTTGAAGCATCCTAAGCTGATTTGCTATGTGGTAGATTTCAATCAACCCAAATTGTGGCAACACGAGGTGATGGGAGATGCTGCATTCTCTTGCTTAGGCACTACCCTAAAAATTGCAGGAAGTAAGAAGACACAATATCAGGTAGACTATACTTATCAGTATGAATTTGCTCAGGCTGCCAAGCAAAATGGCATTTCTCAGTTTGTGTTGGTCTCGTCGGTTGGTGCATCAGAGAAATCACACATCTTCTATTCGCAAATGAAGGGACAACTAGAAGTTGACATCAAGGCGTTAAACTTCAACCAACTGCTCATTTTCCGTCCGCCAAGCCTTATTCGCACAGCAACCGACCGCAAAGCGGAAGTGGTGGGCGTAAAAACTATTCAGGCACTAAATAAAATTGGATTATTCCGACAAGTTCGACCTCTTCCCACAGCCATATTGGCTCAGTCGATGCTTAAAACAAGCGAGCAATGGGCTACCCCCGATGCCGACAATAAAACTATTCAAGGTATATTTATTATATCGGGTCGCGCCATATGGCGATTGGCTGAAGAATAAGCCAATTTTAATCAGCAAAAAAGCGAAGAGCCATTGTGTTGGACAATGGCTCTTCGCTTTTCTATCTATATTCTATCAGTTTATTCTTCCACTGCTTGAATTTTTCGTACTAACTCAATGATGTTATCTTCTTGTTCTTGCGAAAGCACAAGAGTGTCGGCACTAAATTGGGCTTTCCACTGGCTTCTGGTTAGGCTTCTAACTAAAAATTGCTCAAAGTCCATATCTGCACACATTTTTCGGGTGGTGAGTACTTCGCCAATAATAATATCACTGCCATCAAAATCCATTGCAGCGCTGAAGTTATTACAACCGGTGCTTCCCCCCACTCGTTTCCCATCAACGAAAGCCATAAAAGCTCTCGGATTGTCAACCGGTTCTCCGTTCATATGCACGAACTTCCATTCTCCTTCAATTTGAGAGACCTCCGACACATTAGTCAGTTTTCGCCCCACATTGCTGCACGAAGCAAAAAGAACCAACAGTGCAAACATCATGATATACGCTCTTTTCATTTTTTCTATTTTTAGTTAGATAATAACTGCCAAATTGCTTTCTTTCTCTAGCAAGAAAGTGCAAACCGACGGGGTGCTTACTATTTTAGTTTGTTATTTTCAACGACTTATCTTCTAGCTTTACTATATAAAAAGGCTGCTATAATCCCAAAGATAATATTTGGAATCCAAACCGCCAAAGCTTCGGGCATAATTCCCGACACTGCAAACACGGTTGTTACTTGCATGAACATGATAAATGTGAAACTAATAAGGATGCCAAGCCCTAAATGAAGCCCTAGCCCTCCTTTCACCTTGCGCGATGCCAAAGACACCCCAATGATGGTTAGCACAAATGAGGCGAAAGGTGCTGCTGTTCGCTTGTGCCGCTCTATTTCGTATTCGTTGGTGGAAATTCCTCGAATACGTAGGTTCACAATTTCTTGCTCTAGTTCTTTATTGGGCAACATTTCTGCCATATGGTTGCGCACGTGATAATCTTCGGGCGTCATTTGTAGCGTGGTGTCCATTTTAGCCCCAGAGGTTACAAATTCATCTTCCCCATTAATTTCACGAATGTAATAGTTGTTCACTTCCCACACTTCTTTGTCGCGATCCCACTTAATATAGTCTGCCGAAAGTTTCGACTTCAACGTGCCATCTTCAATATGCTCTAAGGTGAAACGATAGCCCACATCGTTCGATGTGTTATAACTCCGCATATAAACATAAATGCCCGGTTCTATCTGTCGATGAATGTTTCTGCCCAAACGCGCTTTTCGATAGCTGCTTCTCAGGTAGGAATCTTTAAAATCGTTCATTCCTTTGGTAGAATTCGGAATAATCCAACCTCCCAACACGAAACTTAGTACGGCAATAAATCCGGCTCCAACCATGTACGGACGCACAAAGCGAGCAAAGGAAACGCCACTACTCATAATGGCAATAATTTCAGAATCGTAAGCTAGTTTTGAGGTGAAATAAATTACGGCAATAAAGTTGAACAGCGGACTGAACAGGTTAGCAAAGTAAGGCACAAAATTACCGTAGTAATCGAGAAGCACCTCTTTCACCGGAATGTTTAGCAGCTTATCGATGTTTTCTGCCACATCAAACACCACCGCAATACTAATAATGAGTGCAATAGACACGAAGTAGGTGCCCAAAAACTTGCCCAGAATATAACGGTCTAGCGTTTGAAACTTTATTTTCTGCCAAAATCGCATCATAAGCGTTGAGCCAATTTAATCACTATTTCTTCTTTCCATGCTTTGAAAGTGCCTGCCACAATGTGCTTGCGTGCTTCTTTCATCAACCAAAGATAAAATGCCAAATTGTGTTCACTTGCTATTTGTGCACCAAGCATTTCTTTCGACACAATGAGGTGGCGCAAGAAGGCTTTGGTGTAGTGTTTATCTACAAACGATGTTCCATCAGGATCGACAGGCGAGAAATCATCGGCCCATCGTTTATTGCGGATATTAATAATTCCGTTTTGGGTGAAGAGCATACCATTTCGTCCGTTTCTTGTGGGCATTACACAGTCGAACATATCTACACCTCTATCAATGGCTTGCAAGATATTTACCGGAGTGCCCACTCCCATCAAATAACGAGGTTTATCTTGTGGTAAAATTGGATTTACCACCTCAATCATGGCATACATATCGGCTTCACTTTCGCCCACCGACAGCCCACCAATGGCATAACCATCGCTTGGAATGCTCGACACATAACGTGCCGATTTCTCGCGCAAATCAGGATAAATAGCACCTTGCACAATAGGGAAAAGCGATTGTTGGTGACCATATAATGGCTTCGTTTTCGCCACCTGATTCACACAACGATCGAGCCATCGATTGGTTAAATCTAAGCTCTTTTTAGCATAGCTATAATCGGCATCGCCGGGCGTACACTCATCGAATGCCATCATAATATCAGCACCAATCGAGCGTTGAATGTCAATTACGCGCTCGGGTGAAAACATATGGTATGAACCATCAATGTGCGACTGAAAGCGTGCGCCTTCTTCGCTCAGCTTGCGAATGTCGCCCAACGAAAACACCTGAAAACCGCCACTATCAGTAAGAATAGGACCATTCCAACCATTGAATTTATGCAAACCACCAGCTTGCTCAATAATTTCAATACCCGGACGAAGATACAAGTGATAGGTATTCCCCAAAATAATTTCTGCTTGAATATCTTCTTTAATATCACGCACATGAATCCCTTTCACCGAACCTGCAGTGCCCACAGGCATGAAGATTGGCGTGTGAATGGTGCCATGGTCGGTAGTCAGCTCACCGGCACGCGCAGCGCTATCGGTAAGTGTATGTTGTAGTTTAAATTCCATTGTTTACTTCTATATAGATGCACAAAGATAATATATCTGTGGAATTTTAAAATACAATAGCCATTGGCAGAATTAAATATGCGCAAATTAAACTCAGCCAATGGGTTTTATTTCTAACGCCTCAACCACAAAAAGCTTCTGTTGACTAAGCCTTGGTGGGCGAAATAAACTTATTATCACGAGTGGTTATGAGCCTTACAACACTAGGTAGAATACTTATTACAAACCACTTGAACTACCCTACAACTTCACCATCAAGTTGTAAAAGATAGGCTTTTTAAAACGTTACAACTGCCGATGAGGTAGAAATAACAACGCTCGACTGACTATCGAAGAAGCTTTCATCAAACTTCGACAAGCCTGCCTTTACAAAATACGATTTCAGCACCTTAAAAGCATGAGCTACCACGCCATTCTTTTTAGAAAAAGCACAAGGTACCCGCTTCAACAGTACGCTACTAACTAGCATTTTGTCTTTAAGATGAATGAGCGAAAGCTGCCATAACACGGGGGAAAAATGTTTTTTTCATGTGCTTTTTAATTTCGAGATAAGTGGTAAGTTCTAGACTTTAGGCTTCTTTTGCTGTAAAATCGTCCACTAGGGCTAAGGAACAAAAAAATAACAACTAGCTTTTCTTACTTGTGTTTTCGAAAAGAGCGAGCGAAAGCTCTTTCTAAATAAATTTGCACTAAACAAGCATTCGAAACTTTGGTTATTCTACAGTTGAAGAATTGACTTTTTATTTTCAGCTCCTCGAGTTAAACAAAATATATTTGATAGAGATAAGTGCTAATACATCTAAAAAAATTATCTATTTTTGTCCGCACAATAAAGATTCAACAACACAATAAACAGGTATAATGAAAAAGTTATTCTTCATCGCACTCGTTGCTCTTGCCGCAGTCTCTTGCAAAAGCAAAGGGATTCAGCTTGACATTCAAAACAATTCAGGTGCCGACATCAGCAATGTGGTGTGCTACACCGTAATCTCTGGCGACACCCTATTGACTAGCGATCTCATTAAAAACAACGAAAATGCATCGGTTTCTTTTCCTAAAACCGAAGGAAAAACAAGCTACAACTTCATTTTAGAATTCGTTCGTGCTAATGGCTACAAAGACACAACAATTGAAAGCATCACCCTTAGCGAAGAAAGCAAAATAGCTCAAGTGCATTTCATCGTTGATGAAACAAGCATCAAAACCGACTTTAAAGTGGAATAACCCTATCAACTATAACAATGATTTACATCATTGCCAAATACAAACTCCGAAAGTACACTTGCCTTTCGGAGTTTTTTTATTGCCATGTTATTGCTGAAACCTTTCAAACGAAGGGAATATTTGGGGGAGTGAAAGTTGGGGCATTCTTTAATTTGAACGTTTGGGATATGACTTCTCATGCTCTGCTTCATGCTTGTAAACATTAATAACCTGAGGCTAAATCTTATCTGAAACTCCGGTTATTAAGGATTAATGGCGTGGGTGCAACCAACTCGTAATTGATTCCCCCTCCTACTCCCAAGAAAGCTTACCACTGCAACTTCTTGTCAGCACCTTCTGCCACAATGTCGCAACTCTTCGGCGTAAAAACGCCTTTTTGACTACTTTTATTTTTGGCACTACACATTTTTTCTTTGGCACAAGAATTGATAACATATCACAACGAAGGAAAACTCTACATGAGCTTTCCCCTAACAAGAAAATAACAACATAAAAAAATACCAAAATGGGAAAAATTATTGGAATTGACTTAGGAACTACCAACTCTTGCGTTTCTGTAATGGAAGGAAACGAACCGGTAGTAATTACAAACAACGAAGGAAAACGTACTACCCCATCGGTAGTGGCTTTCGTGGAAGGTGGCGAGCGTAAAGTGGGCGACCCTGCAAAACGCCAAGCAATCACCAACCCACACAAAACGATTTATTCAATCAAACGCTTCATGGGCGAAACCTATGCGCAAGTGACTAAAGAAATCGAGCGTGTGCCTTACACTGTGGAGAACGAAAACAACACACCTCGCGTGGTGATTGATGACAGAAAATATTCGCCTCAAGAAATCTCAGCCATGACACTTCAGAAAATGAAGAAAACAGCGGAAGATTATTTGGGACAAGAAGTAACAGAAGCCGTTATTACTGTGCCTGCTTACTTCAACGATGCACAACGTCAAGCAACTAAAGAAGCAGGTGAAATCGCAGGTTTGCAAGTGAAACGTATAATCAACGAACCAACGGCTGCCGCTTTGGCATATGGTTTGGACAAAAAAGACACCGACCAAAAAATCGCGGTGTTCGACCTTGGTGGTGGTACTTTCGACGTGTCGATCCTTGAATTGGGTGATGGCGTATTCGAAGTAAAATCAACCGATGGTGATACTCACCTTGGTGGTGACGACTTCGACCAAGTAATCATCGACTGGTTAGCTGGGGAGTTCATCAACGACGAAAACATCGACTTGCGCAAAGACCCTATGGCTCTTCAACGTTTGAAAGAAGCGGCTGAAAAAGCAAAAATTGAGCTTTCTTCATCCACTTCAACCGAAATCAACTTGCCATACATCATGCCAGTAAATGGTGTACCTAAACACTTGGTGCGTTCATTGAGCCGTGCAAAATTCGAACAATTGGCCGATTCTTTGATTCAAGCTGCTATCGAGCCTTGTCGCAAAGCCTTGAAAAACGCAGGTCTTTCAGCCTCTGATATCGACGAAGTAATCTTGGTGGGTGGTTCAACTCGTATCCCTGCTGTGCAACAAAAAGTAGAAGAATTCTTCGGAAAAGCACCATCGAAAGGTGTGAACCCCGACGAAGTGGTGGCTATCGGTGCTGCAATTCAAGGTGGTGTGTTGACTGGTGAAGTGAAAGACGTGTTGCTACTTGATGTAACTCCTCTTTCATTGGGTATCGAAACAATGGGTGGCGTGATGACTAAACTCATCGAAGCCAACACTACGATTCCTACAAAGAAATCGGAAACATTCTCAACGGCTGCCGACAACCAACCATCAGTAGAAATCCACGTATTGCAAGGTGAACGCCCAATGGCAAACGGAAACAAATCAATTGGTCGCTTCCACTTGAACGACATTCCACCAGCACCTCGTGGCGTACCTCAAATTGAAGTTACTTTCGACATCGATGCTAACGGTATCTTGAAAGTTTCAGCAAAAGACAAAGCAACAGGCAAAGAGCAATCAATCCGCATTGAAGCATCATCAGGTTTGAGCGATGCCGAAATCGAAAGAATGCGCGCTGAAGCTGCTGCCAACGAAGCATCAGATAAAGAAGCTCGCGAGAAAGTGGACAAAATGAACCAAGCCGATTCAATGATTTTCCAAACTGAAAAACAATTGAAAGAGTTTGGCGACAAATTGCCAGCCGACAAAAAAGCCCCAATAGAAGAAGCATTGGCAGAATTGAAAACCGCTCATGCAGCGCAAGACATTGCAGGCATCGACGCAGCCATGGAAAAACTAAACACCGTGTTCCAAGCCGCAAGCCAAGAGATGTATAACGCCCAAGGTGGTGCCGAAGGTGCAGCCCAAGACCCCAACGCGGGTCAGCAACAACAAGGCGGCACCAAAGGTGGCGACGACGAAGTAACTGACGTGGACTTTGAAGAGGTAAAATAAAATGTAATTAGCAACAATCACTAGATATTAAAAACAGGCTGTAAACCATGAGTTTACAGCCTATTTTGTTTTTGGGAGTTTATTAATATTGCTTGTTTTTGATTGATTTTTTGCTTTTATTTTTACCATATTTGGAACGCGCGCTAATTGGTGATGATGTGCGCCTTAAACAGGCTTATCAAGTCTTAATCGGTCTTATTTGATGATAATGTAACAGATATGGGAGTAAGTAAACTAAAAATACCGAAAATCTGCGAGCAATGCGGAAAGCCTTTTGAAGCAAAGACAGTAGCAACTCGCTTTTGTAGTCATTATTGTGGCACTAAAGCTAGTAAAGAAAGGAGAAGGCAAGCAAAAGCTGACAAAGAAAAGCAAACAATCTTGGAGCAATCTGCTAGAAAGATAGCAGAGCTTCAAACCCGTCCTTATCTGTCTATTTCAGAAGCGACTGTTATGTTTGGAATATCTAAGGATACAATCAGACGATTAATTAAAGCGGGTAAAGTTTCTGCCTATAACATGGGACAGCGACTAACAAGAGTAAGTCGTGAACACCTAGAGGCTATGTTTACAGCAGTAGAAATGCCCGAAGAAAAAGAAAAAAAGGCTGTAAAGCTACAATATGAACCCGATGAATGTTATACGATTGCTGAAATATCTGAAAAGTTCAATGTATCTTTATCAACAGTAAGTAATACAATTAGACGTAATAGCATACCGAAACGACAAATCGGCAAGTATGTATATGTTCCCAAAGAACCTATTGATAAAATATTCGCAAGCAAATGAAACAACTAACCAACACCAGAGTAACTGTAAGGTTGCGCAAAGCAGAAGATAGAAAGGAGTGGTACATCTATTTAGAAAGCTACCCTGTATATGTTCCGGGTAAGGAAAAGCCTCAACGAGTTCGTGAATATCTCAATAGAAGCGTAAGAACTGTTGAATGGGACAAGAAGTGCACGGCTAGAACCAATGCAGACGGAACAAAGACATATAAACCCAAACGCAATGACAATGGCGTGATAATGTACAAAAGCGAGAATGACAGAGAAACTATGCTGTATACCGATAGCGTTCGTAAACTCCGACAGCGAGAATATGACAATGTCGATTTGTAGGGTTGGGTCTTCTACATTGTTCTTGCTTTGTGAAAAAACACTAGAACTGAGTATAACTAGTGTTGTTAATAGAAATAAGTACTTAGTCATTTTTGCTTGATTTATGAATGTTAACATCTTCATTTGATGAAACAAATTTAGACTAGTTAACAACCATAAACAATCCCTAATTATGACTATTTTATACATTCAAAGTAAAAATATCCCAACTATTGGGGAGAAGTTATTTTCTATATACCTAATTAATAGAGCTTTTCAATCAGACTAGTAATAAAAGCATTATAGCATCCATTTGAAATTAATAATATATGTGTAATAAAAACCCCAAAGGAGGACGTTAAATAATACTTAATAATTAACAGGTATTTACAGAACATTGTGGGTCAGTTCATAATTTAGGTGGATTTACTTTTAATCTAAGCGTATATTTTAGCAACTCTGTACAAGAAGAACCTAATATCAGTTACCCATCTAAGTGAAGCTCTGAAAGCTTTTAGTTTAGCTTTGAAATATTCCGCAGATGAATGTGTACATCTGTTGTCGAAAAAGTTCCATATTTCGACATAGTGCATATGTATTGTAGCGGATATCTTATAAAAAGAATGGAAGCCAGAATGTTATCCGGATTTTAAAAAAAAAAGAGAAGCACAAAAATGTACTTCTCTTTGAAATTTCTATTTCTCGCCGTCTTCTATAGGCAGGGCATTATTGTAATCGTCTTCGGTTATGGTGTAGATAAATCTGTTTCTAATATAATTGTTGTCTTCCTTGCCTAAATATTTCATTTCATAAGCGCTTAAGCTGAATGGGCCAGTAGTATCGTTAAGAAGTCCACTAATGTGCTCATTGTAGTATTTTACGATATAAGTGTCGTTAATACTATTAACCTGAGTTCTGGAAAAGATTTTGCCTCAGGTTATCATTATAGAATCTGATTCTATTGGGGAAACTTCAGCAGAACCAGTATCACCTCGACGGACTTCTTTAGCCTGTTCTCCATCACCAACAAGCATTGTAGTCGTATCACGGGCACCATATGCCACAAATGAGATAGGGCGAGAGCTATTATTTAGAATTACTGTTTCGTTAATACCCCCTATTTCTTCTGTTATGCACGCATTTAAGAGTATCATTAACACGAATAAGCTTAGTAATTTTCATTACCATATATCCTCATATCGTTTAAATAGTCCCCATCAAATACTCCTTAAAGTCTTCAAAATCGATGCTCAATTCATCGGTTTGTTTGGTACCTTGCATGAAGGCGGCCAAACGTTCAGGTAAATCTACTTTGCCTTTGCCGATGATGGCTTCCACTGTTTCGGTGAATTTGGCGGGGTGAGCTGTCTCAAAAAATACGCCCACTTCTCCGGCTTGCAAATCGTCTGCCACTGCCTGATAGGCACACGCACCATGAGGGTCGAGCAAATAGCCTTGCTCTTCATACACTTGCTTCAGCGTGGCGGCTATGGCTGCATCATCGAAGCGGTAGCCTGTAATTTCTTCTGAAATTCGTCCGTGCGATTGATATAAATCGAAAATCCGTGCAAAGTTGCTCGGGTCGCCCACATCCATGGCATTGGCAATAGTCGCCACCGACGGACGAGGTTCGTATTTTCCGGTTTGTAGGTATTGATAGACAATGTCATTTGCATTGTTGGCTGCAACGAATCGCTTGATGGGAAAGCCCATTTGCTTGGCAAAAAGTCCTGCGGTGAGGTTTCCGAAGTTGCCACTAGGCACTGCCACCACCAACTCATCGGCTTTGCCTTGTGCTTTCAGTTGTGCATAGGCATGGAAATAATAGAACGCTTGGGGCAAGAAACGAGCCACATTAATGGAGTTTGCCGAAGTGAGATACAGTTTCTCGTTAAGCTCGGCATCGAGGAAGGCTGTTTTCACTAGTCGCTGACAATCATCAAACGTGCCATCTACCTCAATGGCAGTGATGTTCTGACCCAAAGTAACAAATTGCATCTCTTGAATCTTGCTCACCTTACCTTTAGGATATAGCACATAAACCTTAATACCATCTACCCCCAAGAAGCCGTTTGCCACTGCACTTCCCGTATCGCCCGATGTGGCTACGAGCACGTTTACTTCTCGCTCGTTTCCCCTAAGAAAATAAGCCAATAAGCGAGCCATAAATCGACCGCCTACGTCTTTAAATGCTAGTGTTGGACCATGGAAAAGTTCTAAAGAATAGATATTACTTTTCACCTCCACCACGGGGCAATCAAATTGCAGTGTGTCGTAAACGATATGCTTCAAATCTTCCTCGGGAATATCTTCGCCAAAGAATGCTTTAGCCACTTCGAAAGAGATTTCTTGAAAAGAAAGGTTTTCTATATTGTCGAAAAATGACTGTGGCAATTGATTAATATGTTCGGGCATGAACAATCCTTTGTCGCTTGCCAATCCTTTAATGACGGCATCGGCTAGCGATACGTTTTTGTCGGTTCCGTTTGTACTGTAATATTTCATCTGTTTAAAATATTGCAATAAGCTGTAAGCTATAGGCTATAGGCTTTTGCTGTTTCTAATCATTCTCCTGTGTGCTGCTTGGCATAAAGCCTAATGCTTAAGAGGGACATCTAAAAATTCTTTCATAAACTCATCGCCTTGCAATAAACCATAGCTACCCTGTGCCACCGTAAATTCGTCGTAGCTTTCCACAGCATCGGGCGGTACAGCCGGTTTATAAATAAGGAAAGGCACAGGCACTCTGGTGTGCACTGTAGTGGCGCAAGGTGTGGGATGATCGGGTAACACGGCAATGGCTACTGGTTCATCCATGGCTTCGCATTGCTCTACAATATATTTCACCACGCGTTGGTCGAGGTATTCTATGGTTTTTATTTTCAGTTCCACGTCGCCTTCATGACCGGCTTCGTCGCTAGCTTCAATGTGCAGATAAACCAAATCGGCGCCTCGTTTCAACGCTTCGATAGTGGCTTTGGCTTTACCTTCGTAATTGGTGTTGTGCAAACCTGTTGCGCCTTCCACCTTAATGACTTCCATGCCTGCATAGGCGCCAATGCCATGAATCAGATCGACAGCTGAAATAACGGCTGATTGCTGAATACCAAACAGCTCTTTAAGTGTGGGCATGGCTGGCTTATATCCGGGCGACCAAGCCCATATTGAGTCAGCAGTGTCTTTACCTGCTGCCGCTCGTTTCTTATTCACGGGGTGTTCTTTCAGCAAATCCATCGATCGGCTCGTGAGTTCGTTTAATAAATCGGCTGTGGCTTGTGCGTGTGGAGTTTTGGCTTTCACCAAATAATCGGCAAAAGGTTTGCCCGGCACATCGTGCGGAGGTGTACAGTCTAGATCTTTCAAACCACCTTTCACCACCAACACATGACGATAAGATACGCCTTTGTGGAAAATGACTTTCTCACTACCCAACTTCTCTTTTAGATAATCAATCAACTCGTGCGCTTCGGCATCTGATATATGTCCTGCTGAGTGGTTCTTAATGTTACCATCTTTCACTGAAATCAGGTTCAGACGCATTGCCAAGTCGCCCGACTCAAGCTTCACTCCCATGCTGGCAGCTTCAAGCGAGCCACGCCCTTCAAACACCGCAGGCACGTCATAGCCCAGCACCGCCATATTTGCCACCTCACTACCTGGATGCATACTGTCGTCTACTGTCTTAAAAGTGCCTGTTCTACCCAATTTAGCCAACCTGTCGATTGCTGGTTTATTCGCCATTTGAAGTGGCGTTTTATTTCCGTAGGCTTGCAATGGCTCATCGGCCATGCCATCGCCAAGAATGATGATGTATTTCATTTGCAATAAGCTTTAGGCTGCAAGCTGTAGGCTGGGGGCTTATCGCTCACAGCCCACCGCTTACCGCTAATTAAATATTTGAAATCCGAATGATATCGGCAAACACACCAGCAGCAGTAACTTCTGCTCCTGCACCATATCCTTTAATAATCATAGGATATTCATTATATCGCTCGGTAGTAAACATCACGAGGTTGTTACTGCCTTGCAAATCGTAAAACGGATGTGTTTTTTCAATTTCTTTTAAGCCAATTTCGGCTTTTCCATTATTGTAAGTAGCTACAAATCGCCAACATTTATCTTCGGCATCAATGCGCTGACGATTTTTTTCGAATTTAGCATCAAGCTGCGAAATATTTGCCCAAAATTCGTCGAGAGTGCCCGCAAAAAACTCATCGCTGATGAATTTTTCGACTCTCACATCATCACCATCAATCTAATAGCCCCAGTCGCGCACCAAGATTAAGAGCTTTCTCATCACATCTACCCCACTTAAATCAATGCGAGGATCGGGTTCTGCATAGCCTTCTTCTTTTGCCAATCGAATGGTTTTGCTTAGCGGAATTTCAGCCGATATGGTATTGAAAATGTAGTTGAGTGTGCCTGAAAGCACTGCTTCAATCTTAATTATCTTATCGCCTGATTTTACCAAATCATTAATGGTGTTGATAATAGGCAATCCTGCTCCCACATTGGTTTCAAACAAGAATTTTGCTCCTTTGTGACTTGCTAAATCTTTCAGCATCTTGTAGTTTTCATACTTCGATGATGCTGCCACTTTATTTGCTGTTACAATCGACACGTTGGCTGCAAGCAAATCTTTATAAATATGGTGTGTTTCACCCGATGCTGTACAATCTACAAAAACAGAATTGAAGATATTCATGTGAATAATCTCTTCTTTGTAGGTTTCTAAAGAGGAACTCAATTCTGAATTATTCAAAGCTTCCTTATAATCTGTTAGGTCAATTCCTTCTCGGTTGAGGAGTATTTTCTTAGAATTAGCAATACCCACCACCTTAATTTTAAGATGATTCGATGCCAAAAGCTTTTCTTGCTGCTGCTGAATCTGCGAAAGCAAACTTCCCCCCACCAATCCAATTCCTAGCAAAAATACATTCAGCTCGGCATTTTCCGACAGGAAAAACGACTCATGCACCAAGTTCAGCGTCTTGCGCAGGTCTTTGGTTTTCACCACCCACGAAATATTCAACTCCGATGCTCCTTGTGCTATGGCTACCACATTGATACCATTCTTGCCTAAGGTAGAAAATAATTTTCCTGCTACACCTGTTGTTTTCTTCATGTTCTCGCCCACAATTGCCACCACCGACAATTTATCGTCGATAGCTACATTCTGAATAAGACCAGAAGTAAGCTCTGCAGCAAATTCAACACGAAGTGCTTGCTCTGCCAAAGTAGCTTTTGCACTATCGATAGCCACCGAAATAGAATTTTCAGAAGATGCTTGCGAAATCAGAATAACATTAATTTTTTCATTTGCTAGAACAGAAAATAGGCGCAACGACATACCCGAAACACCAATAATGCCCAACCCTTGCAAGGTAACCAAACTAATATCAGAAAGCGATGAAATACCTTTAATCGGTCCTCGTTTAGTTTGCGACTGGTTTCCATGAATGAGCGTACCCTTAGCTTCTGGATTTAGTGTATTCTTGATATAAGTTGGAATGCTACGCTGATAAACCGGTAATATAGTGGGCGGATAAATGACCTTAGCCCCAAAATGCGAAAGTTCCATAGCTTCGGCATAGCTCAACGAATTGATGACATATGCTTTGCTAATCACGCTAGGGTCTGCAGTCATGAAACCATCAACATCGGTCCATATTTCTAGCGATTCGGCATCTAGTGCCGCTGCAAAAATAGCTGCGGTATAGTCTGAACCTCCACGACCTAAGGTAGTGCAAGTATCGTCGGTGCTTGTTGCCACAAACCCCGGAACTATGGTAATATGCCCCACTTCGCCAACTACCGTTTTAATGAGTGTGTTGGTCAAATTGAAGTCAACATTAGCCTTTCCGTAGTTTGTGTCGGTTTTAATGAGTTTGGCAGCATCAATCCATTGTGCTTCTTCCAAGTATTCACCAATAATGTATGATGATAACTGCTCGCCAAAGCAACATACTTTATCTTGTGTTCTTGGCGAAAGTTCTTTAATCATAGATACTCCCTCGATAACCCTACCAAGGTCTTCTAATTTAGCTGTTACTTCTGCCCTTACAACTTCTTTTCGATCGCCCTCAATAAGCTCATCAACAAGTTGCAGGTGTCTTTCGCAGATGCTTTCAAACTCCGCTTTAAAATAAGCAGTGCCCATTAAAGCAAGGCGAGAAGCGCTCAGTATTTTATCTGTTACCCCACCTAAAGCGGAAACCACGACTACCACATCGCACGACTGCTTATAGACAATGTCTTTTATCTTTCTAATGTTCTCAGCACTTCCAACTGATGTACCTCCGAATTTTAAAACTTTCATCCTGTGTTAGCTATATCTATTTGTGTAATATTCTTCCGTAAAAATATAATTATTTCACTTGAAACGTACATCAAAAAGGCTAAAACTGCAAGAATTGAACTGTAATTAACATCAATTTGAAAGATCATGTTAAAAGCAACTCAAAATATGAATAGACAACCAGGCGTTTCTATTGCAAATACTAGCATTCCTTATTTAAATACCAACAATTTACCAAAAGACACTAAAAAAACCCGATTAAACAGACATTTCTGCTTAATCGGGTAATTTATTTGCAACGGATGTGGTTTAAACCATCAATCCTTAATCTTCATCGGGTGAAGCTTGGAAAGCATCGGGATTTACCGATGCCATAATTTTTTCTTCTAGTTCGAGTGCCAACTCCACATTGTCCATGAGCAATTTGCGCACAGCTTCTCTACCTTGTCCTAGTTTGGTTTCGCCATAGCTAAACCAAGAACCGCTTTTCTTAATTACATTAAATTCTACACCAAGGTCGATAATTTCGCCTGTTTTCGAGATACCTTCACCATACATAATGTCGAACTCAGCTTTGCGGAATGGAGGAGCTACTTTGTTTTTCACCACTTTCACACGTGTGTGGTTACCCATTACATCTTCGCCATCTTTAATCTGACCAATACGACGAATATCTAAACGCACCGAAGCGTAGAATTTCAAGGCATTACCACCTGTGGTTGTTTCTGGGTTTCCAAACATAACCCCGATTTTCTCGCGCAACTGGTTGATGAAAATACAGCAAGTTTTTGTTTTGTTAATGTTACCGGTGAGCTTACGCAAAGCTTGCGACATCAAACGAGCTTGCAGACCCATTTTAGAATCTCCCATATCGCCTTCAATCTCTGCCTTTGGTGTTAGTGCAGCCACCGAGTCAATCACTACAATATCAATAGCTCCTGAGCGAATCAGGTTGTCGGCAATTTCAAGTGCTTGCTCCCCATTGTCGGGTTGTGAAATGAGCAATTCGTCGATATTTACCCCCAATTTCTTGGCATAATATGGGTCGAAAGCGTGTTCTGCATCAACGATAGCTGCAATACCACCTGTTTTTTGTGCTTCTGCAATAGCATGAATTGCTAAGGTTGTTTTACCCGATGATTCCGGTCCATAAATCTCAATGATACGACCTTTAGGGAATCCTCCAACACCTAAAGCAATATCTAAGCCAATTGAACCGGTAGAGATTGCTGGTATTTCTTCTGCCACCACATCGCCCATCTTCATGATAGAGCCTTTACCATAGCTTTTTTCAATTTTATCCATCGTAAGCTGCAATGCCTTCAGCTTATCTTGGTTATTGTTCTTTTGTTGTTCTTTTGCCATATTTATTATGATATTTCTAATTTCTTCGCAATTTGTTCGGTGTGTTCTTTCGTTTTTGGGCGTTTAAACACCTCTTGCACTACCCCATTTTCATCAATTACGTAGGTGGTACGAATAACTCCCACACTTATTTTCCCGTAAAGCGATTTTTCGCCCCATGCGCCATAAGCTTCTAAAATTTCATACTCGGGGTCGCTAATCAAATCGAAAGGCAGTGCATATTTTGCGATAAACTTCTGGTGCGACTCTTTAGAATCGGGACTAACCCCCACAACTTGATAGCCTTGTTTAAGCCAAAAGTTATGATTTTCACTCAGATTGCAAGCCTCTGCTGTGCAGCCGGGCGTGTTATTCTTGGGGTAAAAATACAATATCAATTTCTTTCCTGCAAAATCGCTAAGCGAAACTTGCACCCCTTTTTGGTTCTCTCCTGTGAAATCCGGAGCTTTTGTTCCTTTTTCTAATTGTGCCATCATTCGTGATTTTGGTTTCTACAAATATAGAACGAAATAACGATTAAGCACGCTAAAATAGAAAATATTTATATGCGGTAACCTCCGCTTCCGAGCACAAAAAAAGAGAATACCCTTTCGAGTATTCTCTTCTTTTTATTATGAAATACGCTAGAGATTATTCTGCAGCAGTATAAACATCATCCCAATCATTCATTCCACCTTCTACGATAGGCTCATTACCAGATTCTGAAGCAGCAGTTACCTTGAAGTCAGTCACACCTGCAGCTACATTAATCAATGCTGAAGCTCTTGTATCTACGTTACCGCTTACCACGATAGATGCACCAGCACCATTTACATTAATAGTTGGAGCAGAAATCCAATTAAAATCGCCTTTCACCACCAATTTAGCACCTTCTTCAAGCACTAGTGTACTTTTATAGAGATCAGTTACGCTGTTGATAGTGAAAGTTGCGTTTTTGCCGATAGTGATTGTTGAAGGAGTTTTCGTGGTTTCATTTTGGCTCAACGAAGCACTAGCAGTACCTACATTTTCAGCATTGAAGATAGTTGCGGTCACACCTTCAGCCACTGTAAGATTAGCACCCTCTACCGAGAATATAATTTCACCACCTTCAGCCACCAAATTACTTCCTAGGTAAGCATCTTTGTTAATTGCCAAAGTACCACCTTCGTTCACTTTCACGTTGTTCAACAAAGTTAAATCTGTTGTATTGATAGCTGTTGTACCTTTGTTTACTGTAAGGTTAGTGATTTTTGATTCTGCAGCAAGTGTAAAATCAGCATTTGCCGTAATCAAACCACCTACGTGCAAATAGCCGCCATTCCACGCAGAAGCATCTGCTACATTTACATTGTTAATTGATGAGAAGTAGCCATCGTAAGTGGCATCGAAAGTACTTGTACCGGTTTCTTTATCATAAACAATTTTCTCGATTGCTGGAGAAGGAGGAATTGTTTCCAACACACGCACGCCATCTTCACCCGCAGCCACAAAGACATAGTCTCCTTGATCAGTTATTTTCACATTATTGGCAGAACCCGAAAGGTTCAAAGCACCTTGAAGCGTGATATCATTGGCAGTTAAGGTAGAGACAGTAGAGCTAGGGATAGAACCCACTTTGCGAATAACTACACCAGAAGCACCTTCTGCTGCCACAAGATAGTGACCACTTGAAGTTACAGCATTTACGGCGTATTCGTAGTCAGCATAATTATCACCGCTAGTGTTCACACTTGAAGAAATATAGCGATTAGCAAGTACATCGCCGCTTGCATCTTGAATGCCCGAAACACCCATTGCCAAGATTGGAGTAGCACCATAGAAGCCCATGATGCGTTGTGCACCTGCAGTTTCTGTTTCGCTGCCTTCGTCCATTTTCACAGCATTAGCTGTTTCGTTGTCCAAGTTTCCTTCGGCATAAGTAGTGAAGGAACTTGCACTTAAAGCAAAAAGGTCGGTAGCATTTTGACCTATTAAGCTTGTACCAATTGAGCGAGCATCGCGCAAAGCGTCGGAAGAGCTCACAACAATATCAGCAGCACCATCAGCAACTGTTACATCGAGTTTCAACACGCCACCATCATCACCTGTAGCCACATAAACTTCGTCGTTTTTGCCCACTACAATGTCTTTCACCACGCGGCTATTCAACTCCAACTTACTGATAGGGCTCGCAGCACCTTTCGACACATCAAACACAAAAAGAATGGCAGCATGCTCGTTATAATCTTTTGCAGCACCACCTGCATAAAGATACTCACCGTCATTGCTAAATGCTAGGCTGGTGATTTCATACTCATCGTTTGTTAGGTAATTCACTGCTGTTTCTGAAGCTGAATAATCAGGCACATAAGCAATACCTCCGCTCACGCCTTCGTCTTTTTCGCCAAATGCCACATACATTTTTTTACCATACACTGCCACATCGGTAGCTTGATAGCTTGTAGATTCTTGCAATGGTACCTTCACTACATAGTTTAAACCGTAAGTCAAAGGAGCTACATTGAAAGTAGATTCGCTTTTCGCTGCGAAATCGTTAGCTGAAACCACAATTGCGCTCTCTTGGTCAAGAGTTCCATCGCCATCTTCAGTTGTTCCATTGCCCTCTGTCCACTCGTCATCTTTGTTGTCGTTTGTGTTGTCGTCGTCATTATTACATGACACAAGAGCTGTACTAAAAGCAAATAATGCAAGCACTAAGTAATTTCTAATTTTCATCTTTTTTTTTATTTTAGTTTGTTTTTATTTTTTCATGGAGTAAGCAAACGCTTCGTTGTTTTTTTACTCTTATTATAACTGAAAACTATTATTTCGATGAGTAAATCTAATAAAATATTTCAATGGACAAAGTTATTAAAAAATTACAGCATACCTGCAACTTTATACCTAAAAAAACAATGCCTTTTGTTAAATATTTAATATTTACCCCTTACAATAAGGGTAAAACAAATCGATTCTCGTTAATAATCCAACTTAATTCTATTGAAAAAAACTATTGTTTACAAATAAACATAGAATATAACTATTGTTTTCCATTAAATTCCCACACAGCAGACTTTAAACTGTTAGCCAATCAGCACTATGTCTTTTATTAACCTGAGTTTCGCTATTTCACCACATAAAATTTGAAATAAGATTATAATTCTGGCTAATGTCTGTAATTTTTCAATCAGAATTGAAATGTTTAAGCTGAAAAATTCCAATCATTAAACACCCATTTCCACCAAAACACAACAGAGGATACGTTAACTTACGCATCCTCTGTTGTGCTTCTCACACCCAAAAGTCAATCAAACGAAACTAATCTTCGTAAACAGTGCCTGGGTAAACCTTCAACGCTTCCTCCACAACTTTCAATCCGCGTGCTAATTCATTTTTTTTCAACACATAGGCAATTCGCACCTGATTGATGCCATCGCTCGGATTGGTATAAAAGCCTGAAGCTGGAGCCATGAAAATGGTATCTCCATTATAACTAAATTCCGAAAGTAGCCACTCACAAAAACGGTCGGCATTGTCTACCGGCAATTTTGCTACGGTATAAAACGCTCCCATTGGAATGGGCGAATACACTCCTCGAATGCGATTTAATCCATCGACCAAGAATTTTCTACGCGCTACATATTCATTATAAGTATTCATTAAATAATCTTCCGTGCCTTCCAACGATGCCTCGACAGCAATTTGTCCGATAAGTGGCGGACTTAAACGGGCTTGGCAAAACTTCATGACATTCCTACGCACTTCTTCATTCTTCGTAATTAATGCCCCAACACGTATTCCGCATTCGCTGTAACGTTTCGACACCGAATCAATTAGAATTACATTTTGCTCAATTCCCTTGAGGTGAAATGCTGATATGTAAGGTGCGCCAGTATAACAAAACTCACGATACACCTCATCAGAGAAAAGATACAAATCATATTTCTTCACCAAATAGGCGATAGAATCCATTTCTGCTTGCGTGTAAAGATAGCCCGTTGGGTTATTCGGATTGCAAATCATGATTGCTTTGGTGCGGGGCGTGATGAGCTTTTCAAACTCCTCGATAGAAGGCAAAGCAAATCCTTCTTCAATATTGGCGGCAATCGATTTAATTTCGGCTCCCACCCCAATGGCAAATGCTGAATAGTTAGCATAGGCAGGCTCGGGCACTATAATTTCATCGCCCGGGTCAAGACAAGTCATAAAGGCAAAATGCACCGCCTCACTCCCCCCTGTGGTGACAAACACATCTTCTACCCCTACTTTAATATTGAATTTATTATAGTAAGTTACTAGCTTTTCGCGCAAAGACAAGATGCCTTCACTCGGACTGTACTCTAATATTGTTCTGTCGATATTCTTAATTGCATCAATAGCTTGTTGTGGAGTGGGAATGTCGGGCTGACCAATATTTAACTGGATGACATTTATACCATTTTGGCGCGCTTTGTTAGCTAACGGCACAAGCTTTCTGATGGGCGAACTAGGCATTTTATTGCCCCTAATTGACGTTTTCGGCATATTCATTAAAAATTTAAGCAAATATACAACTATCAATCTGAAATCAATTCACTAGGTTGAGTTAATAAAATAAAAGGGCGAAAGTTAAATATAAATTAAGCCATTAGCTGCTAAGTTTTATTAACAAAAAAGAGGAAGATCTAGCACTCATTTTCACTACATTCCGTGCAGAAAGAAAACTCTTTCGAAGGAAAAAATAAACATTAAATTTCTTGCGTTATGATTATCGGAGTACCTAAAGAGATTAAAAACAATGAAAACAGAGTTGGCATCACACCTGCTGGTGCTGCAGCTCTAATTGCTAATGGTCATGAACTATTTGTGCAAACCACAGCCGGCATAGGTAGTGGATTCCCTGATAACCTTTATGTGGAAGTGGGCGCTCAAATGCTCGATTCCATAGAAGCGGTGTATGCCAAAGCGGAAATGATTATTAAGGTGAAAGAACCCATTGAGCCAGAGTACAAATTGGTGCGCGAAGGGCAAATACTCTTCACCTATTTCCACTTTGCCTCGTGCAAAGCACTCACCCATGCCATGATTGAAAGCAAAGCTGTGTGTATAGCCTATGAAACGGTAGAACACAATGGCACTTTACCACTGCTCATGCCCATGTCGGAAGTGGCAGGACGTATGTCGGTGCAAGAAGGCGCTAAGTATTTGGAGAAAACATTTGGCGGATCGGGCATTTTGCTTGGTGGCGTAGCTGGTGTAGCTCCTGCAAAAGTACTTATCATTGGAGGTGGCATGGTGGGAACCGAAGCCGCAAAAATGGCTGCCGGACTAGGTGCACAGGTTACCATTGCCGACATTAATTTAAACCGATTACGCTATCTCGACGATGTAATGCCGGCTAATGTTAGCACGCTCTATTGCACGCCATACGCTTTGGCGGAATTATGCAAAACACAAGATTTGATTATCGGTGCGGTGCTCATTCCGGGCGCTAAAGCTCCGAAGCTCATCACCAACGAAATGACAAAAACAATGCAGCCCGGCACGGTACTTGTGGATGTGGCAATCGACCAAGGCGGCTGTATAGAAGGTGCCAAACCAACCACACACGACACCCCTACCTTCAAGGTAGAAGACGCTCTTTTGTACAGCGTGGCCAATATGCCCGGTGCTGTACCTCGCACCTCAACCCAAGCGCTCACCAATGCCACACTGGCTTATGCCATTGCCATTGCCAACAAGGGGTGGAAGCAAGCTTGCATCGACGATAGCAGCCTAGCCCTAGGGGTTAATGTGTCGGAAGGCAAGATTGTTTACAAAGGCGTGTCCGATGCTTTCGACTTGCCATATCATCAGTTAGAACTCTAAATGACAGAGCCAAAATTCTCAGGCTACTATAAATACAAAAGGCGAGCAATTGCGGATCGCCTTTTATATTTAGGGGACTTCTAAAAATTAGCTGTTAGATCATTTTGATTTTATGAGGGATGGATTTGTGGCTAATTCACAAAGGCATAGCGAGCTATGCTTTAAGAAATTAGTGCGAAAGATGCGCTCAGAAAACAAAATGAACAACAGCCGCATTTAGCAGCTTCGCAATTAAAAACTAATTTTTAGAAGTTCCCTTTTGTATTATCGGGTGCTTTACATTTTAACAACAGCAGATAAACAATCTTGTGAATTTCCGCCAATCATGATTTCAAACTCTCCGCTTTCAAACACCAATTTACCTTGGGCATCATAAAAGCTCAAATCTAATTTTGAAAGTTCAAACTCGAACTTCTCTGTTTGATTTGCTTTTATCATTCGCTTCGCAAATCCTTTCAGTTCTTTCACGGGGCAACTCATCTGCTTCATACATTTTAATGCATGGTTGTACAGGTGAGTCTGATTTAGACGGGGTTAATACCTCCATTCTGTCCTAGTTTCTTACTGAAATACACCTTGATTTCTTTGCTTACCTCTAATAGGGTTTTCTTCTCACTAAAGCTTAGCTTTGAATTGTCAGAGTGAGAAATATTATAGAATTCAGACTTTAATTCATCACTGATGTAGCTGCTTACATCTGCCGGCTGTGAGCAGTCTCGCAACTTGTCTAACCATTGATATAAACTGTTTAAGCCGGCAACTCTGTTCCCTTTGTGCAGTTCTTTCCTGAATAGTTTGTAGTAGTACTTGCCGCTTCCGAGATATAGCTTACGTTTTCTCCTGACATTGCGCACAAACCTGATGATAAACTTAATTAACCAATATAGAATGAAGACACCGATTATGGAATATATAGCAATCTTCTTCCAAGGAATCTTCTTTCCGTCTTCTACTTGGGATTCCAGTTGCGGATTGAGTGCAACAAGCGAGTCTTTAAGACTTTCAAGCATTGCCAAATCAGGGTTTGGCTCAACTGTTATGTGCTTTTCTTCTATTGTTCTTTTATATGTCTTTTTGGTATTTGGATTATACCATGTAACTTCCTGCTCGGGGATTATAATATCACCTTCATGCTCGAAAAGATAAGAGTACTGTTCAAGCCGTTCGCCATTTGCAGTTTTATCTGCACGACGATCAAGGAGCTCAGGCTCGCTGTTGTATAAGCTGACACCTTCGGGCTTTTTTATCTCAAAAGGTGCAATAAACGATGGGAGTGTACCGCCGGCATATTGTTTCACTGTTCTATTAATGACATCTCCAACCTTGATTTTATCAAGAGGCTTACTCCACTTATCGGTAAAACTAATGTTTGAAGCAACATTCCAAACCGATTCTCCATCCGAATCGGGAACATCATTTACAGTAATTTTTTGCTCTCTTGTTTTTACTTTTACTTCTACACCCTTGTAATCATCAACAGCCGGAGTCGTAGCTGTAATGTCTAGTTCGGGTATTGTTATATCTCCAACGATGTACGGATATACTATGTAGTAGAACGTGAGTGTTGCATACTGCTTCTTGTTTATTATCTGCGTGCTTGGTTGTGTTTGTGTGAATGGTATTATGAATGCATTCTCAATTTGCAGATTGCTAAATTGAAGCGGTTGAGTGTACCATGTTGCAGTATAAACAGAGATTGTCAGGCGTATTGGCTGACGAACAACAGCTTCGCGAGGACTCACTCGAACTCTGGCGAAGCAATCAAGCTGTTTGGCTTGAGCTGTCGAGCTTAGCAGCACAATGCACAAAAGGACTGTGAGTTTTATTGGTTTTACCATATCTCTTGAGGCTGTTTTTTATCTGAATAGTATTTCTTGTATTGATATTTGAATCTTCGACGGAGAAACTCCTGTGGGTCTTCAGATATGCCTTGTAACAAAATATCTGAGGGCATATGCTTAGGTCCTGATTGAAAATCATCTGGCACTTCCTCCAATTCTTTTGCTTTACGCTTGTCGGTTGCTACCTCGTCTGTTACACGGTCGCCGTCTTCGGGGAGTTTGTCTACCTTGGTGTCGGAGCTTAGTTTTTCATCTTCGCTCTGAGCTTTGCGCTCTTGCAAAGGATCCTTCTTACTATCGGGCTTTTCTTTCAGAACTATGGAGTTACTAGATGCGCTCAACGAGTCCATTTTTAATTTCTCATTGCGCGTTTCGTTCAGTGCAAACTTGAAAGCTTCGTTACTTGGATCTTTGCCAGAAGCAAGCTCGATTGCCGATAACGCCTTGTTGTAATCGCCAAGTTGAGAATAACAAAGGCTCAGGTTATAAAGAGAGTTTGCCGATGAATCTTGCTCAAAAGCTTGAGCTGCGGCATCATAGTTTCCGGCCTTGTAGTAGGCAGTCCCTTTGTGCATTGCCGATTTATAAGTACTTCCTGCGTCATCAAAACTTCCATCATCGTAGAGTTTCTGTGCTTGATAGTCTTTGGTTTCCCAAAGGTCGTCCCAAGTCTGATTGTTGCTACATCCGATAAGGAAGAAGCCCAACAAACAATATTGAATAACCCAACCTCGACGAAACCAAAACGGCATGATAATAACGATAAGTACAAGCAGTAAGTACCCCATATCTCTCCAATCTTCATCACTTTCTTTTGCATCGTCTTGAAAGTACAGGTTGTCGCGGATGCTTTTTGCGAGTAGCTCCATGTCTGAATTGTCGAGAGTGAGGCTATTTACATTAACCTTTGGGTTCTTTTGTAGTGTAAAAAGTACATCGGGGTTTAGCTTTGAGATTACCACTGCACCGCTGGCATCTCTTACAGGAGTTTTTTGTGCGTTTTTGGGTATCTGTGCGCCCATAGGAGTTGCCATTGCCAGAATCTCTACACGATGAGGTGAATTATTCACAAAGTATTCGATTGGTTTTATGTCTTTTTGCTCCAAGACATCAGTTATTATTAGTAAAGTGCTCGGAGCAACTACATCTTTTAGAGCTGAATCAGCTTGCTGAATCATCAGCTCTAAGTTTGTGCCTTGCGTAGGCATTGTTGCCGGACTTATTGCATCAAGGTGAAGCTTAATTAGCTTACAATCGCTACACGCAGGCACAACCAAATATGGCAGAGCAGAATATGCATACAAACTTACTAAAGCTCTAGGATTGGCATCAAGCAAATCTTTTATCTTGAATTTTGCTCGCTCCAATCTATGAGGTTGCACATCTTCGGCAAGCATAGATAATGAAGCATCAACGGCAATAAGCAATTGAGCTTCGTTTCTTTTCCCATCTACATTAATCTTTTTCCAAGTAGGACCGGCGAGAGCGATTATTCCAAAGCTATTGAGTAATACATACATTATGATAGGAAATGTGATTGCCGAGCGTTTTGGTTTGGTAAACATGAATGGGCGCAGTGCTGGGGCAATAACCTCTTTCCATTTGTTTTTTCTCCGGGTATTGAATAGCAGGATGATGAGAGTCAAAAGCATCGGCACAAAAAGCCACAAGAGCCGGGGTCTTAGAAAATGAAACAACTCCGGATTAAACTCTGTTATGTCTTTAAAATATTCTAGCATGAAGTATTAGTTTTTAGGTAGAAACAAAGATAACTAATCCCGACAAATACTCGACAATAGTAATGCGTCAGCTACCTTGCAAATACAATTCCATCTTATGCAGTCTTAGTTTCTGATATTCGTTTGGTTGAGGTATTGTAAAACTTAATCTTTTTTAGGACTTTGAATTAGCCGAGCTACTGCTTGCAAGAATGTCATCAACAATGACAGAATAATTGCAGCACCCAGCGGATACATATAAAGTAGAGTGATTGGCACATTATCATCGGCTTCGTACTCTATTGGTTCCAGCTCATTTAGAGTGGTGTAGGCAGCTTTTAGTTGTTCGGGGTCTTGAGCTAAGAAATATTGTCCGCCGGTAGCTTCGGCAATGCTTCGTAGCGTAGTCTCATCCAATCCTTGATTCTTTCCCGTAGGGTCTCCAATACCGATTGTGTATATTTTTATACTATCTTTTTTTGCGGTTTTTGCAGCATCAATCGGAAGCATTCCTCGTCCGTCATCTTGACCGTCGGTTAGCAGTAACATCACCTTTTGGTCTAGCGTATCTCCCTCAAATATCTTTATTGAGTATCCTATAGCTTTCCCGATGCTGGTCATCTGTCCTGCCATCCCCACATCTGTTTGGTCTAACATATATTCAACTACATTTAAGTCGGTAGTGAGCGGAGCTTGTAAGTATGCATTTGTTCCGAAGAAAACGAGAGCCAATCTATCGCTTTTGCGTTGGTGTATGAATTCTTTAAGTACATATTTCACACCATCCCATCGAGTATTTTTTTTGCCATCGACACTCCAATCGGTATTTGCCATACTAAATGATATGTCGGCGGCTATCACAAAGTTCCGGGCAGTTTTTATTTTCTTTTGAGGTTCGCCTACTATGCGAGGCGATGCTAATGCGGTGAGAACTAAAGTCCAAATGATATATAATAACAACCACTGCCAAAAGTTACGCTTCGAAATCCATGCTCCTTTGCTTGCTTTTCGTCCGCTAGCTTTTATAGCTTCTCCAAATGTGGGTAGACGTAGCGCTTCGATACGCTGCCTGAGTGGAGGGAAAACCCAAAAGATTAGCAAAGGAAGAGGCAGAAGGGCAAATGCCCATATGTAAGCAAATTCGAACATTGTTTATTTTATTTTGTGGGTTTTAATCCAACGCTTGGCAAAATCCGAGAACTCATTTAGCAACTCCGTAGAATAGTCACCTTTGGGGTCATAGATAGATTTTGTAAAAGCAGGGAAGTTATCAGTCTTAGTATATGGTTTTTTCATTGTGCTATTCAAAAAACCAAACCACTCGTTAGATTGCAGAGATGCAACAAGCTCACGGTTCCATTTGCTTATAGCTACTTTCTTTAGTTCTAGGTTTATCACAGGAAACGCTCCGGTATATTCACAAGCATCATCAATAACCTTAATAGCATTTCTGCGATAAGCATTCTTCCTATATCTGATGTATGTAATAATAGCTATGATTAAAATAAGTACAATAGCCATTGCAAACACAATGTGCCAGCCAAGTGTATCGAAAGAGTATTGTATAGGATTTGGTTCTATAATTTCCATGCTTATGCTCTTTATTTTTGATATAAATTCTTCAACTGCTCATCTATAGCTTCGATAGTATTCAGTTCAATAATCGCCACATTGTATCGTCTCATTTCATCAACAAAGCTTTGTGATTGTTCGTGCATGGCTTTGTCGTAGTTTGTTTTTGCCTTCTTCTTTTTTGATTGCCACAGAAGTTGCATATCTCCGTTCCCCAACACCATTTTGTTGTGTGGCAGAGTGGCTTCAAGTGGGTCGTTAATTTTGACAAGTATTACATCGTTATGTATAGATAGCTGAATCAGCTGCTTGCTTGCCTCTGCTGATACTCTATTGAAGTCGCTGATTACAATTACTAAATAATCGTGAGTGGCAATCGTAGCAGTCTTGGTTAGAGCTTTTGATAAGTTTTTGTTTACATCTCCTATGTTTTCGGGCTCTTCTGCAAGCTTCCAGGTGCGTTCAATCAGTTCATTAAAGTATTGTAATATTGCTTTCCTGTTTCGCTTGGGTTTAAATAATGTTTCGAACTTATTTCCGTATATTAAACCTCCAAATCGGTCGCTGTTGTGCAGAATCTTGTAGGCAGATATTGCCGCCAATTGACAAGCAATATAAGACTTAGTATAAATCTGCGAACCAAAAAACATACTGGGAGTGAGGTCGGTAACTATAAAACAAGGCTTTTCTTTCTCTTCGGTAAAAACCTTTGTGTGGGTGACGCCTGTGCGTGCGGTTACTCGCCAATCGATATTGCGGATATCATCTCCTGTAACATACTTGCGAGACTCCTCAAAGTCTAAGCCTCTACCTCGTAGTTTTGATTTGTGTTTGCCAAGCAACAGACTTTGCACGGGCTTATCGGGCAGTATCGACAATCCTTTACTTGCAACAATGTGCTCCAAACAAAGTAAATCTTCGAGGCAGGGTATTATGTTTTTTACAGAATCCATTCGTAAAATCTCACTATGCAACAGCCACAACTTCCAACAACTTGTCGATTACTGTATTTGCATCAACTCCGCTTGCACTTGCTTCGTAGCTTAAGATAAGACGGTGACGCAAAACATCGTGAACTATCGCTCGAACATCATCGGGAGTAACATAGTTGCGCCCATTGAGCCAAGCATAAGCCCTTGCGCAGCTGTCAATTGCGATAGTGCCGCGTGGACTAGCTCCGAAATCAATAAGCTTTCCTAAATCTTCTTGATACTCGCCAGCATGACGGCTTGCGTTAATCAAATCAACAATATATTGCTCTACAGCATCCGATACTTCAATGTCTTCAATCTGTTTCCTAGCATCAAATATTACATCCTGAGAGATAGATTCAGAATTATCTACAGGAGGAGTGCTTTTATTTTCGCTACGTACTAATCTCAGAACTTTCTTCTCGGATTCTGACGATGGATAATCAACCAAAACATTCATCAAAAAGCGGTCTAGCTGTGCTTCGGGTAGAGGATATGTTCCTTCTTGCTCAACCGGGTTTTGAGTAGCCAACACCATAAATAGAGGGTCCATCTTATAAGTCTTTCCAGCCACCGACACTTGTCTTTCTTCCATAGCTTCCAGCAATGCCGATTGAACTTTTGCCGGTGCACGGTTTATCTCATCTGCTAAAACAAGATTACTGAATATCGGCCCTGCTTGGAATACAAATTTCTCTTCTAATTCAGGCTGATAAATCTCCGAGCCGGTAACATCCGAAGGAAGCAAATCGGGAGTAAATTGAATGCGAGTCAGTTTAGCGTCAATTTCTTTTGCTAAAGATTTTACAGCTCTGGTTTTTGCCAATCCGGGCAGTCCCTCTAACAATAAATTACCATTGGCTAGCAATGAAATTAGTATCCTTTCAACCAAACCCTCTTGACCAATGATTGACTTATTAATACGGCATTGTAGCTCTTTTACTTGATTCAGTGTTTCGTTCATAACGTATGATTGATAATGTCAGCTAAAATATAAAATATGCAGGAACGGCAGCTTGTCAAACTGTAATATTTACGACTTCTTAACCCTCAGTGTATTTGTTGTTACACTTACCGACGAAAAATCGGGATTCTACAAAAAGACTTGGCAGGAAATATACCTCCTTCTGAAACAAGAATTATAACACAAACTTTAGCTACTTGGTAAAAATATTCCAATAAAATTGAACTCAAAGGTGTTAACCCTTGCGGCTAGCAACCTTGTGTCTTTACCTACCCCCTTGGAGAAGTTGGAGGGGGCTAGTTTTGTTCGGCTCTACATTTATCTGCATTTTTATCATTCTAGCTTCACTTTTTATTTTTATACACTATCTTTGTGAATTATAATAATATCAACTATCAAACAATGGAATATAAATTCTGGGAAATTGAACCCAAGTGGCAAGCTCACTGGGAGAAAAACAAAACGTTCAAAACAACCAACGACTTCTCAAAACCTAAATATTATATCCTCGATATGTTCCCCTACCCTTCGGGCGCAGGATTACACGTGGGACACCCTGAAGGATATACCGCAACCGACATACTCAGCCGCTTCAAACGCATGAATGGTTTCAATGTACTCCACCCTATGGGTTGGGATGCTTTTGGATTGCCTGCTGAGCAATACGCCATTCAAACAGGCACTCACCCTGCCATTACTACCAAAACAAACTGCGACAATTTCCGCGCGCAAATCAAACGCTTGGGATTAAGCTACGACTGGGATCGCGAGGTAAATACTACCGACGAAAAATATGTAAAATGGACGCAATGGATTTTCACAAAATTATATAACACTTGGTTTGATGAAGAGCTAGGTAAAGGTCGCCCAATTAGCGAATTGCCTATTCCTGCCGAAGTGAAGGCAGAGGGCGAAGCAGCCGTAAAAGCTTATGTGGCCGACAAGCGATTGGCTTATTACGACAACGCACAAGTATGGTGGTGCGAAAGCTGTAAAACAGTGTGCGCCAACGAGGAGGTACTCACCGACGGTTCGCATGAAAAATGCGGTCACCAAGTGAAAAAGAAAAACCTTAAGCAATGGTTATTGCGTATTGCACATTACGGTCAGCGCTTACTCGACGGGCTCGATGGCTTAGACTGGCCTGAAGGTGTGAAGGATATGCAGAAGAACTGGATTGGCAAATCGCAAGGTGCCGAGCTTGATTTCCAATTGTGCAACCTTAATGAAAAATTGCGCGTTTACACTACGCGTCCTGACACACTTTTCGGTGCTACTTACATGGTTATTTCTCCGGAACACCCCATGCTTAACGAAATTGTGATTGAGGAACAAAAAGCGGCGGTAGCCGACTATGTGAAAGCGGCGGCTTTGAAATCAGACCTCGACCGTACCGAGCTAAACAAAGATAAAACAGGTGTATTTACCGGTCGATATGCGATCAACCCAATCAATGGGAAAGAAATTCCGGTGTGGATTGCCGACTATGTGCTAATGGGCTACGGGACAGGAGCTATCATGGCGGTACCTGCACACGACACGCGCGACTTTGAGTTTGCCGTGAAGTTTAACATCCCTGTGGTGTGTATTCTCGCCCCCGAAAAAGCCGATGCCGAAATGCGCGAAGCTGTGCTTGCGGGCAAAGCCTGTTGGACAGAAGATGGCGCTTACATCAACTCTGAAAACCCCAATGGTGGACTGAATATCAACGGCAAATCGAAAGCCGAAGGTATTGCCACTGTAACAACTTGGTTAGAAGAAAACAATCTTGGTGAAGCAACCACTAACTTCAAACTCCGCGACTGGTTATTTAGCCGGCAACGTTATTGGGGCGAACCATTCCCTGTAATCCACTGGGAAGATGGCGAAATTGAATTAGTGAACGAAGCAAACTTGCCTGTTACCTTGCCGAACCTCGAAAAATATGAGCCCGGAGCAGAAGGCGAATCACCATTGGCAAATGCTGGCGATTGGCTTACTGCAACAGATGCTAACGGTCGTAAAGGGCGCCGTGAAACCAACACCATGCCACAATGGGCAGGTTCATGTTGGTATTATTTGCGCTACATCGACCCTAATAACGACGAAAATATTTTCGACCCTAAATTAGAAAACTACTGGATGCCTGTGGATTTATATGTAGGTGGTGCTGAACACGCAGTGCTTCACTTGCTTTATTCTCGCTTTTGGCACAAGGTGTTGTTCGACTTGGGTGTGGTGTCAACCGACGAGCCATTCCAAAAGCTCTACAACCAAGGTATGATTCTAGCTTTCGCCTATGAAACAATGACAGGCGCAAAAGTGACATCGGATTTAGTGGAAGAAAATGATGGTAAATATTTCCACACCCAAACCGGTGAAGAACTTCGTCAGATTGTGGCTAAAATGTCGAAATCATTGAAGAACGTTATCAACCCCGATGATGTGGTAGAAAGATATGGCGCCGACTCGCTTCGTTTGTATGAAATGTTCATGGGTCCGCTGAGCGAAACAAAGCCTTGGGCTGAAAATGGCGTGAAAGGGGTGTTCGGGTTCTTGGGTAGAGTGTGGCGTTTCTTCGGTCAGCCCGAAAACGTGGTGGAAGGTAGCGAAGATGCCGAGCTTAATAAATTGCTTCAACAAACAATTATTAAAGTAGGTGCTGACATTGAAAGCTTGCGCTTCAACACAGGTATTTCAGCCATGATGGTGTTCAACAATGCCGCCATGAAAGTGGGCAAAGTTACCAAAGCCACAGCTGCTACATTCACTAAATTACTCGCTCCCTACGCACCACACATGGCGGAAGAACTTTGGGAAATGTATGGCACAGGTGAAGACCTTGCTTACGCTGCATGGCCTGTGGCTGATGAAAGCTTGCTTGTGGAAGATTCTTTTGAATATCCCGTGTCATTCAATGGTAAAGTGCGATTCAAAATGGCATTCCCTATTGATATTGACAAAGCAGAGATAGAAAAACAAGTGGTAGCTAGCGAAGAAGCTCAACGTTGGATGGAAGGCAAATCAGCGAAGAAAATCATCGTAGTACCTAAAAAGATTATCAACGTGGTGATTTAATCCATTACGAATGATCTCTGTGTGGGTGATACCTCTTCTCTTAAAAAATAGACAAAAAAACCTCCGTTGTTACCACAACGGAGGTTTTTTTGTATTTCTAATTTCAATCGACTAGAAGCTATAAGTTACCCCAAAGTTCCAAGTTGTTCCATTTCCGAAATATACTTTGTTTAATGTGTTCACCCCATTCCATGTATCTCCACCTTCAACAGCATGAAGGTTAGTGTCAGACTGTGTGATATATTGTTTGTTCAACACGTTGTTTACATTGGCACGCAATTTCAAAAAGGTTTTGTTTTTGAAAAAGAAACGGTAAGAAAGTCCCATGTCGAGCAAACCATAGTTTGGCAACTGCAAAGAGCCTTCGTTGTCTTCCACATCAAAGGCTGTGGGGTCAATTGATGCGTAGAGTTTGTTGTACTGGCGATAATCGGCATCGAAATTCAATTCGCCTACAATATTCCAAACAGCACCCAATCCGAGTGTCAGTTGAGCTGCATCTCCCACTTTCACATTATCTAGGAAAAGAGTTTGGTTTGCCAATTCATTTCTATCTTCATCATACACACGAGCTACGGCATTGTTGGCATATTCCCAATTACCTGCCGAAAGGAAACCTTTAATGTTTAAGTTTGACAGCAAACGAGCCACAAACTCCACTTCTATCCCGGTGTGCAATTCTGCCACGTTTTGATATAACGCCACATCGTCGGAATTGCCATCGTTATCATAGTCACCCGATTCACGAATCTGACGGTCACTCCATTTGGTGTAATAGGCATTTACATCGGCATCGAAATATTTACTGCGGAAACCATAGCCAGCTTCCAAACCAAAGATACCTTCATTGCCCACTTCTTCGTTCACATCATTCTTATAGTTTAAGAACATATTGTCGAAAAATGGCTGACGAGAATAGTATCCGGTGTTTACAAATACGTTGTGTTGCTCATTAATGTTGTAGTTACCACCCGCTTTGAAGTTGAAACCATTATGACTCAATTTTTCAGACACTTGCTCATCCGGATTTGAATACATTACATAGTCAAAACGTTGGTATCCTTGTGTAGAAAGTGCTCCTTGCACAAATGCGGAAAGCTTTTCATTTTTATATTCCAACTGACCGAAGGCTCCGGCATAACTAATGCGCTCATTGTTTGAATAGTCTAATTTTTGAGTTACCACATTGTTTCTGCCGATGCCATAAGGCGAAGAACCATATTCGTTGGTATAAACAACTCCCGAAGGGTAATTTTGCGCCCATCCGGGGTTACCATACATATCGTCGTAATAACCATCGAGCCCAAGCAAATCTTCCACCACACGATAGTGCTCACCAAAGTAAGTTCGCAAGTCGGCTCCCACATTATAACTCCAATGCTCGTTAATTTCGCGATTGAAGTTTGATACCACTCCAAACCAACGGTGCATATTCATGGAAGAACGACGAATGGCAGCATTGCTATACGAACCGATTGTTTTACCGTCGATATTGTAATCTTGATCCGAACTGTCAATTGCTTTATTGTTGCTCACAATTTGGTCAAAATCAACTTGCCCATTAGCATCATAAATGTAGGCATTTGCACTTGATCCGTAGTTTCCTGTTCCACCACCGCTACCAATAGAGGCGTAAGCCACTGTAGAAAGTGTAGATTTCGAGTTGATATTCCAATCCCAGTTCAAGTTCATCACGGGTTTATGGTAGTAGTTCTTTCTCCAAGAATATACTTCACCATTCAAATATCCCCAGTTGTTGTTATAGCGTTGTTCTTTGTTTGAAATTTCACCATTATCATCTCTATCGTAGCTCGCCAATGTTTTCGTGTAGTTCTGATTGTGCCATTGTGGCGCTCCTGTAATTGAAAGGTTGAACGAGTGTCTTTCGCTTGGTTTATAACCTACTGAGAAGAAATATGTTTGCCCCTGCCCTTGCGTTCCATCATTATAGCCATTGCCTTGCCAATGCGAAAGAAGCATACTCACACCCCATCCTTTTTCATTCAATCCGGTTGAATAAGAAGCGGTGTATTTCATGTAGCCATCATTACCAAACATGGCCGAAACTTTTCCGTTTTGCGCCAAATCGGTAGCTTTAGTCACGATGTTCACCGTGGCACCCACCGAAGAAATTGCCAACTTTGACGAACCTAAACCACGCTGTATTTGCACCACGCTAGCAATGTCTGAAAGCCCTTGCCAGTTACTCCAATACACGTTGCCATCTTCCATGCCATTCACCGGTTGACCATTAAAAAGAAGTGCCAAGTTGTTTTGGTCGAAACCTCGCACCAACAGTTTAGAATCACCGTAACCACCTGCCTGGCTAGCCACATACACCGAAGGGGTATTTTTCATCACCTCTGGAAACTCTTGGTTACCACCTTTCGTTTGAATTTCTGAAACTTTAATGGTTGACATAGCCACTGGGGTTTCACGATCTCTCGCCACATCAAGCACACCCGTGCCCACAACCACCAATTCTTCCAGACTTTCAGCATCTGCACTCAATGCAAAGGTGCCCAAATCAACTGAATTTTTATCTACCACCACCCATTTTTGAAGGCTGCTGTAGCCCACGAAACTAATTGTGATTTTAGATGTGGGCTTGCTCAAATTTAGGCTAAACATTCCCGATGCATCTGTTAATACACCATTTGATGTGCCCGCCTCTGCTACTGTGGCTCCCACCATCGCTTCTTTTGTTGAGGCATCGATAACTTTACCTGTGATTGTGCCTTGGGCAAACGATGCGACAGCAAAAATCATCATTAAGGAGGTCAAAAAAGACTTGCCAAAAATACTTTTCATAATTAAATGAGTTAAGAATATAAATTTTCAAAAAAGTTCAAATTGAATTTACCAACACACAAATAAAAGGTATTTTATTTAATCATAACAAACGTTATGTTTTGTAGTTCTAGTTTTGGTGGTTCAGCCAAGAATATTAACATTAGATTAAAGCGAACGCTATTTTATGCTGCAAAACAGCAAATGAATGACATTCATCTTTGTAAAAATCGGATTCTTTTAGCTTTCACTTTTTTCACTATGCAAAGTTGTGTCTATTTTATTGCAATAAGATTAAATGCATAAAAAAAAGAATAACTGCAAGTCAGAATCCACTGAAATATCACCTGCTAAACTTGCCCGAAGTATAGCTTATGCATAAACAAAAAAACCTCCATCACAGCAATGCAATGGAGGTTTTTTATTTCTAAAACTTCGAGAGATTACTCGATAGTGATGTTATCGATATATAAATCGTAGTCTGACTCCTTACCTGTCTTCAACGCAAATAGGCTCAATTCAGCATCTGTGTTGAATGCGCCTGACATAGCCGAAATGTCGATTGTTATTTTCTTCCATGCCCCTTGAGTATCAATTGAACCAGAATAATCATTGTCTCCTGTTGTTGGTGTCAATGCAAGGTCTGATGCATCTTCAATAGTTCCAAAATTTACTTTGTCGTAAGTATTGGATTCCCCATAATAAAGGTTGCAAGAAAGTGATTTTGCACTTGAAGTACCTTTAATATACATAGTGATTTTTGTTGGATTTGCTGGTAATGTAGTCGAACCAGCAAGTGCTGTGAACACATAATCATTTTTTGCAGTTGTACCATTAAGGTGCAATGCAGAAGAACCACTTAGTCCGCCTGTTTCTGATTGAACTGCATAACCTGCAGAAACCAACCCAAAAGAATTAAGATTTCCTGTGAATGCTGACCAATCGTTGAAATTAGAACCAGCGAATAAAACAGATCCTGTTTCTTCAGGAGTTTCTGTTCCGTCACCCTCTAGGATTTCAAATTGTTCTGTTGTTTGAATTCCCTTCAATCCAGCTTGACTGAAATAGTTCTCTAACGTACCATACAGTTTTACTTCTTTACCCATAATAGCACCTGATGTAGCAACTAATCCTAAATTTGTTCTTGCATCTGAATCTACTCCGCTTAATTGCACAAGTACCATCTTAGTCATATCGGTTTCATCGGCGCTCTCAGCAATTGCAATATTAGTGTCGGTCGCACCTGTTGCCGACGGATCTGTTACAACTGTGTTAGGACTACCATAAACCACATTACCTACCACATAACCTTTCACCCATGCAGATGTTTTATCTTGTGCTATTGTATTGATGACTTGGCCACAAGAATATGGATTGGCATTTGTTCCATCACCATCTTCTGTTTCGTCACCTCCGTCTGTTCCGTCACCATCAGTGCAATCTACTGTTGCTTTGAAGTTAGCTACTTGGAAAGTAGTTGTGCCGCTGTTTGAAATGTATTCAAAACCAAAGTAAACAGTAGTGTAAGTGATTGCAGAAAGATCAATATCGCCCGAAGCAGTGAAAGCAGAATATCCACTAGTAGTTTCAGGAGCTAGCGTGAAGGTTAGTTCTGTTTTATTGGCCGTTGCAGGGTCTGCACTATCCATGGCAAACACTTTAAGAAGAGCGCCATTGGAATAGCCTTGTGCTGTTTCAAAGCGAATCGCTTTAGCTTCTGCTGCACTAAAATCAAATGCAGGAGAAATTAACCATTCATCATAGCTTGATGCCGTACCTTTGTTTCCTGTCATCGAAGCATAGTTTGTGCCGTTATATGAGCTGTATGCCCAAACCTTATCGCCTTCTGCACCAGCTTTCGACCATCCATCTTCACCTAATGTTTCAGTGAAAGAATACGCATATACATAGTCATACGTGATTTTATCTTTATCAGGGTCAAACAATACAGTTGAAATACCATAAGTGGTTGTTTCATTGCCAAGCACGTTTTTAGCCATTGGGATGAGGGTTTCTACATCTAATTCGATGGCTCTTTCGTCGCTATCGTCAACAGCTACATAAAGGGGCACTTTGCTGTAGATAACATTTGCCATTGTTAGTTCGTAGTTGCCAATTTCCAACGAAAGAGGTGCTGTTGTGATTGTTGCACCATCTTCCGACACTTCCGCTACTTTCACTGAAGTAGTGGTAGTTACACCGGTGTATTCTCGATATAATTTTACGGTCACGGTTAAATCTGCCGCTGCAGCAGTTACCGTTTCAGGAGTTGAAAGTTCTAAAACCACGTTGCCTGAGTAAGTTTGCTCGCCAAACTCCTCGATACAAGAGTTAAAACCTACTAGCACGGCTAGTACGGCAAAAATTCTAAATGTATTTTTCATGACTAATTATTTTTATAAGTTACACCACCGTCCCACGCTTGATTTTGCATGTCACCAAAGAGGTAATCAACCAATTCGGGGTGGTCGACAAATGGATTTCTGTTTTTCTGATTGCTATACACAATGTTTGAACGTCGAATTTCAAAAGGGTCAACGGGGTCATCGCTGTGCCACTTAATCAGGTCGGTGAGTACACCATGGCGAGCTTCTGTGCTTGTGGTGTAAATTTCATTGTCGAGCACAATGCCACATTCGCCATTCCAGCGAAGTTGCATATAGAACATAATGCGCGCTACGTCGCCACGACCCGACTCCATAGGAGCATAAGCAGCAGTGCCATGAATGCCATAATAGCTTTCATCTCCATCTTTTTCAGCAAAGTCGCGGTTGCTTTTGCGCGTGTTAACGCTCAATTCTTCGGCTTTCAGATTGTAGATATCACTTGCAGGACCCGCCTCATTATTGGAAATCGCACCGCCTAAGCCTTTTGATTTCGCCCACACGTGCTCACGATTCCAAGTTGCGCCCTGATCCCAACTTGCATTTACAAGATGTTCTTCATAAGAACACCAGATTTTAGTTTCATCTAGCGGGTGTCGGTCGGCATCAACCAAGATAGAGCGAGCCTCACCATAGGTAACAGGAACGAAATTGTTTTTCACGATAGCCGCCAAAGCTGCGCGCAGCTGATTTCCTTTTTTGCCTACTGCCGAAGCGTAGTAATCTTCCAAGTCGATAGATGCCACAGCGAGCACATGGTATTTTGCCGTGTCGCTATAGTTTTTGGGTGTGCCAAGCACGAGGATATCACCTTTGCTATCCACCGAAGGGGTGATGTAGTGATAAGTCGTTGCTTCTCCGTCGCCGTTGCCATTGCCATCTCCGTCACCGTCAGTTTCTCCATTCGGGTCAACATAGTCGGGAGGCAATGGAATGGTGTTTGAATCGTCTGTACAGGCGTATGTTCCTAGCAAAAGTGCTAGAAACAATACGCTAAGTATATTTGTATTTTTCAATTTCATGCTTATTCAATATATGGGTCTTCCAAAAGTTCAAATGCAGGTGCTGGCGATGCTTTTGTACATTTATATGTACAGATAACATACTGAGTAGAACCAGTGTAGATTGCTTGACGCACTTTGTAGGTGATTGCCGAGCCATTTGATTCGATTGCCGCACCACTTTCAGCATATCTGATTTGAAGCATGATATTCACCGCTTCACCAATGCGCGAAACACATTCAGCCAAGAAACCTTCTGGATCGGTTTCTAACGCTTTTAAAACTGGGTCAACCACTCCATCATTGTAAGTTACCACATCACCAGTCAAGCGGAATCTTGTTGTACAGTCGAAGTTGGCATTATATGGGCTTGAACCATAATACACTTCTTCTTCGGTTTCATACTTATCTTTGTAGCAATATTTACCGAGTTCAGGATCGGCTGCAATAATGCGCGTAAATTGAGTGAACTCATCGGTTTCGCCAACGGCTACTGTTTTTTGTCCGGTGAAAGCCGAAACATTTACAATAGTTGATACTCCCCATTGCATACTTGATTTTACATCGAAGAGTTCAGTTTTTTCAGAAACCTCACCACCAATAGCCGACGCATAGTTATAAGTCATATTCAAAGCTGTTCCAACACCATAGCCTAGCAATGCGCTTTGTTTGTTCAAAATCAAAGCACCATATTTAGCCGCATAATCAGGATACAATACCGTGTCGGCTGCAATTTGTGTTGCCATTTCGAATTCTTCGGTAGTAATTGCTTCTAATTTTGCTTGTGTTGAAATAGTTACATAATCGCTTGGTGTAAGCGTGTAGGTCAAGTCGTTCTCCACCGGACCCGTATATTCGCTTTCAAGCGTATCGTTGATATCTTCCATTGGAGAACAAGCCACCACGCCAAAAGCTAGGGCTGCCGCAAGGAATGTATATTTAATATTTTTCATTTTACTATATTTTGAAGATGGTTGGATTATTTGATGTTAAATACTTTGTTTTTTACGCCACTCATTCAACGTGCTTAGCCAAAATCCAATATCGAATAATCTAAAAATCTAATTTATTAAAAGTTCACTTTCATTCCCAATGAGAATGTTCTTCCAAAACCATAGTACACACCAGCAGTTCTCCATGTGTGGTCGGTTCCATCGGTAGCATCGGCAATATATTCGGTGTTGAACAAGTTGTTCACATTACCAAACACACGCGATTTCAAACCACCAATTTGGAAGTTATATCCTAAGTTTATATCAACAAGGAAAGCATCGGGCATTTGCCATGAGTCAACACCTTTTGCACTTTGAGCTGTTCTGGCTGCAGGATCGAAATCGGCGAAGTTTTTACCGAAGTAGTTACCATCAATACCAATGTTCCAATCTTTGAAGAATCTGTAGTTGATACCCAAAGCTGCTGTATTTTGCGCTGAGTTACCCACGCTCACACCATCAAGATAAGCATGGAATTCTCCTAGTAAGATTTGGTTTTCGTCGAAAGCTTTGAAGTTTACATCGTCGATGTATTTCCAGAAACCTAATGAACCCATAGCTCTAATGGTCAGGTCTTTTGTTGGTTTATAAGTAGCTTCTAACTCAATACCTTGGTGACGAGAGTTAATACCCAATACGTTGTATGACTGTTCGTTGAATGTTTTTCTCAAACCTTGGTCGCGCCATTCTGTCCAGTAAGCACCAATTTTAGCGTTAAAGTTTGATGTTTGGAATCCGTATCCAGCCTCGAAAGTCAATACTTTTTCCAACTCTTGAGTTACCGCAGGCTCATTAGAATAGCCATTGAAGATTTGTGTTTGGAAAGGTGTACGCGTGAAGTAACCGGCATTAACAAATGCGTTGTGATTGTCGGTGAAGTTGTAGTTCAAACCTCCTTTAATACTCCAATCTACGAAGTTTTGCCAATCAGACAATTGACTTCCCGGTGTGTATTGGTAGTAGTCAATGCGACGTACGTTTTGGTATGATACTGTTCCTGATGCGAAACCTGAAATCTTATCTTTCGAATATTCAGCTTGGGCAAACAAACCATTGCGAATAATTTGCTCATCATTCCAATAGCTGTATTTGTCGCCTTCGCGAAGCGGAGTGTTAGGATTCATGTTCACATTCCAGTCGGTAGTATAGTATTGACCACCTAAAAGGTCTTCAATTTCCATGTAGTGTTCGCCATGATAGTAGCGAGAATCAAAACCGAATGTATATTCAATGTTTTGTGTATTGTGTGTAAGCGTTGATAGCAAACCAAACCATTCGTGGTCATTCACTGAATTTCCGATAAGGAAATCGGCTTCGCCACCTTTAGCTTGGTTGTGTTCTGTAATTTTGTCGAAATCGATCAAACCTTCGCCTGTTCTCCATTGAGTAGATGCAGTAGGGTAAGTGTAGTTGTTGTAACTATAAGCAATTTCGCTAGCTTTATCACCTGCCATGCGACGACCACCACCCGATGCAATAGACGCATAAACCGTCGTATTCAATTTAGTGTCGGTGCTAATGTGCCAATAGTGGTTCAACGATGCTTGAGGTTTGTGGTAATAGTTGTATCCGTAAGCTCCGTTATAGGCTTTACCATTACGCACACCTGCTTCCGAGTTCAAACGAGTTCCCCAAGGGTTAGTGTAAGGGTTTTCCGCATCCATGTTTTTGAACTGCGCAATCGTATGCTGGCTTCCGCGTTGGTTGTGCCATTGTGGTGCACCAAAAACTTGGAATGATAGCGTATGTTGTGGGTTGATTACTTTCGACACGTTGACAAAGTAGTTTTGACCGCTAAATTCGGTTCCTTGCACATAGCCATCACCCGAAGTCATACCTCCCAATAAGGTAATTGCCCAACCATTTTCCATTAGACCAGTAGAAACATTGAAGCTTAATTTTTTGTAGCCATCATTCCCCATACCGTAGTACACCGAACCGCCTTTTTTAGCATCGGCACTTTTAGTGATGATGTTCATAGTTCCACCAACTGAAGAAATCGCAATTTTGGCAGCTCCCAATCCACGTTGTACTTGCATAATCGAAGTTACATCGCTCAAACCTGCCCAGTTTGAGAAGTAAACTCTACCGTTTGTCATGTCGTTCACCGGAACACCGTTAATAAGTACCCCAATGTTCGAGGTGTTGAAACCACGAATATTAATACGAGAATCACCGAAACCACCACCTTGCTTTGTTACATAAACCGAAGGTGTTGATTTCAAAATTTCGGGAAACTCTTGGTTACCTAGCTTTTCTGTAATGATAGAAGCTGGAATGTTAGAAATAGCTACCGGAGTTTTACGGTCGGTAGCATAGGAAGCAATTACTGCTACTTCGCTCAAGCCTAATGCTGAAGGCTCCAGCTCGATAGTGCCCAACTTGGTAGCACCTTTTACTGCAACTTTCTTCACCACAGTATTGTAGCCGATGAAAGAAAATACAAGGGTTTGTTCTCCCTCGGGAACTTTCAACTCAAATTTACCATCGATATCGGTTAAGATACCCACTTTTGAGTTAGACTCTAAATAAACCGTGCTACCCACCAACGACTCGCCGTTGGCTGCATCAATCACAGTACCTGTCACCATCGATTGTGCCCAAGCCGAAGCCGACACAAAAAGAACAAGTGCTAGTGTGCAAAGAAATTTGCCGAAACTTTGTTTTCTCATTTTTTTATTTTGTTTAAAGTAACAGTGCAAAAATACACTCTTATTAACTAAAGCGTGATGTTTTTTCGTTGCAATTTTATTAATTATTCCTTATTAAATGTTTTTTTATATGATTATAACCCGATATAATTCTAAAATCGTCATAAATACCAAATATATTTTTAAAAATTTTAGCAAAATAAAACAGCCATGCTGTAGGTTTAACCCAACTTTCACTCCAAAAAAATAGGCTCTATGTTGTTTGTAGTAGGCAAGTCCCATCGGGCTTCAATCTTAATGATTGAGATTAATCCCTTGCGGGGAATAGTGGCGTGAATATCTTTATGCTAATAAGATTAATCGCCTACAGCGAAGCATTTTCATGGCAAAAGACACAATTTGCGAGCCGCCGTGTCAAACATGCTACCCACTACAAACAACATAGAGCCAAAAATTTTCTCCACAATGACTCAAATATTTCAGCCACAACAGTTGAAGAATGCTAACAAAGAAGATTAAGGTTGACATTACATGATGAACAGCTCTCAATGATTTGGTAAAAAGTGTCCATTGATCTTGCAACTGCTCAAAATGCCAAATCTTCGAGTTTCAGCAAATTTACAGTTCGCTTTATTCCAACACAAACACCGAATCGCCAAGCTGCACTACCTTATTTCTAATAAGGAGTTGTTCATCTCGGAAGCTATCGATTGCTGAAGAGTGAAGAAGTACAGGCGCATTTAAGCGAAGTGGAACGATCGTAGCCTGATAAACATAGAGCAATGGTGGAACACTATCGTTATAAATAATATAATGACTACTTCCTTTTATGAGCTGCACCACCCCTTCTTGGTCATAGCGAAATACATACACATCGTTGCGTCGTGAAAAACGATCGTATGCATTCTCCGCTATGGCGAACAACAGCAACAAGCACGACAGTTTTAAATATCTCCGCTTATTACACCAAACCCCTGCCATGAAAGTCAAAACCGACACCACAAGCAAAGCTAAACCGAACTCCGAAAGGTATATGTTTTTTATTGCAGCATAAGCCCACGAGCTCATCCACTGAAAAATTTGCAAGAAAAGATGCACTAACCAATCAAGCACAACAAAAAATGGAGTTGCCAAGGTTTGCCAAGGCGATAAGAAAAGAGCAAACAAACTCAGCCCAAGAATGATCGTAGCCGCGGGAATTGCTACCAAATTGCTCACTAAAAAATAGCTTGGGAATTGATGAAAATAATACAAACTAAGGGGAGCTGTGCCCAATTGTACAGCCAAAGAAATCGTTATGATTCCCCAAAACCAACCGCCTAACTTTGTGCGAGGTGCATAAATTCGAGCAAACGATGGGTGCAAAAATACAATGGCGATAACGGCAGCATAGGAAAGCTGAAAACCCACATCGAAAAGTAAATTCGGATTCACCACAAGTAACACTAAAGCCGACAGAGCAATAGAACTATAAATAGCACCATCGCGATGAAGCAAACGCCCCACAATTAACACCGAAAACATGAATGCTGCACGCAACACCGAAGACGACGAGCCCATGAGTAAGGCATAAAACCAAATGCCCGAAAAAACCAATAAAGCATAGAGCCATAGCCACTTCTGCTTCCGACTAAGGGGTTTCAACAAAAACAAAATTAGTCCGCACACAATGCCCACGTGCAAGCCACTCACCGCCAAAATGTGCATGATGCCCGCATCGCGGAAATAGGTCTTTTGCTCGGTGGTTAAATCTGCGCGATAGCCCAAAGCCAAGGCGGAAACCAAGGATGAGGATTCTGCCGACAGATGAGCGGAATAAATGCCTAATAAATCATGGCGAAATGCGGCAAGTTGATGGCGTATGATTTTATGTTCTTGCTGAATGACATCGTAAATAAGGGTTGGAATATAACATCGATAATGAATGCCCTTCTTTGCCATGTAGCCCGCATAATCGAAAGCATAAGGTGCTTTCTGGTTAACCAAACGCGATAGCTTAACGGACATCAAATAATGGTAGCCAAACTGAAAAACAGTGTCGGGCGTTTCTTTGGGCAAAAATGCCAACAATTTAGAAGAAACAAGGCTATCATCTTCGGCTTTGCATATTTGAAATACAGCCTGTTTGCTATTTTTGTTCTCCGTTAGTGGTTCTTCTAATTGCAAGAGCAGCACCTGCTCTGCTTGTGTTGAATCGGGCACTTGCTCAGGCAACTGCCACTGATAATTAAAAGCCGAAAGCAGCACGAAAAGCGTGGCAATACTCCACGTAGAAAATAAGTTTTTGGTGTTGAAATCGAATCGATGCAGCTTGCGCACGCTAAGAGCTAACAGCCCCAACACAAAAACCATGAAAATGCGCAGCCCGGTGGCTTCAGGAAAATAGCGAGCACACAAAATGCCAATCAGCCAAAACTGAAGCAACTTAATAATGGGGTTATCTCGGAGTAGGTGCATGATAGTCAAATATACATCTTTTTTAACATCTAATGTTTCAAATAACGTAAGACATCGACAGACTAAGCTGCGAATCAGCACCTGTTTTAAACAAAAAAAGTCCCATTTTGAACGAAGTAATTCAAAATGGAACTTTCACATTTTCAACAAACAGTTAAATTAATAGCTTTGACTACTTCCGCCAAAATCCATTTCATTTTCACCTAGGTGTTCTTTCTTCTCCTTGTAATTATTCAATTTATAACTTAAAGTTAATTGCACTACGCGAGGCTGTGGAGAAAAGTCAAACTCTTGATAGAACCCCTCACCACTGCTTGTTCCTCGCCACCCTCCTGTACCAAATATATCTTGAATGCTTAAGGTTGCAGAAAGTTTATTCTTAAACAAATCTTGCTTATACGAAAGGTTGGTAAATACTGTACCTTCTCTATCGCCTTGTGCAGAAACCGAAGGACCACGATAAGAAGCCATGATTTGCATTCGGCTAGATTTCGAAAATTTAAAAGTTGCATTTAATTGACCATCTAGGTTAGTGCTCGATTTATCAACATACACCCCATCAACTTGCGTGCTCAACATATATTGATACACCGAAACACTTCCGTTTAAGGTTAACCATTTCAACACATCCACATTTGCCATCACTTCACCTCCCAACGATTTATCATCGCCCGAGTTTACCACCTGCTGTACCATTACACCATCTTCACGAAGCGAGCTAATGTGGTCGATTTTATCTTGTGTGCTACGGTAGAATGCCTCAACAGAAAGGAATGATGTTCCGAATTTCTGCATCAAACCGATGTCAAATGAGTTGGTGTACTCCGGCGTTAAATCGGGGTTACCCTTGCGAATTGTGGTTTGGTTCATGTATGATTCAAAAGGATTTAAATCCCAACCACGAGGGCGGTCAATACGCTTACTATAACTACCCATCACTTGAGTTTTTTCGCCTAAATCGTATGATAAATGCGCCGAAGGAAACCAATCTAAACGATCAACCACCGATTCATTATCATTGGCATCGGCAATCACACGATTGGTGTATTCTGCACGCAATCCTGCCATGTAAGACAATCCGCCCCAACTGTTTGAATAGGTGCCATAAAGCGAATGAATTTGACGATTAAAATCCATGTAGTTCGACAAATCTAAATCGCCATCGCTATTATATCCGGTGTAGCCATAGGTTTCATCTTCTATGCGAATGCGAGCTTGATAACCAGCTTCTAACTTTCCGTTTAAGCCTAGCGGACGAGTATAATCTACCTTAGCGCGCACATCTTGACTTGTTTCGCTTTCCACCGATGTCATGTTCAACACATAGTCATTCGTGAGATTATGATTGTTGTCGTAATATTGCTCTAACTGTGTAGATGCATCATCGCCATCGCGATAACGATAGAACAAACTGGCTTCTAACTTGTGTGTATTTTCATCATTGAAATTATGCGTTAAGCTAGCTGTTAATGCACCGTAGTTGCTTGTTCTATCACCAATTTCATCTTCAAAGGTGTTGTATTGGTCAAGCAAATTGCCCGCTGCATCTTTAAAAGCGTAGTAGTTGTCGCCGCCACCATTTTGTTTCATTTGGAAGCGACCTAACTTGGCATTAAATCCTAAAGTGGTTTTATCCGACAGATAAAAATCTGACCCCAATTTCATGGAATACCCACCACGCGAATGGCTTCTCTCGCCTTCTGTGTCTTGAATGTTTGTGCCACCATCGCTATCGTAAGTTTCACGATACATATCGCCATTGCCAATAAATGCACGGTTATTGTAGTCCAATCCGAACGTAAGCAATCGTTTAGAATTACGGTGATTCAACGTAAAATCGCCACGATAACTACCATTGGTTGCCCCCATTACATTGAAAATTCCATCGAAACCATTCAACGCATCTTTCTTAGTTACCAAGTTCAAGATACCTCCCATACCATCGGGGTCATATTTTGCCGATGGGTTGGTAATAATTTCAATATTTTCAAGTGCCGAAGCTGGAATTTGCTGCAACGCATCGCTTGCATCGAGTGCCGTAGGACGACCATCGATAAGCACGGTGAAATTGCTCGACCCACGCACCGAAACATTGCCTTCAATATCGACCTGCACCGATGGCGTATTTTCCAACACATCAACCGCAGTACCACCGGCTGCATTAATATCTTGCGCCACGTTCACCACCTTCTTATCTACTTTATATTGCACGCGTTGTCTGTCTGCCACAACTTCCACGCCTTCCAACTCGGTGTTTTCTGTAGCCAGTGAAAGTTTCCCTAAGTCGATATTTTTATCGCCATTCACCACAATGTTATTCACCTTAAATTCTTGAAAACCGATGAAGTTAATCTTCACATAGTAGTTTCCAACAGGCACATTTTCAATGTTAAACACCCCTATCTCGTTGGTGATGTTTCCATTAATTAGCGCATCATCTGCACTATTATATACTGCCACATTCACATAAGGCATTGGCGCATTACTATCTCGCTCATAAACCACCCCTTTGATGGTCGATTTTGTTTTAACAGCTGAATCTGCCGTGGGATTGCTATCGGCATAACTATACGACTGTGCAAATCCCCCTAACAGCAACAGTGCTAACAGCAAAACTTGTTTCAACATACTATTTGTTTTGTAATTGTATTCAAAAAAAGAACAACAAACACCTGAATGTTTGTTGTTCCATATCATTGCATTGTAAGACCTTTCAAAATCAACAATGTTTAAACCTATCTATGTTAAAGAGCCCTAACTTCTTCTAACGTTTGTGTACTTCCTGTGGGAAGTTTCACCGCATTTAATTCTTGCATTAAAGAATCTCGAAGTAGCTCATAGGCAGGCATATTAGCCTCCGACACGGGCTCAACGGGTGGCGATTCCATTTTCAGCGGATTGATATAAGTTCCGTTTTTCTGCACTCTAAAATCGAGGTGTGGTCCGGTGGCAATTCCTGTTGCCCCCACATAGCCAATTACTTCTCCTTGTTTTACTCGCTTACCTACGCTTATTCCTTTAGCATATTTGCTCAAGTGCATATAAGTGGTGGTATATACTGAATTGTGCTTAATCTTTAAGTAATAACCGGCACCCCTTTTTTGGTAAGATTTCTTTACTACCGTTCCATCGCCAATGGTCATGACTGGAGTTCCGGTGGCTGCCGCATAATCTACCCCATGGTGTGGACGCACAATTTTCAACACCGGATGTTTCCGAGCATTCGAGAAACCCGAGCTCACTCGTTTGTAATTTAATGGTGCTTTCAAGAAAGCCTTTCGCAAGCTCTCTCCTTTTTCGTTGTAAAAGCTGCGCACGCTGTCTTGCTCAAATGGGAAACCATAATATTTACTTCCCATGTGGTCGAACAAACAAGCTTGAACAGACTGAATACCTACCGATATAGAATCTACATAGTTTTCTTCATATACCACCTTGTAGCTATCGCCACGCTGAATACCAAAGAAGTCGATTGTCCAAGCATACACATCGGCCAATTCCACCGCTAGTGCTGGCGATGCACCATTGCCAATGAGCGAATTCCACAATGAACTTGTGATAACGCCAGAGGTACTCTTCAAAACCGTGTGCACCTCTTTAGCTCCTTGATAAGTAATGAGCGAATCGCTTAACTGAAAAACCACATAGTTAATAGCATCTTGCTCGTAAACAAAATAACGTGCCTGAGCTGTGCTATCATTCTGCGCACGCAAGAAATAATAGTTATTACCCACTTTTATGCGACGAACATCGAAAATATCTTTCGACTTGCTCACCAATTGCAACATCGTGGGATAAGAAACCCCCTCAGCACCTAAAATATCAGATAAATTCTGGTTGCGCTTTACTTCATATTGCTCTACCAAAAAAGAATCTGCAGGCAAACCAAAAATCATCGGAGGTTCGGTGTGCAATTCTTCTACCGATAGTTGCTCCGTAGCCTCTTCCACCTTATCTTGCTTTTGATGGTTGCTATATAGGTAAATGAATGCACCTAGCACCAACACAACAAGTAAACTCGCGATCGTTATTTTGGTTGTCTTTTCGTTCATTATTTGCTTTTTTTTGAAGTAACTGAGTAACCTACCGGTGAATATCGCAGCCCACTTTAGTGCTCAGGTACTTTGGCACTTTGGCACTCAGATATAAAAGTACTAAATACTTAAATTTTAATATTATCGAACCCTTCGCCATACACGCCCATTACACTACCCATAGAAATGAACGCATTGGGATCTATTCCCTTCACGCTTCGGAAAATCATGCCCGATTCTCGCTTGCGAATTACAGTCATTACAATTTTCACGTTTTCTTTAGAATACCATCCTGTACCTTCTAGAATAGTACAGCCACGGTGTGCATCGTGATTAATATAATCGGCAATTTCCTTGAAGTTTTTCGAAAAAATGAATATTTGTGCCGATGCGCCATTGCCACTCAACACCGAGTCGATGGTGTAAGAAACCACCCACATGGTCACGAAACCATAGACCATTTTACCGGGGTCGTGCGACACAAAATAACTTGAACCAATGATGAGCACATCACAATACAAAATTACTCGTCCGGGGCTGATATTGCGATATTTATTCACAATCATGGCAATAATATCAGTACCACCTGTGCTACCTCCTCGTGTGAACACAATGCCAATACCAACACCACCCATCATGGCGCCAATTACAGCAGCCAAAAAGTTCTCCGTCACAATAGGCTCTATCGCCAGACTGCCTGTTACGCTATACAGAAAAGTGGCAACCCCCAAGCACCAAATAGTTTTCACACCAAAGCTCGCACCCAATATCTTCAATGCTAACAGAAGCAAAAAGGCGTTGATGATTAAGTAGGTAATCCAAATTGGAATGCCTGTTGAATAAAATATCAATGCCGAAACACCACTAATACCACCACCCGTAATTTTGGCTGGAATAAGAAAAATCGTCCACCCTAATACGTAGAGTGACATACCAAAAGTGATCAGAACATAATCTAAAATTACAGTCTTGATCGTAGGATTTTTTAATAACGGCATTTGATGCAATTACAATTGATTAATTAAATTATTTACGTTTCACAAATTCTCGGCGAAGCTATAAAATTTAAATCAATATTTAAGTTCAAAGGTAATTATTTAGCTTTCTATAACCAGTTTTTTGACTTTACACCCATTTCAGCTTCAATCAGAAAAGGCTTTCCTGAAAGGGGAAGCCTTTTCTGATTGAAGCTGAAATCTAAAAGTTTAAATATCTAAAGCTTAGCCAATGCGTTGCGCACATTGCCTTTTGCAGCCATCATGAAATCGAAATGCGCTTGCGCTTTCGTTGCTACTGAGGTGCTCAAAATGTCGAAGTTAAAAACTTTTGCATTGCCCAAGATGGGGAGAATCGACACCGAATGACCAAGTTTCGCATCTTTCACCACCGCACAAAGCTCTTCGAGCATGGGGTCGGAGCTGAGTTGCATCGCTTCGCCATTATCATCAATACCCACCAAGTAGCGGCACCACAAAGCTAACGCCATGGGAATACCCTCAAGGGCATCAACCGACAGGCTATCGCTTGCCATATATTTCTTGATGGTTTCACCAAAACGGATGCCCACTTTTTGCGACGTATCAGTGGCAATGCGTTGTGGTGCATCGGGTATGTTGGAGTTAGAGAATCGCTCTTGAAGCACTTCATCGATAAAGATTTTAGGACTCAGAATCTGAGGGTCAACCACCACTTTCAAGCCTTCTTCATAACCGATTTTCTCCACCAAACACACTAAATCGGCATCGCGCATTTCTTCCCAAATGGTCTGGTATCCCAACAGAACGCCCGACACTGCCAAAGCGGTGTGTAGCGGATTCAAACAAGTGGTCACCTTCATGGTTTCCACCTTGTTTACGGTATCTCTATCGGTAAAAATCACACCTGCGTGTTCCAATTCTGGGCGACCATTAGGGAATTTATCCTCAATGACAAGATACTCACAATACTCAGCATTCACATAGCCTGCTGTGTAGGTGTTTTTGTTGGTCACAATGATATCCATATCTTCCAAACCCGAATCCATCAAGTGTTGCTTGATGCTTTCGCTCGGCCGAGGAGTGATTTTGTCAATCATGCTCAATGGGAACGACACCTTTTGCTCATCTTGAAGATAAGCCACGAAGTCGGCACCCACAAAGCCTTTAGCTTGCCATGCCTGTGCCATATCAAGCACAGCACGTTTCAGAATGTCGCCATTGTGCGAGCAATTATCCATGCTTACCATTGCTACCGGGGCAGCTCCTTGCTCAAATCGTTTGAAGAGAAGGCTCGCCACAATGCTCACCAAGTGCGCCAATTTGCCATTCGGACCTTCTTCTACATCGGCACTCACAAATGGGAAGAAATTGCCATCGGAAGTGCGCAAAGAGTAGCCCTTTTCAGTCACGGTGAAGCTCACCATCTGCAAATCAGGGTTCAAAAATGCGGTTTCCACACGTTGCTTATTTTCGGCATAAATCACCGCTTCCACAATACTCGCCACTATCGTTTTTACGTAATCGCCATTGGCTTTGGTTTTCACCAAAGCGGTGAGGTTGTCGAATGACTCAAAAGCTTTCGTCACCACCTCATTGTCGAATGTTTCCACCGCCAAAATGCCCGAATCATAGGCACCTTTATTGAGCACCGTCTGACAGCAATTCGCCACAAAGGCACGGAAGATATTTCCCGCCCCGAAATGAATCCATTTCGGATTGGTTTTCGTGTTTTCTTTAATCGCTTGCAGATTGAATTGTGGCAATTCAAAACTAGCGGCTTCGAGTTTTGCCCTATCGTTCGATAGCGTATTTATATTTAATTTCATATGCTTTTGTTTTTGGCTTGGGACTATTCAGCTTTCCTTTTCTCCAATGAATCCCACACGCCGAGCATATACATCACGCCGAGGGCTCGGTCATACAAGCCATAGCCTGGGCGACAGTCTTTTTCTTCGCCCCAAAGGTGGCGACCATGGTCGGGGCGCAAATAGCCTTTGAAACCATTATCATGATAGGCTTTTAGCACTTCATACACATCCACACTACCATCGCATCCACGGTGCGAAGTTTCAATGAAATCGCCATTGTCGAACACTTTCACATTGCGCACATGGGCGAAATAAATTCTGTCGTGAAATTCGCGCACCATGGCAGGAATATTGTTCGCTAGGTTTGGTCCGAGCGAGCCTGTGCAAAGAGTCAAACCATTGTGGCGACTTGGCACGGCTGCAAGCATCTTTCGAATGTTGTCTTGACTGTTGATGATGCGTGGCAAACCGAAAATTGGCCAGGGTGGGTCATCGGGGTGAATCGCCATCATGACATCATATTTCATGCAGACTTCCTCCAAACGATTGAGGAAATACACCAAGTTTTCAAAAAGTTTCTCGGGTGTTACGTCGGCATAGACTTTAAAAAGTTCATCGAGACAAGCCAAACGCTCAGGCTCCCAACCGGGCATAGTTTTATTGCCTGCACCTTTCAAAATGTTGTCCACCATTGCTTGGGGGTCATCTTGAATTTTCGATTTCTCATAAAACAAGGCATTCGAGCCATCGGGATGCGCTTTGTATAGGTCGGTGCGCGTCCAGTCGAACACAGGCATGAAGTTATAGCAAATCACCTTCACCCCAGCTTTCGCTAGCTTCTCGATGGTGTCGATGTAAATATCAATGTATTTATCACGCGAAGGCAAGCCGATTTTAATATCGTCGTGCACATTCACACTCTCCACCACATCGGCGTTGAAGCCTTTGCTTTTGATGAGTGCCACCTCTTTTTCGATGCGTTCGGTTTCCCAAACTTCACCTGCCACTTTGTCGTGAAGTGACCACACGATTCCCTCTACGCCGGGAATTTGTCGGATATGGTCGAGCGTGATTGAATCATTGTTCTCACCATACCAACGCCATGTCATTTTCATAAGCCGAATTATTTAGGTAAATTAAATGCGATTTTCAAATCCTCCATATCTTTCTGGCTAGTTCCTTCGGGTTCGAAGCCCATGTTTTTAGCTGTCATGTAGATTTGAGCTGATTTCGACAAGGTGTCCACCATATCGAAAGCCTCCATAATGTCGGTTGAAACGGCACACACGCCATGTTTTTCCCACATCACCACGTCGTAATCTTCCAACTCTTTCACCGTTGCTTCTGCTAGTGCCACAGTACTTGGCATTTGATAAGGAATAATGCCTAAACCTTTAGGGCAGAATGCGCGAGTTTCAGGAATCATACTCCAAAGCAAATTGGTTAGCACATCTTTTCCCATAAACTCAGGGTTGTGCGTCATGGCAATCAAGTCGATTGGGTGCGTGTGCAAAGCGGCTTTATAGCCATTGCCACGTTTCACATTAAGGTTGTGCATTGCCAAGTGCGACGAAAGTTCCGAAGTTGGTTTCACGGCATTGTCGGCAATGATTTCATAGCTTGCGCAATCATCGAGGATACGAATCACTGCACCATTTTCCATTGGCCAACGAGCCAAATCACGCATACGGCGGTTTGTTCCTTTGCAGAAGAAATACGCACCTTCCAAATGCCCATAAGTAGCATCGAGTTTATATACTTCTGAAATTGCAGGCATTGCCTTGATTGCGTCGTCCACACAGTCAGTCACATTCACGGTAATATTTCCGCCATTGCGTTCTGCCCATCCTTTGGTCCAAAGATATCCTGCCACTTCTGCCACGTCATTAACTTGTTTTGCCAATGCGGGACGATTATCTAAAATTGAAGTCATTTTCTTGAATTATGAGTTGTGAATTATAAATTATGAGTTGCCGATTAAATCTCCACAACTCATAATTCGTAAATAATTACAGTGCAGCTTCGTATAAAGCAACAGTTTGATCGAAATCTACTGGGCAAGGGTTTGCACCTGCACAAGCGTCCACCAATGCCATTTTTGCCATTGTTGGGAAGTCTTCTTTTTTAGCACCCAATTCGGCTAGACCTGAAGGAATGCCCACATCAGCAGATAGTTTTCGGATAGCTACAATGGCTGCTGCATTAGCTTCTTCGGTTGACATACCTGTAGTATCTACGCCCATGGCTTCTGCCACATCGCGGAATTTATCGCCACAGTTTGGTGCGTTGAATTCTTCCACCACAGGAAGCAACACCGCATTGCACACCCCGTGAGGCAAATTGTAGAATGCGCCCAATTGGTGAGCCATTGAGTGCACATAGCCCAAACCACAGTTTGAGAATGCCTGACCAGCAATGAATTGCCCCCATGCCATTTTTGAGCGAGCTTCTAGGTTTGAACCATCGTTTACTGCATCGCGCAAGCTTTCAGCAATCAATTTGATTGATTTCAATGAAAGCGTGTCCGACCAATCGAATGCACCCGCGCTCACATAAGCCTCCACGGCGTGAGTCAAAGCATCCATACCTGTTGCTGCGGTTAATCCCTTAGGCATATTCACCATCAGCATAGGGTCGTTCACGGCAATATCTACCAAACAATTTTTGTCCACCATCACCATTTTCACTTTGCGTGCTTCATCGGTAATTACATAGTTGATTGTGATTTCTGAAGCAGTACCAGCCGTAGTGTTTACAGCCACCAAAGGAGCCGATTTTTTCGATGATTTACCAATACCTTCGTAGCTCACAATGTCGCCACCGTTAGTAGCCAAGATAGCCACTGCCTTTCCACAATCTTGAGGCGAACCACCGCCCAAAGTTACGATACAGTCGCATTGGTTATCTTGATAAGCTTTCAACGCTGCATTCACGTTAGAAACTGTTGGGTTTTGTTGCACCGCATCGAAAATGGTGTATTTCACATTTGCTGCCGTAAGCACTTCACCTAAGGTTTTCGCCATGCCACATTCATTCAAGAATGGGTCGGTTACTAATAATGCGTTGTTGTATTTTCCGCCAGCCATCTCCTCTTTGAGGTCTGCCAATGCGTCTGCTCCAATCAAGCTGATTGGTGGTAAATAAATTCTTGTAGCCATAATTTTTTATTCTTTTGAGAGTTTAATTTCTGGTTTAAATCCTTGTTTTTCGGCAATTACCAAAGCGGCACCAAGTGCACTTGCATTGCCAACCTCCGAAGTTACAATTTCTTTAGTGGCAAAATGTTGTTGAAGCAAATATATTAACAATTTACTTTGTGCCATGCCACCCGATACATAGATTTTCTGCGTAATATCATCTTTGGGTATAACCAATTCTATGGTTTCAATTGCCATACTCGCTAATTCGAGCAAGAGTTGTTGATAGGCTTCCTCATAGCTTGCAAAAACCGACAAGTCAACATTTTTCAATCCTTCTTCAAAGCTTTCTTTTCCTGCTTTAAAGTAAACGGGCAAAGCAAACTTAGCCTTTACTTCGGCAAGCGTTTCGGGTGTCCATGTAATATTTATATAGCTCGTGGTTGGTTTCTGAAAATGCTCGGCTATTTTCGCAGCCCACGTTTCGTGGAAATGCCCCATGAACAAGCGCGATGATTTCACTTGCTTGCGCTCGGGGGTGAGGAAACAAAGACAATCGCTTGCCAACTGTTCGGCGGTGAGAGGTTCTCTGTTGAAAGGGTTCATGGTGATGCACCAAGTGCCCGTGGAAACCAAAATGAATGGTTCTTTACTGCCTTTCAAATAGGGCACCAACGATGCCGAACTATCATGAATGCCAGTTCCCACTTCAATCTGCTTGCCAGCAATCTCCACAGGATAAGTCACATCATTATTCACAGGCTGCGGAAGTTTCACGCCTAGATCTTTCAACCACTGATGATATTCCATTTTGTCGTAGTCCCACATGAACGTGTGACAACCAATTGATGTTGGTTCTGATGTGATTTTTCCAGTCAACGCATAGGTGAGATATTGTGGGAAGTGCAAGCTGGTTTTAATCGTGCGATAAACCGCTGGAATTTCCGCTTTCAACCACAGAAACTGCACCGCTGAGTTTAGCAGCATACCATTATTCGGACTCGCTGTCTTTCGGCAAAATTCATCTTTTCCACCATAGGCTGCAAACAAGCTGCTGGCATATTTTTCTGAAACAGGTTTCAGATAGTTATAGAGCGGAGTTACTCGTTTACCATTGCCATTGAGGTGCATCAAGGTGGCACCATAAGTCGAGAAATTCACCGCCTTCACATCATATTCACCGCCTTTGATGAAACTTTCCAATTGCGTTTGAATCCATCGCTCAATCTGCTCAATATCGTCACATTCAAAACGGTCTTCATCCGCAATCGTATCGAATTTATCTTCTTGCTGATAGACAAGTTGAAGTTTTTCATCGAAAAGCAAAACTTTCTTATTGGTCTTGCCAATGTCGAAAATAGCAATTACTGGTTTCATATGTTCTAAAATGCAGCTCCTCGCAGCCTCTTGAATGAAAGGCTAAAAGCAGCTCGTTAATGTATTTTGCCCACTGTTTTTCCTCTTTGGAAGAACTTGATGGGCTTCTTAGCGAAAAGAGCCCCCAATAGAAATTGGGAGCATCTTTTCTAAGATTGAATGACTATCGCTTAGCTAAAACTTCTTTTTCGTACTGTTGAATCTCGGCAATATATTCCATTCCAACAGGTACACCTTCTTGCATACAATAATAATCCCACACAGCAGCAAAAGGCATAGTTTTAAGTTCTTCTAGCATAGCTAGTCTTTCAAAATATTGTGCATTTTCTTCGTATTTCACCAAAGTTGCAGTTGGCTCAAGCATAGCAATCATAAATGCTTTCTGCGCTGCACGTGTTCCGGTAATATAAGCACCAATACGGTTGATTGAGGCGTCGAAGAAGTCAAGACCTACGTTTACACGACCTAGGTAGTTGTTACGAACGATTTCCGATGCAATAGTTTGCACGTCTTCGTTCAATGTTACCACGTGGTCAGAATCCCAACGAATTGGGCGAGTTACGTGAAGCAACAATTCATCTACGAAAAGCAGACAAGAAGAAATCTTATCGCCCACCGATTCCGTTGGGTGATAGTGACCATTGTCTAAGCAAAGCAAGATGTTGTTTTTCATGGCATAGCCCATGTAGAACTCATGCGAGCCTACTGTCATCGATTCTAAACCGATACCGAATACTTTCGATTCTACGGCATCTTTCACATAATCGGTTGAATATTTCTCTGCACGAGCTTCATCTAACGATTTTTGAAGAATGGCACGGTATCCGTTTCTATCTACAGGCGTATCTTTCATACCATCTGGAATCCAAATATTATTCACACATGGCGAACCTAATTGCTTACCGATTTCGGCTGCAATCTTGCGTGAGCGAGCCACGTGTTCCACCCAAAATTTGCGTGTTTCTTCATCTTTTGAAGAAAGCGTGAAACCTGAATCAGCTTTCGCATGACCGAAACATGAAGGGTTGAAATCCATGCCAATGCCATGTTTCTTTGCCCAGTCAATCCATGTTTGAAAGTGTTTTACTTCAATTTGGTCTCTATCTACTTTTTCACCATTAAAATCGCCATAAATAGCGTGCAAATTCAAACGTTGTTTACCCGGAAGAAGCGACATTACTTTTTCTAAATCGGCTTGCATTTCAGCAATATTTGTAGCACGACCGGGATAGTTTCCAGTAGCTTGGATACCACCACCTGAGCCCGCGTCATCTTTCACTTCGAAACCTACCACATCGTCGGTTTGCCAGTTGTGCAAAGAAATTTGCAATTGAGCCATTTTTTCGATCACTGCATCGGTGTTTACACCAAGTGCTGCGTATTGCTCTTTAGCCAATTCATAGGCTTTTGAAATTTGTTCTTTATTTGCCATTGTATTTTATTTTAGCACCTCCCATCCTCCCCGAGGGGAGGAGTAAAGGCACTGAGTTTATTTGTTAATTATAATTTTACTGCACATTTGGATCATAGTCTTCCCCCTCGGGGGAGTTAGAGGAGAATCCTAGTTCATGAAATCAGCTTTTGCAAGCCCCATGATAATCACAGAAAGCAAGATTAAGCCAACACCAAGATAAATTGTTGTGCGTGTTTTATTTGATACTCCAGCCCATTCTTTACGATAGAAACCCCAGAAGTTAGCTGTTAAGATGATGGTTGACATATGCAAAATCCATGAGCTTGCGCCATTACCAATTTTGGTTTCTCCCATGCCATAGAAGAAGAATTGCAAGAACCATGTTGTTCCGGCTAGGGCACAGAAAAGATAGTTTTTAAGTAATGGTGTTGATGAATCAGCCAAATCGCCAGCCGATTTGTTTTTGAAAATCAAGTAAAGCGACCAAATGAGGTTAGAAGTTAAACCACCCCAAAGGATTACCATGAAGATGATGTTGTTTTCAAACAAGTAGGTACCATTGCTCACAAAAGAAAAATCATTGGCAACAGCCACTTCTCGAGCTGCTTCTCCCATTTGTTTTCCGGCATCGATACCGAAATTGAAGAAAGCACTCAACACACCCGAAATACCGGCAATAACCAAACCTTTTGTCAAATTAAATTCGGTGTTTACTCCATCTGCATCTTTTTTATCTGTAATATCTCTATCTTTCATTAGACCAGCTTTTCCACAAAGCACGATACCTACCATGAGCACCAAGATGCCGAAAAGAACTAGTCGCCCGCTAGCTGTTGCTAGCATATCGGTGAATGAATCGCCAGCTGGCAATACTTCAGCAAGCGAACCTACATTGCGCAAAATGGGCAATCCTAATGAACCTACTACCGAAGTAATTCCAAGCAAAACAGAGTTTCCTAATGACATGCCGAGATAGCGAATACCCAAACCATAGGTTAATCCTCCAATTCCCCAAAGCACACCCAATGTATAAGTAAGGTTTAAAACCGAAGAATCGGTGCTACCAATGATTTCTTGCCAACTTGGAGTGGTAAGCAATACGGCTACAAATGGCACAATCAACCATGAAAACAATCCACCGATAATCCAATAGATTTCCCAACGCCATTTCTTTACATAGTTGTAAGGCATATACCAACTTCCTGAGGCTGCGCCACCGAAAGAGTGAAAAAGAATTCCTAAAAGAGCTTGCATAATTTTTTAGTTAGTTTTGATTTTGAGAAAAATTCACAGCGCAAAAAACTTTGACTGCTAGTAAGTCAAATACTCAATTTACATTTCATTAATATTTAGTAGAAGATTACGAAACAAAAGTATCCACACTTCAGGTGTTGTCAAATACATAAAATGCCACTACATTTGCACAAAATGACAGTAAAACTAGAAGAAAGTGATTTGTTATTTTATGACATCCTTTAGCCACCTTATGGTATTATATTTATAGCCCGAACAACTAGCTTTTGATAACCAACCCCAAACTATGAAAGACTTCTTCAAATACCTTAATCCTAGTCTGGAAGATAAAAAATGGGGTATGCACCTTGCAGTTATTGGAAAATGCACGAGCCACCCCAACCAAGCTTATCCACAAATAGAACACCCTAGCGAGTATTATTTCACTTGGGAGAAAGGTCGCGTTTTAAATGAGTATCAGATTTTGCTCATTACCGAAGGCGAAGGCATGGTAGAAACGCACAACGGAGTGTTCCATGTGAGCTCGGGTTCTATCATTATTGTACGTAAAGAAGAATGGCACCGCTACCGCCCAAACCCTAAAACAGGATGGGCTGAGCTTTATGTAGGATTCAGCGGAATGCTTGCCGACCATTTCCTGCGTGAAATTCAAGTATTAAAAGGGCAAACTGTCATCAATTGCGGATTCAATGAACTTATTTATAAAACCTACAGTAAGCTCTTTGAGGTAGCATCTAAGGAATTTCCCGGTAGCCAACAGGTAGCATCGAGTTGTATTATTGAACTTCTTGCCAATATTGCTTCATGGGAAAAACAAAAACAGTTTACCGATAAACCCATCGTGCAAGTAATTGAGCACACCAAACTACTCATGCGCGAAAATATACATGGCGAAATCGACTTAGCTCAAATTGCCTGCGACAACCACATTACTTATTCTTACCTCCGACGTATGTTTAAAAGCTACACTGGCATTTCGCCTCATCAATACTTTTTAGACATGAAACTGCTGAAAGCAAAAGAACTGCTTATTACGAGCAATCTCACTATTAAAGAGGTAGGATATTGCATGGGATTCAGTTCTGAACACTATTTCAGCCGTATCTTTAAGAAGAAAACAGGACTACTCCCCTCGGAAGTACGAAAATCTTAATCTCTTGCCAGAAACACAGCCAAGACTTCTTTATTCGTGGCTCGTTAATGAAATTAGACAATCAATCTTTTCTGATTGTCCAAAGAATGACACGCTTAAAGATTCAGCCCCATAAGATGTTCTCCAAAAGGCAAACTTTTTTGATTTCTATCCCTCAACTTCAAATTTCATTGTTAATCAAAGCATAGATGTATTAAATAATTTCACATTTTTTTAATTACATTACTAACATTAAGGTGCACTACTCGTTAATTAACTGAAAATGCTAAAAGATTTAATTCTTTTGCTGCTAATTTTTCAAATAAATAGCATAAGTTTGTGACAAATAAACCAATTATCTGAAGAAAACAAAATAGATCTATAAACAATTAAAATTATAATAATGAAAAAGTTATCATTAATAATGTTGCTTGCCATGGTGTTCGGCTTTGCCAGCCATGCAGAAAAAAACGAGAAACCAAACATATTGGTTATCATGGGAGATGACATCGCTTATTGGAACATGAGTTACAACAACCACGGTATGACAGGAACTAAAACGCCTAACATCGACCGTGTTGCCAATGACGGTATGATTTTCACCGACTACTATGCAGAGCAATCTTGTACTGCTGGTCGTTCAACTTTCATCACTGGTCAAATGTCAGTGCGAACAGGTATGACTAAAGTAGGTCTTCCAGGATCTAAACTAGGTATTCAGCCTGAGGATCCAACTTTGGCTGAATTGTTGAAACCACAAGGTTATTCTTCAGGTCAGTTCGGTAAAAACCACTTGGGTGACTTAGATGAGTTCTTGCCAACCAATCACGGTTTCGATGAGTTCTTCGGAAACCTTTATCACTTGAACGCTGAGGATACTCCAGAACTTCCTGAATATCCTAAAAACCCTGAGTTCGCTAAAAAATTCGGTCCTCGCGGTGTTTTGAAAAGTACTGCCGATGGTAAAGTGGAAAACACCGGTCCATTAACTAAAAAACGTATGGAAACTGTTGACCAAGAATTCTTAGATGCAGCAAAAATCTTCATCAAAAAGAACGTGGATAGCAAAACTCCATTCTTCTGCTGGTTCAACACCACTCGTATGCACTACCACACTCGTGTGCCTGAAGAATATCAAGGTTCTACTGGTAAAGGGTTCTATGCTGACGGTTTGCGTCAACACGATGATCAAGTAGGTCAATTGCTTGACTATGTGAAAGACCTTGGCGTGGATGACAACACTATTGTAATCTATACTACTGATAATGGTCCTCACTTCAATATGTGGCCTGACGGTGGTATTACTCCATTCCGCTCTGAGAAAAACACAAACTGGGAAGGTGGATACCGTGTACCATTCGTAATCAAATGGCCAGGACACATTGAAGCTGGTTCAGTTTGTAACGAAATTACTTCAGGTATCGACATGGTTCCTACTTTGATGGATGCTGCAGGTGTGCCTGATATTAAAGAAAAATTGCTTGAAGGATACACTGCTGCTGGTAAAACATTCAACGTACACCTTGATGGTTACAACTTGATGCCTTACATCACTGGTGAAAAAGAATACGGTAAAGATCAATATGGCGATACTACTTGGCCACGTAACGAGTTCTTCTACTGGAGTGATGATGGACAATTGGTAGCTATGCGTATGGGCGACTATAAATTGGTGTTCATGGAGCAAAAATCATCTAAAATGGGAGTTTGGATGTATCCTTTCATCTCGCTTCGTGCACCGCTAATGTTCGACTTGCGCAACGACCCATTCGAACGTGCTCAACACAATGCTAACAACTACTATTCTTGGATGGAAGAGCAAGGACAATGGCTAGTGCCAGCTTCGCAAGAAGTTGCGGCCAAGATGCTTTCAACATTCCAAAAATATCCTCCTCGTCAAAAACCAGCATCATTCAACCTCGATGCAGTTATGGCTTCATTCATGCCTAAAGATAAATAATTACTTATCTTTTTGACTAAATACAAAAAGGATGCTTCCATGGAGGCATCCTTTTTTTGTATCTAATCGACAAAGAAAATGAATAGCTATTTCCCCATTTCTTTGGTGGAAAGCAAACCACAAGCGGCAAAAATATCTTGCCCACGCGAAGCTCGAATGGTGGTCGTAATACCTTTGGCTTCTAGGCCTTCTTTAAATCGTTCAATAGAATTATCTGTAGTGCTACGCAAGGGAGTGCCGGGAATTTCATGGAATCGAATGAGATTCATGCGACACTTTATCCCATCAAGTGCACGAGCTAATTCGAGCACATGAGCCGATGAATCATTCATGCCCGGAAAAACAATGTATTCAAACGACACTCGGCGCTGCCCTCCAAAATCGTGCACCCGAATGACATCGAGCACCTCATTTAAACTTTGCTTCTGCTCGATTGGCATGAGCTCTTTGCGTTCCTCGTGAATGGGGTTGTGCAAACTAATGGCAAGATGACATTCCGACTCAGCTAAGAATCGGCGCAAACTATCTAGCATGCCGATTGACGACACCGTAATGCGACGTGGGCTCTTTGCCATACCCCATTCTGAGGTGAGTATCTCGGTACTTTTCAGCACTTCATCGAGATTATCGAAAGGCTCACCCATACCCATATAAACGATGTTGGTAATGTCGTTATATTCTGCAATGCTACGCAACTGGTTGAGAATTTCTCCCGCTGTAAGTTGCGACTGAAATCCCTGCTTTCCTGTCATGCAAAACAGGCAGTTCATCTTGCAGCCCACTTGCGATGATACGCAAACGGTGCGTCGATCGCGATCGGGAATCATGGCTGTTTCAATGTATTTCCCATCGGTGGTAGGGAATAAATATTTCTTCGTACCATCGGTGCTTTCCTGTACTTTTATGGGAGAAATCAACCCAAAATCATAGTGCTCTTGCAACAATTCGCGCGCCTTCTTTGAAAGGTTACTCATTTCTTCAATCGAGCTGATTTCTTTTTTATATAGCCAATCGCAAATTTGCTTAGCGGTAAATTTCGGCAAGTTCAATTCCAAGCAGATAGCTTGCAATTCCGATAGGGTTTTCCCAAATAAAGCTTGTTTCATGATTTAATCCCCATCTAAGCTCCCCAAGGGGAAGAATAGAAATTCAGGGGTGTTTTTTTGTGGCTTATGCCGTTATTATTTAACAACCTGAGTTTCGGATAAGCTTTCACCACAGGATTTATTTCAAAAATAGCTGCAATTAGAAGCCTTTTGCTCAGTTTTTGAGCAGAACAACCTGAGGCAAAATCTTATCCGAAACTCAGGTTAATATGCAGAACATGGGTAGCGTTTCTCTAGCTATCCCCCTCAGTAGAGCGGGAGGGAGCCTTCACCAAATCAATAAACGAATAATCTAAATTATTTTTTCCATCGTGGTGTTTTTCTGCACTTGCTATGGTCCAATCTTCAGGGCTATATGATGAGAAGAACACATCAGCCCCCTCAAAAGTTCGATGTATCTGAGTGAGATATAGTTTATTGGCGTGAGCGTAAAACTGATTATAGATTGAACCTCCTCCAATTACAAAGGCTTCCGATTCGCCTTCCACCTTTACCAAAGCTTCCTCTACCGAATGCACCACCTCGCAACCATCAAACTGCGCTTCAACATCGCTTGTAATCACAATGTGCCTACGATTAGGCAGCGGATATTTGGGCAAAGAAAGCAATGTTTTTCGCCCCATAATAATGGTATGCCCCGAAGTAATTGCTTTAAATCGTTTGAGGTCTTCCGAAATATAAACCAACATATCGTTGGCTCTACCAATGCCTTTATCTTCTGCAATGGCTACAATGAGAGCGATGTTTGTCATTTGTCGTTAAGTATGATTTAAACGAGAGCAAAAATATCACTTTTCTGGCAAAACCACAACGGAGTCCTGCAGCATAGCAAGCGATCGAAAACCACTTCTGCATTAACAACAAGCCGTTGGCGGAATTAAATTAGAATATATTTAACTAGTTCAATAGGCTTTTTATTTCAAAATTTCTACTGAAACCTTAATAACCTAAGTGCCGCTTAAGATATTGCCCTAATTTCCAATTCTGCACTTTACAAAGTCTAAGCGTATGGGTAAGTAGGTAGGGCGAGGGTTAGCTTCAAGATGCCGCCTGGTTGTATGGCGCTGCGCTATACATCTGCTTCACTTTTTCTTAGCATAGCTTGTACTTTTTCGCAAAACACTATTCCACAAAAAGTTACAATTTTGCTTCTAAAAAAATGCAAGTAGCCAGTAACGCCCGCTACTTTTTACAACAAAAATACAAGTCAGACCATCCGACGAAGTCTTTTTTTCAACAAAAATACAAGCAAGATTAAGCAAGCAAGTCCATTTTTGTGCAAAAAAGACCAAAGTCTATATTGAACGCAATTTTTTTTGCCCCAAAACTTACTACACCGACACCTTTCCTGCAATATGAGGGTGAGCATGATAGTTCACCAATTCGAAGTCTTCATATTTAAAATCAAAAATAGACTTCACCTCTGGATTAATTTTCATGGTGGGTAGTGCGAATGGTTCTCGCGATAATTGCAATTTCACCTGATCCATGTGGTCATTATATATATGTACGTCGCCACCAGTCCAAATAAAATCGCTGGGTTCCAGTCCGCACACCTGCGCCAACATTTGAGTAAGCAAAGCATAAGATGCAATGTTGAAGGGCACACCCAAAAAGGTGTCGGCACTGCGCTGATAAAGCTGACAAGAGAGCTTACCATCGGCCACATAAAATTGAAACAAGCAATGACAAGGTGGCAATGCCATGTCATTCACCTCTGCTACATTCCACGCACAAACCAAGTGGCGACGCGAATTGGGATTGTGCTTCAAATCGTGCTCCAATTGTGCTATCTGGTCGATATGCCCCCCACCATATTTTCCCCAGCTACGCCATTGGTGACCATAAACATGCCCCAAGTCGCCATTTTCATCGGCCCACTCATTCCATATGCGCACGCCATTATCATTAAGATATTTGATGTTGGTATCGCCAGCCAAAAACCACAGCAGCTCATGAATAATCGATTTCAAATGCGTTTTTTTGGTCGTTACCAATGGAAACCCATCGGCTAAATTAAATCGCATTTGATATCCAAACACACTTTGTGTACCTGTGCCTGTTCGGTCTCCTTTTGTTGCCCCATGCGTTAGCACATGGTTGAGTAGCTCTAAATATTGCTTCATATTCTGTTATAAAAGTGCACAAAGTTATCTTTTTACACAATCACTTTCCTAATCATTGCACAAAGTTAACTATTCAGTTTACTTACACAAACCCGTATTTGAATCATCCCGTAGTTTAACTCCTATTCAAATCTATTTGGACGAAAACGCCAGCTGTGCCTTGCTATATCCCAACTCAATCATTTCTGATGCCCGATCAAACTCTAGTGTTCCACAAGCATTTCGCGCAATTTCAATCTCTACATCAGGCGGATAGGATGCTATCTTTGTGCGCGCTATCGTGCTCTGCATCGTGTCGAAAGCTTTATCTGCCACATCATAGATTCCCAAACTTTTAGCCGCAAGATTCTTTTCTTTCTCAAAACTCTGAATAAAATTTTTAATTCCTTGGCGAAATGGCGAGCTTTCATCTCCCACCTCAAAGCTCACCGGTTCTGGGTGCTCTTCTACAATTAATGCCCCACCTAAGTTTACCGCAATAGTCAAATCTGTTTCATCTCGAAAAGTAGGCGCAATGGGCACCGGATTTAACACGCCCCCATCAATCAAAATATAGTCTTTATACTTCACAGGCGTAAAAAACAACGGAAGCGAAATCGAAGCACGAATAGCATCAAACAACGACCCCGTGCTAATCCACACTTCTTTCTCTGTAACAATGTCAGTAGCCACAGCGGTAAATGACACCGATAAATCCTCGATTTCAATATCTTCCAGAAAATCAATGAGCGTATTTATAATTTTTTCGCCCTTAAACAGCCCTCCATTCCCCCAAGAAACATCAAGCAAAGTAGCCATGTCAAGCATATTAATCGAACGCATCCACCCCTCTAGCTGGTCCAACTTTCCAGCCGCATACACTCCGCCAATAAGCGAACCAATAGAACAGCCGGCAATCGACTTAATTTCATAATCATTTTCTAGCAGCCACCGAATAACTCCAATGTGAGCAAGCCCCCGAGCCCCTCCACTACCAAGCACTAAGGATACTGTTTTCTTTGTCATATACTTATTATTATAGATTGCTTTGCACACTTTCCACAAACACCATTTGAACCACGCGTTGCATTTCATTTGACGTAAATTCCAAATTTAATCTTTTTAAATTACTTCAGTGATTAATGCATCAATAAAAAAACACACTTCACCATCGCAGCATAACAAAATAAATTTACAGCCTACCCAATTACCATTCTCCCCCATATACAATAAAACCTCAACAGCCTAGCAAACAAAAGTCGCCTACTCGTTTTGAAACTAAAATCTATCGTTAATATCCAACAATCAACTGCTAAAAACATTATATTTGTCACACATTTACAACTTTACACCACTCTCAGTCATGCTAAAGAAACTTACACTCATCTCCTTAGTGTGGTTCTCATCTGTGGCAGTTTTTGCCCAAAGCACCCCACTCAACCTAATCCCACAACCCAACAAAATCAGCATTTCCACAGGCTCTTTCTTGCTCGATGAAAACACTCGAATTATATACATCGACACCTCACTTGTGAATGAAGCTCAATTCTTGCAAACAGAACTTCGAAAAAGAGGACACCAACTCATGACTAGCAATCATGGGAAAAGAAGAATAGAATTACAAATAAATGAAAATATCGAAGGAGAAGAAGCCTATCGAATAAATGCAAGCGAGGACATCTACACCATAAGCGCAAGCACAAGCACAGGCATCTTCTATGGCGTGCAAACTTTCTTGCAGCTTTTCCCTGCAGAGAATAAAACAACTGAAATTCCACTTGTTCAAATTGAAGACACTCCCCGCTTCGAATGGCGCGGAATGCACCTTGATGTTTCTCGACATTTCTCAGAGGTTGACGAAATCAAACGCCTGCTCGATCAAATGGCTCGCGTGAAACTCAACGTTTTCCACTGGCACCTTACCGACGACCAAGGCTGGCGCATTGAAATACCAAAATATCCACGGCTAGTTAGCGTTGGCGCCACGCGCGACTCTTCACTCGTGGGACACCTCACTCGCCAACCTTATCAATACGAATATGAAAAAGTGCAAGGATACTACACCCAAGAGCAAGTAAAAGAAGTAGTAGCATATGCCGCAAAACTACACATCAATGTAATGCCCGAGCTAGAAATGCCCGGACACGCACAAGCCGTGCTTGCCGCCTATCCTCAACTCGGATGCTTCCCCGGTGATTCCGTAAAGGTATGGACTCGATGGGGGGTATCGGAAAATATTTTTTGCGCCGGAAAAGATGAAACATTCGAATTTGTGCAAGATGTACTTGACGAATTTGTAAAACTATTTCCTTACGAATATATTCATGTAGGAGGAGATGAATGTCCAACCGCTCATTGGGAGAAATGTGAACTTTGTCAGAAACGCATGAAAGAAACAGGCTGCAAAAACGAGCATGAATTGCAATCATACTTCATTGCCCGAATGGGTAAATACCTTGAAACAAAAGGGAAGAACATCATTGGATGGGACGAAATATTGCAAGGTGGGATTCCTGAAGGAGCTGCCATTATGAGTTGGCGTGGCGAAAAAGGAGGGATAAAAGCCTCTGAACTTGGACATAAGACTGTAATGACACCTGCCAATACCGTATATCTCGATATGCTTCAAAGCATCGACCCCCAAGAACCACTCAGCATTGGAGGTCCTGTTGACTTGGAAAAAGTGTACAAATACGACCCTGCCCCTTTCTACCTCGACGAGAAAGTGAAACAAAACATCATCGGTGGACAAGCAAACCTTTGGCGAGAATACATACATTCCGATGCACACACCGAATATATGTACTTCCCCAGAGTTCAAGCCCTATCTGAAGTACTTTGGACACAACCCGAAAACAAAAACTTCAAGAGTTTCATCAAACGCCTCGATGAAGAATACGCTCGATTATACGCCAACGATATTAATTTCAGAGTGCCTCCACCCGAAGGACTAAGTCCGATTCAGCTATACACATCAAGAATAGTGGACATTCAACTTACTTGTTCTTCAAAAGAAGCACAAATATACTTCACCACCGATGGTAGCGAACCTAGCCTTCAATCGGAATTATACACCGCTAAAATAACAATTCCTCTTCGCGATTCCATCATATTTAAAACAGCAAGCTACTTGCCAAGTGGCAAAAGAAGCTACACCGTAACATCGAAACTCAAACATCACCATCAACAACCTACACAACTTAGCCTCACCGAACAAGGAGTAAACTATAAGGTATTTCAAGGACCTTTTTATTCCACTCGAGAAATTGGAGGAACTCCCATCTCCTCGGGCAAACTCAAGTGGATGTACATTTCATCTGATATTTTAGGAGTTATGCGTGGTTGGGAATTTAGCGGCTTCTTAAAAGTAGATGCTAAAGGGCTTTACTACTTCCAGCTTTGGAGTATCTGTGGTTCTTCACTTTACATTGGCGACAACCTCGTAATTGACAACGATGGATTCAGCTATGACAATACCCGATCAGGTCAAATAGAACTCAATCCCGGATTCTACCCTTTCACCGTGAAATATTTCAACATGGACGATGGGCACGACATTCGTTTATCCTTCAAGCGCCCACGAGCTAAAAAGCTAAGTACCTTCCCCGGCGAAAACTTTCACATCATACCGAAAGTAGAATAAGCCTAGCAGCCCCATATAAATAATCAACCCGATTTTACGCTCGTAAAATCGGGTTGATTATTTATATAAGTTTAAAGTACTAACTACTCAAAACTCAACCTAGAAGTTTCCAAGCCGGCTACTACACCGTAACTACAGTTCCAATATTTTCGCCAGACATTAATCTTGTCAGGTTGCCTTTTGTATCCATATCAAACACTATGATCGACAAATTATTTTCTTTACACATGGTGGTGGCTGTCAAATCCATAATCTTCAAACCTCGATTATAAATTTCATCAAAAGTAATTGTATCAAATTTAGTTGCTGTAGAATCTTTTTCGGGGTCAGCAGTGTAAATTCCATCCACACGGGTACCTTTCAACATCACATCGGCACCAATTTCAATACCTCGAAGCGAAGAACCTGTGTCGGTAGTGAAAAACGGATTTCCTGTTCCCGCTGAAAGGATAACCACCTCACCGTTATTCATACTTTCTAAAGCTTTATCTTTCGAATAAAACTCTCCGATAGGCTCCATTCTAATGGAAGTAAGCACACGCGACTTCACACCCACCGATGTTAACGCTGAATGTAGTGCCAAACTATTAATCACGGTAGCAAGCATACCCATTTGGTCGCCTTTCACACGATCGAATCCCTTAGAAGTTCCACTCAATCCGCGGAAAATATTACCTCCACCAATAACAATAGCCACCTGAGTTCCTAACTCTGTAACATTCCTAATTTCCTCGGCATAATCATTCAATCTAACCGTATCAATGCCATACTCCTGGCTTCCCATCAGTGATTCGCCACTGAGTTTCAATAGTACTCTTTTATATTTCGTCATAATCTTGTTTGTTTTACATTAAAGCAAAGTTACAAAAATGTCTTAGCTTTCAACTGCCCAAAGCCTATATTTTATAAGCAAACCCATAAAAAAAGGGCACCCCTTCACGAGATGCCCCCTAACTAACTAAACCACAAATAGCCTTTTTATTGCTGAGCTTGAAATCGCCTAGCCTTTTCGTTTTCCATTCTTTGACCCATCCACAATGCTTTATCTCTTCCTCCTTGACTCACGTGAGATTCTATAGCTATGCGCTGAGCTTGCGCTATTTTATACTGTACTTGCTCTGCCTCAGGCAAGGCATTTAAAATCTCGTAGTATTCTTTTATTTCTAGCACTTTCATTTGTTTTTGCATTGCCTTTTGCTCTTCTTGCATCGCTTTGCGTTTTTCTTCTGAAAATTGAGCACTAATCAAATCTTTTCGTTCAGCTTGATACTTAGCTTTTATTTCCTTCACGGCATCGCTTTCTTGAGTCCTAAGCTGCACACCTCTTGGTTCTCCTTGAATTCCTCTTGTATATCCTTGCACTCCTTTTTTAATACGAGGTAATTCAGCCATTTCTTGCTTAGCTCTATTTTCATTATTACACTCGTCCTTATTACCCCCATCAAATCTACCACAGGGCGCATCGCCTTTCACAGGTGGATTTCCATGAGATTCTGCAAACTGTCCTCTTGATGAAGGATGCGACATAGCCAGCCTCGCACTAGGAACTTCAGCATTTATTTTTCGCATCATATCTGCCTGCATATTTCTCCAAGAAAATCTTGCGTCTACAAGTTTTTCAACCAAAGTTTGCGCCTTTGAGCTGTTATTCTTATCAGCCAACAGAAGTACATACAACTCGGCTTCATACTGTCTCACCTCTAATTGCTTTCCTGCTATCTTCTCTTGATAACTCGATTTAATTCCATCCACCTTAGCTCGATCTTCATCGCTAAGTTTAGGACCATTAGCTTGAGCACTCGACAACAACGATACTCCCATCATTGCTATCACCAATCCGAAGGCTTTAACTTTATTACTTAATTTCATCATCTTGTTTTTTTTTTCGATCTGGTTGTTTAGAGCACATTTCCGATATAATCGTTTAATTTTACTATCATTAAAAAATGTGAAGATATTTTCCTTATATCCTGTTTTTTTTTGAAATCATCTCCAATTCAAACTGAAGTTATGATAAGTGTTTTTAATTCCCACTCCAAAGGGAAGTCCGCAATTTCAACAAGATAAACAATGACAATAGAAAATTTCAGAATAAATGACGGTTAAGCATTTAGCAATAAATATATACAGATAAAATGTTATCTTTGCAGACGTTATTTTTACAACTTTTAATTTATGTCAGAAAAAACAAAATTTTCACAGGCGTTTTGGGTTGCCAATTTCGCTGAGCTTTTGGAGCGTGCCGCCTATTATGGCGTGTTTATCGATATCACACTTTATCTTTCAAACATTCTTGCTTTCACCGATGTGCAAGCAGCTGCTATTGCCGGAACATTCTCGGCTCTGCTTTATTTCTTACCCACTTTCGCTGGTGCTGTGGCCGATAAAATCGGTTTTAAACAGTCGTTGGTTCTTGCCTTTGGCTTGCTCACATTGGGCTACCTTGGTTTAGGAGCTTTCCCTTCAGTTCTAGAAAGTGCTGGCTTGGTTAGCTATGGTAAAGAAATTGTGTTTAGCGGAATTGAGCACTCTAATCAACGCTACACGATTATCCCAATCATGGCTTTGATCATCATCGGAGGTAGCTTCATTAAATCGGTAATTACCGGAACTGTTTCGCGTGAAACTACGGCTGAAAACCGAGCACAAGGGTTTTCTATCTTTTACACCATTGTAAACATTGGTGCTTTCTCTGGGAAAACAGTAGTGAAACCTCTCCGCGATGCTATGGGCGACTTGGGATATATCTACATCAGCTATTTCTCTGCCGCCATGACATTGGTAGCTTTAATAGCCGTAATTGCATTCTTCAAACCTGTGGCAGAAGACAAAGGAAGCAAAACTTTTGCCGAAATCTGGCAAGCTTTCATCCGTGTGCTTACCAACGCTCGTTTAATTATCTTGATTGTTATCATCACAGGTTTCTGGTTGGTGCAACATCAGCTTTATGCCACCATGCCTAAATATGTATTGCGTATGGCAGGTGAAGGCGCATCGCCTAGTTGGTATGCCAACGTGAACCCCTTAGTTGTGTTCAGTACTGTGGCACTTATTACCTCGCTGATGAAGAAGAAAACAGCTTTATTTTCGATGACTATCGGTATGTTCATTATGCCTATTTCCGCTCTTTGTATGGCTGCAGGCAATATATTTTCTCCCGAAGCCGCTATGCCATTTGGTATGCACCCCATCGCTTTCATGATGATTGTGGGTATCGCTTTCCAAGGATTAGCCGAATCGTTCATTTCGCCTCGCTTTCTTGAGTATTTCTCACTACAAGCACCAAAAGGTGAAGAAGGATTGTATCTTGGTTTTAGCCATTTGCACTCTTTCCTTTCGAGTTTATTTGGCTTCATTATGTCGGGTTTCTTGCTCGAAGAGTATTGCCCATCTCCAGCTTTATTTGGTGGACGTACGGAGGCATGGCACGAAGCTACAGCTCATGCACACTACATTTGGTATTATTTTGGTGCCATCGCTTTAATTTCAGCTATCGCTCTTATTATCTATGGTGTGGTGGTTAAAAGAATTGACAACAAAGCTGCACAAGCATAACGCAAACAAATAGCGATAGTAAATTCATTCTACTATCGCTATTTTATAATTTCAAGCATATAAATAAATCAGAAAATGAAAGTCTTTAAGTTTGGTGGAACATCAGTGGGTAGTGTTGAGAACATGAACGCTGTCATGAAACTAGTTACCGACGGAGAACAAAAGATTGTGGTGTTATCTGCCATGTCGGGCACAACTAATGCTCTCGTTGAAATTGCTACTTATTTAGCTAGCAAGAACAAAGAAGCTGCTTCTGCAAAGATTGCTGCACTAGAGAGCAATTATGCGCAAGTTGTTAGTCAACTTTTGCAAGGCGAATACAAGTCAACTGGTGAATTAGCTATCAGAAAAGCCTTCGACACTATTCGTCAACAAACCGTTGGGGAGTTTAACTGCAAGGTTGGCACCAAAACGATTTTAGCTCAAGGCGAGCTAATTTCTACAGCGCTTTTTACCCAATTAATGCTTGCCAATGGACATCAAACACAGCTGATTCCTGCTCTTGATTTCATGCGCATTGATGAAGATAAAGCAGCCGATGCACACATCATTGCTCCTCTACTTAAAGCAACAATTAGCGAGGTAGAGCCTGCTGATTACTATATTACACAAGGTTTTATTTGTAGAAATCATTTAGGTGAAATAGATAACCTACAACGTGGAGGTTCAGACTATACTGCTTCTTTGATTGGTGCAGCTATTGGAAGTCAAGAAGTGCAAATTTGGACTGATATCGACGGTTTCCACAATAATGATCCTCGTTTTGTGGAGGGTACAAAAAAAGTTGAGCAACTTTCATTCAACGAAGCTGCTGAGTTGGCATATTTCGGGGCGAAGATTCTACACCCTCAAACGGTTCTTCCTGCGAAGTTACACAACATTCCTGTGCGCTTGAAAAACACGATGAACCCAAGCGACAGCGGAACGCTTATCACTCGTGAGTCGAGCGGTTCGGGCATTAAAGCTGTAGCTGCTAAGGATGGTATTATTGCCATTAAGATTCGCTCTTATCGTATGCTTATGGCTTACGGATTTATGCGCACTATCTTTGAAATCTTCGAGAAACACAGAACTCCTGTTGATATGGTAACCACTTCAGAGGTGGCTGTTTCGCTAACTATTGACAATACCGACAAGCTGAGTGAAATTGTGGAAGAGTTGAAACATTTTGCTCAAGTAGAAGTGGATACTGACCTTAGTATTGTTTGCATTGTGGGCGATATTATTTCGGAAGAAAACCACTTTGCATCGAAAGTTTTCACTGCTTTAGAAAATATTCCTGTTCGCATGATTTCTTACGGTGGTAGTAGTCATAACATCTCGGTGTTAGTCTCTACTGAAAATAAACAATGCACCCTTCAAGCACTTAGCGACAAGGTGCTTAAAAACTAACAGGGAAAATTCCTCAAAGGGACCCCAAGAATAGAAAAAGTTCCTAAGTGGCCTAACGCTGAATGCGAGGTACACTTAGGAACTTTTATTTTTACTAAATTTCTTAATTCGAAAATCCTACATAGAGAATTTCTACCTATATTTTTCTACTGCCGTTGCTTGTAGCTTGTCTTCACATTCGACTAGCAATTGTTCAATGGTCTTTTGAAACTTTGGATGCACAACATCTGACGCAATTTCATACAAAGGTACAAGCACAAAACGACGATTAATCATGCGTGGGTGCGGCAATTGTAGGTTATCTTCCTCTAAACACAAGTCGTCGTAAAACAACAAATCTATATCGATGGTGCGCGATGCATATCGTTCTTCCCCACGCACTCTACCCAATTCGTTTTCAATCGATTTGGTAATTTGCAATACTCCTTGCGGAGTCTTCTCGGTTTCAATAACGAGCACCTGATTCCAGAACAAATCATCGGCTTCAAATCCCCAAGGTTCAGTTTCAAAGATTGATGAGGTGTTTAGCAATGTTCCGAGCTCTTCAGTTAATCGACCTGTGGCTTGATTAAAGATTGCTTGTTTATCACCTAAATTCCCCCCCAACAATAAATACAGTGTATGCATTATTCAATATCCCTCCAATCGTTGTTTTCTCTTATCAGTGCTTCCAACTCTTCCACGGCATTTTCATAGGGAATATGCCGTTTCATGAGTTTTTGTCCTTTATAGAGGTTTATTTTTTCATTACCAGCACCCACAAAACCATAATCTACATCACCCATCTCACCGGGACCATTCACAATACAACCCATAACTCCAATTTTCAAATGGTTGAGGTGATTGAAATGCTCTTTCACTCTTCGCGTGGTTTCTTGCAAATGGAACAGTGTTCTACCACAACCCGGACAGCTAATAAATTCGGTTTTCGACACACGCATACGAGCGGCTTGAAGCAATGAGAAGCTCAAATCTTTTAGATCGGTCATAGTGGTGCTGTTGTCTGCATTCGTTAAGCAAATACCATCACCATAGCCATCGAGCAACAATCCACCTAAATCAATGGCAGCTTTGATTTGCAAATCTTCTAGGTTTTGCTCATTGTAGGCACGCATCAACACGATGGGCACTTGCCAAATGTGCGATTCTAATGCCATGAAGAAAGCGCGCATTTCGGCTAATGGGTTTTTATTGAAGCTTTCAAGCAAAATGACGGTTTTGCGTGTTTGCTTCAGTTTGGTCATAATCTCTGGGTTCTTATCCATGAAGCGCTCAAACTCTTGCTTATCAGTTCTGATGAATTTCATCTGCCCCCAATGGCTACCACCAAATAAGTATTCTTCGAGCGAAAGAATAGGGTAAGAATTTCCTTCAATATCTAATATTTCATCGTCTTTCAAGAAATAATCGGGCACTTGATGTGTGCGCATGGGCAAGATTTCGGATAGGTTTCGTTCTCCTAAATCGGAAATAACCACGGGCACTTGATCACCACCCATTTTCATGACCGGACGAGTTTCTCGTTTTTCGTATTCAAATGGATTTCCTTGTGCAAACAACGGTGCTTTTATCGGTGCATGACCTCGGTAAGAGGTTATGTGTGAAATTATTTTCTTCGCAACAGGCACTTCTCTTGCCGGATCTTCGGTGAGCGATACTCGAATGGTGTCGCCAATGCCATCTGCTAGCAATACACCAATGCCCACTGCCGATTTAATACGACCATCTTCGCCTTCGCCTGCTTCTGTAACGCCTAAGTGGAACGGGAAATTCATTTCTTCCACTCGCATACGCTTGTTGAGCAAACGAGCGGTGTAAACCATTGTTCTAGCATTGCTCGATTTGATAGACACCACCACATTGTTGAAATCTACTTTCTTACAAATGCGCAGGAATTCAAGCACCGATTCGCTAATACCTGCTGGGGTATCGCCATATCTGCTCATGATGCGGTCGGAAAGCGAACCTTGATTAGCCCCGATGCGCAATGCCGTGTTTGTTTTCTTCAATTCGGCTAAGAAGAGAATGAAAAGCTCTTCGATTTTCATCAACTCTTCTTTATATTCCTCATTGGTATAGATGTGATGTGCAAATGTTGCTCTGCCATCATAAAAGTTTCCGGGGTTTACACGCACCTTATCTACATATAGTGCTGCTATTAACCCCAGGGCTGGCGTGAAGTGAATATCGGCCACTAGTGGCGTGTTGTATCCTCTATTCACGAGCTCTTCTTTTATGTTTTTCAGATTTTCAGCATCGGCTTTGCTTTTCACAGTAAGGCGCACCAAGTCGCCCCCAGCTTTTACTATGCGGATGATTTGGTCAACACAGGCATCGGTGTCACTTGTTTTTGTGTCTGTCATCGATTGAACTCGAATAGGCACATTACTTCCTAGGTTTAACTCTCCAATCTGTACTTGAGTAGTAATCTGACGTTGGTATTTTGTTAGATCTTCTACGTATTTGAAATTTTGATCTTCCATTTCTATTCTGTGCTTTCTTTTGCGCTCTTGCAAAATTAAGTTAAAGTTAATAAGGACAAAATTCTAAGCCTTAATATTTTTTATCTAAGCATTAATTTTTAAACACCACTTGAACAATTGTATCCACATTAAGTTCGATAAGCTACTACAAACCAAAGACTAATGTAAGTATTGATAAAGATCAATCGACATATATATTTTTTTCAACAACTACCTCCTGAAAAGCGAGACTTTCTTGAGTTGGGCTTAAATTGCCCTATTGTGGTTGAATAACGCAAGGATTAAACCCTACAAGCTACGCGAGCAACTCAAGACACCTCTAACACTTGCACCCAAGTGGGCTGAATATTTTCATCTTTTCCTTCACCATCAATTTGCGATACATTTTGGTTGAAAATATGTAATTGTTGCTTAGCTTTCCAAAGTTCGGAGTCGATACTAGGTTCCCAATGCCCCACTGCTTCTGATGATAAATCTTGTACTTGCCATCGTTTGCGTTTTTGGCTATAGGTGGCTAGGCTTACCTTGTTTCCTCGCTCTTCATCGCGAAACACCAAATAGATGGATTGATTATGTACTAGTATTTCTGGTCGAGAAATGGGGATACGCTTCGTGCCCCCACCTGCTAGATTAAAATCTTCGGTTCTGAAATTGGTATTGATAAGTCGCCAATTTCCTTCGGTGTGATATACTACTTTGTATTGTGTGATACTATCGGAATTCCAATAGTTCACCACATAAGGGTTTCCTTCAGCATCGGCACTCATGGAGGTTTGATTCATGAGATTTGAATTTTGCGGAATGTGCCAAGCTATTTCTGAAGATTGCTGGGTGATAGGCAATTCGTAATACTCATCGTTTGAGTTTTTCCATGTGATTCCGCCATCTGACGAATAGGCATAACAAATGTCATGATTGGTTTCTACTAACCATGATTCGCGCCAAGTCCACGTTAGGTGTATGTTTCCTTTCACATCGGTGCACATTTGCCAATAGGCATTGCGTTTGCCTTCGCCATCGATGAGGTTATTATGAAGTTGCACCCACGATTTTGTTGCGCAATCGTAACGATTCATCACCATATTTCCATGCCCTGAGCCGCCATCGCGGTAGCAAAAAATGAGATTCCCATCGGCAAGCTGATAAAATTCAGGATAGGTAACTACTTGTTCAAGGTCACCTGTCATGGTGTCGAGGCGCTGAAAATCAACACCTAACGGCTCTGTGCTTCGAGCATAACGAAGTGCATTATTATGATGATCCCAACTGAGGTGCAGAAATCCGTCGCCATCGGTCATGATGGAAATACTGTTATGGGCATCGTTGACATTGCCTGTGAAGCCTGTGTTTTTCAACTCCCATTCGTTGGAATCAAGCTTGCGCTTTGCCACAATTACCTGCGCATGGTCATCGTAATAGGCAGCAAACTGATAATCGCCATGGGTAACGAGTGAATTTTTGCGGAATTTCACCACATTCACCGAATTTCTACTCCATCCTTTGCCTATGTTTACTTCTTTCACTTCTGCCGTTCGACAAGATGCGAATAACATCACCAATAATAAGGTATGTAAAATGTATCTCATATTTATTCTTCAATTCGCCACAACGCCCCACTTCGATAGATTATTTGGGACGCGATTCTTCATTTTGGCTTTGCAGCCTCTAAAGTAAGGCGAAAATTTGGAAATGCCAAGAAGTAGTAAACGGAGTTTTTAGATAAGCCTTCAGCACAGGATTTATTTTGAAACAAATCTTGTGCCAAGGTTGATATTTTCTCGCCATTGGTAAACAACACAGAGCTTCGACTCATTAAACTAAGCTCATTTGCATTAGAAAAAAAGTATTCTGCTGGTCAGATAGCTTGTATTTTTGTTGAGAAAAAGGATAAATCAGACAATCCACTTGCATTTTTTACTTTTAATAGCCGCAATTGATTGATGAATAAATACAAGTAGAATATTAAAAACCTATGAAATAGTCAAATGCGAAAAAATGCAAGAAAAACCATTTGCTATGCATTAAAAATACAAAACAGACTTTCAGTCCCTAGTCACGAATGCTTACTGTGAAAGTTTTCCCGACTAACCTATTCTCTTAAACATCATTCATAAAAACAGCTCAATGTGGAAATTGGCTGATTATCAATTCACAATTCCTAATTGTTTTATATTTTTGTAATTGAACTACTAACCTGAAGCAAAATCTTATCCGAAACTCAGGTTATTACGATAAATATTGCGATGTAATCAACACCGAAACCTCTATTCAAGATGACGCCAAAGAGGAAGACAGAGAAGAGGGACGAGAAGAAGAAAAACTCCGTATCGAACAAATGCTAAATGCCGACGGAATGTCCACCAACATGATTACAAAATACACGGGTCTTTCCGAAAACGAAATTGAAGCAATATAACGCTTGAAAACACATAACTTTTACTCTGTTCGAATTAAAGGATTGACTTCCCCCAAAAATCAAAGATGCCCGACTCCCAAAGGAGTACAGACATCTTCTTGCTTGCAAAAGCATTACATTTTAATTGTGGCACGTAGATTCTAGAACCAAACGCCCGTTTTGTCTTATCCCACAAATTTAAAGAATGTTTTTTAGTTTTTTTCGAATTTTAATTCTTTTCTACGTCTCCGACTAATTTTATATGAACGTTCATTTTGTATTGATTGTCAAACATATTGAAGTTTGATGATAAGTTTTTTATGAACGTTCAATATAAAACAAACAGAAGACCTAAAAAGGTTTAAAATCCTAGAGATTTATTCTTTAAATTTGTGGGATAAGACAAAACGGGCGTTTACTAATGGAATCTAAGAGATGCTGAAATAAAAGCCACACAAACTACATTCTTAGTAGAAAATCATTATTTTCGCATCTTAATGTTTATTCCCATTATGGGGATTAAAAAAAGATACTATTATGAGCGAACATCACGACGACCACCATCACGTGGAGAATAGCGAAAAATATATGGGACTGACTGTAAATGGTGGCATTGAGCAGCCCAAATCTTACGACGATAATGCCATTGCTCGATTCCTTCAGCATAAGAAACGGAAAGCACCCACGCTAGACCAATATATAGAGGGTATATTAGCTGGCGACCGCACGATTTTAAGTCAAGCGGTAACATTAGTAGAAAGCTCGAAAAAAGAGCACTACGACATGGCGCAACAAATCATTGAGCGATGCTTGCCACACAGTGGAAAATCTATTCGCATTGGCATTACAGGTGTGCCCGGTGTGGGAAAAAGCACTACCATTGAGGCATTGGGGAAACACGTAACCGACCAAGGACATCAACTTGCGGTACTTGCCATCGACCCTAGTAGTGAACGAAGCAAAGGGAGTATTTTAGGCGACAAAACACGCATGGAAGAGCTTTCTAGCAACAAAAATGCCTACATTCGTCCTTCTCCATCGGCAGGTTCGCTAGGTGGAGTAGCACGTAAAACTCGGGAAACTATTATTTTGTGTGAAGCGGCAGGATTCGATGTGATTTTCATTGAAACTGTGGGGGTTGGACAAAGTGAAACTGCCGTACATTCTATGGTTGATTTCTTCCTCTTACTCATGCTTTCGGGTGCTGGCGATGAGCTGCAAGGCATTAAACGTGGTATTATGGAAATGGCAGATGCTATTACGATTAACAAAGCCGATGGCGACAATATAGAGCGTGCAGAAATGGCACGCGTACAGTATATGAATGCACTTCACCTCTTCCCGCCCACCCTTTCGGGCTGGACACCACAGGTGCTCACCAGCTCGGCTTACAAGGGCACCGGCATTGCCGAAGTGTGGAAAACAGCAACCGACTACATGAGCCACACCAATCAAAGCGGCTATTTCCAAGAGCGACGAAGCGAACAAGCAAAATATTGGATGTATGAAACTATTAATGAACAATTGCGTTCGAACTTCTATCTTAACGACCAGATAAAGAGCCTCATTACAACAAAAGAAAGTCAAGTACTGAACGATGAATTAAGTTCATTTGTTGCAGCTAAACAATTATTAGACACCTATTTTTCAATCACAAAAAAATTAAAATCGTTAAACGCGAAAGTGTAAGAATAACTCGCGTAGCACACACAATTTTCAAACTTAATGCCTTGAAAAAATTAAGAGGCAAAGAATGAAACCCGAAAAAACTTCGCTCTTGTTTCTTCACATCAATACACACTTAAATACTTAATACTCAAAATTACAATTAAATGAAAAAACTTTTCCCCTTATTCGTGATTGCTCTTATGATTGCAGCTTCAGCGTGTCAACCCAAGAACAAATATACCATTACAGGTACAATAGCGAATGCCGATTCTGGCATGGTTTATTTAGCTAAACCAGTTGGTCGCACGATCGACATGCTCGATTCGGCTCAGGTGGTGGATGGAAAATTCACCTTTACGGCCAAAGAAGCTGGCGAAGTGGAGTTAGTAGCATTGAATTTCAACGGAAAATATTTCGCCCAATTCTTATTAGAACCTGCCGATTTTAATGTTACTGCTTATGCTGATAGTCTGGCTATGGATGTAACCAAACTAGAAGGCTCGGAAGTGAATGATATTTTCAACACTTATCTAAATGAAATGTATCAGCTATCGGCTCTTATGCGCAAATACAATCAAGACTACACTGCTGCACGAGTGCTTAAAAGTGAAGAACGCCAAGAAGAGGTGCGTGTCAACGCTGAAGCTTCACAAGAAAAATTCCGTTTCTTCACTAAAAACTTTGTGAAAGAGCACAATAATTCTGTGGTAGCAACTTTCATCATTCAAACCCAATTGCTACGCAACTTAGACCTCGATGAGGTAGAGAAACTTACAAATCAGCTTACTGGCGCAGCCACAGAAAACAACCCTTACTATGCGCAGCTTACCGAGGGTATTGCCGAAATGAAAACACAAAAAGAGGCCCAAGATGCCGTGAGCGAAGGCAAACCTGCTCCCGACTTCACCCTACCAACACCCGATGGAACGGCTGTAAGCTTGAGCGATTTCCGCGGTAAATATGTGTTGCTTGATTTCTGGGCTTCATGGTGTGGACCTTGTCGCAAAGAAAACCCCAATGTGTTGGCTGCCTACAAAAAATTCAACAGCAAAAACTTCGATATTTTAGCTGTTTCTCTCGACAAAGACAAAGCAAAATGGGAAGAAGCTATTGAAAAAGATGGTTTGCCTTGGACACACGTGTCGGACTTGAAATTCTGGCAAAGCGAAGCTGCCGCTCTCTACGGGGTGAAATCTATTCCTGCTTCATTCCTTATCGACCCTAACGGGGTGATTGTGGCAAAAAACCTTCGTGGTGCTGAATTAGAGAAAAAATTAGCAGAATTGTTAAACTAAAAGAAAGCCCCCTCTAACTCCCCATAGGGGGGGGATAGAGTCACAGAGAGACAAGTCGCACCTTGCTTCTACTAAACTTTTTTTTATCGGCAATGTTATCAGAATAAAGATATACAAATCAATGCTTCTAACTCTTCCCCAAGGGGGAGATGAAGGGGGCTAAAACTATAAGCATATGAGTTATGATGTATTAGTTATCGGTAGTGGTCCCGGCGGTTATGTGGCTGCCATTAGAGCTGCTCAACTAGGCTTCAATGTTGGCGTAGTAGAACGAGAAAACCTAGGTGGAATTTGCCTCAACTGGGGATGTATTCCTACAAAGTCGCTTCTTAAAAGTGCACAAGCTTACAAATATGCAGCACACGCTGCCGACTATGGTGTAAAGATTGAGGGCAACGTGTCGCCTGATTTCGAAGCCATGGTGGCTCGTAGTCGCGGAGTAGCCGAAGGCATGAGCAAAGGTATTCAATTCTTGTTTAAAAAGAACAAAATTGAAGTCATCAATGGTTTTGGAAAGCTTGCTGGCAAAGGACTAGTAGAGGTAACCGATGCTGAAGGTGGTAAAACAACTGTTGAAGCAAAACATATCATTTTGGCAACAGGTGCGCGCTCACGCGCGCTGCCAAACTTACCACAAGATGGCAAAAAAATCATTGGCTATCGTCAAGCCCTAACCTTGCCTAAACAACCAGCTTCAATGGTAGTAGTAGGTTCGGGAGCTATTGGTAGCGAATTTGCTTATTTCTATCAATCAATCGGCACACAAGTAACTTTGGTGGAATATCTGCCAAACATTGTGCCCAACGAAGATGTGGAAGTTTCACAAACACTTGGTCGCTCATTCAAAAAAATGAAGATGAAAGTGCTAACCGATTCTTCGGTAGAGTCGGTAGACACTTCGGGCGATTTGTGCAAAGTGCAAATCAAGACTAAAAAAGGCATAGAAGAAGTAGAAGCTGAAATAGTGCTATCGGCAGTTGGTATACAAACCAACATCGAAGGCATTGGCTTAGAGGAATTAGGCGTGGAAGTGCAAGGCTCAAAAATTGTGGTAGACGATTACTATCGCACCAATGTAGAAGGCGTGTATGCCATTGGCGATATTGTGCACGGACCAGCATTGGCTCACGTGGCATCTGCCGAAGGCATTTGCTGTGTAGAGAAAATTTCCGGGCAAAGTCCTGCACCTATCGACTACACCAACATTCCAGGCTGTACCTACACCATTCCTGAGGTTTCATCGGTGGGCTTAACCGAGGCTAAGGCTGTTGAAGCAGGCTACGAAATTAAAGTAGGTAAATTCCCTTATTCGGCTTCAGGTAAAGCTAGCGCTGCTGGCGAAAAAGACGGCTTTGTAAAGCTCATCTTCGACGCCAAATATGGTGAATTGCTCGGCGCACACCTCATTGGTGGCAATGTAACTGAGATGATTTCAAGCATGGTTATCGCCCGCAAACTAGAAATTACAGGGCATGAACTATTGAAAACCATTCACCCTCACCCTACCATGAGCGAAGCCATTATGGAAGCTGCCGCTGCAGCCTATGATGAAGTGATTCATATTTAGTAGGAGATTAATGTTAATACTATAGTATTGCATTTGGTGCTTCACACGGCACTAGCAATAAAACAAAAGAGCATCGAAAAACGGTGCTCTTTTTCGTTTAATGAAGGCGTGTAAAAATCCTTATTGACCTCAATCTAGCAGGAGAAACAACTATTTTTCAAGCGTCATTAGAGGTATTTTTTACGATAAAAAACTATCTTTTTGTTAATATTTTGAATTCAAATTTCAGATAAAGAACTTTTGTTTGTATTTTGCCCTCTTATTTACATTATAATTTTAGTTACAACGTTAATATGAGCAAGTCAACTCATCCGATTAGTAAATTTCTACATCACGAAGCAGCACCTAGCATTGTTCTACTTTCAGTAACCTTATTCACGCTGCTATTTGTAAACCTTGGATATTTCGATACTTATCAACATTTCCTACACATAAAATTTAGTTTCTTACCGGGAAAACTAGGCGAAATGAGTTTGCACCATTGGATAAACGATGCGCTAATGTCTATTTTCTTTTTCCAAGTAGGGCTAGAAATAAAACGAGAAGTGTTTGTAGGAAATTTATCGTCTTACCAAAAAGCCAACTTGCCCATCATTGCCGCCATTGGAGGTATTATTTTCCCCATTATTGTTTTTAAACTCCTCAACCAGCATCCTGATGCTAGTAGCGGGTGGGCCATTCCCATGGCAACCGACATCGCCTTTTCTCTGGGTATCATCAAGCTTTTGGGTAATCGTATTCCTACTTCGCTGAAAGTGTTCTTAACTGCCTTTGCTGTGGCCGATGATTTAGGAGCCATTGTGGTTATTGCCCTATTCTATAGCACAGAAATCAATACCGCTTACATCTTATACGGTATGCTGATTCTAGGCTTCATGTCTATCCTCACCTTTTACAAAAAATATAACACTTGGCTGTATTTATCTCTAGGCGTTGTGGTGTGGTATCTGTTCCTACTATCGGGCATTCATGCTACTATCGCTGGCGTATTGCTTGCCTTTACCATTCCGCTAATGCACCGCAAAAAACGTCTTTTCCCTCTAAAACGATTAGAAAGTTTTTGGCATTCATGGGTAGGTTTTGGCATCATGCCTATATTTGCCTTCGCCAATGCCGGAGTTGTATTCAGTAGCGACTTTGCTAATTTCGATGTTTCGTCTGCCATTGCCGCAGGCTTAGTATTTGGCAAACTCATTGGCATTAGCTTATTCTGCTGGTTAGCCATTAAATTGGGCATTTCTAAAATTCCTCGCGGAACGAACATGAAGCAAATCTTCTTTACCGCCCTTTTAGGTGGAGTTGGATTTACCATGTCTCTATTCATTGCAGAGCTCTCTTTCGATACCACCAACCAAGCCTACCTACTCGATGCTTCCAAAATTGGAATCCTCATGGGTTCGCTAGTTGCAGGTATTGGGGGATACATCGGATTACGACTCAGTACAAAGAATACGGCTGCCTAAATTTCCTAAGGAAAGTTTTTGAGCAACAAGGAAAACAGAATTTCTATATCTTTGCAGCTCTAAGTAAAATATAAACCCTACGCCTTTCAACTCCCCCTTAGAGGGAGCTAAAAGTGCTTAATCTAAAATCATGGCTCAAAAACCATCTATTCCCAAAGGAACACGCGATTTCTCGCCAGCCGAAATGGCTCGCCGAAATTATATATTCGATACCATCCGCTCTGTATTTCAGCTTTACGGATTCCAACCCATTGAAACTCCAGCCATGGAAAACCTATCAACTTTGATGGGGAAATATGGCGAAGAGGGCGACAAACTGCTATTTAAAATTTTGAACTCTGGCGACTTTGCCCAAAAAGCAAACGATGCCGATTTAATGGCTAAGAACAGCGTAAAACTCACCAATCAGATTTCTGAAAAAGGTTTGCGCTACGATCTTACCGTGCCTTTTGCTCGCTTTGTTGTGCAATATCAGAATGACATTTCATTCCCATTCAAGCGCTACCAGATTCAGCCAGTGTGGCGTGCCGATCGCCCGCAAAAAGGACGATACCGCGAGTTCTATCAGTGCGATGTGGACATTGTGGGCAGCGACTCGCTACTCAATGAATTTGAATTGGTGCAAATCATCAATCAAGTTTATGCGAAGCTGAACATCAACACGGTAGTGAAAATTAACAACCGCAAGATTTTGGCAGGTATTGCGGAAAGCATTGGCGAGGCTGATCGCATTATCGACATTACAGTAGCCATCGACAAGCTCGACAAAATAGGTTTAGAAAAAGTTAATAACGAGCTCTTGGAAAAAGGTGTGAGTGAAGAAGCGGTAGACAAGCTGCAACCCATCTTGAACCTTAGCGGAAGCACCGAGGAGAAACTCAGCGATATTGAGGCAGTAATTGGACACTCCGCAGTGGGTGCAAAAGGTATTGAGGAAATGCGCACGCTGTTTAATTATATTGCAACGGCAGAATTGAGCACTGAAGTGGAACTCGACCTTACACTTGCTCGCGGATTGAACTACTACACCGGAGCAATCTACGAGGTGAAAGCGAAAGATGTGCAAATCGGCAGCATTACCGGTGGCGGAAGATATGACGACCTTACAGGAATCTTCGGCATGAAAGGTGTTTCGGGTGTGGGCGTATCGTTTGGTGCCGACCGCATTTATGATGTAATGACACAACTCAACCTCTTCCCCGATGAAGCCTTAGCAACAACTAAAGTGATGTTCTCTAATTTTGGCACTGTCGAAGAAGCTTATTGTTTACCCATCTTGCAGAAACTCCGTGCGCAAGGCATCAGTGCCGAAATTTACCCCTCGGAAGCGAAAATGAAAAAGCAAATGACATGGGCCGATCGCAAAGCAATCCCCTATGTAGCAATTGTGGGCGAGTCAGAAATGACAGAAAACAAAGTGGCATTGAAGAACATGAAAACAGGTGAACAACAATTGCTCAATATAGAAGAGCTCATTGCCACACTTCGCTAAAAGATTTCAACGATACAAACAAAAAAACGCAAGCCTAGAAAGTTCTAAGCTTGCGTTTTTTCTTTATCTGAAATGGGAAATTTATTCCTCTACCTCTTCAGCATCAGTGGTGTTTTCCATGTCGCGAATGGCTGCATAATCTGCACTTTCGCGCTCTGTCATGGGGCGAAAACCTTCGGGAGCTTGTTCCTCATAAGGATAAACATCGAGAATAGGGCTAGTTACCATTGAAGTAACATTATAAGGCACCACCATATATTCCAATTCTTTTTCTAAACGCAAGAAAGCTTCTTTAAAATCTTCACCAGCCACTAAGAAATACTGGCTCGACGATTTCTTTTTACCACCATCTTCATCAGTAATCATACTCACCGTAATGCGGATTTTAAACCAATAATCGGCAGAATCAGAAGGTATCACTTCGTTAATATTCGACTTCTTAATATTGTCGATGACAAAGTTTTTCCCCTGTCCCATCTTCTCAATTTCAGTGAACATTCGTTTTTCAGCTTCGGTAAAACTCACCGCATCAATTAAATAAACCTCTGAAACTTTTTTCACTCTACCATCTTGAGCTTCAATCTCTTTTTCGTATTTTAGTTTTACTTCAAACCAAGTGGATTGCATATGTTTTCTATTTTTTAGATTCTACAAAAGTACACAAATATAAGTCTTTTATTGGGCCGTTCTATTTTCTTAGCTTGCATTATTTTGTTTTTCGTTGTAAACCACCGATAAGGTTAACTCGTTGGCCGAATTAAATTAAATCAAATCTAATTTCATTTATTTACCTGAAAATGCAAACTTACATTCGCGCCAATGTACTACATATAGTTAGGCTGATAAATATTGACAGTTTAATATTATTAATAACCTGAGTTTCGGATAAGCTTTCACCACAGGATTTATTTCAAAAATAGCTGCACTTAGAGGCCTTTTGTTCTGTTTTTGGCATAAATTCCACCTTTTCTACTCGAAACGGGGCTCAAAAGCAGAATAACCTGAGGCAAAATCTTATCCGAAACACAGGTTAATAAAATCAAACTAACATGAAAGATAGTTGATAAAAACTTTTTAGTTACATTAATTATCTACCTTTGTGTGTAACCAAAAAACCTCCGATAAACACCGCAAAGACTGGATTCTTTTTCTGGAGTTTAATCGGTTAATTAGAATACTTAGTTAACATTTTATGAAAAACAATCTTATCTTCAACAGCATTTTAAGCGTTGCCGTAGTTGTTCTATTTATATTACATTTCACGTGTAAAAGTGCATCAACAGGAAGCCAACACCATGCAAATCTATCGGAAGAAATCACCATTGCTTATGTGAATACCGATTCTATCTTGCTAAACTATGAACTTTCGCGTGTGCTTCACGAAGAGCTGACGACAAGCCAATCAAGCTACACCGATGAGTATGCTAAAAAGCGTACCGCTTGGGAAAGCAAAGCCACTAAGTTTCAAGAAAAAGTACAACGTGGCGGATTCCTAACCGAAGAACGAGCTATTCAAGAACGCGATCAATTGGCAAGCGAACAAGAAGAACTCATGAGTTTAGACCAAGAGCTATCAAACAAGTTGGCTGAAATGCAAAGTAAAAACACCACTCAACTTATCGACAGCATAATGTCTGCCATTAAACGCTACAATATGGACCAAAAATATAGCTATATTTTTTCTGCCAATAGCATTTTGGTGGGACATGATGCTTCAAACATTACAGCCGACATCTTAAAGATGATGAACGAAGAGTATAATTCTACAAAGAAATAATTGCGCTCTCGCTATAAACAGAAAAACCATCAATCGACACTACAATTCCACATAGGCAACGAACTGCCCCCTCATGCAAAAGTACCTCACCCGTCAAGCCCATACCGTTCCCTTCATTTCAGCAGAAGTTCCCAGCAACTTATTTCTCACCGTAGTGATTCCTGCACACAATGAACCCAACTTATTGCAGTGCATCGAAAGCCTAGCTGCCTGCCAGAATGCGCAAAACAAGGTGGAAATAATTATAGTGGTAAATGAAAGCGAGAGCACATCGGATGAGGTGAAAACTCAAAACCTGCACAGCTTGCAGGAATTGCACGAGTGGGAAATCAGTCATGAGCAAGCACCATTTACACTACACGCCATACACCCCCCACCCTTCCGCCATAAATTCCGTGGTGTGGGGTCGGCACGTAAGGTCGGGATGGATGAAGCCATTCACCGATATCAAGCTATCCATCGCCCGGAAGGCATCATCATTTCACTCGATGCCGACACATTTGTTGATCCAAACTATTTCATCGAAATTGAAAAGCACTTCATGCAAAACCCACATAGTGTGGGTTGCACCATCAATTTCAAGCACCGCATCAATGAGCTTGACAATGAGCTACACCGCGAAGGAATGCGCCGCTATGAGCAATACCTACACGACTACAAACAAGCTTTAGAGTTAACTGGATATCCTCATGCTATCCACACCGTTGGGTCGGCATTTGCCTGCCGAGCTGAAGCCTATGTAAAGCAAGGTGGTATGCCTCGTCGCCAAGCAGGCGAAGACTTCTACTTCTTACACAAGCTAACCAACATGGGGCAACTTACCGAGTTACATACCACCTGCGTATATCCCTCAGCGCGAGTATCAAACCGAGTACCTTTTGGCACAGGTCCCACCCTCCAACGATGGCTTGATGGCGACCGAAGCATCGGTACAAACTATGCTCCGCAAGCCTTTCTTGATCTGCGCAATTTCTTTGCTAGCATCGATGAGCTACACCACAGCACCACCCCAAAGCATTATGCCGACAGCATCAATCACTTCCTTGAAGAAGAAGATTTCTGGCATTACGTTTTGCCCGAACTACAAGCTAACAGCGGAAACCTCCAAAGCTTCACCAAACGCTTCTTTCAATATTTCAACGCCTTCAAGATTATCCAATTCTTGAACGCTCAGAAATAAGTACCAAACAATCATTCCTTTACTAATCCTGAAAATAAATCAATTAAGCTATTGAAAACAACCGTTCGCAAACATTATCATTGCCTCTTCTTTGTCTTTTTGTAATTGGATGCGAAGTTCTTCGATGGAATTAAACCTATGTTCATCGCGAAGACGAGCGATAAATTTCACCGAGATGTTGCAACCATAGATATTGGCTTGAAAATTGAAGATGTGCACTTCGATGGTTCGGTGGTCGAGATTCTCATTCACCGTGGGGCGAGTGCCGATGTTCATCATGCCGCCATAGGTCTTACCCATAATGACAATCTCCACTACATAAGCGCCATCTTTGGGCACCAATTTAAAACTATCACTAAGCTTAATATTGGCTGTTGGAAACTGAATTTTTCTCCCCAACTGTTTACCTTCTACCACAGAGCCTGCAAAATGATAGGCATACCCCAAATAACGTTCTGCTTTCTGCACATCGCCTGCTTGCAATGCATTTCTAATCTTGGTTGAACTAATATTATTATCATCAACAAAAAGAGCGTCGAGCTTTTCTAAGGCAAACCCATGCTGCGAAGCCAATGCTGCTAATGTTTCAAAATTCCCCTCTCTATTTTTCCCAAAACGATGGTCGTAGCCCAGCACCAAGGTGTGTACATTCAGTTGTTCTACCAGAATCTCTCGCACAAAATCGGCATAAGCCATTTGGGCGAAATCGATGGAAAAAGGAAAAATAATTAGGTGATCTACTCCCGCTTGTTCAAACAATTGAATGCGCTCATCCATGGTGGTAAGCATTCGCAAACTTTCACGACTTTTTTCGGGTGCTAACACCATTTGTGGATGTGGGTGAAAAGTAAAGATGACTGTTTCCCCTCCCTCTCGCTGTGCTATTGCTGTCAGTCGCTCGATAACTTTACGATGACCTAAGTGCACCCCGTCGAACGAACCGATCGTCAATATGGGTCTTTCAACCTTAAATTCCGTTATTTGATGATAAATCTGCATTTGTTATTCTATACTTCAAGGCTCAAAATTACGTTTTTTGTTTTGATTTACTATTTTTGTCCCTTATTCATAACATCAAATTTAAAATCGTGAAGAATATACATATCTACATTCTACTGGCTACCCTTGTTTTTACCTCTTGTACTAATCAATCAAACTACAAAATTAGCGGACATATCAGCAATGCTGAGGGCGAATATATTTATCTCGATGAGCTTAAAATTTCAGAAGCATTCCCTGTTGACTCTATTCGTATTGATAAAGATGGTACATTTGAGTTTAAAGGCAACGTAAGCCATCCTTCGTTCTTTATTCTTCGCCTTTCTCCCAATAATTTCATTACCCTCTTGGTCGATTCGACCGAGCAAATTTGCATTAATGCCGATGCCGCTAACTTCGGACGAGAATATGCCGTGGAAGGATCGGTAGGTTCTAGCTACGTACAAGAACTCAATTCGAAACTTAGCGACACGAAGCATAAACTCGATTCTATTCAGTCAATGCAATTGGCTTTCAGAAACAACTCAAACTACAATCAGCGAAAAGCTCATTTTGAAGCTGAATACGACAGTGTGCGCAATGCACAAATAACCTATGCACAAGATTTCATAAAATCTCACCCCTTCTCTATGGCGAATGTGCTAGCGCTTTATCAAAAATTCAATGATGAATCTTACGTTATTCAAGACCTAAAATCATTGCAAATTGCGGCCACATCGTTGCATTCTTTTTATCCTAATTCGGAGCACGTAAAAGCGTTATACAACAACACCATTGAGCTCATGAAAGCGGAACGTTCGCAAAAACTACGTCAGTTTATTGACGAACAGGGTGTGGTACTTCCTGAAATTGAACTTCCAAACACCCAAGGGAAAAACGTTAAGCTAAGCTCTTTACGCGGAAAATACGTATTGCTTCATTTCTGGTCGGCTGAAGATCGCAACTCGCGCATTATGAACCCTACTTTAGTGGAGGCTTACAACAAATATCACCGCAAAGGCCTAGAAATCTATCAGGTATCGGTAGATACCGATGAAGCCGCATGGAAAGAAGCCATTAAAGAAGATAAACTCTCATGGATTAACGTGGGCGATATGAAAGGTAGCAATCAAGCTGCCATTCATTTCAATGTAACTTCAATTCCTGCCAATTACCTCATTGACAAAGAAGGTAACATTGTGGCTAAAAATGTGCAAGGACCAAATCTTGATCGCATACTCTCAAAGCTTCTTAAGTAAATTTCAACGATTTGACAAAAGACAAAATATACTTTGTGTCTGATGTGCATTTGGGAGCTCAAGCCCTTAATGACAATCAGGAGCGAGAACTCCGCTTTGTGAAATGGCTCGACACCATTAGCACTGATGCTAAGCAATTGTTCATTATGGGCGACTTGTTCGACTATTGGTTTGAATATAAAACCGTTATTCCTCGGGGGTCTGTTCGCACCTTGGGCAAGCTTGCCGAACTAAGCGACAAAGGGCTCGACATTCACTTCTTTATTGGGAATCATGACATTTGGGCTGACAAATTCTTTAGCGAAGAAATTGGCATTACGGTGCACAAAAAAGAGGAAGTATGGAACTTCTTTGGCTACCAAGTGTTCTTGGCGCACGGAGATGGGCTCGACCCGTTCGACAAAGGCTATCTGTTCTTAAAAAAGTTGTTCACCAATTCCTTTTTGCAATGGTGCTACGCTAAATTACATCCTAACTTTGCCAATAAAATTGCCCATGGATGGTCAAGCAAAAGACGAAAAAGGCATCAAGATGAGGAAGTCCCTTTTAAAGGCGAAGACAAAGAAGGTTTGTACATTTTTGCTCAATCGGTGCAACAAAAGATGCATATTGACTATTTTATTTTCGGGCACCGACATTTGTTATTAGATTTGCCAATTGGAGATAAAAACACTAGATATATCAACTTAGGCGACTGGATTAATTATTTTTCCTACGGTGTGCTTAGCGAGGAGGGATTCCAACTCCAGCAACTACCGCCTGAATAAAAATATTAGAAATGAAAATATATACTAAAATTATCGGTACTGGTTCATGTATTCCTAGTCGGGTGATTAAAAACTCACATTTCTTAGACTATGAATTCTACGACCCCGCAAAAAAGGTGAAATTCGATCGCCCAAATGAGGAAATTGTATCGAAATTTGAAGAAATTACAAATATCAAAGAAAGACGTTGGTTAAATGAAGATCAAGTAACTTCAGACTTAGCTGCTCATGCAGCACGCAAAGCTATTGAAGATGCTAAAGTAGATCCTGAAACTATCGACTTTATTATTTCGGCACATAACTTTGGCGATGTAGCTCCCGGCAGAACAAATGTTGATACTCTTCCCGGCTTAGCTAACCGTATCAAGTTAAAACTAGGCATCGAGAATCATTCTTGTGCTTGTTGGGATCAGATTTCGGGTTGCCCGGGGTGGACGCAAGCCCTAATTACAGCCGATGCATACCTCAAAAGTAAAACCTATCGTCGTGGTTTAGTTATTGGTTCTGATGCCCTTTCTCGAGTATCCGACCCTCACGACCGCGATACTATGATTTTTGCCGATGGTGCAGGTGCTGTGGTGGTGGAAGGTATTGCTAGCAAAGAACCTATCGGACTACTAGCTCATGCCACACGCTCTGATGTAAATCCTTATGCCGACCTACTCACATTTGGTCCTTCATTGAACCCTGATTACGCCGGCAACGATCAGTTTATCAAAATGGCTGGACACCGCCTATATGTGTACGCTTTGAAGCACGCGCCTATATTGGTGAAAGAAAGCATTGATAAAGCAGGGCTTGAATTGGGCGACATCAAAAAAGTGTTGATTCACCAAGCCAACGAAAAAATGGATGAAGCCATTTTGAAAGGGCTGTTTAAACTGTACGGTAAAAAGCAAGTGCCGTTTTCGGAAATCATGCCGATGACCATTGAGAAACTAGGCAACTCATCAACTGCAACTGTACCCACTTTGCTTGACGTTATTGCCCACGGCAGAATGGATGACCATGTTATCCGCGATGGCGATTGTATTGTGCTTTGCTCTATTGGAGCTGGCATGAACATCAACTCTATTATTTATAAATGGTGATAATAACAAACAATTCGAATGACTATTCAAAATTATAAAGTTGCCGATATTTCGTTAGCAGACTATGGTTGTAAAGAAATTGAAATCGGTGAAAAAGAAATGCCCGGATTGATGGCATTGCGCGCAAAATACGGAAAAGAAAAACCGTTGAAAGGCGCACGTGTAATGGGTTCATTGCACATGACAATTCAAACAGCTGTGCTTATTGAAACTCTGGTTGAGCTAGGTGCAGATGTACGTTGGTGCAGTTGCAACATCTTCAGCACGCAAGATCATGCAGCAGCGGCTATTGCAGCGGCTGGTGTACCTGTGTTTGCTTGGAAAGGTGAAACTCTTGCCGACTATTGGTGGTGTACTGAGCGTGCTTTAGACTTTGGCGATGGCTTAGGTCCTGACCTTATTGTTGACGATGGAGGCGATGCTACCGTGATGATTCACCGTGGTGTAAAAGCTGAAAAAGATGCTTCAATACTCGACAGTGTAAAAACAGCCGAAGACGAAATAGAGCTTGACAAATGCTTGAAACGCACTTTAGCCGAAAACAACCAACGATGGGCTAAAGTAGCTGCAGGCATGAAAGGAGTAAGCGAGGAAACCACTACTGGTGTGCATCGTTTGTATCAAATGATGGAACAAGGTGAATTACTTTTCCCTGCTATTAACGTAAATGACTCGGTAACAAAATCGAAATTTGACAACCTTTATGGTTGTCGCGAATCGTTGGCCGATGGTATTAAACGCGCTACCGATGTAATGATTGCGGGTAAAGTGTGTGTGGTAGCTGGTTATGGCGATGTAGGTAAAGGTTGCGCTGCTTCTATGCGTTCTTACGGTGCTCGTGTTATTGTAACAGAAATCGATCCTATTTGTGCTCTTCAAGCTGCTATGGAAGGCTTTGAAGTGAAAACAATGGAAGAAGCTGTGGAAGAAGGCAATATTTATGTAACTACCACAGGAAACAAAGATATTATTCGAGCAGAACACTTAGCGAAGATGAAAGATCAAGCTATTGTGTGTAATATTGGTCACTTCGACAATGAAATTCAAGTGGCACAAATGGAAGCTACTCCTGGTATCCAAAAAATCAACATCAAGCCTCAAGTAGATAAATATGTATATCCTGATGGTCATGCTATTTATTTATTGGCTGAAGGTCGTTTGGTGAATTTGGGTTGTGCTACCGGTCACCCTAGCTTCGTAATGAGCAACTCATTTACCAACCAAACTTTAGCTCAAATCGAGCTTTGGCAAAATGATTATGCTGTTGATGTATATCGTTTACCTAAACACCTCGATGAGGAAGTTGCACGCTTGCACTTGGAGCAAATTGGTGTAAAACTCACTACGCTTTCAAAAGAACAAGCCGATTATATTGGTGTAAAAGCAGAAGGTCCGTATAAACCGGAACACTACCGATACTAATCGAGATTAATAGACACAAAAAAGCGAATATCTTAAATAAGATATTCGCTTTTTTGTGTCTATTAATGCGGTTTCCTAAGTAAGTATCCACTTAATCGCCACATCTTCATCGGAAAAAGGCTTTAACACTGCCCCACCCGATTTCCGTTGCATCATTACAAATTCCGCAAGAAGTTTAGGACTATCCACCAGCACGGCTATTCTTCGGTTTCCAAATACGTTTGTATTCTCTACAAAAACATCAGTGACCACTTTATAAGCAGCAAACGAGTTATTAAACTCAACATCGTTTTGGTCTACTAAAAAACCTTCGCATTGTGGTGGCACTTCCTCCAAGATCGAAAGCCAAAAGGCTCTTACATCTTCAGGCGTGGTTAAACCTTCCCACGAAATTCTATAAATATCATACTCATTGTCATACCTACAAGCTAAATTTCTCAGCATTTACTTCCTTCCTTCTCTTGATTCTTAATTACGCGACAAAGATACATCGCCGATTACTAAGAATGTCCTATAAATTCCTAATATTTGTTATGATAGCCGGCCGAAGTATTTATTTTTCTTATCGTCCCCCAATAAGATACGATAAGAATGCGCTATTTTAATCTGCTTTACTATATTGTGTAATGGTTGCAAATAGTTGTCTTAAAACCTCTATTTGTGCTTCTGTCATATCTGCCAATATTTCTTGCGAAAAGGCTTCCGACGATGCTTTGGCTTTAGCATAAATTTCTTCTCCTTTTGCCGTTAGCGTAAGATTTCTTTTACGAGCATCCTTTTCATCTACTTTTCTTACTACATAACCGTCTTCGATCATGTTTTTTACCTGACGTAGAACAATTGTCTTGTCCTTTTGCAAATCGTTAGAGATTTCCTGTTGTGTAGTATTCTTGTTCGTGTAAATCAACTCAAGAAAAACATATTGGTCAATCTTCAAGTTAATCCCATCTTCTTTAAAGCGGTCTGCTAGGTTTTTTCTAGAACGAATAGATTCCTTTAAAATAAAAGAAAATAACAATGATTTTGGATCTAATACTTCCATAAATTTTTTTTACATATTATAGCCCCGAACACCCACCGAGAAATCAAATAACGGCGGTCAAAGCGTGATTAGTGACCCGAAAGTAAACGAATATACTTGTATCTTGAAACTTTAAATACATTTTTATCCTTTACAATCATTTTTTTCGTTTTTTTTTATTCCGCATCACTTGTCCAACCTCCACCTAAGGCTTTATATAAACTCACTACGGTGCTCAATTTTTGCAACTGATCATTCACATCGTTAAGCTGAGCATTAAGCAAATTTTGTTGCGCATCGAGCACTTCGGTGTAGGTAGCTGAGCCATAAACCAAAAGCTCACGCGTGTAATCCACCGACTTATTTAAAGCTTCAAGCTGATGCGTCCGCAATTCTATCTTCTGCGACACATGATCGTATTGCGACAAAGCATCGGTAACTTCTTTTCCGGCATTAAGCAAGCTCGATTTGAAGTTATTAACCGCCACTTCTTGTTGTGATTTTGCCACTTCCAAACGGGTGCGGTTGGCACGTTTATTGAAGATTGGAGCTGTTAGTCCGCCCAACACGGTGGCTGTTAAACTTGCAGGATTAAACCATTCTTCAATGATGGAACGGTTGAAACCTGCATTGTTAGCAACTAGTGTTAATGAGGGATAAAAATAGCTCTTTGCATTGCCCACCATTTCATAGGAAGCCATTACGGCATATTCGGCTTGCATTACATCAGGACGACGGTCGAGCAATTGCAAAGGCACACCGGAAGCAATGAAATCGTTAGCCTTTTGTTGGTCAATTTCGCTACGCTCAATGCTTCCTTCGGTTCTTCCCAATAAAATACGCACCGTGCTTTCTGTTACCACAATTTGTTGTTTGAGCTCGGGAATTAGTATTTGAGCGGCATATTGAGCGGCCTCACTTTGCACCACAGCAGCACCTGTTACCATGCCACTTTCTTTTAGTGTTTCCATACTCTGACTCAATTCTTGATACACACGCACCGATTCTTCTGCAATTTTCAATTGCTTATCGAGAGCTAGCAAAGTGTAATATCCAGAAGCAATGCTTGAAATCAGTTTCGTTTGCACTGCCTGACGGGCTGCACTTGTGCCCAAATATTGCGCATAGGCTGCACGTTTAGCTGTTCGCATCTTTCCCCAAATATCAACTTCCCAACTTGCACTAACCCCCAACGAAAAAGTATCGAAGTTGTCGAGGGGGAAAGTTGGGGTGTCGGCAAGTCCTATTCTCCGATAACTTACCCCTGCGCTAAGCGTTGGCCATTGTGCAGCTCGGCTTTGTTTGAAGTAAGATTCGGCTTGATCTACCCCTGCAATAGCATTTTGCATATCGTAGTTGTGCTCTAATCCTTCATCAATGAGATGCACCAAAATACTATCGTTGAACAGCTCTTGCCAAGATAAGTTTGCTAGATTCTGGGTGCTATCTCCTTCCTGTTCGCCGTATAATCGATCGGCAACCGAGTCGCTGCGTTCGTAATGCCTACTGCTACCACATGACACCATAAGTGAAGCCGCAAGTAGAGCCATCATCAGCTGAGTTCCTATTCTTATTTTCATTTTTTCAATTTTTTGTAGATTATCCGATTGTTGGATGTGAGATTATTCAACTTTAAAAATCATTTTCATGTGTTTATAGTCTAGCAATAAGCCAAAAGCTTTTGGCTTATTGCTACTTTTTTAATCATGCTCCTGTGTGCTGAAAAGCTCAAAGCTTACGATTCGGTTGTTTCATCTATTTGTTTTGTTTCTTCGGCTGCATTGGCTACCGGTTTTTTGCTCACTTTCTCTTGCAAGTTTTGGAAAATGACAAACAACACCGGAATTACAAATATTCCAAACATGGTGCCGATGAGCAATCCCCCAATAGCTCCAGAGCCAATGGCTTTGTTTCCGTTAGAACCCACACCTTCGCGAATAATCAGCGGAAGCAATCCGATGATGAATGCAAATGACGTCATGAGGATAGGACGCAAACGAGCTGTTGCTCCCTCTAGGGCTGCTTGAAGTAGAGGCATTCCTCGATGTCGGCGTTGCAGCGCGTATTCCACAATTAAGATGGCATTCTTCGCCAGCAAACCAATGAGCATTACCATAGAAATTTGCAGGTAGATGTTATTACTTACCCCCATCATTCGAGCGAAGATGAACACTCCTGCTAAACCAATAGGCAAAGAAAGTAAGATTGCAAATGGAAGAATGTAACTTTCATATTGTGCTGCCAACAGGAAGTACACAAAGATGAGACTGAGCAAGAAAATTATGCCGGTAGAGTTGCCCGATTCAATTTCTTGTCGGGTGATACCCGAGAACTCATAGCTGTAACTTGATGGAAGGTTTTGGGCTGCCACCTCTTCAATGGCTGCAATGGCCTCACCAGTGCTATATCCGTCTGCAGGTTGTCCGTTAATTTCGATACTGGTATAAAGGTTGAAACGTGTTAAACTTTCAGGACCAGAAGTAGGCTCAAGTGTAACAAATTGCGACAATGGCGCCATTTCTCCCGAGGCTGTTTTTATCTTCATCACATTCAGGTTATCTAGCTGCGCACGGTCTTTCGGACTGGTTTGCAACATCACACGATATTGTTTTCCGAATCGAGTGAAATCGGAAGCATATAACCCACCAATGTAACCTTGCAAAGCCGATAGGGCATCGCTCACTTGAATGCCCGATTGCAAGCAACGAGCGGCATCAACACTAACCAAATATTGAGGAAACTGCGTGCTAAATGAGGTAGATGCATATTTAACTTCCGGACGTTTGTTGAGTTCGGCTAAGAAGCTTTTAGAAACTTCCTCAAACTTCTTCACATCGCCACCAGTGCGGTCTTCCAACTTCATTTCGAAACCACCGGTGATAGAGAAACCGGGAACCATAGGAGGTGTAAAGACAATGATACGAGCATCTTTAATGTCGGCTGTTAGCGCATACAATCGTTTCATTAGCGTGAACTGATCGTGACCTTTTTCGCTGCGTTCTTCAAATGGTTTCAACTTGATAATAGACATGGCGTATGAACTACCATTTCCTGCAATGAATGAATAACCTGACACCACGGTGCGCGCATCTACCTCTGGTTGTGCTCCCACAATAGAGTCGATATGTATGGCCACTTCTGCTGTGCGCTCATTTGATGTGGCTGGTGGTAACTGAATGTCAACAAACACACGTCCTGTATCTTCATCGGGCACGAAAGCCGATGGTGTAGTTTTCATGAGATAACCAAAGATAAGGGCAAATACCAAAATGATAAGCATAGCCAATCCTTTGCGATGCAACAGTTTTGATGTTCCTTGCTTATATTTATTGGTGAAGGCATCGAAAGCTGTGTTGAAAGCTGTAAATGCTTTTTCTTTGAATGATTTCTTATGATTTTCATCGCCATGCGCTGTGTGAGGTTTTAAGAACAAGGCACAAAGTGCTGGACTTAAAGTTAAGGCGTTCACTGCCGACAATAGAATTGACACGGTGAGCGTAACCCCAAACTGCTGATAGAACACCCCTGTAGACCCCTGAATGAATGTTACCGGAATGAACACCGCACACATTACCAAGGTAATAGACACAATAGCTCCCGATATTTCACTAAGTGCTGAAATAGATGCTTCTTTTGCACTCTTAGCACCTTCATCGAGTTTCGCGTGCACAGCTTCCACTACCACAATGGCATCATCTACCACGATACCAATGGCTAGCACCATGGCAAAAAGGGTTAAGAGGTTAATGGTGTATCCCAACACATTGAGGAAGAAGAATGTACCGATAATTGCTACTGGCACGGCTATGGCGGGAATGATAGTTGCTCGGAAATCTTGCAAGAACACAAAAACCACAATGAACACGAGTAAGAAGGCTTCAAAAAGCGTGTGCAACACTTCTTCAATAGAGGCATCGAGGAACTCGTTGGTGTCCATCAATATATTATAATCTACTCCCGGAGGGAATATTTCTGATGCCTTTTCAAATTCTTTCCTACAGTTCACAATAACCTCGCGCGCATTAGAACCTGCTGCTTGGTAAATTGCCATGGTTACCCCTTCTTTTCCTTGGGTGAGTGTGTTTACCGAGTAATCTTGTGCCCCTAACTCAAGGTCTGCCACATCGTGCAAGCGAAGCACGGTACCATCGGGATTTGATTTAATGACAATGTCGCCAAACTGTTCTTCGGTTTCCAAACGCCCGGTATAGCGAATGACATACTCATAACTTTGGTCGTTTTGTTGTCCGAATCGACCAGGTGCAGCCTCTATGTTTTGTGCCGCCAAAGCTTTTTGCACATCGCTAGGCATGAGTTGATAGCTAGCCATTGCTTCGGGTTTCAACCACACGCGCATAGCATAGGTTCGTGTAGAGAACACTTGCGCCTCTCCTACTCCCGATACCCTTTTAATTTGAGGGATGATGTTAATATCGCAATAGTTTTGCAGGAATGTTTGGTCGTATCGGTTATCGGGACTGTAAACCGAAGCCACCAATAAGATACTAGTTTGGCGTTTTTGTGTGGTTACCCCAGACTGGGTTACTTCGCTAGGAAGCAATGCACTGGCCTGTGCCACTCGGTTTTGCACCTTCACGGCTGCCATATCGGCATCGGTTCCTTGTTTGAAATATACTTTAATGTTTGCCGATCCGTTATTATCGGCGATTGAAGTCATGTAAATCATGTCTTCAACCCCATTAATTTGCTCTTCTATAGGAATGATGACCGATTTAAGCACGGTGTTGGCATCGGCTCCGGTGTATTTTGCTTTCACCACAATGGTAGGCGGCGCAATGTCGGGGTACTGTTCAATTGGAAGAGAGAGAATACCTAAACCTCCCAGAATAACGAGTATGGTTGAAATCACCGTAGAAAGTACGGGTCTTTCTATAAATGTTTTAAGCATGGCTATCTTTCTTTAGAGATTAATCAATAGTACTATCTAATTGCACCTCTTGTGGGTTTATGGTTACCCCATCTTTCAATTTCGATACCCCTTCTAACACAAGCTGATCGCCAGCGTTCAAACCTTTAGTTACTACATAAAAATTTTTCAAACTTCCGGCTTCCACTTCCACAGGTGTGTTTACCACTTGTTTGTTGGCACCAACCACATACACAAAGTGTTGGTTTTGCACCACACTCACTGCAGATTGAGGCACCAGAATAGCGTCTTTGTATTGCTCGGGAAGGCAAACCTTTCCGCTCAATCCTGAGGATAAAATATCGTAAGGGTTGTCGAACACAGCACGAATTTGCACCGAACCTGTTATTTTATCTACCACCCCACTTGCTGAGCGCAACTCGCCATCTTTTTCATAGGTTGAACCATTGGCTAGAACTAAGCGAATGGGTTTTAGCTGACGTAGTTTTTCGAGTTTGGTTTTTCCTTCTAACTTCGACAACAAGCTGAAATATTCTTTTTCATTAATCGAGAAGTAGGCATCAATTTCGCGCGTGTCTGACACGGTGGTCAATGGTTTAGCAATGTTGCTGCTCACTAAGGCTCCTTCATGGTAAGGAATATACCCCACTATTCCATCGGCAGGACTTTTAATAATGGCATAATCTAAATTTGCTTGTGCACTGGCTAAGGCCGATTTTGCATTGGCCAAGCTGCTTTCTGCCGATGCCAAACTGCTTTCTGCTGTTTTCAACTCGAAAGCACTCACAATGTCTTTTTCCACCAAAGGCTCAATGCGTTCTACATTAAGCTGAGCGGTTTCTACTTGCGATTTCGCCACTCTCACTTGGGCTTGGGCTGCATTTACTTGCGCCTTTAGGTCGTCGGCATTCAAACTAAAGAGCGTCTGTCCTTTATGCACCTGTTGTCCTTCCTCTACATTAATCTGGTCTATATACCCAGAAACTCGCGGACGAATTTCAACTGTTTGTTTTCCCTCAATGGTTGTGGGATACTCTGAAAATAACACGATGTCTTGCGTTTTCAATGTGGCTACCTTATAAGTTGCCGCTTCTGAAGCTGTCGTCTGGTCTTGTTTTTCAGAACCACAGGCTGCAAACAGGATCGTCAATATCCCCACAGCCAAAGCTTTAGTTATTGTTTTCATACTCGCCTAGTATTTTTTATTTTTAAAAAATTGATTTAATTATTTCTACTTTAACAGATTTACAATTTTGAATAACAATAGTTTATATCCTCCTGCCGCTTTCGATGCCGTTCTTGCAATACACTCAACATCCTTTCTTCGGTCATTTCTCTATAAAACTTAAACACTAAAAAATCCATTATGTCCCGAGCTGACAACAATGGATTGTCGTCTTTTTGTAGCAATTTCTCCTTTAGGAAAAACTACCAACCAGTATGTTTAGTGCAACCTGATGATACCACGCAATCCATTTCCTAGTTTGAGATTGATCCATCCCCAATACTTGTTTCTATTCCTTGAAGCTATGTTCAATAAAGAAACGTTGCGCTTGCATCTGTGCTAATGCTTGTTCTGTATATGGAGCCAGCGTTGCATTTGTAAACGAAACTTTATCTCTTCACCTTCCCTAGTCGATGTTGATGTCTAATGCCAATTCCGGCTTGGTCTTAAATTCAACTTTACCCTGAGGTATTCCTACCTCTTGACCCCGAGAAACATCAGTTGTCCATGATTTTGGAAGATAGCGCTTTGCATCTACTAAAGAGGCATATTGCTGATTGCATAAGCATCCAAAAACAGCCACTTGAGAATTAGAGGTTTTCCCAACATTTCCACGATACTGATGACCTACACCAACGCTCTTTTTTCCATTCTTTACCGAGCCGCTTTCATCGATTAAAAGTCAATTCATCTTTGCCTAGGCAAAGATGAATTGACTTGAGCAGCCTCTTGATCAATCATCTTTCGTGAATCCCAATTGGAGTCGCTAATGAAGTGCTGGAGACTATGACAATCCGCATCAATAGTCTCGCTAATTCGTTCAATATTACACAAATCCCTCCATACAGTACCCTCCACATAAGATTTAGCCTTGTCAAAATTATTTCTCGTCTTATTGCGAAATAAATCTTGATAATGCACTAGATAAGAACTTAGTCAAACCCCTGCGTCAATCAGTGTTTGACCATATTTTTATTATTTTTCATTAAGTTTTTACTCCGTTACCTATAACTTTCCTGTTTCTCTCTTTTTTCACAATACTAAATTACTAATAATCTATTAGATATACACGAAAAAATAATGCTTTTTTTAATCTATCAAAGTAGAAATATTAAACACTGTTGTTTCGGAGCAATGTATGAATAAAACAATCACTAGGCGAATATGTTAGGAACTTTAAGTCTTATTTAGGCTGATAGGCTGATTTATTTAAGATAGTTTTAGTTTCTTTCTCCGCCATCAACTCATTTAACGTGACTTCTGGATGCTGTTCCATGTAAGAACGCACAATTTGCCAACCTAGCCAGCAGCCTACTCTACCGGGGGATTGAGCCGAAAAACTAGAAGTGTATGGAGCATCGCTAGTATAGCGCACCACATCCATGCGATTGGTTGAAAACAACATTTTGTGCTCTGCCAAGTAACGCCACATATCTTTCTCACTATTTTCACAAAACAGTAACTGTCTTTCAGTATAACCAATCTTCACCGAATCAGGTGTGTTAGGCAAAGTAGCGTCTAAGATATATTGTAGTTTGCCCTCATAAATCATTTTATCGATGAGCTGATGCCCATAGCCTACAAAAGGAAACTGCACAGTACTCCAAGCATAAACGGCATCTGCCACCACCTTTTCAGGATACATATTTAATTGCTGATAACTATTTACCCCCAAACGTGGATAGTATTCGCAATCTCTGCCTAAGTATTTATCGAGTCCAATGCCCAATACACTATCGGTCATTACCATCGATTGATTGAAACCGCTCACACAAGTAAATACCTCGGGAATAACTGCCTGAGGGAAATAGTGCTTATAGTATTTAAACGCCTCATTCAGCGACTTGTCTAGCTTCTTCTTATTTATTCGCTCATCTACCAACGATTTTACATGGCGCATGGTGGTGTCGGTCACAAAGGAAGAGAGCAACTCATCAACTCCTTTATCTTCGGGGTAACCAATACGCACAATTTCGGTGGTGAATATGGGTAATGCCATCGGATATTTTGCTCGCAACTTTAAAATGGCTGCACTATCGATGTGTGAATAAGAGAATAAATCTTGGTCGAAATCTTGAAATTGATAATCGGTGTGCACCTGAGACACATCTACACGTTGAAATTTATTCTTTTCACATGAAAGCAGCGCTGTTGACAAAAGCAGTCCTATAATTAGTTTCTTCATTTTAATGCTGTTATTAGCTTACAAAGCTAAAAAGAATAACTCCAACATCTGCATCAGATATAAATATTTTTCAATTTACACTAGTGCAAATACCATGTAACTAACGCATTGTACACAGCACATAGCGGCTACATCATTTAGTTTGCCAAAAATCAATTCAAAAATAAGGATTGTCACAACATACCAATAAGAAGCCACCTCCGCCAGGTTGACACACCAAAATTGAGTGAACAATTTTGGTGTGTAATATTTTACCGTACTGATTGATATGCAACAGGCTCCAGCAATTTCTTGCTCATTGCCCCGTGCATATGGAGCCAAACAATATCCCGCTCTCGTGCCGATAACACATAGCGTTGACATTCCTTCCATGCTGGCTATTTCGGTTCGAATGATGCCACAAGTGATAATGGAAGCGAATTTGCTCGGCACAAATTAATAACCTGAGTTTCCGAATATAAAAATTTGTTGATCGCCGCCACCTCTCCTATAATCTCTAAAGTTAATGATAACAAGGAACGAGTGAATGTAGGAGTGAAAGTTGGGATAGCCCCCCAAAAAAAAACAAAAGGTGAACATATTTTAAAAAACTAGAGTGGCTGGAATAAAAGTACAAGGTTTTTACCGTTAATTGGGATAATTAAAAACTACAAATCCTAAAATCTGCACTTTTACATAAAATACATATCCATTTTCTAAATCTTTTCAAGATTTATTTTAGTTAATAGATGATAAATTATTTTTCCATATGTAATATATAAATTACATTTACAATTTAATAAAGGCTTGTAAAACACAATTTATTGGCTCTATGTTGTTTATAGTGGGTAAAGCGCATCGGGCTTCAATCTTAATGATTGAGATTAATCGCTTACGGCGAAGCATTTTCATGGCAAAATACACGATTTGCGAGCCGCTGTGTCAAACATACTACTCACTACAAACGACATAGAGCCTATTTATTTAATTCTCAAAATTATAAATATGAAGAAGAACTTTTTACTTATACTCCTAATTCTTGGAGCTGTTTGTTATTCGTGTAGTAACGAAAAACTCGGCGACGAATATGACGGAAGCAAAACCAATGACGAATTAACTGCCAATGTCATTGAAGGAGATGACAATCGGGTGGAAGATCTTACAGGTGGTGATGAAACCCAAAAGAAAAAATCAGATATCAAAACCAAGGATGCAGATGCATCTACCATTTTGCCGATTAGAACAGTGTGGGCTCAAGCTAAAAGACATATTCGCATCGTGGAAAATGGAAACCATGCACAGCAAGCCAATGATGTGATTTTTGATAATGATGCTCAAATCTTATATATATCATACGGGACAAAAGATGCCGATAACATTGGTGATGATTCTGTCGAATCTTCAGATGGATACATTGATGTGATATCTGTCACTCATAATTTTGGTTATAGTTATGATGAATCGGCAACGATGGATATCATTCAAACCATTCATGTTTCAAATATTGATTTATATCGTTTGGCATTGGATAAAACAAATAAAAAGCTCTATGTATCGGCAGCGGTTGATGAAGAGGTCTTAAATGATGATGACACATCGTTGAATGATGTTAATTCTGCTGCTGCAGTACTTGTTTTTAACACTGACGATTTAACTACTCTCGGATTACCATCAGTTTCGTACGACCTTATTGATGTCCCCGGATATGTGGCAAAAGACATCTCATTGACAGATGGAAGACTGAATGTAATATCGGGTACTAACGGATATCTTGTGCAATACGATACGGCTGACTATAGCATCATCGATGATTTTTTTGTGGGCGACGGCAGAGCAATCGGAATTAATGATACGGGGAAAGGCTATTGGCTTACCGGCACAACTTTAAACCAGATCGGAGGAGGATCGGTAAACGTGAGCATGGATAGCAAAGAAGGGGCACAACGACTCATTGATTTCTACAAAGGCAGCTATCCCATGGTAGCACTCGGAGCTAATGGCATTGGTATTTATAACGAAAACCTAAGTCCAATTACGGAAGTACCTATCGTGAAAAACAACTTCTCCACAGGAAATATTGATGAAGAAGCCAATGACATGGTATCGTTAGTGAGTGATTCACTTATTGCTGTGGCAGAAGGTGCAAACGGCATTATGTTCAAATATATTAAAAATGGCGATATTACCAATCCCGAGAATATCATTAACGTAGGGGGATTAACCACCAACATTGAAGGTTCTCCAAATGCGATTTGTACCGGAGGAATATCAGCGGGAACTGATGCTGTAGACCTATTTGTTGCAACGGGAACTTCCGGAGTTACTTATATAGCTACTGCATACGGTAACAGATGGGAACGCGCTAATAGTTTTATTACAGGAACAGTTAAGGATTTAACATCAACAATAGAATTGGAATTTGACCAAACAGCAGTTGAACATGTGATACCGGAGGGGAGATATAAAGGATCGATTAATTCTATCAATCATAATTATACCATTGACTCTGATTTTTACTTTGTTGGAGACCTAGATCTGCAAAACGGTTCACTAAGTCTTAACAATAGTAACTTCACTATAGACAATGGCATGAGCTATGCTGATAAATTGGGGATGAATAACTTTCGCCTAACAAACTCTAAAGGACGAATGTTCTTCTTATTTGTAACGGGTGATGTTATATTTCATAATAGTCATTTAACAGTTAAGTCTTTTTTGAACGGATATAATAACTGTGTGGAAGGTACTTACGATACTCCTCCTAACATTCGTTTATATGGATCTTATCTTAACCCAAAGGCAAAATCTAGGATTAATAATCTAGAGTTACAGAAAGATGATACTTCCGGCGAAATATCAACACTTGAACTGGAATCCTGTGGTTTAGAGGTTGCCGAAAATGCAACTATTGGTGCAGGCTGTAAAATGATATTAGGTTACGATGAAGAAGATCCTATCTTCCATAGCGATCTTACACTGGATACAAACAGTGAGGTTAAAATTGCATCATCTACTGACTCAAGCGATATAGGAGGACAAAACTCAACGATAACCGTAAAAGGAACTCTTTGTTCTCCTCAAGGATTTAAAATCATTGCCCAGGCATCTGATAACCTAAAATTTAAAGTGGGAAAATTTAATGGGTATATTCCTACCATAGTAAATCAAGATGGCACACCAAGTGATGTCAAATGGAGCGATATACTGATTGAAACCGGTTTATAAAAACATAGCATGAATAATTTTGTTTCAGTATCGCTTCTTCGCAGAACAAAACTAGTTAGACCATACGGTGGAAAGAGTACCTTCGAAAGAAGGTGCTCTTTCTTTCTTTTAGCTCGCACTTCAACCCCATGATACCAACACCAATTTAACGAAATGAGAGTACTTAAAAAGCGAGATTTTTGATTTTGTAAGCCCAGTTCGGAAAGGATTGGTAATGCCCTGAAAGAGCTAACTGTAATAGCCCAAGGATTTATCCTTGGGTATAGCAATGCTCAGCAAAGGAAGCCCGTAAGGCTGACCCGTAATAAATTCGGATACGGGGCGGACTTACAGCCCTCATGCCATACTACATCATATACCTAGGCATGAATGCCTAGGCTACTATGGTTAGCCCTTTCAAGGCAATTAAAAACACCCGGTTTAAGAATATAAAAATTTGTAGGTCACAGCAACCTACCCTATAATCTCTCAAGTTAATGATAACAAGGAACGTGTGAATGGCGGAGTGAAAGCTGGGCTAACCTCAAAAAAACTAAAGATGAAAATATTTTTAAAAACCTGAGTTCTAGATAAGATTTTACCTCAGGTTGTACTGCTCAAAAAATGAACAAAAGGCTCTTAAATGCGGCTATTTTTTTTGAAATAAATCCTGTGGTGAAAGCTTATCCAGAACTCAGGTTAATAGCAAGAAAAACAGCAACACCTCTTAAAAGTGTTGCTGTTTTTTTATCGGTGCACAAAAGAATTATGCACATCGAGTTAAATCTTAAGATTACTTTTTCAGATCGATAGTAATATTAGATAAAGTACCTTCAAATTTAAATGGTGTTTCGTAGTTGTTATCTACAGAAGTTCCGCTATCTTCACCGATATCTTGTGTTTCTGAAGCATCATATTTGAAAGGAGTAGTTTTGTCTACTTTACCTTCGCCTACAACCTTGCCATCTATATACAATTTAACTGAACCTGATTTACCCATTTCTCCGGCAGCTCCTTCATAAGTAAATTCGGCTTTTATCGTGTGTTTCCCACTAGGAATAGCTGATTTTGAAACGGTAGTATAGCGGTTCAAATCAATGTAGTTATGTGTGAAATAAAGTTTTCCTTTTAGCATATAGAATCCCCATCCGGCGGTGTTACCTCCTTGAGTGAAAATCATTCCGCTGTTTTTAGCTTTCACATCTACATCGGCCGAAACCGAGAATGATTTGTTTTTCAAGTCGGGACAAGTTGCTTCAGGAATACCTGATATTGGAGTTTGATAAACAAAATGTGTGCGTCCGGCTGCAGTATTCGGTTTACCTGTGAGTTCGGCAGAGATACGCTCGGTACCGCGCCAGTCTAATGGCAACACATTGTATTTACTTGCTTGTGACCACCATAAAGCTTTCATTTGCTCTAGTTTTTCAGGATATTTTGCGGCTAAATCATTACTTTGTGTAAAGTCTTCATTTAGATTGTAAAGTTCCCATTTAGCTTTCATCGGGTCATAGACTGTGCGAATAGGATTCCATGGTTCGAATGCAATGCTCGCTGCCCACCAACCGTTATGGTCTATACCGCGGTTACAAAACATTTCAAAAAACTGCAAGTTATGAGTTTATTTTGCTTTGC
>JBKEBD010000024.1:0-25204 GCA_047972995.1 Mangrovibacterium sp.
CAAGAATGACATATTAAAGTGGTCTTCTTTCGAATGAGCTTTACCTAAATTTACAAATTCATCCCAAGTTAAACCGAGTGTATCTTTAAAGAAACTCATGTAGGTTCCGAAAAGGTCTTGGTGGAATGAATAGTGTCCGGCAGGAACCGGCGTGTGTGTAGTAAATAAAGTAGAGGCACGCACTAATGCTTTAGCCTCGGCATAGCTGAGGTTCTTTTCTTCCATCATATCCTTGATACGTTCCAAACCGATGAATGCGGCATGTCCTTCGTTACAATGATATAAGTCGGCATTGCCGATACCTAACTTGCGTAGTGCGCGAATACCGCCCAAGCCGAGTAACATTTCTTGTTTCAAGCGGTTTTCGTTGTCGCCGCCATATAGATGGTGTGTAACAAAGCGATCTTGTTCGCTGTTGGCTGCATAGTCGGCATCGAGCAGGTATAAATTTACGGCACCTACTTTAGCTTCCCATACTCGAGCTTTTAGGTTTCTTCCTGGATATTCCACTTCTACCTCGATAAAGTTCCCTGATTCGTCGGTAACTAAACTGACAGGAACTCGGCTGAACTCTTGAGCCTCATAGTTTGCCATTTGCTGCCCATGCATGTCAATTTGTTGTTTGAAATAACCGTAGCGATACAGTAGCCCTACGGCATTCAAATTTACTTTAGCATCAGAAGCCTCTTTCAGGTAGTCGCCGGCTAAAATGCCTAAACCTCCCGAAAAGATTTTTAAACTGTCATGCAAACCGTATTCCATAGAGAAATAGGCCACTTGGTGTGAAGTGTAGTTTGACCTGTCTTCTAAATATTTATTAAGATTGGCTTTCACTGCAGCCATTTCTTTCATGAAAGCTTTATCGTTTTCTAATTCGATCAGTCTTTCATAATTCACGCTATTCAATAATTGAATAGGGTTGTGTTCTAGTTTGTCCCACAATTCGGGAGATACTTTTTGAAATAATAAGCGAGCGTCGGTATTCCAACACCACCAAAGGTTTTGGCTTATTTCTTTCAACGGAGTCAAGCTTTCAGGCAGATTAGACTCCACAACGAGTTTTTTCCAATTTGGCATTTTCAGATGTATTTTAGTTTTAAAAAAAAAATAATATTTTCGGAAATAGGGGTGAAAGGTAGCTATAAATCAGCGTTGTAATTTTATGCGAATTAAGTATAACCGTTAAGCATTATTTAAATATAACATAGGCTATACTCATTTATTATGGTTCGATAAAAGATATAGTGCTTGTTTTTTAGTAGTTAAAGCTTAGCTGGCTTGCTCTTCCAATGAATTGCCACGGGCTAAAGCACTGAGGCAATTCGATAAAAATTTATGAAACGATTATTTTCGGCTTGTAGGCTTCTTTTTCAATCGTCCGATTTCTTTTTTGCATTTTTCAAGCTCAAGTTCCTTGTCTCTAAGCAGTTTGTTTAGAAGATCGATTTCGGCTTCACTCTTATTGTCGGGAGCAATGATATTTAATCGAGTTTCGAAGTCGCTTAGAATATTCATGTAGTTAATGAATGATTCGTAGGGGCTATCGAAGCCGTGGTAAGGCAAGTGAGGATTAAGTTTTATATAGAACATTTTCCCCATGAGGTAGAAGTGGTTGCAAGCTTGCAGGCAGTTCCAATCACGGTTTAGGGCATAGTCTGTAACTTTATCCATTCGGCTTTCGAGCTTTAAAAGCTTATCGATGGCTTCGTTTTGAATGGCATTACCCGTCCAAATAGATAGATCTCGCTCTTCATTCGACCATGAAATGGGGTGAGTAACGCTAATCATAGATTTAGGCTCTAGGGTGCTCATGATTTCTGAAGCGGTAGCAAAGGTATAGGCTGAATTTTGTTTCACTACGGCAGGTAGCGATTTTAGGAATTCGAAAATGCCTGTGTTTGCTGCTTGGAAACCTCCAAAAACATCGTAGCCTATGAATAGGTTAATCACTTCTTCTTTAGAATTGTTGTTCATCCAATCCACATACTTTTCAGCAGTTAGTGGATATTCATTCCAATCGTGGTTAGAGAAACGGAAAGATAAATCATCGCACAGTTGGAAGTTGCGCATGAGCAGTTTTAGGTTGGGGCATTCTGCACTTTGATACAGGTAGTTTGGCGATTTCCAACCCAAGATGTGTTTAGCACCCTCGGTAAGTACGCCTTCAAATCCCATTTCGTCGGCCAATATGGCGATTTCATCGGAATATATGAGCTCGGTGTTACACAACACTTTGGGCGTTTGATTGAAGTAGAGCTTAATGGCTTCGCATTGTTTGGCTACATCTTTTTTGAAAAGCGATGCGCTTTTAATGGAAGCTAGCGAATAAGAATAGGGGGTGGCAATGAATTCTACTTTGCCCGTGTTTGCTAAGTCCTTAAGCGAGTCTAACACTTCAGGGGCATACATATCGAATTGCTCAAGTGCTAATCCTGATAGTGTAATGTTTACTTTGAAGTTGAGGTCTTCGCGTTGAAGTAGTTCCAACAAAATTTTGTTGCTAGGCAAGTAGGTAGCATTTGCCGCTTTCTGCATGGTTGTTTCATTGGCAAAATCATCGTAATAGTAATGATCATTGCCAATATCGAAGAAACGATATTTGCGGAAGCGGAATGGTTGGTGTGCTTGCAGGTTAATACATATTGCTTTCATAATTGTGGAATTATCTGTTGTTAAGTGCTTTTAAATATACTTCTCTCACGTGGGCAGCCGAGTTTTTCCAAACGATGCCATCTACTTCTTTTTTGCCCTCTTCACGTAGATGCTTCCAAAGTGTAGGGTACTTCAATATGCCATAAATAGCGTTTGCCATGGCGGAAGTGTCCCAATAATCTACTTTTAGGGCGTGTTCTAAAATTTCGGCACAGCCCGATTGGTAAGAAATTATAACAGGAACGTTGGTTTGCATGGCTTCCAAAGGTACAATGCCGAAAGGTTCTGACACCGAGGGCATAACGAATACATCGCTTTGGCGGAACATATTGAACACATCGTCGCCTTTTAAGAATCCGGTGAAGTTGAACTTGTCGCTGATTTTTAGCTCGGCAGCACGCTGCACCATGGCATCCATCATGTCGCCATTTCCAGCCATTACAAAGCGCACATTGTCCATGCGGTCTAGCACCATTTTGGCAGCTTCCACAAAGTATCCGGGTCCTTTTTGCATGGTAATGCGACCCAAGAAGGTTACAATCTTTTCATCAACTCCTTTGCTCATGGTGCTTTCTTTTTCCACCACAGGCTCTACTGCGTTATACACCGTGGTTACTTTATTGGGGTCGATACCATATTTATTAATTACGATATCGCGTGTGAGGTTACTCACCGAGATAATTTGGTCGGCATTTTCCATTCCCCATTTTTCAATGGCGAATACTTTAGGGTTTACACTTCCTCCGCTTCGGTCGAAGTCGGTGGCGTGCACATGAATAACAAGGGGCTTGCCGGTCATTTCTTTGGCTGCAATTCCTGCGGGATAGGCCAGCCAGTCGTGCGCGTGTATTAAATCGAATTCATTGTCGCGCGCAATAACTTTTGCCACTTGAGCATATTTGTGAATTTCTTCGTGCAATTCGGGGCCATACTTTCCTGAAAACCACAGGCGGCCATTGTTGCCATGGAGGTGTGGATTGTGTCCGTATTCCGACTCGAAAAGTTGGTCATATTCCTGAGGGTTTACATAAGGCACTGTCTCGATATGGTAGAACCAATTCCGGTTTCTACCTACAGGTGTATTGTTTGCACCAATTAATTTCATCGATGATTGATCTTCGTCGCCATATTCTTTAGGAACTACAAATAGCACATCCACATCATCGCATTCGGCTAACCCTTTGGTCAGTCCGTAGCACGCCGTGCCAAGTCCTCCCGATATATGAGGTGGGAATTCCCACCCAAACATTAATACTCTCATTTAGTCTGGTTATATGTTTTCTTCTTCATAGGCTGAAATTAATTCTTCAGCACGCAAAATAGATGCCACGCTGCTTGCAAACGACACCGCGCCTTTGGGAAGGTGTGGCGGATTTCCGTTATACATTTCGGAGAAGGTGCCTATACCATGTTCGGGCAAGCTTGATTCGAATTCGCCTACGGTTCGTTTTACGAAGGTTAAACCGCTTCGTCCATGCACTTTGAGGTAGCCTTTTACGAAGAATTGAACTAGCCAAGGCCATGCCGCGCCGCGGTGAATGATAAGCTCGCGTTCGGCAGTGGCATTTCCGGGCACAAACCCACGATATTCATGCTGATTTGGGCTTAATGTACGCAAACCACGAGGGGTTAAAAGCACTCGTTTCGCCATACTCATCACCTCTTTTTGTTGTTCTTTGTTGAGGGGTGAATAAGGCATTGCCACGGCAATAACCATGTTGGGGCGAACCGACCAGTCTTTAGCAAGGTAGGTAGCTCCATCTACTAGTGTTTTTTCTTCTTCCGACCAGAAGGTGTGCACGAATGCTTCTCCCACTTTGTCTTTAAGCTCGCTGTGAGCTTGCACAAAGTCGTTGTCGTTTGCCGCTGTGGCTAGCTCAATGGCAAAGCAGAGGGCGTTATACCACAAGGCGTTTACTTCAACCAGACATTCCATGCGCTCTACACAAGCTTTGTTATCTACCATGGAGTTCATCCAATGTAGAGGTTTATCTTTGTATTTGCTAGCAATTAAGCCATCGTCTTGCATATGGATATCATAGTCGGTTCCTTCTTGATAAGCCGTGAGAATTTGCTTAATGCTTGCGCCATATTTACTCCACAAGTAGTTCGATTTCTGCGTGTGCACATTGCTGTAATGTTGAAGCGCATGGATAAACCAAAGCGGTGTATCGATGTTGGCATAATTATCGTTGTTAACACTAGCATCAACGGGGAAAAGTCCGTTTTTCAGCCTGCCCACTTGTGTGTTGAGGAATGCCTCATAGTCTTCGTGATCGTCTTTGGCAGAAATTAAGCCCGGTGCGGCAATGAAAGCGTGGCGCGAAAGTGTGCCATACCAAGGGTAGCCAGCAATAATGTCGAGCTGATTGCCATGGCGTTGCAAGAAGTGCATGGCGTTGTAGTGCAAGAAATCTTGGTAGTTATCGTTTTTGGCGTTGTAAGATTTTTCTTTTTTCCATTTAATGTTTAATCCTTTTGCATCGATCTTTTGTGTGGAAGCCGAGAAAATAACGCTTTCTCCTTTTTTTATGGGGAGTTCAAAATAGCCGGGTACGAGTAGATCTTCAAGGTAGTCGAATCCACGATCTTTTTCTTTAGAATACTCAATGTTATTGTACCAGTTTGTTTCGGGCACAAAGCTCACCTTTTTCGAGAATTGCATATACAATTCAGGGGTGTTTTCGTAAAGTTTATACATCACACCATTGTCAACTGGCGTGAAGTGTGTATTGGCGTGGTCGTTTTGACGCGATAGTTCATGGATGTTGCGGAAAGCCAAGAATGGACGGAAGCGCAGAGTAGTGTCGGAGTGAGCCTCTACAAGGGTGTATTTCATGAGGATTTGCTCGCTATTCTTTGGGAATAGGCGTTCGCGAGTTAGTATAACTCCTCCCACTCTAAATGTAGAGGTTGTAGTTTCAGAAATCTCCATAGAACGCAAATATTTGTGTCCGTTGGGTTTGAAGTGTTCTCCATTGTATTTATGTAGTCCGAGGTTGAAGGCTGCGCCGCGTTGTATTACAGTTTCGTCAAGGCTGCTCAAAAGCACGTGTTTGGCATTGCCTTTACTTGGTGCAGGAGCAATGAGCAAGCCATGATATTTGCGCGTGTTGCAGCCAGATATCGTGGTGCTGAAGTAGCAGCCAGCTTGGTTTGAGCGGATAAGCTCAGCGTTGAGCGACTGGTCGAGGTTTACGAGCTGGTTTTTGTCAAATATCAAACATTCCATATGCTGTGTGTTTTCATCAGGATGTGTCCCGAATAATTAGTTATTGATGTTTCTAAAATAGTTTTTCTCTTTATTGAAATCATGTTGAGGAAGGGCCTGCTCTAATTGTGCAATTAGTTGCAAGTTGGTTGCTGCAAACTTAGTAGTTTCTTCGCTCGATGTGTTGAAAATGCGGTGCTGAGTAGCTTGGTTCAGCCGAGCAATCTGCTTTAAGAGTGCATGGCATTTTTCAACAATTAAGTGCGATTGCACCGATTGCCAAATATGCTCAATGGCCACTTCTGAAAGGTGCAGCATATCGTTGGCATAAAAACGATAATCGCGCAGTTCGTCCATTACTATTTCATAAGAAGGGAAATAAAAGCAGTTCGAATTGTTGGCTATGATTTCATCGATAGCCAGCAGCAAGGACGATTTACTGAGTTGATTGCCGTGTGCTCCATCTTTCCAATGGCGGATAGGGCTCACAGTGAACACGATTTTCAAATTGGGGTTAAAGGCTTGTAATTCGTCGAGGAGTTCATTCCAAATGGCTGCAATTTCGGTCACGTTCATGCGCTTGCGCACAAACAAATGGCTAGGTTGCTTGTGGCAGTTGGCCACCACCAAACCGTTTTCTTCAAGCTGATACAGAAATGCGGTGCCAAAGGTGACGAATAATACATCGGTTTGTTGCAAAAATAAATGCGACTGCAAAATGGCATCGTCCATGAGTGCCAAGGCTTCTTGGGCTTCCGAACGGTTAAATCGGCTATGGAAAAAATAGCTTTTGTAGAGCCCGTGTTGTTTGAAAAGATCGTCTTCCACTAGGGGCTTGCCCTCTAAGGTTTGTTTTAGTGCATTTGCCACCGAATAGGGGTTGTACAACACGCCAAAAGGATTGACTAAACTAGGGAATTTGAGCTGATTAAATCGAGAGCCGATACTATCGGTAAAGCACGAGCCCATAAACATCAACCTAGAATCTAAGTCGATGTGAAGTCCCATGTTAGGTATTTTCACCGATGTAAAATAGCTGTTCATATGCTGTGTTAATTCGTGTTGTATATTATTTTACTCGCTTGAGCACCAAAGCTGTTCGGCTAGGGATGTACAAGTCGAGGTAGTTCAATTTGCTGTTTTTTTCGTAATGTGTTTGATAAGTTTGGTGCGTAATTCTTCCTTGCCCGCCAAAACGTTCTTCGTCGGAATCAAACAGTACGTTCCATTTTGAATTGTCGAGCGGAATGCCATAGCCAGTAAATGATTGGCTTGGGTTGAAGTTGAATACCAACAGATAGTCGCCACGCTCAATAGCAATTACTTGGTCGCCTTTGTTTTCAAATCGGCAATACACCTCGGGCGTGTCGAGCAATTGGTTGTTGCGCAGCCAATGAATCATTTCTTTTTCGAAATCGTTGAGCAAGTGAAAGCGCAATTCTGGGTTTTCAATCAAACTCCACAAGCGACGAGCATGAGCATAGGACCAATTATTGTCATGACGAGGAAAATCAATCCATTCGGGATGACCAAACTCATTGCCCATGAACGTAAGATAAGCACCACCGGCTGTTGAGGCGGTAATGAGACGAATCATTTTGTGCAGCGCAATTCCTCTGTCCACAATCATGTTGGGTTGGTCTTTGCGCATACTGAAATACATTTCCTTGTCGATAAGACGAAAAATGATAGTTTTATCGCCCACTAGTGCTTGGTCGTGGCTTTCGGCATAGCTCACCACTTTTTCGTCTAAGCGTTTCGATGTTAGTTCGAAGAACAAATGCCCCACTTCCCAATAGTCGTCTTGTTTTTCTTTAATGAGCTTAATCCAATAATCGGGCACGCCCATCGCCATGCGATAGTCGAAACCTAATCCGCCATCTTCAATAGGACAAGCCAATCCGGGCATACCGCTCATTTCCTCTGCAATAGAAAGTGCTTGAGGCTTAATACCATGCATGAGCTTATTGGCAAGGTGGAAGTAGGTAATTGCTTCGTCGTCAACATTGGCGTTGAAGTAATCCTGATAGCCAGTGAAGGCTTTGCCTAATCCGTGGTCGAAATAGAGCATGCTGGTTACCCCATCGAAGCGGAACCCATCGAAATGATACTCTTCAAGCCAATATCGAATGTTAGACAGCAAGAAATGAAGCACTTCATTTTTGCCATAGTTGAAGCAGAAGGAGTCCCAAGCAGGGTGTTCTCCTTTTGCCCCATCATGGAAAAACTGATAGCGTGAACCATCATATTTTCCTAGCCCCTCCCGCTCGTTGCGCACAGCGTGCGAGTGTACTAAGTCCATAATAATGGCTATTCCCATTTGGTGAGCCTCGTCGATTAGTCGTTTGAGTTCTTCGGGCGTTCCGAATCGAGAAGATGCTGCAAAGAAACTCGATACATGGTAACCAAAGCTGCCATAGTAGGGGTGCTCTGGAATGGCCATGAGCTGAACTACATTGTAGCCCATTTCCTTAATGTGAGGCAATCGTTTTGTGCGAAATTCGTCGAAGCTATGCACGCATTCTTCTTCTCCTGCCATGCCGATGTGGCATTCGTAAATTAGAGGCGCTTCGCTCGAGGGCTGAAAGTCGGGCAGTTGCCAATTGTATTTTTCCTCGGGAAGCCACACTTGGGCATTGAATATATAGGTTTTGGGATCTTGCACCACGCGTTGTGCCCATGCAGGCACGCGCAAATCGCTGCCACCTTTCCAATGCATAGCAAAGGCATATAAATCGCCATGTTTAAGCTGGTCTTTATGTAGGTGAAGTTCCCAATTGCCGTTGGCTGTAGGTTTGAAAGCGAAATCGGACTGCTCTTGCCAGTTGTTAAACGAGCCTACCAAGTAAATGGCAGTGGCATGAGGTGCCCAGTCTCTAACTACCCACCCGTTTTCGGTGGGGTGTAATCCGAAATATAGATACCCACTAGCAAACTCGTGCAAGCTGCCATTGTTGCACAGTTCCAGCTCTTTAGCCTGTGCGTTTTGATAGCGTTTGCTTAGGGCGTCCGAAAAACTCGATAGCCAGGGGTCGTTCTGTATTAGTTTAAGCGTTGTCATAGCTCTGTTTTATTTGCTATAAAAGTAAGTAGTTAATATTAAATTAACAAACAAAAAGGATTAAAAATGATTTTTTTTATTGCTTTTTTTTTGTGTTAAGTTTATTTGTTGCATCTTAGCTATGACACAAAAGAAGACAATTTTATAGTGGACTGAAAAATAAGGGAATTTGCAAGATAATGGTGCGTCGATTTGATTAAAAATCGATTAATTATGGGGCAGGGGATATTTTTGGGTCTGAGCTCAAAAAAATCACATCTTTGCATTTTCAAATGACACATCAGACGAACCAAAAATTGAGCCAAGAATAAATATAGCCTTAATGTTTCCGAAAGAGATTTTGATCTATTTTAATATCGTTTCTTTGGATATGTTTACAACAACAAGAAGATTATATTCTATTTGGAAGAGAAGAACATCGTTCCACAGGAGTATAAAAATTCCAAGCACAAAGCTTGTGTATTTCTTTTTGCACGAGAGGTGGAGGATTACACCATACACTCAAGCCTGGTCACCTTAAACATCAAGCGCAGTTGTTGGATGAATATAAGTTATATTTCTTTTGCAATTGCCAAAAACACTTTGACAAAAGTGTCTGTCACAACTTTTCTGCCTTTTCTTGCCCGAAAAATTATTTTCAGAACAAGTAAAATCAACAAAAGTGTACTACAATTCGGTTTTGGGGAGTGAAAGTTGGGTCAAATATTTTTTATTCAGGCTAACTCAAATTTATGCCTAGACCCAAAAATATCCCCTGCGCCTTAATTATGAGTAATGCTACATTTTTAAATATCTACGCTATATTTGAACAGTTAATAACGCAGTGCTTCAAATGAAATTTTCTCGCGAGTTACGATAACACGAAATTGCATCAGATAATGAATATAGAAGAAATTAGGGATTATTGCCTAGCAAAAAATAGAGCCGAAGAGTCGATGCCTTTCGATGATTCTACTATTGTATTTAAGGTAGGTGGTAAAATGTTCGCCTTGCTAGGCTTGGAGCGAATGGTGCTGAATATTAAATGCAATCCCGACCGATCTATTGAATTACGAGAGGAGTATTCCGCCATTAGAGAAGGGTATCACATGAATAAGCGGTTGTGGAATAGTCTGTATTTTGAAGAGGGACTGCCACAGCAGCTCGTCATCGAGCTCATCGATCATTCTTATGATTTAGTGTTGGCTAGCTTGCCGAAAAAAGTGCGAGCTGAACTAATTCCCGACTAAAGCCCAACAGCAGGTAGCTGACTTAAACAAATCTCATTATGAAGTTTTGTTGCAGATTTCATCGCCTCACCCAGCATAATCATTGATGTTTACCGTGCAATATTTCCATTCTTGCATTGGTTTTGTGTAAGAAAAAAGTGTTAAAATGTCATTTTTTTTTATCAAGCTATTGCGGGATTGAAAAATGGACGTATATTTGCACTCGCTAACGACAAATAAGCGTTGCGAATTTTATGTTGGCCCGTTCGTCTAGTGGTTAGGACGCCAGGTTTTCATCCTGGTAGCAGGGGTTCGATTCCCCTACGGGCTACTTTTTTAAACAAACGTTGAAGAACAAAATATAGAGATGGCAAATCATAAGTCTTCTAAAAAGAGAATCAGACAAGACGAAGCAAAACGTCTACATAATAAATACTACGCTAAAACAATGCGTAACGCTTTGCGCCAGTTGCGTGCAACTACCGATAAAGAAGCAGCTGTAGCTGAACTTCCAAAGGTAACTTCTATGATTGACAGATTGGCAAAAAGAAACATCATTCACGCCAACAAAGCAGCAAACTTGAAATCAAGTGTAACTAAACACGTGAATAGTTTGTAGTATTTCAGCTAGAAAATATTTAAAAGAGCGATTGAATTTTCAATCGCTCTTTTTTTTTGTGGAAAAAAGGGAAGAAGATATTTTTAGGGTCTAGGTTTAAATTTTTAGTTAGTCTGTAGTTTGCTTCTGAAGGGGTTTTCTGGTTCGCGGTCTTTCGTTGTACACTAAAACCGAATATTTGCTTATTTTTGTAGTTCAAGCTAACATTCAAAAAGAAATCAACCGATGAAAAAACGCATCCTTTTCCCAATTCTCATATTAGTAGCTATGTTAGTGGCAGCAGCCCTTTACATTAACCCTTTGTTGCCCATTGTAACGGGATATGCAGCTAAGAATCTAGCCTCTGGAGTGTTTGTGGGCGATAGAATGCAATATGAAATGGAAAATGAGGATTTAGATTTTTCGCTGATTAAATTTACACGCAACAAGGTGGATTACAAAGAAAAATCGGTTACCTCTTCGTTTCTTTGGAGTAAGTCGAAAGCAATTTATATTGAAGGATTTGGCTGCACGCTCGTGAAAGATTTCAACGAAGAAGAAATCTTGAAACGTAATTATCCACATTGGAACTATCCTCCTTATGATGCCGACAATCTTCTTTGGCCCATGGGAAATATTGTGACCGACACGGTGCCATCAGATGTAGATTTAAATCGACTGAATGCAGTAAGCGAAGATGTTTTCTCTGAAAATCCGCTTTTTAAAGGCACTTTTGGGTTTATGGTGGTGTATAAAGGTCAGATTGTTGCTGAAAGATATCGCAAGGACTTTTCGAGTGAATCGCGCTTCCTCAGTTGGTCGATGGCAAAGAGCATTACCAATGCTTTGGTGGGTATTAGAGTGAGCGAAGGGAAACTCGACAAGCAAAAGCCACTTACCATTGGTGGAATATCAAACTCAGTGAATCTAAATGATTTACTGCACATGAACTCGGGTTTAGAATGGAATGAAAATTACGGCAATCAGTCGGATGTTACAATCATGCTGCACAAAGAGGGCAACATGGGATTATACACATGGAATCGCCCCGAAACTTATCCTGCGGGCAAACATTGGTATTATTCTTCGGGTTCAACCAACGTGGCAAGTTTGGCATTGCGCCAAAGCTTTAGCAACGATGTCGACTATTGGAGTTTCCCCAAAGAAAAACTTTTCGATAAAATAGGAATGCAATCCGCCGTTTTTGAATTGGATGCCTCGGGCACCTTCGTTGGCTCATCATATCTTTATGCTACGCTGCGCGATTACGCCCGATTTGGCTTGCTTTATTTAAACAATGGGAAATGGCAAGGCGAGCAAATCCTTACTAAAAAGTGGGTGAAATATACCAAGATGGTAGCCGAAGGTTCAGACGGTAAATATGGAGCATCATTTTGGCTCAATGCCGATGGTTCAATGCCCGACACGCCTACCGATGCGCTGTTATGTAAGGGGCATGATGGACAATTTATCGTTATTTTGCCCTCGCAAGATTTGGTCATTGTGCGCACCGGATATACTCCAAAGTCGAAATTCGACCTTAACGAAATGATTCGCCAAGTTTTAACGACAATCCAAAACTAGTTTCTTCGTTCGTAACGCTGTGCAATAAAACTTATAATAACTAATTGCACTGAGTGGTAAATCATGACAGGCAGCAGCGCAATGGACTGCAATTGAGCACCGTTGAATAGCGTTTGCACCATAACCGAACCGTGCACTAGCGATTTCTTCGACCCGCAAAAACAAGCCGTAATTTCATCTTCAACACTAAAGTGAAGCGCACGAGCCACCAGAAAGATAAGCCCATAAACCAACACCAAGAAACCCACTACAAAAAGCGCAACTAAAGCCATGCTTCGCCAACTGAAATTGGCAAAGAAATTGCTACTAAAAGCTTCGCTAAAACTATTGAACACAATGAGCAAAATAATGCTCTTGTCGAAGTTGCTCAATGCCTTTTTGTGTTGTGTAGCCCACTTGCCTAATAAGTTGTTTAAGAGAAACCCTATGAACACAGGCAGTAAGATGGTGAGACAGAGCTGCACAAAAGTTTCAAGGAAATTCCCCGAAGGCTGACTAATATTTATCCACAATGGGGTAATGATAACCCCAATTAATCCCGAAATACTCGCATTGAAAATTGCTGCTGGAATGTTTCCTCGGGCAATCGACACCATAACCACCGATGAAGAAACGGTAGATGGCAAAGCGGCTAGAAACAAAAAACCAATCCAGAAATCACTCAGCCCAATCGACTGAAAAAGAGGTTTCACTGCCAAAGCAAGTAGCGGAAAAACAAAAAAAGTGCACAGCTGAATGAGAATGTGAAGTCGGTAATTGCTCAACCCTGTTTTAATTTCGCCCTTGTTGAGTTTCAAACCATAGAAAAAGAAAATAAGAGTGATACCACCATTGCAAATCATGCTGATGCTGTCGTGCCAATGCAGCACAAAAGGCAGAGGGGTAAAGGCAGAAATGAACAGCGTGCCGATTAAGCAAACAATGAAGGAGTCAATTTTTTTAAACATAATGATAAATCTATCAAGCAAAGGGAGATTATTTTTTCCAGAACCAAGCGGAAAAAAGTGCGATAACAGGGAAAATTTCTAATCGACCAAGCAGCATGGTGAAGCACAGAAAATATTTTGAGGGGTCGCTTAGCATGGAAAAGTTAGAGGCAGGTCCAACCAATCCGAAGCCGGGACCCATGCCTCCCATTGTGGTGAGTACCGAGCCAAAACTAGTAGCCCAAGAATTGCCCATCACGCTCATCACAAAAGTGCCAATGATCACCACACTATAATAAATAAGTACAAAAGTAATGATGCCGCTAATTTGTTTTTCACTAATAACCTTCCCATTATATTTCACCGGATAAACAGCATTAGGGTTGGTTTTCTGATTGATACAATTGCGCAAATACTTGAAGCTAATGACATGGCGAATTACTTTTATACCACCACCCGTGGAACCAGCACTCGCTCCGATAAACATGAGAATACCAATGAGAATAATGCCTTGAATGGGCCAAATTAAATAGTCGGCAGTGGCAAAACCAGTGGCAGTAATGATAGATACCACTTGGAAGAATGAATCGCGGAAAGCCTTTTCGAGTGTGATAGGAAAATGACGATAGAGCAAAACGGTAAGCAGAAAGGTAACCACCCCAATAATGCCCAAATAAGCGCGCATTTCTTCATTTCGAAGTGCTTTCTTAAATTGTTTATGTACGCACAGAATATGCAAGGAGAAGTTAATGCCTGAAAGCAACATGAAAATTGTAATAACATATTGAATGTAAGGCGAAAAGTCGGTAATACTACTGTTTTTTGTGGAGAATCCACCGGTGGCAACGGTAGCAAAAGAGTGGCAAATCGCATCAAAAAGGTCCATGCCACCAAACAATAAGAGTATGGTTTCTATTAAGGTTAATCCCACATAAATAAACCAAGCCTGACGAGCAATTGTCTTAATGCGGCTCGATATTTTTTCTTCCACCACCACCGAGGCTTCATTACTGAATAGCTGAGCTCCTGAGCTTTTAATGTAAGACATAACAGCTACTACTAGCACCACAATGCCCATGCCCCCAATCCAGTGAGTGAGCGAACGCCAAAATAAAATACTTTTAGGGAGTGCTTCAATGTCGGTAAGAATAGATGAACCCGTGGTGGTAAACCCCGACATCGACTCAAAAAGGGCATCGGCAAAATGGGGAATGCTTGCCGTAACCAAATAAGGGAGTGTGCCAATGAGAGCCATCGCCATCCACCCCAACACCGCCACTGCCATACTTTCCTGAGAAGTTGGCTCTTGATGTTTGAATTTCTTAGTGAACCAAAATAATGCCCCGCCAATCCCCACGCTAATTAAAAAAGCTTCAAGGAAATGAATCTCTACTTTTTCTACATAAATGAAAGATACCACCAAAGCCAAAAGCATAAAAACACTTTCAAATAAAATAATGATGGATACTAAATGCAGTACGATAAACAGGTTAAGCCTCTTCAGTCCCATAGGTTTTTCGAATTTATGTGCCATAAAAGTAGAGGGAGAAATTGTGAATAGGGAGCAACGAAGATACAAAGTAGCTTGATTTAAGTCAAGAATAACATTCAAAGGATTTTTCACCTAATCAAAAAAACTTAGCTCAAGGGGGATTCGTAAATTCTAGAACCAAATGCCCGTTTTGATTAGGCAACAAATTTAAAGAATAAATCCTTAGGTTTCTCAAAGTTTATAATCTTTCTAGGTCTTCTGTTTATTTTATATTGTACGTTCATAACAAACTTATTATCAAACATATTAAAGTTTGTTTTTTTGCTATAGAATCTGCGTCTGAACTTTGGCTCGGGGGATATAGGGCACTTTACTTAAAAAATTTAATCGTTTTGTAATCGTTTTGTAACAACAGTGTAATGGAGTAAAATTTTCTTTGCAATGTGAAAAATACGTTCTTTTTGGTTGTACTGTTATTAGGGGTAACAGTCACCGCAGTTGCAAACGAGCCGAACGAAAAGACCTTTAAACGTTCGGGAAAAGTGTTTGGTAGTGCCTTCACGGGTATGAATGTTTCGGTGCTGGATGGCGACAATGGCGATCCGTACAAAGAGTTTGTTCTCGATCGATTAGAGATTGGATATATTTACAATTTCTCGGAAAACTGGTTGTTTAAAGGGTGCCTCGATATTGGCGATCCAAAAGACGAAAGTAGCTTGCAGCACACCGCCTTTGCGCGAAATGCTTTTGGAGAGTATCATAACGACAAATTGATTTTCCGCTTTGGTATGATTACGGGTGTCAGCTTCAACTTCATTGAAAAAGAATGGGGCTATCGTTACGTGGCGAAGTGTTATCAGGAGCATTTCGGCTATAGTTCTAGCCGCGATATTGGAGTTACTGCTGCCTATAATTTTAATGATGTTATTAGTGTAGATGCTATCATATCAAATGGCGAAGGATACAAACTTACACAGTACGACCCTTTTTTGGAATATGGTATTGGAGCAACGTTTAAGCCATTTAAAGGGGCTGTAGTAAGGGCTTATGCCGATATGACCGAAACCGATGTGCTAACCGAAAACACTTATTCGTGCATGATGGGCTATCATTTTAATAATGGCAGCTCGGTGGGTGCCGAATATAACAAGCAAAATAACGCCAATGTTAATCAGGAAAGAGATCAGCAAGGGGGCTCGTTTTATTCAACCTTGAAAGTTTGCAACAAAATGAAAATATATGCTAGATATGATTACAACGATCGAGCTGCAAATTGGAGTAGTGGCGACAACACTCAGGTGCTTTTTGTGGGGGCTGAATTTCAACCTATAAAAGGGGTGAAAATTACACCAAACTACATTTACACCTCGCACTCGGTAGCTGCAATGCCCACCGAAAATGAATATCGGGTGAGTTGCGAGTTTAAATTTTAAAGCGTGTGCAGAATTCAAGTCATAAATGCAACATTGTTTTTAAATAATAACACTATCCCCTAAAGTGTGTAAGTTAAATTTTACCAAGGATTTTATTTAACTATAATCTGACTCTATCCTCAAAAATAACTAAGAACTGATTAAGGACAATGCCCCAATTTCTACTAGGCATTGTCCATTTTTTTTACATTCTCTGAGAGCCAAATACACAGATTTTAGGCTCTATGTTGTTTGTAGTGGGTAATTAGCCCATCGGGCTTCAATCTTAATGATTGAGATTAATCCCCTACGGGGAATAGTGGCGTGAATATTAAGATTAATCGTCTACGGCGAAGCATTTTCATGGCAAAGACACGATCTGCAAGCTGCTGTGTCAAATATGCTATCCACTACAAACGGCACAGAGCCGCTCGTTTTAACGATGTGCTCATTTTCTCCATCGGGTAAATCTAATTCATCAATCGTTTCGTATACAGTATTTGATTTCAAACGTGTAACAAATATATTTTCTGCCTGAATCCTGCTCAACATCAGGTTAAAATCAGAGTACCCCCTGTCTTCAACCACAATTGTTTGTGATGCGAATATTAATTGTTCCAAACCATTTTTATCTGCCACGCTAGCTTCGGTGATATTTACAACCTCCGGAATCATTAGATTTAGATTGAAGCAAGTGTGTATCTTCTAGCCCCCTTTAGCTGTTCGATATTTTGCCCAGTCAAATATTGACAAACACAAGGACACTACTGAGCTATCTGTCAATTTCACTGACCAGCTCTTGATTTGCTCAATTTGATGACTGTAATGGTGCTTTGCTAAAATATATTATAATGACTTAGAAGCTTGTGATACAAGCTCTCAAAAACGAGCCAATCACGTTTGGCATTACCATCACTCATTGTATAGCAAGCTGGGCTTTGATTTAAACCAACATCTTCTATCAGCTTATCACTCATGTCAATACCTGCTGAAATTTCATTGAGCGAGTCACATCTATACAGCTGTCCGGAAATTAGGACAACAAATTGATCATACGTTTTATATTTGCTACATCCCTTATCTGACCTATGTTTGTCAACACAGCCGGAAAAAAGCCATGCAGGAATTAGAACTAAAATTTGCTTGATTACTGGTTTGTTTGTATGTTTGCTGCGTCTGAAGAGTCCCATCGTTCTTGATTTTGTGGTGAAAACAAAAATAGGAATTCTTCGGGCTTTTTATTGAATCTAGAAAAAAACTTTCGGACGATTGTGTTTTGTAGTATAGGAAACAAATTAGTGTATTACTTTGTCATTTAATAAAAAACCATTTTTATCTTTTATAACCATGAGAACAAGCTCTCTATTCCTTGCCTTTTTATTTGCCGGTACGTGCAATGTATGGGCACAAGAAAGTGTTGTCGATGCCGATTTATTGGCTACTGAGCAATCGCAGCAAGAAAACCGTGCTGCATTAATGGCTGCCAATCAGCATTCAATTAACCAACTCGATGCATCGGAAGCATTCAAGAAAAAAGAAGACACCTCAACTAGCACTGGTGAAGCTCCTTTGTTTCAGGAATTTTCATTCATCCCGATGCCTGTTTTAGCTTCAAACCCTGCCAGTGGGTTCATGTTTGGTATCGCACCTTCTATGAGTTGGCTATTTGGCGACAAATCAAGCACTAGTCGCTCAACGTTGATTTCAACAATTCTTTACACTACCAAAAAACAAATCCTTTTCTTCGTAAAAGCGAATGTTTTCACTAAAGATGATAGTTGGAATGTGCTAATGGACTGGCGTTATTTCTCTACTTCTCAACCTACTTACGGACTAGGAACTGGTCCTAGTTCATCGAAACTAGCCTACCAAAACGATCCTGACGGAGTTAATTTGGGCACTATTGGCTTCAACGATGCTAGTATGATTAACGGAGTGAAAGACAACTCTCAATTAATGCTATTCGATTACATTCGTTTGCACCAAACAGCGTTGAAACGTATTGGCGATTCTCGTTACTTCGCAGGTTTAGGGTATCACCTTGACTATCACTACAACATCGACGACCAAGCACTAGACCTCGAAGGAGACACCGTTACGCTTACTTCTCGCTATATGTATGCTAGAGATAAAGGCTTCGAACTTGATAAAACCGTGCTTTCGGGTGTTTCTTTCAACGCTCTTTACGACAGCCGCGACAACCAAAACTTCCCTACCTCTGGTCGTTACGCTTTTGCTAGCTTCCGTGTGAACCCTAAATTCTTAGGTAGCTCTAAAAACTCATCGACTTTGTGGTTGGAATATCGCGATTATTTTAATGTAAGCAAAGACCGTCCTCGTCACCTAATTGGTATTTGGACATATGGTAACTTCGTTACTTCTGGCGATGTACCTTACCTAGATTTACCTGCTGTGGGTTGGGATCAATTCGGTCGTTCTGGTCGTGGTTTCGCTCAAGGACGTTGGAGAGGTGAAGACCTATGGTATGGAGAGGTAGAATATCGTTTCCCACTGCAAAAGAACAAAGATACTTTCGGTGGAGTGCTATTCTGTAATGCTACATCGGCATCAAGCAGAACCAACGACATCAAACTATTTGAGTATGTTGAGCCTTCTGCTGGTTTCGGGGTTCGCATCATGTTGAACAAATCTGCTGGTACCAACCTAACTCTTGATTATGGATTTGGTAGCCGCGGAAGCCACGGTTTCTACTTAGCTGTGAACGAAGTATTCTAGATAAAACATAAGCTATTGAAAAGCTAAACCACTTTGGTTTCAGTTAATATCCGATAGACTACAAACAAAAACAGCCATGAGCAATTGCTCATGGCTGTTTTTATATCTTGCTAACTGTTCAATCTCTTCAAGATTCAACAGTTAATAATCGACTTATTTTTCTGCCAATTCTTTAAGTAACTGACCTATATCGCTGTTTTTCATGATACCCGTAAATTTATCGGCACCGGGACCAAAAGCAAACACAGGAACCATAGTAGCCGAATGGTGATGTGTGTTATACTCACCTTCTACCAAACCAGTACTCATATCACCTCCAAGAAGAGCCATACCACCTGTTTCATGATCGGCAGTAACCACCACCAATGTTTCGCCATCTTTAGCGGCATATGCTAGTGCTCTACCAATTGCATTGTCGAAATCAAGCATCTCACGCACCACATAGTCGGTGCTGTTGGCGTGACCTCCCCAGTCTATTTGCGAGCCTTCAATCATAATGAAATATCCCTTTTTGTTTTGGCTGATAATGTTCAAAGCTGTTTCGGTAGCATCTTCCAACATACTGCTACGCTCTGGCATAGGACTAGTGTGCACAGGAGCTACCAAACCAGCCAATTTGCCACTTTTCACTTCTTTAATATCATTCATGTTGGTTAGCACCTGATAGCCCTTTGCTTTCAAATCTACAGTCAAATCTTTACCATCTTTGCGCTTAGTGAAATGGTCATATCCACCACCAATAAATACATCGATGTCGGTATTTAAGAAATCGGCTGCAATTTCTTCATACATATTACGATCGGGTTGATGCGCAATGAATGAAGCTGGCGTAGCGTGTGTAATGCACGATGTTGACACAAGCGCTGTTGCTTTCCCGTTTTTATCGGCAACTACCAAAGCCGATTGTATAGGTTCTTTATTTGCATCAACTCCAATAGCTCCGTTGTATGTGCGTTCACCACAAGCCAGAGCCGTTCCGCCCGCTGCTGAATCCGTTACGTAATTGTCTGTCGATTGAGTTTGCGAAAAACCTACGTGTTTGAAGTTGTCCAAGAAAAGATGTCCCCCGTTTGCGGTTAAACCTGCTGTAACTTGAGACACACCCATACCATCGCCAATCAAGAAAATGATGTTTTTAGGCTTTTTCGACACGTTTTTTTCTACATAGGTTTTCACCTCATGATGCACATTGTCATGATAAATGCGCAAAGAATCGGGAGCTTGAACTTTTTCATACTCTTGTTGTGCAAATGCACCCATAGAGCAAACAGTCATCAAGCTTAGTAACAAAAGTTTTTTCATTGTATTGATTTTTAAATTTGATAATTATATCTGATATATAGCAAAAGTAGCTTAGTAAAACTACCTACACAACAATTACGGTACAATGTAATCAGCTTTTAACCTTTCAACCACTCATAAAGCTGATAATGTTCACCATTCATACCCAAATGCTCATAAACCTGCTGAGCAACGCTGTTTGTTTTATCGGCATACAAGCGAATACCTTTTAGCTCTTCACACGCTTCTACCTGTTGTTTCACGTGTTGATAAAGCTGTGTGTAGATACCTTGCTTACGAAAATTTGGGTGCACATACACCGACTGAATCCAAAGCACGGTGCCATTGCGCCACTCACTCCATTCTGAAGTAACAAGCAAACAGCCCACATTCTTACCCTGTTGTTGTGCCAAATAGTATGTTCCTTTGTTCGAATCGGCAAGCACCGCTGCTATTCCTTTAGATAAGGCATCTTCATCGAGCTGTAGCGATTCTGTTTCTAGCGCCATGTTGCACTGAAAGCGCAGCAAATCATTTAAATCGTTTATTGTTCCTTGCTTTATTTGTATCATGTTGTTGCTATTAAAAAAAGAAAACGCCAACTCCTCAATCTAGGCAGTCGACGTTTTTTTGGTTCTGATTATTCTTCCTCTGATAAATCTTCCGATGTATTATCGGTAATCCACGATGGATCATACAGGAAATCGTTGTAGGGGAAGCGGCTCACGTGCACATCATGCACTTGTTTGTAAAGCACCTGCTTGAACTCATCGATGTTCTTGCGCTCTTTAGCCGAAATAAACAAACAATCGGCATCGGTTTTGTTCATCCATGTTTGTTTCCACTCTTCTAAAGAATAGTTATCTTTTGTGCGTTCGCTCAAATCGTCGGCATCTTTAGCTTCATGGGTAAAGGCATCTATCTTGTTGAAAACATAGATGTTCGATTTTACCTTAGAATCAATTTCAGTGAGCGTTTGGTTCACAATGTTAATCTGATCTTCAAACACCGGATTTGAAATATCCACCACGTGCACCAAGATATCGGCTTCGCGCACCTCATCGAGTGTTGATTTAAACGACTCTACCAAATCGTGAGGTAACTTGCGAATGAATCCTACCGTGTCTGACAATAAGAAGGGAATATTGCCAATCACCACCTTGCGCACTGTCGTATCGAGTGTTGCAAACAGTTTATTTTCGGCAAATACTTCCGATCTCGACAGCATATTCATGATAGTTGATTTACCCACGTTGGTATATCCCACCAGTGCTACACGGGTAAGCTTGCCCCGATTCTTCCGTTGGGTTGCCATCTGTTTGTCAATCTTTTTCAGTTTTTCTTTTAGTAGTGCAATCTTATCTAAGATGATTCGGCGGTCGGTTTCAATCTGGCTTTCTCCGGGCCCTCTAGATCCAATACCCCCTTGCTGACGCTCTAAGTGAGTCCACATTCGTGTTAAGCGAGGCAATAGATATTGATATTGAGCCAATTCTACTTGCACCTTAGCATGGGCTGTTTGTGCGCGTGTGGCAAAAATATCTAAAATAAGGTTGGTTCGGTCGAGCACCTTGCAGTTGAGTTCTTTTTCGATATTGCGCAATTGCGATGGCGAAAGTTCATCATCGAAAATCACGGTGTCAATCTCGTGAATCTTCACATAATTCTGAATCTCTTGCAGTTTTCCCGAGCCCACAAAAGTGGCAGGATGTGGATTGTCGAGCTTCTGCACAAAGCGTTTTTGCACTATAGCACCGGCGGTATCTGCCAAGAACTCTAGTTCATCTAGATATTCTTGCACTTGTGCTTCGCTTTGCTGCTGACAGATTAAGCCCACAATAACCGCTGTTTCTTTGCGGTCTAATATTTTTTTTACTTCAATCATGGATTCTAATAATACTAAATCTGTTTCAAAATAAATCTTGTGATGAAAGATTGTCTGACATTCTAGTTGATAGCTCTATATAAGAAATCCTGATTCCGAAAACGGAATCAGGATATATACTATTTTATAGAATAGTCTTTCTTATTGAAGCTTAAAGCTAATAGGTACTTGGTAAGACACACGAACGGCTTTACCACCTTGTTTACCGGGTTTCCATTTAGGCATTGATTGCACCACGCGAACAGCTTCTTTATCTAGAGAGCCATCCACACCACGAAGGATTGTTACATCAACAATACTACCATCTTGGTTTACTACGAAAGAAACATAAACTGTTCCCTGAAGGCCATTTTCCAAAGCTACTACAGGATATTTAATGTTTTTCGCTAAGTAAGCACGCATGGCGTTCACACCACCAGGGAATTCTGGCATTTGCTCTACTACAATGAATACTTCGCTGTCGGTAGTTGCTTCTGCTGTTTGCTGAATGATTGGGGCAATGTCGATTGGTTCATCACTATCATCAATTGCTTCCAATTCAAGCTCCTCTTCCAACTCCATATCATCATCTACGATGTTCAACACCTCAACAACTTTTGGGGGTGGAGGGGGGGGCGGTTTTTGCACTTCCATACGAGTGATCGGGATTATCTCCTCCTCAACTACTTGTTCTTGTACCTCTCCCAAAGAAGACACTTGTTCGGCACGAGTTTTATACTCAAACGCAAACAAGATAACTCCCAAAGCTAGAACAAGACCGATCTGCATGAAGATTCCTTTTTTGTTCTCCAGATCGGCTTTATCAGACTTTTTTAATTCCATAATTAAGCTTTAATAACCGGGTTATCTATCTAGTTCTTTAAATTATTCTACTTTTCAGACCCTAAAGATAGGAAATAATTTGTACCAAGCATAAATCTTCTTCGAAACATACATTATTTAACACGATTTTTTTGCATTTCGTAGTACCTCCTAGCCCTTTCTCCTAGCCCTTTTAGGTATAAACGGAAACTAACGTACTAAAAGTCAAAAACTAAGGATAGCAAGCGAAGATTTTATTCTAAAATTAGATTAAACACACATTAAGAGAACTATTGATGTATCTTAAAGCTGATGTGCACTTGATAAGATATCTTCACTGCTTGAGCACCTTTTTTTTCCCTGCTTCCATTTTGGCATGGACTGCACCACACGAATAGCTTCGCGATTTAAAGAGCTCGTTACTCCTCGTGGTACAGTCGCATCATTGATGCTTCCATCAGTATTTATTGCAATGTAAAGATAAACGGTGACTTCTATGGCACTATCTAATTCAATTGCTCTTTTTGCTGCACTGCACGTTGTTAAGATACATCCTTGCTCCGCATTTCTATTTTTCATGAATTGTCAAATAATATGCACAAAAAAAGCCCCGAGCACTAGGCTCGGAGCTTTCATATCCTAATTCGCTTTCGCGACTGGTTGTTTAATTAAGCATCTAAAGAGAAGCGAATGAAACCAGTTGCTGCCAAACCAGCTTTTGCTGAAGAAAGGTATTGAGCAACAGTTTGTTTGTTGTCTTTGATGAATGCTTGTTCCACAAGAGTGTTTTCTTTGTAGAATTTAGCCAAAGCACCTTGTGAGATTTTATCTAACATAGCTTCAGGCTTACCTTCTTGACGGAATTTTTCTTTGGCAATCTCCAATTCTTTTTCAGCCACTTCTGCTGGAACTGAGTCTTTATCCAAAGCCACAGGAGCCATAGCCGCAGCTTGCATAGCCACGTCTCTACCTACTTGTGTATCAACATCTGCTTGGTTGAAAGCTACCAATGTTGACAATTTATTTCCGGGGTGAATGTAAGAAACAACAGCTTCACCTTCGATAGTTGCATAGTATGAAAGTTCTAGTTTTTCACCCATTACACCCGATTGCTCAGCAATTTGCTCCGCCAACGGACGACCATCAAGGTTCAAAGCTAAAAGAGCTTCTGTATTTGCAGGTTTGTTAGTAATCGCCAAATCTAAGATTGTTTGTACGAAAGCTACGTATTTTTCGTTGATAGCTACGAAGTCAGTTTCGCAGTTCAATGCCACAACAGCACCAAATTTACCATCAGCGCTTACACCTGCAAGAGTTGCACCTTCAGAAGTTTCACGATCTGAACGTTTGTTAGCAATTGCTTTACCGCGTTCACGGATAATTTCAACCGCACGTTCATAATCACCGTTAGCTTCAGTAAGCGCATTTTTACACTCCATCAGACCAGCACCTGTGGCGGTACGAAGTTTTTTAACATCTGCAGCAGTTACAGCCATTTCTGTTTATTTTTTATTGGTTAAAATTATTCTTGTTCGTTTGTTTCTGATACTTCAACTTCAGCACCTTCTGCTTTAGCATCATCAGTTTTCTCGCGTTCAGCTTTGCGTTCAGTTAAACCTTCAGCAATAGCATCACACAGAATGCGAGTGATTAAACGAATTGATTGAGAAGCGTCATCATTTGCTGGGATTACGAAATCCAAACCTTCAGGGTTTGAGTTTGTATCACACACAGCAAATACAGGGATACCCAATTTTTGAGCTTCACGTACAGCGATTTTTTCTTTCAACACGTCAACTACGAATACGGCAGCTGGAAGACGAGAAAGGTCGGCGATAGAACCGAATACTTTTTCAAGTTTCGCACGCTGACGATCGATTTGAAGTTTTTCACGTTTTGAAAGGCTTCCCCACTGACCGTTATCTTTCATCATTTTGTCGATAGCGTTCATTTTCTTCACAGTTTTGCGAATAGTTGGGAAGTTAGTCAACATACCACCAGGCCAACGCTCTACTACATAAGGCATATTTACATTGCCTACTGCTTCTGATACGATATCTTTAGCTTGTTTTATTGTAGCTACGAAAAGAATTTTGCGTCCCGATTTTGCAATTTGTTTAAGGGCAGCAGCCGACTAGTCGATTTTCACGACAGTTTTTTGCAAGTCGATAATGAGAATTCCGTTCTTCTCCATGAAGATGTATGGAGCCATGTTTGGATTCCACTTACGATTTAGGTGACCAACGTGTACACCTGCGTCCAAGAATTCTTGGAAATTTGTTCTTGGCATCATTTTAACATTTTGATTGTGTAAAAGCAACTGTTGAGTAGTTTCTCTAAATGGAAAGTCTCAATAG
>JBKEBD010000001.1:0-25633 GCA_047972995.1 Mangrovibacterium sp.
AAAAGGACTTATTACCAAGCTTGTATATGTTATTGTTGCCAATGCTCCAAGTGCTACTCAAGCAAGCTATTCCGACTTGGGATTTGCTAACGCCAGAAAAATGACAACAGCGTCTTTCCCGACAGTGAATTGGTATAGCGAAGCATCAGGAGGAATGCCTATTGCTATCGGCGAAACAGTATCTACCGAAACACTCGGAACTGACACCGGCACTCCCGGAACTTATGATTACTATGTAACCTGTTGCGAAAATGGTTATAGTAGAGATCTCGTATCTGTTGTTGTAAACCCGGTTCCGAAACTTATAAGCGGACAAACCATTTGCTCGGGCTCGAGCACGAACATCAGACCCAACATCACTGATATAAATGGCAATCCGATTGACGAAACATTGTTTCCCATCGAATATAAGTGGACAATCGTTGGAACACCTTCAGGAGTCGAAAGTAGTGGAATTACCAACTCCGATTATTATCAGCCAGCCATGACGCAAACTATCACGCTTGCTGAGGGATATGCCTGCGGTGAAGCGACCTATTCTGTAACTGCTCGTGTGGGGGGGGCTACTTATAGCTGCGAAAGTAACACCACCTCCGTAACGGTGCGCATCGTTGATTTATCAAGAATTGGTTCTCTTGATCCTATCAGCGAATGTGTAGAAAAAATAAATGCTGCTACGTGGAATGAACAAGCTGAACCCGATGCTGACATTATAGAAGACCGACCAGAATATAAAAGCTTTACCGATGGAAGCTCCGCGCTCGATTTTAGCACCGATGCCATTCCTTCCGATGCTTGCTACTCGGAATTGATGAGCAATTTTGAATGGTGGATTACCAAAGATAGCGATGCAAGTACCATAATATATAGCGGCACAACTCAACCAAGCAAAATATTAATAGAAACTGATGGTGTAAAAAATACGATTCAACTTCACTTAGGCAAGGATGCCACAAAAAGCGAAGCCTTCACCATTCACTACCAACTTGATGTACGATGCGGAAATGGCTTGTTTAATATCAGTCGCCCAATTACAATTAAACCACGCCCAACGATTACAAAAATGAAATAAAAAAGCAGTGCTCATTGCAACAACTTAGTTCAGCAATAAGCGAGGGCACCCAATTGATATTAATCAATTAGATGTCATGTGCCACTATATTATTTGTTTATACAACTAATAATGCTTTTTAAAAAAAATAGCATTTAATTTGCTCTTGCGTGAGGGGACTTAACTAGGTTTAAACCTCAAATTCAAGCGTTATGAGAAAATTTTTGTTATTATATGTCGGACTTACATCGGTGTTGAGCTTTTTCAGCATCAGCCACGCCAATGCGCAAACATTAACTACTTCCACCACCGTGGTGAAAGACTATTGCTCTGTACCAAACGAGGTAGTGCTCACCCTCAATAAACTGCCTAGCACTGCTACAAACATTAATTGGCATGAAATCGACAATGCAAACGTCACCGACATCATCGCCACTGGCGTGACGAAATACATTTCGAAAATTGCAGCGACGTATTATGCCACCTTTGTTGATAACGGCACAACCTATAAAACAGCAAAAGTATCCACCGGGGACGAACTAGTGATGAATGGGGATTTTGAATGGGGAGCAACAACTGCGGCTAAGAATGCTTTTTTTACAGAATACACCTATGGAATTGGTGCTGCAAAAAGATACTCTATTCTTCAAAATGCGACCGATTTTTATAAAGGATTCAAAGGGAAATACGACCACACCAAAGGAGATGGTACTGGATACTTCATGGTGGTGGATGGAGCATCTGATCTGGTGGTGTGGCAACAAACTATCTCCGTTCAACCCAACACAACTTACTATCTTTCCGCATGGGCCTTAAAAGTATATAGTGCACGAACAGACACCTTAGACAACCCTACTCTTGGTTTCTCCGTAAACAAGGAAGACATTGGAACTCGTGTTTCTCTTAGCAAATGGACGAACAAAGATGCCAACCCCTGGCTTGATGAATATCGATTCTATGCCACTTGGTATAGTGGTTCTGCTACTACTGCTGTGGTGGAAATTGAAAACTACAACAGCAGTTCATCTGGCAATGACTTCGGATTAGACGATATATCATTCGGCACCTTTGCACCACCGGCTATTGATATCAGTGGATTGAATGGAAATGATGCCGTATGCGAAGGAACACCTTTAAGCATCACCGCCAACGTGAGCAATGGTTGCTCCGATCAGTTCAAATACGAATGGATAAATTATACTAATCTGGGCGAACCTACGCTAGAATCAGATAATGAAGAATTAATTTTAGACTACCCTACTAATGCACAACACGGCGGGGAGTGGAAATTAGTTGTTCGCGATAATTACAGTAGCGATACGCTAAATTTCACACTCACCTTGGAGAGTGCACCAAACATTAATATTACAACCTCTTGCATCACCAAAAAAGCCGATGGTACAGAGAATAAGGACGGAAGCATATTCATATCAGGAGAAAGCAATATAGAATGTCGCTTACTAAATGATAGCGGAAATGAGCTCGAATCTTGGTCAAACAAAAGGCAATATAATAACCTACCATCCGGAGGTTATCGTGTTGAAGCAAGATATTCCGGAGATGAAAATAGTTGTGTCAGCACAATCGAAGTTGAGTTAAGCAGCGATATGGTGACATTACTTCCTCCCGATGCTGTTTGCCAAAACACGCATACAAACATTACGGTTGTACCTTCTTTGTGCTGTTATTCAACAAGTGAGGAAACAACATTTGAAAAAGGCGAAACAAGCAGCAATACCTACAACACTTATGTTGCCGGAAATGAAGTTTCTTATCGACAAGTTGGCATATTCCAGCTAAACACAGCCAATGATGAGCTTATGCTTAATGATGATGGTAAGAATAACTTCACCTATTCCGTTTATAAGTATCCGTTTAATCCGGCATATCCTGACGAAAATTATATTACAACTGTAGAGACGAAGGAAAACAAGCCAATAGAAGGTCTTACTCCCGGACTTGTATATGTTATTGTTGCCAATGCTCCAGACACCGATAAAGCCAAATATTCTGAATTGGAATTTGCTAATGTCAGGAAAATGACAACAGCGTCTTTCCCGACAGTGCGTTGGTATAGTGAAGCATCGGGAGGAGAGCCTGTTGCTACCGGCGAAACTGTATCTACCGAAACACTCGGAATTGATACCCGCACTCCCGGAACTTATGATTACTATGTAACCTGTTGCGAAAATGGTTGTAGTAGAGATCTCGTATCTGTTGTTGTAAACCCGGTTCCTAAACTTATAAGCGGACAAACCATTTGCTCGGGTTCTAGCACAAACATCAGACCTGAAATCACTGATATAAATGGCAATGAAATTGACACCGACATATTCCCCATCGAATATAAATGGAAGGTATTAAGCTTATCAGGCGTTACCGGAGCCACTTCTTCCGATTACTTCCAAGAAGATATGAATCAAACTATAAGCTTAGAAGATGACATGGCTTGTGGTGAAGCTAAATATGAGTTGATCGCAAGAATAGGTGGCACTTCAGGCTGCGAAAGCAAGCCCGAGCAGATAACAATAAAGATTGTGAATGCCAATAATATAGGTACACTCGATAATGATAATTCTTGTGTTGAGTATATTCAAGCTGCCACATGGAATGAACTTTCCGAACCCGATGCTGACATTAAAGAAGAACGTCCGGAATATAAACGATACAAAGCAAAAGATAAGAAACTTGATTTTCCTTCAGATGATTTTCCTTCAGATGATTGTTATGCTGACTTTACAAACGATTTGCAATGGTGGATATGTGCTGATGATACTCCGGAAGACCAAATCTATTCAGGAACGGGACAACCTAGCAGCTCACTTGGTGAGAGCGATGAAATCAGATTGGAATTGGGTGAAGACAAGGCAGCAGAACGCACATTCACCATTACTTATCAATTGAATATTCAATGTGGAAACGGGTTAGTGGAACGAAGCAAGAAAATAACAATAAGACCTCGTCCAACGATTACGAAAATGTAGAACCCATTTGGAATGAGGGTGTCTGAAAAGTCAATTGCAAATTTTAGTTGCTTTTAAAATGTAAGCTTTGCCAGTCTGAAAGACTGGAGCATAGTAGCGTAGGGCGATGCCCTACGAACGGAATAATGGAGAACAGAAAGCGCCTAGGGTGCGAAATATCAATGCATTTCGCGCCTTAGGCGCTTATGTAATCAAGCTTGTTTATTTCATAGGGCGATGCCCTATGCTACTATACCAAAGCCCGTCGGGCTTAGCTGGGGTGACGATTTGTAAGCTCCAAAAAAACTAAAAACTCTTTTTCGGACACCCTATCTATTCCATATTCCGATTATTAATACTATCAAACTCGCGAAACCCCACCAAGCGGTCGTATCGCCCTGAATTTTGCTTGCGATAATAAACAAACACCTGATAGTCATTCTCTGTTTCATAGAATGACCCCTCAATGACAGTTTCATCAGCTTGAGTTTCGCCATCGGGCAGATAAACATATTGATAGTTATAATAGGCTTGTTTGAGCAGTAAAGACAGCTCATATTGCTTGGTATCAAAGTTCCAAGTCATGGCATAACGATCGCTCAACTCCTGATTGGTGAGCGCCCCAAACACACACACTTTACCGCCCACCAAGGGCTGAGGCATTTTCAGTGTAAAATGCACAAAGGCATAATCACACTCGGTGTCGTAGTCTTGAATTTCACGATCTTGACTTTCCACACGATACAGCCCATTCATTTCAGCATAGTAGAAATACTTTTTATTCGACCGCAGCTCATCAACATTTAATGTCACGTGCTGAAAATCGTTGAACTCGTGCAGGGCAGCCACTCCCTCACCGGTGTATCTCCATGAGCGCATATCGAAATATCGAAACTCATTGCCTCCAGGGAATACATTCTCTTCGTCGTAGTTGTAATTCAGCAGCTTATCTTGAAAATATCGGGGCTTTAATCCGCGTACGGCTGAATCCCATCGACGATTTTTTTGCAGCACTATTTTGGCTTCCTGATTAGGGTCGTTAAACTGAAATCCGGCAAAGTTCACCTCAAAATCGAGCTCCTGATTTTCTCCCTGATAGCCATCAAAAGTAGCGGGCTTCAATCGCCCTGCAATATTTACTTTCGACTCCATAACATAAAAGCGACGTGTGAGCACTACATTCTCGCGATTATTTCCCTCATACACCACTAAAATGTAATTTCCCGAGTAACGAAAGCTCATGTTTTCATTCGGCAGCTCAAGCAAATAATTGGTATATTCCACCTTAGTATTGAAGCTCAAGGCATAGTCATTGAGCGGATTATCTAGAAATCCGTCTAAATATTCGCTTTGCATGATATACGACTCTTTCCAATCGGCATCGCAATGCAGCACGGTGTAGTAATAATCAGACTGGCTTGCATTCAGTTCATCAAATTTCAGGGTGAGGTATTCCTCGGTTCCGAGTTGAATGATTGGAATGGTGAGCGGGTCGTTTGCCTGATACAGTTGCACAGTTTTTATGCCTTTTTTGAAGGTTTTATTCTCATAATAGCGTTCTGCTGCTGAACTTTCAGGGGCATTTAATAAAAACATAATGCACCCCAAAAAGCTCAAAACTATTTTTGCACTCTCTTGATAATAATATAAAATACTCATAATTAATCGTTTTACACAAATGTAAAAATAATAAAGTTTTCTGATTCGCAAATGCTTGGTCAATAAAAAGCTTTAAGTATCACATTTAAGCATTACACGTTGTAAAAGTTTCTGATAATCATTACTTTTGTTGCTAAATTTATTTTTATACTAACACAATAAGGGATTACAATGTCTAAGCAGTACAAATTGAAGCGCGGATTGGATATTAAGATTGCAGGTTCAGCCTCAACAGGCGTAGAGCACGCAGCCGAATCTAAAACCGTTGCATTGAAGCCTACAGACTTTGCCGGACTTACTCCAAAGCTTTGCGTAAAAGCAGAAGAAGCAGTAAAAGCTGGCGATGTCCTATTTTTCGACAAATACCATCCTGAAATTTTATTCACATCGCCAGTTAGCGGTACGGTTAAGGAAATCGTCCGTGGCGAGCGTCGTAAAGTTTTAGCGGTTGTTGTTGAATCTGACGGTAAGCATGAAAAAGTTTCTTTCGAGAAACCAACCAACTTGAAGCGCGAGCAAGTGATTGCGCTTCTTCTTAAATCGGGTCTTTGGCCTTTCATGAAGCAACGTCCTTACGGTTGTTTAGCTAACCCTAGCGACACACCTAAGCACATCTTCATTTCGGGATTTGATTCTAGCCCACTCGGTGCGGATTATGAATTTACCTTCCGCGATGAATTGGGCAGCATTCAAACAGCTATCAATGCGCTAAACACACTTACCGATGGTAAAGTGTTCTTTGGCTTACCCGGAAAAACTTCGAGCATCTTTCAAAGCCTAAAAAATGTGGAACTAAACACATTCGATGGTCCTCACCCTGCGGGTAATGTGGGCATTCAAATCCACCATATTTCGCCTATTAACAAAGGCGAAAAAGTATGGACTCTTTCTGTTCAAGCCTTGGTATACATCGGACGATTGCTTGCTACCGGCGAACTCGACATGAGCAAAACCATTGCTTTAGTGGGTTCTGAAGTAAGCGCTCCTAAGTATTACAAAACTTTGCATGGGGCAAGCATTGCTAGCGTGGTAAATGGTAAAACGAAGAAAGAAACCAACGAGCGTATTATCAGCGGTACAATCCTTACCGGAACTCAAGTTACTGCCGATGATTACTTAGGTTACTTCGACCAATCGGTGTGCGTAATTCCTGAAGGCGATGAGTATGAATTTATGGGTTGGGCTGCTCCCGGCTTTGGCAAATATTCTGCTTCATGCACTTTTGTTGACAAATTGATGCCTAAGAAAGCTTACACTCTTAATGCAAATATGCACGGTGGACATCGCGCTTTTGTGGTGAGCGGTCAATATGAAAAATATCTTCCTATGGACATCCTTCCTGTTTATCTGCTGAAAGCTATTTTGGCTGGCAACATAGACAAAATGGAGCAATTAGGATTATACGAAGTGATTGAAGAAGACTTGGCGCTTTGCGAATATGCTTGTACATCGAAAACTAATGTGCAAGATATCATTAGCAAAGGTATTGCCACCATGATTCAAGAATTAGGTTAATTTTAGCTCATTGCTATAAAAATATATACATGAAAGCAATAAAGAATTTTTTCGAAAAAACGAAGCCTAGTGTGGAGAAAGGTGCCAAATTTCATTGGCTACACTCTACTCACGATGCGCTTTTCACCCTGTTCTTTGTGCAGAAGAATACTTCTAAATCAGGAACACACGTTCGCGATTTCATCGACTTGAAACGTACGATGGCTATCGTGGTTTTAGCCTTAATGCCCGCCTTATTCTTCGGAATGTACAACGTGGGTTATCAATACTACGGTGCACTTGGTCAGTTAGCATCAACAGGTTTTTGGGCAATGCTAGGATATGGAGCTTTGAAAGTACTTCCTATGATTATTGTGGCCTACATCGTTGGTCTGGGTATTGAATTTATATTCGCGCAAATTAAAGGACACGAAGTAGAAGAAGGATACTTGGTATCGGGTATGCTTATTCCTATGATTATGCCGGTGAACACGCCACTTTGGATGATTGCTGTGGCTGTGGCATTTTCGGTAGTGTTCTGTAAAGAAGTATTTGGCGGAACAGGAATGAACATTTGGAACCCTGCGCTAGTAGCTCGCGCCTTCTTGTTCTTTGCCTACCCTAGCCAAATGTCGGGCGACTCGGTTTGGATTGCCAAACTTCCTGAAGGCGTGCAAGCTGTCGATGGTTTCACTGGTGCTACGCCTATGGCGCTTGGTGCAGCTGGCAAACTTGATCCTTCGGCTTTCGACACCTGCAACGCATTCTTCGGATTTATTCCGGGTTCTATCGGTGAAACATCAACTTTAGCTATCTTAATTGGTGCAGCTATTTTGTTGATTACAGGCATTGGTAGCTGGAGAATTATGTTATCAACCGTAATTGGTGCAGCGATAATGGGTATCACCCTAAATATCTTTGCTGGCGACAACATTTATATGCAATTGCCTTGGTACGACCATTTGGTAATTGGTGGTTTCGCTTTCGGTGCGGTGTTTATGGCTACCGACCCTGTTACAGCATCGCAAACCAACTGTGGGAAGTGGATTTATGGCTTCCTTATCGGATTGCTAGCTGTGCTTATCCGTGTGGTGAACCCTGCTTACCCAGAAGGTATGATGTTGGCTATATTATTAATGAACACTTTTGCTCCGCTCATCGACCACTACGTAGTGGAAGGTCACATCAAACGTCGATTGAAGCGAGCTAAAGCAACCGTATAATCATCAAAGACAAAAAGAAATGGATAGAAATAGTAATTCATATACGTTTATCTATGCCGCAGTGATGGTTATCGTTGTGGCTGCCATTTTGTCGTTTGCTGCTACTAATTTGAAGAAAGCACAACAGCAAAATGTGAAGATCGAAAAGATGCAAAACATCTTGGCTTCGGTAAATGTGCAAGCCGATGCTGCACAAGCTGAAGATACTTATAACAAAACGGTCACTAACTCCTATGTAGTGAACTCTAAAGGTGAAAAAGTGGCTGGTGAAGCTTTTAATGTAGCCATTGCAGCAGAATACAAAAAAGCAGTTGCCGATCGCTTATTGCCTGTTTTCGAATGCCAAATTAATGGCGAGACAAAATATATCTTGCCATTGTATGGAGCTGGACTTTGGGGTCCGATTTGGGGTTATGTGTCGCTAAACGCCGATGCTAACACAATTTATGGAGCCAACTTCGACCACCAAGGAGAAACACCGGGACTAGGTGCGGAAATCGCAACTCCTGCATTCCAAGATCAATTTAAAGGAAAAACCATTTTCAACGATGGACTTCTTTACTCGATCATGGTGGCTAAATCAAATGAAAACTTCCCTGAAGCACATTCTGTAGATGCTATTTCTGGTGGTACAATCACTTCAAAAGGATTGGAAACCATGATTAAGCAAGACTTAGAAGCTTACGAAGCATTCCTTAAAACAAAACAATAAGCATTAACCAGAAAAATTTAGAAAATGAGCAATAAAGAATCATTATTTTCAAAAAAGAATATGGGCTTATTGAGCGCACCATTCGACCAGAACAACCCCATCACGGTGCAAGTGTTGGGTATTTGTTCGGCATTGGCTGTAACAGCACAATTAAAGCCCGCCATTGTTATGGCAATTTCGGTAACTGTGGTGTGTGCCTTTTCCAACGTGATTATTTCACTGTTGCGCAATACCATTCCTAACCGTATTCGTATTATCGTGCAATTGGTGGTGGTAGCCGCCCTTGTAATCTTGGTTGACCAAGTGTTGAAAGCTTTCGTTTATGATGTGAGCAAACAATTATCGGTATTCATCGGGTTGATTATTACCAACTGTATCATCATGGGTCGTTTAGAGGCTTTTGCCCTTGGTAACAAACCTTGGCCAGCTCTTCTCGATGGTGTGGGCAACGGCTTAGGCTATGGCTTCATCTTGGTAATTGTGGCTTTCTTCCGCGAATTATTGGGCTCGGGCACTTTGTTCGGTTTCCAAATTATTCCTGAAAGTTGGTACATTGCCAATGGCGGATTCTACTTAAACAACGGTATGATGATTTTGCCTCCAATGGCACTGATTACGGTGGGAGCCATCATTTGGGTACACCGCAGCAGAAATAAATCACTAGTTGAAAAATAATTAAGAACACAATAGACGAACAAAATGGAAAATTATTTGAACATATTCATCAAGTCGATTTTCATTGACAATATGGTGTTCGCATACTTCTTGGGTATGTGTTCTTACTTAGCCGTATCAAAATCAGTGAAAACTGCTACAGGATTGGGTGCTGCCGTTATCTTTGTGCTTGCCATCACTCTTCCTGTGAACTACTTATTTGAAACTTACATCTTGCGCGAAGGAGCACTAACTTGGTTAGACCCTAAATTTGCCGATGTAGATTTGAGCTTCTTGAGCTATATCTTGTTCATTGCCGTGATTGCATCGATGGTGCAATTGGTGGAAATGATTGTAGAAAAGTTCTCACCCGAACTCTATGCGCAATTGGGTATCTTCTTGCCTCTTATTGCGGTAAACTGTGCCATCTTAGGTGGTTCATTATTCATGCAACAAAAATCTTTCGCCAACATTGGCGAAGCCACAGTTTATGGCTTGGGTTCTGGTTTAGGCTGGTTCTTGGCTATTGTGGGTATTGCTGCCATTCGCGAAAAGATTCAATATTCTAACGTGCCTGCACCACTTCGTGGACTAGGAATCACATTCATTATCACCGGATTAATGGGTATAGCATTTATGGGATTCATGGGTATAAAACTTTAATAAGATTATGAATTTATTGACTATATTAGCTGCAACAGCAGCATCGACACCGTCAACAACAATCATCTTAATGAGTGTGGTTATTTGCGTAATCGTAATCATCTTGTTGGTGTCAATCTTGCTTTTTGTGAAAGCAAAGTTGACCCCAAGTGGCTCAATTAAGGTGACTATAAACGGTGAAAAAGAGGTAGAAACCGAGTCGGGTGCTACACTACTTTCAACAATGGGTAACAACGGTATTTTCTTGCCATCGGCTTGTGGTGGTGGTGGTACTTGTGGTATGTGTCGCTGCCAAGTAGTAGAAGGCGGTGGCTCTATCTTACCTACCGAAACAGGATTCTTCTCACGCAGAGAGCAAAACGACCATTGGCGTTTGGGTTGCCAAGTGAAAGTGAAAGAAGACTTGCAAGTGAAAATTCCAGAGGAAATATTCGGCATCAAAAAATGGGAAGCTAAAGTGGTACGTAACTACAACGTGGCTTCATTCATTAAAGAATTTGTAGTGGAAATCCCTGAAGATATGGATTATAAGGCTGGTGGTTACATTCAGATTGAAATTCCTGAATGCGAAGTAAACTATGCCGATATCGATATTACAGCTCACCCAACCGACCACCCTGACGATCCAATGAAATTCAAACAAGAGTGGGACAAATTCAAGCTTTGGGATTTGAAAATGAAAAACCCAGAGCAAGCCGATCGCGCTTACTCTATGGCTTCTTACCCTGCTGAAGGTCGCGAAATCATGCTTAACGTGCGTGTGGCAACTCCTCCTTTCGATAGAGCTAAAAACGGATGGGCCGATGTGAACCCTGGTGTGGCTTCGTCATACATCTTCTCGCGCAAACCAGGCGATACGGTAACTATCTCTGGTCCTTACGGAGAATTCTTCATCAACGATTCGGATGCTGAAATGCTTTATGTAGGTGGTGGTGCTGGTATGGCTCCAATGCGTTCGCACCTTTACGAATTGTTCCGCACCATGGAAACAGGTCGTAAAGTAACTTACTGGTATGGTGGTCGTTCAAAACGTGAGTTGTTCTACGTGCACTACTTCCGTGAGCTAGAGAGAAAATTCCCTAACTTCAAATTCTATATCGTGCTTTCTGAACCGCTACCAGAGGACAACTGGAAAGTGAAAAAAGATATTCACGATGAAGAGGGCGACGGATTTGTGGGCTTCGTTCACCAAGCTGTAATGAAAGAATACCTCGACAAGCATGATGCTCCAGAGGATATTGAATTCTACTTCTGCGGACCTCCTATGATGAACAATGCTGTGGTGCAAATGTGTCACGACTATGGTGTGCCTGATGAAAACGTTCGTTACGACGACTTCGGAGGTTAATCTACACCTCAATAAATTAAAAATCCCCATCTAATGATTTAGGTGGGGATTTTTTGTGTGTAAAAATGGCATTCAACCCTAAACCAACTTTCACTCCCCCCAAAAAAATAATAAAAAATCGGCTACTTTTCAATGTACAGAAACTATAACTCATTGAAAATAAGCAGAGACATTTTTTCATTTACCCTTCAGACCAAAATGTAGGACACCTTTGTTAAGTATCCGTCCGAGCAAGTACGTCAACCAATACTTATTAATCTGAGTTCTGGATAAGATTTCACCTCAGGTTGTTCTGTTTTTAAGCAGAAATTTCAGCTTTTCCACGAAGGAATATCGGGATATTTCGAGTAGAAAAGGCGGAATTTATGCCAAAAACAGAACAAAAGGCTTCTAAGTGCAGCTATTTTTGAAATAAATCCGGTAGTGAAAGCTTATCCGAAACTCAGATTAATACTTCAAGAACTTTTGTCAGCCATTTATATGGGGCGATATCATTCTTTTTGCATATAGCAAAAAATGAGGAGACTAAAAGCCTCCTCATTCCTCGTTATATACTAATACTTACCCTCTAGAATACACTTGAATATGCACCGTCGAGCATGCTCTGATATGTGGGGTTGTATGCACAGCCTGATACACTCCATGTGTTTTTCGAAAGAGTGCCTACGGCATTGGCAAGCCCCTCGAAAGAGGACAATGCACTAAGGCGACTGATAGAAACGGCCCCTACCGTTGTGAGTGAGCCAAAGTTTGATACATCGTTAAACGTACTGTTGCTTTGCCCGCTGATGGTGAGCGTTCCGGAGATGGATGTGACCACCGGTATGTTGATGGCAGTTATGGTGGCATCGTTGTCTATGGAGTTGAAGTAGAAATCGCCATTCACAGTTGTGAGTGCAGGTACATTGAACTCAGCCAAATCGGAAGAAATCGTGTATGAGAGTCCTCCTTGCTGCTCGCCGTCGCCATCGGTATACCCTGTCATCTCGGTAAGTGCAGGAAAGTCCACTATTTGCAATGCATTTGCATAGCTGATGTTTATTTTGCCCACTTTTTTCAAATCAGGAAAGCTTATTTGTGTGGTTTTCAACAAAGATGGCATATCCAACAGGGTTGTTATCTCCTCTATACCTTCCATGACTATAGGGTCGGTGTAGTACTGGAAATTGCGAATCTGAAGATACTTTATCGTTTTGAATCCTTGCAATACAGGAGCCGTTGAGTTGCACTGCAATGAGTTCAGAACCAAATCACCATTGAAATTATCATCGGCAATGATGGTAAGCCCGTCCATCGTTGTTGTCAAAGCATCAATCTTGCCTACCTCTTGTCCACGTACATCCAACTCGGTGAGGGCAGCCATCCCGTACAGATAGTACTCGCCTACTTTTTTCAATGCCGAAAAACCTGCCAAAGAGCTTATCTGCGCATTGCCATATATATACAGCTCAGCTCCGATTTCCTCTAGCGCAGAGAAGCCGTCTAATTCCATGTAACCTTTGCTTTTTACTTCAAATCTGCCTGCAACTTTAGTAAGCTTCGGAAAACCGAAAACCGATAGGTATGATGCTCCGCTAGGGATTTTCAGATCGCCGCTAATGGTTTCCAACTGCTCGAAATTTGCACTTGTGGCAGCAGGAAGGTTAAGCGTGAGCGTTCCGCCGATGTTTGTTATCGAGTTTGCCGAAAGACTGAGCATCGCCGAAAGACCGGCAAACTCCAAATTGCCGTTCACAGTAGTGAACTTCGGAGTGCTGATGCGACTCAGCCCGCTAAGACTGCTGAATGATGCTCCGCCTACCTCTGCAAGTTCTTCGAGGCTCAACTCTTCAAGCTTATCGATATAAGACATTGTGAGCGTGCCCGAAACCCGACTGAGAGACGGCATATCTATCTTATACACCTCTGCCCAGCCGCCTATCTCCATGTTACTTCCAACAGTTTGAAGCTTGGGCAACGACAAAATGCTGATGCTGCTTCCTTGTCCACGTGTGCCAGTTGCTCCGTAGAACACAAACGATTCGCCCATGCTTGTAAGCTCACCAAGGCTTACCAACTCCAAGCCGCCTGCCTTTATGCTGAAGCTTTCTCCCACATGTGTGAGCTCAGGCAGCGCAACGGTGCGCAACGAAGGGTTCTCGATAGATATGTTTGTTCCCACAGTCTGCAACTTAGGCATGCTGATACTTTCCAACGAGTCGAGCCCTGAGATTTTAATTCCGCCAATTTTCTCTATGTTCCCCAAACCGGCAAGGTCTTTGCCCAAATAGCTTTTGTTGACTACAATGTTGTAAGTAACCTCCTTCAACGACTCCAATGCCGAAAGGTTGGTGATTGTATCCGCAGTAGAAGCCTTGCCAATGATCAAATTGCCGTCGATAACCGTAAGCCCTTCTTCAGCAAAAGCATCAACCTCAGCCTGAGTAGTGAGCGAAACATTGCCGAGAGCTGAAACATCGGCTCTTTCAATCTTGTATATGTACATGCGCTTTGCCGAGCTGTGCGATGTTACCCTGAATACTTCTTCTTCGTTCCAATTGACGATTGATTCGGGGTCGGGTGCTATGGTTGCATTGCTACTGATGTTTACATTAGCATCGGCTCCGTGCAACGATACGCCTTCGGGAACTTGCATCAATACCTCGCCTTCGGTTATCAGCCCTTTGTAGGTGATGCCGTCGTCGCCGGTAAGTGTGAAGTTGGTTATGTAGTTGTCATCACCGCCTATGTACTCGGTGTCCTCCTCGCAGGAGTTTAGTGCAGCAACAAATACAGGCACTATCAATATTAGTTTGAATATGTTTTTCATTTCTTTTGTTTGTTTATTCGTTCATGTTCATGTCTCGCACACCAGATACCTCGGTAGATATCTCTCCAAGCCAACCACCTTTGCCATTCTGTGCTACCTGGATCTTCACAAAATCTACATGCTCCAATTGTATCGATGTTCCGTCTGGGTACATAGCGTTGTCGATATCCAATTGAGTTTCGGCGCCAATGTAGTCCGAACCCATATTATCTGCATATCCCCACTCAAACTCCGGATTTACATAGTAAGTGCCATTACCCGATTGGTCTTCCATCTGGCTGGGAAGGTATGTGCCATAGAGAGTGTAGCTCGCTGCATCAACCCAATTTGGATAAAAACTGTCCTGACTGTGATAGCCGTTTATATCGACTGTGCCTGTATTTCCATTAGCATCTATCCAGGCCACATCCTGACGACTGCCCGTCGGTTTCATATAGGTGACATAGAAGTTTTGCTCCGTAGTTTCTTTGCCGGTCTCACTACCTCTCAGCTCGTACCAAGTTTCATCGGGCAATCCGTTGCCGTTCTCGTCTTGCATCACCCAGACAACAGCAGGCTCAGACCAATTTTCGAACGCATTTCCTTTTATAGCGATATCAGCACCTGCCGTGTTCTCTATACTGTGGTCGAAGCCAACGGTTATATAGCCGCCAAACTCGCCAAGTGACACATAAGCTCCTTGCTCCAAACGTCCGAGAGCATATTCGTTTGCTTGCTCCTGAGTAGATACCGAGTAGCCTTCGTTTACAAACTGTCCGGGTCCAGGCAGGAAGTAATAGACTGCATTTTGTAAATTGGAGCTGCTTTCTGTTATCGGACGGAAAGTATTTGTCGAAGCAACAACAATGAATCTGATGAGACTATATCGCCATCTGTTCCGGTTACCTTCACCCAAGTTTCGCCAAGCTGTTCAGTAGTGAACTCCAATACTGAACTAGTAGCTTCTTGCATGACTCCTCCTACTTCCCACTCGTATGTAGTTTCTTCGCTGGAGTAAGTAACAACCAGTGCGAGTATAACCTTCCTGCCGGCTGAAACGCTCAATTCACCTTCTTGGAATTGTATCGAAAGAGTTGGTACAGGACTTACTTTCACTATTGCTTCGGCTCTGGCTTCGCCATCTTCGTTGGTTACAACTAGTGTGATGCTGTAGTCGCCCAAGTTTTCTTGGTTGAATACATAAGTAGCTTCGGTAGAAACCTCCTCACCTTGCAATAGCCATTGGTAAGATGCTTCTTCGTTATGCATCACTTCCGGGATGATTTCCAAATCTTGCCCGGCATAGGCTTGGATGTAGCCATCTATTGTAGGAAGTGTAACTCTTGGAGGGGTAAGTTCAAGTACATCTATTCTACCCGGCTTCACTACATCGCCATTGTCTGCATACAGTTCAAAGGTGAACGGATATTGCCCCACACTCTTCGATGAAAACTCAAGGTAAGAGTCTTGCCCTACTATTTTGCCATCCATCTTCCAAACAAAATACGGATTCACGGCGCCTTCAACCAGCGGCTCTATGCGGATGGTTTTTCCTATCTTCACTTCAAACAGACCGTCTTCGTTTGTAAGTGTAGCTGTCGGTGGCTTTGTAGTTTCTGAATCTAATGAATCGCTGCACGATGCAAATAGAAACATCAGAAAGGTAATTGGTAATAATAATTTTCTCATTTCTTAAAAATGTTATTGTGGTAATACTTTATTGTTGATTGCTTTTAAGCTTCTTGTCTGTAAATACAATATGCGCAGGAATATCACCGGTTACTGTCGACCACTTTTGTTCACCCTCGGGAGAGTAGCAATGCAGCGTGCCTGGAGTGATATAGTCTTTGGCATCGGTGATGAGTATTTCTTTTGTTTCGGGATTTATGACTATGCCGTAGGGTATATCAATGTTTTGCTCTGTGCCGTCAGTTATGAAATTGTCACTAATGACAGTCTGAGACTTCGTATCTACTATGGCATATGATATCGTGTTGCTCTCTGTCTGCTTGCTCCATTCGGTACTGTATGCATATAGTGAGTCTCCCGAAAGAGTCATGTTGCTGACCGGTAGTTCCAAAACTTTGGTTACATAGTCTTTGGCAGTGTCAATGATGTAGACTCTTGACGGGTTGCTGGGGTAGTTATCGCCGCGTGAGCTTACGTATAGGAAGCCGTATTTGTCAAGCTCAAGGCGATGTGAGTTGATACCTGCCACAATCTTTTTAGTTTCCGTGAAGCTGTCCAAATCGATAACAGAAACGGTATTGTCATAGTTGGGAACTCGGTAGCCTCCGGAGTTTGCTACATACAGCTTGTTGTTTTTTATCACCATCTCTTCTGGTTGGTAGCCTACGGTGCAGGTATCTACCACAGTCATTGTTGCGGTATCTATCTTTGCTACGTAGCCTAGTCGAGCATTGAGGTCTATTAGTACGGGACCAGCGTACGAGCTTACATATGCATAGCCGTCTTTGAAGACTATGTACCTGCAATTGGGTACCGTGATGGTGGTGATATGCTTTGCTGTGGATACATCCATCACCTCGATGAGGTTTGAGCAGTTTATGACTGAGTACAGCTTGTTGCCGTAAATCTGAATGTCGTTGCCCACATCGCCGAGTTCTTACACTACGTTGGGGTTGCGCTCTGCATAGATGTTTTTTGAGTAGTTGCCGGTTTCGTAATCGAAATAGTCGAGCGAGGCTTTGTTGCTGCCCATGTTTCCCTCGTTGAGCAGATAGAAGCCTGCTACTGATTTCAGCTCATCATTGCCGTCTGTTACATTTGAGTTGTCGGACATTATTATCTCGTCGCCTTCTTCTCTACTCGATTGTGAGGCTCCCAAAATAGCAATTGCGAGTAGCCATAGGCTCAGTTGCCTTATTAGTTGAGGGTGATTGGTCTTGCAAAAAATCATATTGTGATGTTTATAATGGATTTCAGGTTTGTTCCGGGCATGGGATAGTTCTGCACTACCTCATACTGTTGGTTGAATATGTTGTTTATCTCAGCAGTAAGCCTCAGTTCTTTCTTGTTCCATGTAACCAATCGAGAAAGTGAAAAATCGCTAGTGTACCACGGCTTTGTATAGTTTTCGGCTATGTTCGCTTGCGACTCATAGCGCTCACCGGTATATATGAAGCTGTAGTTGAGGTTCCATCTGCGGTAGCTGCCGTTCAGCACCAACGAACCACTATGCCAAGGGATGTACGGAATCTGCCCTCCGTAGAAGTTGCTATTCGGATTTGTGAAGTCTTGTGCCTTTTGGTAAGTATAGTTTATGCGAGCATCAAGCCTTGTGTCTTTGCCAAATCGAAAAGAGCCTTTTGCAGCAACATCTAGCCCGCGTATTTCTACAAAGCCTAGGTTCACCATGGTCCATCTAAATTGGTTTGATGTGGGCATGGCTACAATCTTGTTCTCAACCTCATTGTAATAGGCATCAACCTGCAATTCAAGTGCCTCCAAAATGCCACTACCGAAAACCTTGCAGTAAGTAGCTCCGATGTCATATTGATTGGTGTACTCAGGATCTAGGTTCACATTACCGATGAATGTGTAGTATAAATCATTCAGCGTAGGCATTCTGAAAATGCGCTTGTAGAAAGCTCTTAGATTGAAATCTATTCCTCGCATGGGTTGATATGAAGCCATGACTGTCGGGGTGTACTCGTCTTTACTTGGTGCAGCACTGCTCACTACATCGGTGGTCTCTCTTACGAAAGTTCCCAGTATGCTAGCTTGTAGTTTGAAGCGCTCCAGATGTAGTGCTGTTGCAGCGGCAATAAGACTGGTGTATCTGGTAGGATATACGAAACCGAACAAATCGGCATCAAGAGTGTTCCATTGGAAATCGCCCGACAGGCTTACTTCGAGAATAGGGAGTATGCAATACCTGTTTGCTGCCGAAAGGTACACCTCTTGTTGTTTGTACTTGTTGTCTATGTACATGGTAGAAACATCGAGGCGTGGGTCCGATAGGTAGTGAAGATAGTCGTGGTTGTACTTGCCGTTCAGCAGAAGACTGTATTTGTCGAAGTTCTTGCGGAACGACGACTGCACAAAGAAGTTGCTGTCCCATTGTCGGTCTTGATTTTTGAACTTCCCCGGCTCTTCACGTACAAAAGCTCCCAGATAGCCTCGCTCCGAATCGTAGAAATATACTTTGGCTTTCCACTCTCCATCGGTAATTTTGCCAAACAATCCGTACTCAATCCTCAGAGCTTGCACATCGCCATTTTGCCTTACTGTCGTGGTGTCGTAGCCGTCTATTTTTTTGTAGCTGAACTTGTATTTGCCCGATGTGTATATGTGCTCGGCATTGAGAGAGCTGCTCACTTTGTCGCTCACTTTGTATTCCCAAAGTACCGATGGGTTCACCACATCAAAAGAACCGGTTTTGAATGTAAACTTCAGGTTATTTTGCTTTTTGTCTGCAAAGCAGGGTACTCTAGTCATCATGTAGATTGAGCCTGCCGAGCCAAAATCTTTTGCAGGTTGGAAGATGGCACTCTTCTGACCGTTGTACATCGATATAGCCTCCATATTGTCGAGCGAAAACCGGCCAAGATCTACAACTCCGTTTTGAGCATTGCCAGGCTCTATGCCATCTTAGAAAACTCCCACGTGCTGGCTGCCCATGCTGCGGATGTTCACGGTCTTCAGTCCACCAATGCCTCCGTAGTCCTTAATTTGAACTCCGGAGAAATATCTTATGGCATCGGCAACCGAGTGTGCACTCAGCTTTTTCAGCTCCTCGCCTTGCAGTTGCTGAACAGGAATCACATCACGTTCGATGCGACTACCAGTTACCTTCACTTCCTTTATATGCTGCAAACTATCTAGCCTGCTTTGCGATTTTCCTGTAAGCGCTGCCAGTAACAGCAGTACAAAGAATAAGAATCCCGATATTCGAGTACTACACATTTATTGCCAATTGAAAATATTCAATAGCTATCAGGGATAAAGAAAAATGCGTGCAGACAAAAATAAACCGGTAAGCACAGCGCCCACCAAGCCTCATCAATGTTCTTCAGCTTTATTCCCGAAAGCTTAATAACTATATTTATTTGGCAGGTTTTCTGACTTGCTTCATCTTCGAACGCCCTTCCCATTCCGCACGGAACAGTGGTTTAAGTATTGTTCAAAGACTTTGATGAAGCTTACAGCAGCGGGTCTGTTCAGGATTTGCACCTGATTCCCTTTTAACTGATGACCCGAAAGAATCGTTCAGCACCAAAATCTGCGACAAAAATAATGGCTTTAATCTAATATGATGTATCAATAAATTCTTTTTGTTTTTTATTAAAATAGTCTTAATATTTGTGAATTATACCCATGCCATTATCCCTACAACTTTAGCCAGGATTATGCATTAAAAAGCCGTGAAAGATGTTCAAAGCTCGATAAAAAAGGCATTGACGATTAAGGCAAAGCACCGCTATGGAGAAATGAAATGAAGCGAATTACATGAGGAAATTAAAGCAAATAATCGCTTATTAATGAGACAAATGTAGTCAAAGCATTTGTTTTTTTGATGGCTCTGACATTCAGAAGAAGTATGCAAAAATGATGAAAGGCTTAGATTTTGTTAAGGATGGAGATAAAAATGGTGTTGGTTTGGGGTATTGGCTGATGAATGTGATACACTTAAGTCAAGACTGTAAACTCAACTCTGTCTAGGCTATAAAATTTTTAATTTTGCAGTAATGACAGAAAAGAAGAAAGAAAGTGCCGAATATATTGCTTTACGAGATTTAGCACTGTCCCGTCCTGAAAAAGTGTTACAGAACGGGACATCGTACAAATATAGCATTGGTTATCGGAAAATCCATTTGAAGTCAAAATTTGCACTCTCAATTGAATAATTTTACTGCAAATTGCTCATCCTGTTGTGCATTTTTCCTCTTTGGAGTTTTGGATTGGGGTATTAGTTGCACTCTAACGCTTCTTTTTCCTCAAGCCTTTTATCATCGCTGAAAACCTGCGAATGGTATGTGTAGACAAAAAGAATATCATCACAAGCCCAATTCGATAATGCCACATTCCCAAGGTGGAGTTAGGTCCATCAGCAAAAGGAATGAGGATGATTCCTGTTATGATTTCTATAACAAACAAGATGGTTAGAACCAATGTCGGCTTACCTTTCTTTCCGACACCTTTTTTGATTATGCTTTTGTACCAACCAATGTGAGCCTTTACGTGTAGTCATCCCACAATTATGGCTATAAGTGCGACAACAATATGAAAGTGCGACCAAAACGTCCATGTATCATGGCTCTCGTGGCGAACAATGTGCATCATTAAACCCGTGTAGGCTATAAGAACAAAAATAGGAATAAGGCACAAATCGACTATGAATATTCCTTTCCCTTTGGTGAGTGATGTTTTTCTCATCTGCTTTGTGTTTTGATTATAGCACAAAGGTTTCGGAAAAATAACTTCTCCGACGATAACAATTGTAAAGAAATGAACTAGCGTCGGTTTCTTATCCTGCTTAGGGATACCGAGGTTATTCCTAAGTATGAGGCAATATAGTGTTGAGGCACTCGCTTTATGATATGTGGGTATTCGTTTATCAGCTCGTCATATCTCTGTTGTGGAGAGTTCTTAATCCGAGACAAGAAAAGCTTTTGATATGTGTAGAATCTATCCATGAGCTTATCTACATACATTTGCTTGTATTCGGGATGCTTGTTTATCAGTCCAAAGAAATCTTCCCTGCTCACAACTCGGACTGTACTAGCTTCGATACTCTCTAAAGAATATAAGCTGGGCTGTTTGTCATGCAGACTATTAATCGAAGCAACCGACTCTCCCTCGAAAAAGAATTGCACAATGATGTCCTTGCCGTCATTATTGAAGAACAATCGCAAGCACCCCTCTTTCACAAAGTAGATATTATTGGCAACATCTCCCTCATTCAGCAAGATGGCCTTTGCAGGTATCGCTTTAGGCTCAAACGAGTCTTCGACAACTCTTAGGAATTCTTTGTAGATATTTGTCATGTTGCAAGCTAAAAAATCCTAGTTTCTTCAAACACACTAAACAGTGCATCCTTCTTGCCGGGAAACTTCTCGGCTTGTTGCATATACTCCTCGTAGATTTCGTCTATCGAACCTGAACCACCGAGTCGTTTTAATGCTTCCAAAGTTGGAATTAGCATTTTGTCGTATGTTGGAACTTTATCGTGAATTTTTTTTCTTCCCATTTAGTTTGATTTTTCTATTCAGTTCGGGTTTTTCTGTATGCCGCACAACGGTCCGCGTGCATCTGTCAGGAGCGGATTTTGTGTACTAACTGTTAAGTTTAGCACAAAGTTAGTTAAAAGCAGATATTTTCATTTTTACACTTAAACCGCTATTTTTTACACTTTGTTACCTGCAGTACTTTTTTTACAGTCTTATTGTTCGCTCTATCTTTACTTGCTTTAAAAATGTTTCATCGTGCGAAACGACAATCAATGTGCCTTGATATTCATTGATGGCTGCTGTCAGAATTTCGATGTTTTGAATATCTAAATTATTTGTTGGCTCGTCAAGGATAATAATGTCGGGTGATTGATTACTTATTGTTAAACAACAAATCATTAAGCGCATTCTTTCTCCACCGCTTAATACTTTAACAGATTTTTCCCAATCGTCTTTAGTAAACAAAAATCGGTTGAGTCTGATTTTTATTTCGTGTTCTTGAAGTGCGGAAGAATTGAATTGTTGCGTTTGTTGGTAAACGTTCAATGTGTTGTCAAGCAGAGAATAGTCTTGGTCAATGTAAACTGATTTGTTTTCTGCTCTATATATTGTTCCTGATTTGGATTTAAACGTTCCTAAAATCAATTTGATTATCGTTGTTTTTCCCGAACCATTTTGTCCTTTCAATGCAATTCGTTCGCCACTCGTTATTTGAAAGTTGAGATTATTTTCCCAAAGTTGAATCTTATCGTATTTAAAATTAATATTGGTTGCCGTAACTAGAATTTTTCCTTTGTGCAAAGCGGAATTATCAAAGCCGAATTTCATTTTACCAATATCAGGCAGTAAAGAACGAAGTTCCTTTAAGTTGTGGGAAATACCTCCTATTTTTTCTGCGTGAATATTTTTAAGTTTGGAGGTGCTTTTTTCGGCGTCGTTTTTCATTTTATCCCTCATTGCCTTTGGCGTTCCTTCTTTCTTCTGCTGATTTTTTCCTCGCGAATTCTGTTTTTGTTGTCTTTCTATAGTTTCTCTCTCTTTTTCTTTGGCTTTTCGCAAAGTTTTTTCTTTGCTTTGAATGTCTTGGCTCAAAGTATTATTTTCAATTTGTTTTTGCTGTTTGTAAAAGTCGTAGTTGCCACCATAAACTTTAATTCCGTTTCGACTCAATTCACAAACATTGTCCAAAAGGTTGAGTAATTTTCTATCGTGGCTAACAACAATCAATGTGCTTTTTGTTGTCTGAATAAAGTTGTATAAAAGTTGTCTGCCTGAAGTGTCCAAATGATTACTGGGCTCATCGAGTAAGATAAACTCTGGTTGATGAATGGAAATTCCTGCAAGAAAGACCTTTGTTTTTTGTCCCCCACTTAATGATTTCATTGGTAAAGACAAGTCTAAATCTTTAAGTTGCCAATAATTTAAGGCTTCTTTGCAACGGTCTTCAATAGTCCAATCGTCATTTAACATATTAAAGTTTTCTTCTGAAGTATCTCCTTTTAAAATATTCGTTAATGCATTTAATTTTTTGTCAATTCGCAATGCTTGAGCAATAGTTAAATGGTTGTATTGACCAAAAATCTGTGGTACGTAATAAGGAGTGGAAACTGTTTTTAAACGTCCTTCTGAATATTGCAATTCTCCTACAATTATTTTCAGTAATGTGGATTTACCTGTACCGTTGTTGCCAATTAAAGCTATTTTGTCTATGGCATTAACTGTAAAGTTGATGTTTGTAAACAGTAATTTTTTGTTGGGATGTATATATGAAAGTTACTGTAAAGTTAACATAATTTCTTTCTTTGAAGATTAAACAATGAAGCATACCGATTTACAGTTTGCTGTCTTTAATTATTCTGAAAGAAATTATTTTTCACATATTATCTGTGTCTTATATTGGTTGCAAATATATAAATTTTTCTCGTTTTTTTCGTATTGCAGGTAATGGTAAATTGTATGGTGTCGTTGCGCATATCGAAGCACAAACCTATCAGTCCGCTAAGCCTCTGATTAAATGACATTAAGTTCAAATCTATCACTATCCGCGCAATGTTTTATGACCGCGTGTTATGGGCTGGCATTGATTCTCCTTCTTCGATTCGTTTTAAATAGCAAAATAATAAGTCTCCTGTTTTCTCATCTCTCAAATGCATCCCGTTTCCTTCACAATTTTTAAAAAACTCACAATCTGCACAAATGCCAGTTTTTGTCTAGCTTCTATCTCTGTACACATCATATTTATTCTCCCAAATATCTCTAAAGTTATCCTTGTAAATATTACCTTGGATAAAATTCTCCCTTAAATTCGGACATACTGAAATAGAACCGTCAACGAGAATCAAAGCAATATTAATCCCTGCTCGGCAAAAGAAAAATCCATCTCTCACTTTAATGCATTGTATTTTCTGAAAAAATGTCTTTTTACTTTTGCCATTGTATTAATTGTTTTTCATTAGATGTTCATTCTATCGCAGTGGTTGCTTTTGCTTGTTGCTAACGTATGTATATATAGCACATTCATAATACACAGCTTATATAATTACGCACGTAAGTTATTGTTAATTTGCACCTTATTATTTAATATTTTATCTAAAGAGATTTTAATTATTGCAAGAGATTTTTTACTCACATGAGTGTATATCTCCGTTGTTTTGCTTGATTCATGTCCTAAAATAGTTTGTATGTAACATATGTCAACTCCTTGTTCTAAAAGGTGGGTAGCAAACGAATGACGCAGTATGTTTGGTGTTACTCGTTTCTTAATTCCTGCTCGATCTGTTGCGGCGTGCAAAATGTATGCTACGCTAGAACTGTTGTATCGTGTTCTGTCAACTCCTTCAAACAGCCAATAGTTGGGTTTTTCTTTTTCCAAGTATCTACACAATACGAGTTGCAATGAGCTTGAAAGAATACTTATTCTATCTTTTTTGCCCTTCCCGCCTCGAATAAACAAAAGTTGTTTATCGAATTGAACATTATGTTCTTTGGCTTAAGCATTTAAAGAATATTATAATTCGAATGTACAATAATTATTCTAACCAAACTTTCACTCCCAAAAATATTTTCAACAAAAAAATGGTTGTTTTTCGATGTCACAGAAATTATAACTCATTGAAAATAAGCAGAGGCATTGGGGGATTTTCCCTGCAAACCGAAATGTAGGACACTTTTCTTGATTTTACTTGTCGTATTTTTGAAGCATATTGGCATTGCTCTGAAAGGGCTAACCGTAATAGGAGGGTATCCAAAAACGGACGTCCTCATTTTAAAACACCGGGTTTACGAAAATAAAAATTGTAGGTCACAGCCGACTCCCAAATAATCTGCTAAGGCTTACTGTGGCTAGGAAAGTGAATGTGAAGGAGCGAAAGTTGGGCTAAGGCTGCAAATGTTACTTTTCTAGATACATGACAAGAAATTGAAATTCGTTAATCGGCACAAGGCGTATTGCGGAACTTATCTTATCGGAAGGTTTGGAAACACTCCTTCAAACGGGGCTGCAGGTAAGAGCTCTCTAATTAGACTAAAAAAATTTAGTTTATCGCAAATTTGCTGTGAAAAAAAAAAGATTAGTTTTGAGGCCTTAATAACAAATATTCAAATTAAAACCATGCGATTTTTTTTACCTATTGCGCTGTGTGTCTTATTGCTTTCAGCATGTAACAAGAGTAACAACAATGACGTTGATTCAATTACCCAAACATTATCTTTTGATTCTGATGATATATACACCATGTATCAAGATGATGAACCACTCGACAGCTTATTTTCCAATTGGAGACGATTCCAAATAGCTAACGTAATTCGAATAAAGCCGATTAGCGACACTCAAATAGAAGTAGCAAACTTTGCACCCATAGATATTGACAGTGTAACTATCTTAGC
>JBKEBD010000012.1:0-40145 GCA_047972995.1 Mangrovibacterium sp.
ATGGAAGTTCACGACAACATTGTAAAAAATGGTTATTATGACTTTGGTCCAGCCAAAACACCACCTGCAACAATTTCGGCACTTTTGGGAGACTTTATTAGAAATGGAGATTCTCGTGTAAAAAGAATAAAGCAAGAAGGTGGGTCATACGCATATTATTTGACCAAAAACGAGCAAGATATCGGAATTGAAATCTTGTCAGGCTCGACAGAAACGACTTCAGTAAAACTACCGAAGGTTAAAGTAAAAACATACAATGAAAGGGATTTGCATAAACTTTTGAGTAGCTATTTAAAAAACACAAAAATCTATTCAAAGACCATTTTTCACGAGCAGTCAAAATATGGAAAAGACAACAATCAAATTTGGACACACCCAGATATGGTTGGCGTTAAATTTTTGAATTTACAAACTAAAGTCAGTCAGAACTTTTTAAAGTCCATCAATAGAGTTGACACTTTTAAATTGAGTTCTTACGAAATAAAAAAAGAAATCAACTCGGACTCTGAATTGAAAAAAGCCTATTTCCAAGCAGTTTCAAATTCAAGTTGGGCAAATTATGGTTATTTAGTCGCTTTTGAATTTAGCGACAGCTTATCGGACGAAATGGAACGACTAAGTCAATCATTCGGAATTGGAATCATTGAATTGAATTCAAATCCTTATCAAAGCAAAATTTTATTTCCAGCAACTTATCGAGATTTAGACTTTAAAACAATCGACAAACTTTGTAGAATAAATAAAGAGTTTGAGCAGTTTATTGAACAGACGGACAGGTTAATGACAGCCCAAGAACGTTATTGCAAATCGACAGAAAAGGAACTTGATGAATTTTGTGATGACTATTTTGAAAACGACACAGAAATAGAGAAATATTGTAAGGAAAAAAATATACCAAATGGAGAATAAAACGCTAGCCACAACATTGGCTATAAACAATTGGGGCGAAAGTGGTAAAATGAAACTATAAACATAAAACAAAGGTCAGTCTAAACCGAAAAGTTTGGTGCTTCGTAACCGCCTACTTTTCATATGCTAACCGTTAGCGGTCAGGCTATGGCAACAGTTCAATCAAGAAAATAACGAACAATAAATGACAGAACTTCAGAAATTAATTGACGACTTTAACGCATTAAAAATTAAGGAAAGGAGTGGTTTGACATTTCTTGAAATTGCAAAGTGTCCACACCTTGAAAATGTTTGGAGCAATATTTTGGCGTTCTTCTGTAACCCAAACAATGAGCATAATTTATTTGACTTGATTTTAAAATCTGTTTTTGAGACGGCAGGCAATAAGGTGACAATAAATAATTTTAAAAATATTCGTGTTAGGACAGAGTATCCAACCGATTTAGGAAATCGTATTGACATTGTTGTTTTTGCCGAAAATTTTATTTTAGGAATAGAGAATAAAGTTGACGCTGGTTTATATAACGACTTGCAAGACTATTCGAATACAATTGAAGGATTGGCAAAGCCACAAAGCATTCCTACTTATAAAATTGTTTTGTCAAAAAATAGGACATCAACAACAAATGGTTTTACAAATATTATTTACTCAGACCTAATCAGAAATATCAAGAAGAATATAGGTGACTTCACGGCTTATTCAGACACAAAATATTTAATATTTCTCCTTGACTTTTTAAAGAACATCGAAAACAATATTAACTCACAAAGTATGGCAGACAATTTAGAAGTAATTAATTTCTTTCATAATAACATTGACAAAGTCAACAGACTTTTGGAGTATCATAACAAGTTCAATTCCGACCTTATTCAAAAATTAAATTCTATCCATTCAAACGTTAAACAAGATGAGTTTAAAACAATTCTAACAAGTATTAAAAAGCAAACACAACTTGGCGGACCAGGTAGATTTACTTGGCAAGGTTCTCAACTCATAAAATACAACATTGTTGTTAATGACATTTCATTGTTTCTTCAAGTAGGCATATCGGACTATAAACTCGTTTCTCATTATTGGTTTTCAAGTGACAAATACCATTATTTGACAAACAAACTTGAAAACAAAGGAATAAAAGAAACGACTTATGAATACGACCAAACACCCGAAGAAATTGCAGCAGAAATTACACGACAGTTGAACATAATTATTACTGTATTTGACAATGAAACGAATTGAAGCCCGAACCGCTAACAATGGCTGTAAACAATTGGGGCGGAAGTGATTAAACAAAAGTATAAACATAAAACAAAGGTCGGTGCCAGACCGAAAGGTTAGGGCAAAAAATCCCCAACTGTTCATAGCCGAGACCGTTGGTAGTAATGGGAAAGCCTATGAGCAATTATATCATATAAAAGCAAAAGAATCCAGAGCGTATAGACTCTCTGGAAGTTTAATTTATATTGGTCTAGTCCTGTAACACTTTTCAGGACGGGACAAGAGTATTCGTGGTAAATAAAGCAGCAAATTTATGTTGTATTGCATCGTGATAATTTGAGCATTGCACGATAAAAATAAAAAAAAAGTGAATAAAATATTTGGGAGATTAAAAAAAAGGTCTTTAATTTGCATCACATTTCGGGAGAGAACTTAAATAGATAAGTTTTTAACGGGGTGTTGTTTAAAAAAAACTTGCAAAATTTGGAAATACCAAAACTGCTTGTATCTTTGCAACGCAATTAGCAAGAAATCATGCTGGCCCGTTCGTCTAGTGGTTAGGACGCCAGGTTTTCATCCTGGTAGCAGGGGTTCGATTCCCCTACGGGCTACTTTCAAAAACTTTTATTCGAGGAGAAAATAAGAATGGCAAATCATAAGTCTTCTAAAAAGAGAATTAGACAAGACGAAGCAAAACGTCTACACAATAAATACTACGCAAAAACAATGCGTAATGCTTTACGTCAGTTGCGTGCAACTACCGATAAAGAAGCAGCTGTAGCTGAACTTCCAAAGGTGGCTTCTATGATTGACAAATTGGCAAAAAGACACATCATCCACGCCAACAAAGCAGCAAACTTGAAATCAAGTGTAACTAAACACGTGAACAGCTTGTAGTATTTCAGCTAGAAAATATTAAAAAGAGCGATTGAATTTTCAATCGCTCTTTTTTTTGTTTTGAAATGAAGTGAACCATGAAGGAGTGGGCTTTGCCCTTTATCCTTCATTTGTCATATTGAAATACTTTTGTAGCACAAGAAGTGAAACCAAGTACTCACGTTTCGGATTTTTAAACTGATCAACATAGGCATTTGCATTTCTAATGATTTGTTTCGCCTCTTCAGGGTTGGCAAGGTAGTAGCTCATCTTTTCGTCAAGATCAGAATAATCATCTTTCAGCAAAACATAATGATGATTAGGAATGAGGGCACCTTCCATCATCCAAGTTTCATAGCGTGGTTTAGTAGAAAAACATAGCGAGTTAGACGTCATAATCCACTTCAGATTTGTAGCTACATCGTTGCCTTCAATGCTCAAAATGAACTTGTACTGCAAATGTTCTTCCATGCTAAGTAGTGTAGTTTTGTATTTGTTGTCCTCAAAATCATTCACATGACCAGCATTGCACCTCGGGTTGTTGAAATGTCGATTCAAGAAAGCCTGACGTAATTCTTGCTGAGGGAACACGTTGCCGCGCCAAATGAGCAAGTCTTTTTTATCCTCATAACTTAGCACATCATTTATAAACACAAAGTGTCGGCGTTTGTCGAGGTTGAATAACACTGAATTCTGATTCGTGTTGGTTATTGGCCTACTCTTCACAATACTTGGAGAAGAGGGCACATGAATAACATCGCCAAAAACATATTCAAGATATTTATTTCCCTTGAAGTGTTTCAAGTAAGGTTTCAAGTCAAGAAAATAGGCGGAAGGTTTGGCGTAGTTGAAGTTTTTGTCGCAAACACAATCCGAAGAAAGTTTAGTCACCTCGTTCAGTTTGCAATAATAATTCACTCGCTGGTCGATATATTCAGAGTTGAAAAGGGTGCTATATTTTGCAATAAGCTTTTCGGCCTTACTGTAGAAGCACTTCGGAGCAGTACTTTTTAGGCTATTTTCGAGAAGATATAATATTTTAGGTTGTTTTCGAGTCATAATGTGGCGTGTTTTTATGATGTGATATGTGTGTACAGGTTCATCATTTGCTTGCTGAGTTTAGCGTCTTCAAATTTTAGCACGTGTTGCAACCCGTCAGCAATCATTTTATTCCGTAGTTCGCCATCGTTTAGTACTAATTGCATTTTCTCGGCAAGCTCGGTTTCATTGTGCGGATTAACATAAATAGAAGATGCGCCACCCGCTTCTTCCAAGCACGACCCTGTGGCGGCAATAACAGGCACGCGAGAGTGTAGCGCTTCAATAATAGGGATGCCAAAACCCTCGTAAAGTGAAGGATAAACAAATAATGATGCTAACTGATAAATGACAGGTAGCTCGGTGTAATCTATCCTGTCGAGATAGGTGACTTGCTCTTGCATTTGATTTTGCGCAATAAACTCATCTACTTGTCGTGCATATTTAGTTTTCCGCCCAATAACAATCAGCTTTGTCGATAGTCCAGAAGCTTTCAATGCTTTAACAATAAGCAAAAGATTTTTGCGCTCCTCCACCGTACCTACCGAAAGGATGAATTCTTCGGGTAAATTGAATTTTTGGCGAACAAGCAACTGCTGTTCATCAGTTGAATTCTGCTTGAACTGTTCGTGGCACCCCTGATAAATCACACTGATCTTCTCGGGAGTAATGCCATAGAATTGCGTAATATCTCGCTTTGTACACTCACTTACCGCTACAATATGGTCGGCATCTTTACAAGCTCTTCGGAACTTATAGTTATATATTGTGCGGTCAATCGCCTTATAGAATCGAGGATAACGCAAGAAAATCAAATCGTGAATGGTTACCACCGATTTTACACCTGTTTTCTTAATGCTAAAGGGTAGCTCATTGGTTAAACCATGATAAATATTAGCATGAAGTGCATTAATGTCATGTTGTATTCCCCATGTACGCCAAATAGATTTCTTGATGCCAGTTTGTTTCTTCTTGGGTAGCAGTAGTTGAAGATTTTTGCTAGCGTAAATAAGTTCACCCAACCCTTTCTTGCAAGCATTGGCAGCTAGCAAAAAAAACTCATCTTTTGGGAATTGCAAAGCAAGATTATTTACCACAAATCGGCTGTAATTGCCCAAGCCTGTTAGGTTGTTGGTGATACGTTTGGCATCGTATGTTATTCTCATTTTGATAGTTGATATGAATTTGTCAAAAGTAATGAATTGACTTCTTATCTGCAAGTTCAAGCGTTTTGAGTTGTGGGATAATGTTAAAGGTGCAGTATGAACTCGCACAAAGTGCTATATTTGCAATGAAAGTATCATTTAAATAAAATAATACGAAACAAAATGGCGATACCAAAGATAATCTATCAAACATTCAAGACAGATAAATTACCATTCCTATTTCGATGGCATATCAAGCAATTGAGAAAAAAGAATCCAGCATACACCTATGAGTTTTTTGATGATGTACGAATGGATACTTTCATTTTAGAGGAATGCGGACCAAAAGTTTTCGAACTATACAAATGCATCAATATAGGTGCAGCCAAAGCCGACTTTTTCAGATATGCTGTGCTATATAAAAAAGGAGGAGTATATTTAGATGTTGATAGTCGAATTTTATTTCCTATCGATAGTTTTGTATCGCCTCAAGCAGCGGCTGTTATTGCACCCGAAACGCAAGAAGAGTTATTTTTTATTCAATATGGACTCTTTTTTGAGGCTGGACACCCCTTCTTGAGAAAGACTTTGGAAATGATTATCGATAACTTGCTGAATAATCGCTACCCCAATGATACGCACAAAATGACAGGACCTACGGTGTATTCGCAAGCTATAAGGGCTTGTCTAAAAGAGTCTCCATCTATCTCCTATGACCTTATGGGGGTTAATTATGATGAAAAATTAGAGTTCAGCTTTTTCATGAGTAAGACTTTCCTATATAAAATGTCGTTTAAGAATAAACATTGGAAAAAAATATCGGCAGTAGTGTCCGTATTAGATGAAGAAAAGCTGAAAAGTTGCTCTCGTGAAATTTCCCTCGATTAAGGCTTAAGAAAAAAGAATGAAAACTTATGTAATACACGTGAGCGATGCATATGTGCGTGAAAGATATATGCAACGACAGCTAGAAGGTAAAAAGCTTGATATTGAATATGTGCTCTATGGAGATAAAACACAAATTTGATGCAGAATACTCATTTGCAACATTAAAACTAGTATGACGATTTCTAATAACATATCAAAAAGCATAGGCAGTTTCATTATTTCGCTCATTCCTCTTCTTTCGCTTTGGGGCATTAGTAGCGTGTTTTTGCTTCTCGTAGCAGTGCTTATTCCATTCGTTTCAAAGAATTATGATGCAAGTTTGAAATTAACAAAGGTGGACTGGAGCTTTGTGGTTGTGTTTGCATTCCCGCTATTGGCTGTGATTTTTACGATGCTAGCAACCAATACTTGGCAATGGGCGTGTGTGGATAAATATTTGCGCTATCCTTTGGGTGGTTTAGCTTTCTTTTTTATGCTGAAAAGTAAAAAAAATGTTGTCGATTTAGCATGGTTGAGGTTTGGATTTTATGCAGCAGCTTTGGTGGGATTTGTTTATGCATATTATCAGAAGGAAGTGCTAGGCATGGCGTTGGCAACAGGGGGCATTTTTCCCATATCATTTGGGGAAGTTATGGCATTTATCGCCGTCATTTCTTTGCTAAAGTTTGATGATTCGAAAAGCAATGCTTTTGTTTGGCGTTTGCTTTTTTTCGCATTGGCTTTGTTGGCATCTATCATGGCAGGCACCAAAGGGGCATGGGTGGCTTATCCCATTTTGTTGTGGTTTATCTTCGATTTCCATTATGAGAAGCATTTAGGAAAACAAATTGGGATTTTCCTTGTGTCTTTGTCGTTGGTGTCGATCATTTTATGGAGTATTCCTTTTTCTCAGAATCGAATTAAATTGGCAGTGAGCGATGTAACAGGCTATTTTAGTCAAGAAGAATTTCATCCTACATCGCAAGGTTTACGCTTCATGATGTGGCATACAGCTCTAGAAATGTATAAAGATCACCCTTGGTTTGGGGTTGGTGCACCACAGGTGAGAACCGAGCTTGCTGAATATTGCAAAACATCACCCAACGCATCTGTTCGTAAGACTTTTCCGTCCTACCAGCATTGTTTAACCCATGTGCACAATGATTGGCTAGAGGCTTTGGCAGGACAAGGATTACTTGGTTTCTTTTCATTTGTTTTTTTCGCCTTTTACAGCATGGTAGTGTGCCTTGTTAATCGAAAGAAGTACACAGGAGAGGCTCGGATGTGGATTTATTTTAATATTCTCACCAATGTAGCATTTGCTATATTCTGCTGTACACAAGCGTTGCATACGGCCCCACGCGATTTGTGGATTGCTTTTAGTGCGATCTCTTTTGCGCAGTTTCGCATTATGCAACGAGAGACTATGACAAAGATTTAGAATTCGGCTGTATTGAGTTGTGTTGTTTCTATAAATAATGTTAAGCAATTAATTTTTAGCATGATTTTTGTATACTCGTGTGTTGTTTGTATTTTTTGTTATTTTTGCCCCTTGAAAAACTAATCACATATGCCTAGCTTTCCAACAACATCATTGTTAATATCAACCTACAATTCACCTAGTGCATTGGAGCTCTCTTTGTTGAGCATCAATGAGCAAAGTGTTTTGCCTAGTGAGGTGATTATTGCCGATGATGGTTCAACGGAGGAAACGGCTCAACTGATAATTAAGTATATGCAACTGCTTCCCATGCCGCTCATTCATGTGTGGCATGAAGATAAAGGCTTTCGGAAAACGATAGTTATGAATAAATCAATTGCCAAGGCAACAGGTGATTATATTATTCAAATTGATGGCGATATCGTTATGCATTCGTCGTTTATTTCCGACCATATAAGTAATGCAGAACCTCGCGGATTTATAGTGGGCAGTAGAGTGTTATTGTCGAGAAGTCGTTCAGAATTTTTAAAGGAAACGAAAGAAATGAAATTGAATATGCTTAAATCGGGGGTAAGCAACCGACTTAATGCCCTACGTTTATCTTTTCTTCAGCGTTTCTTTTTCAACCATCGATCGGAAAATCATTTCTATGGAAAGGGATGCAATATGTCGTATTGGCGAAAACACTTCATGGAAATTAACGGATACAACGAGGAATATGTAGGTTGGGGATTGGAAGATACCGATCTAATAGCTCGTTTTATGCAGCTTGGATTGAATAAAAAAACAGTGAAATTTGGAGCTATTGCTTACCATCTTTATCACAAGTTTAGTTCCAGAGGCGAATTCGATGAAAATAAAAAGCGACTACTTAAAGTAATCAGACGGGGAGATATGTATGCCGCTCGTGGTGTAGATCAATATCTTTAATCCTATTGAATAAACAACAAGTTCAATTTAGTTGAAAAATTAACTAGGTGAATTCTGACTTGAACTACTCCCAAGTTCTTATTCCGCTAGTTTCTGTAATCATAATTCGTATGGTGCATACAGTTTCGTCATTGCTATGATGAGACTCGCGAATTCATATTTATTATTTTTTAATTGACGAACTCCTTTAATTATGTTACTTTTGGGTCAAAATAAGATCCCAAAATGAAAACCATAACATTAAATAATAACGTAGAGATGCCAATCCTTGGGTTTGGAACATTTGAGCTTAATGATTATGATGTGTGTAAGGGTGCGGTATTGACAGCTTTGCAGTCGGGTTATCGCTTACTCGACACAGCCGTGGTATATGGTAGCGATAATGCCGTGGGCGATGCAATTCGAGAAAGTGGAGTGCCTAGGGAGGAGATTTTCATCAACTCTAAAGTGTGGGTAACACACATGGGTTATGAGAAAACTAAAGAATGGTTGGATTTATCACTTCAGCGTTTGGGGGTAGATTATCTTGATATGCTTCTTATTCACAATCCACAAGGCGACGTGCATGGTAGTTGGCGCGCTATGGAAGAAATGTATGAAGCAGGAAAGGTGCGTTCCATTGGGTTGTCGAATTTTTATCCTGACAGAGTGACGGATATTATGCTTTACAACAAAATAAAACCTGCGTTGGTGCAGCTTGAAACACACGTGTTTTATCAGCGAAATGAAGAACACGCTTTTCTTCAAGAACACGGTATTGCGCATGAAGCGTGGGCTCCTTTGGTGCAGGGTGAAAAAGGAATCTTTATGAATAAAGTGCTTACTGGAATTGGTGAGAAGTATCATAAAACAGCTGCTCAAGTAGCTTTGCGATGGAATATTCAGCGTGATGTCATTGTTATTCCGCGAGCTGATAATCCAGTGTTTATTAAAGAAAATATAAATGTTTTTGATTTTGAATTGTCAACGGAAGACATGGCTTTGATTTCAAAGCTCGATGAAAAGAAAACAACCTTTTTCGACAGTAGAGACCCGAAAATAATTGAGATTTTATTTCAAATACAAGGATAGATTTCTGCAAAATGTTTCAGGAATTAAAAATAATTTGTACTGAGCCTAATATTAACCTGAGTTCTTGATAAGCTTTCACCACAGGGTTTACTTCAAAAATAGCCGCACTTAAGAGCCTTTTGCTCTGTTTTAAATTCCGTCTTTCCCACTCGAAATATCTCGATATTCCTTCGTGGAAAAACCGAAATTTCTGCTCAGAAACAGAACAACCTGAGGCAAAATCTTATCAAGAACTCAGGTTATTAGGTCACGTATTTTCAAATTGACGATTAAATGGAATTTGTTACATTAAACAATGGTATTAAAATGCCAATGTTGGGTTTCGGTACCTACGAATTAGGTGGACATGAAGCAGCAAAGCAAGCGGTGCTTAGGGCTATTAAAGCGGGTTATCGCTTGTTTGATACGGCTCCGCTTTATCAAACAGATAGGGCTGTGGGAGAGGCTATTCGTGAAAGTGGAATACCTAGAGAGGAATTTTTTATTAGCTCGAAGTTGTGGATTACCTACACGTCTTATGATAAAGCTCGAGAGTGGGTTGATATGACCTTGCAGGCTATGGACTTAGCATATTTCGATATGCTTCTGATTCATAACCCACAGAATGATGTGCATGGAGCTTGGCGTGCGATGGAAGAAATGTATGAAGAAGGAAAAGTACGAGCTATTGGGCTTTCGAATTTTCATGCCGACCGTGTGATGGATATCATGCTTTATAATAAAGTGAAACCCGCTTTGGTGCAGCTTGAAACGCACGTGTTTAATCAGCGTAAAGAAGAATATGATTTCTTGAAAAATAATGATATTGTGCATGAAGCTTGGGCTCCTTTAGTACAAGGCGAGCGTGGAATATTTCAAAATAAAGTGTTGAAATCTATTGCCGATAATCACCAAAAGACAATTGCACAAGTGGCACTTCGTTTTCTTTTTCAACGAGGAATTATGACTGTCCCACGAGCTGTGAACCCCGACTTCATTAAGGAGAATATCTCGATTTTTGATTTTGAATTATCGAACGATGATATGGCTGCAATTAAGGCTCTTGATGAAGATAAAACAACATTCTTTGATAATAGAGACCCAGAACTGTTGGAAATATTCGGTCAGCTCATGTAGATATTGTCAAACTTAGCGAGAATTAGTTAGGAAAATAATAACCAGAGTTCTGGATAAGATTTTGTCTCAGGTTGCTCTGTCTTTGAGCATAAATCCTGTGGTGAAAGCTTATCCGAAACTCAGGTTAATAGGTTGTGAGTCGGATGAAATGTTCGACTCACAACCTATTGTTGTTTTAATGCAAGATGTGGAGTGTTTCGTAGATGTATGTCATATCTACGTGGGCTCTTATGTGCTCAGCGAGTTTGTCGTACTGTTTCTCTTTATACTCAGCCCAATTGAAGGCGTTTATCTCTAGCCTTAAACCATTAGACTGTAATATGTCGTTGATGACAGTGGAATTATCGAAAATGCCATGCTGATAAGTTCCCCAAAGTTTCGGGGAAATGAAACAACCTTCTTCGTTGCCATTGTTCATTTTGCATAGCGCATCTCCTCCGTGTCGATAGCTCTCGCCCATGTGTATTTCATAGCCTTGGCAGGTTTCCTTCTGATTTCGGAAGAGGAAGTGACTCTGTTCCGTTTTTTTCTCTTTTCCGAGCGTGCTTGTTATCGGTAATAAACCTAATCCGGGAACCGACTCTACATTGCTTTCTACATGATGAGGGTCGTGAATTTCTTCGCCCATCATCTGATATCCACCACAAATGCCGTAAATGGCTTTTCCCGCATCTTTGGCTTGCAATATGGCTTTGGCCATACCCATTTGTCGCAGCCACTGCAGGTCGGATATTGTGCTTTTGCTTCCCGGAATAATAATAATGTCAGCTTGTTCCAGCTCTTCAGGATTGGCAGTATATTGTACTTGTAGCCCCGTTACCCGTTCGATAGCATTAAAGTCGGTGAAGTTACTCATGTGTTTCAAGAGCACTACACATACTTTAATTTCGCCGCTTTGTTTGTATTCGCGTTTCTTGTCGAGAATAACACTGTCTTCTTCTTCGATGTGGATATCGCGGAAATAAGGAACAATGCCCACCACTTTCACTCCACAAAGTTTTTCGAGCATTTCTTTGCCATCTTCAAATAGCTTGATGTCGCCACGGAATTTATTAACGAGGATGCCAGTTATTTGCTTACGTTCGTTTTCGGGTAGTAGCTGCATTGTGCCGAATACACTCCCGAAGATGCCACCTTTGTCGATGTCGCACACCAATATGGAACTAGCATTGCATTCTATGGCTACTTTCATGTTGGTGATATCTTTGTCCCAAAGGTTGATTTCAGATATGCTGCCTGCCCCTTCTAGCACGATGGGGTTATATCGGTCATCAAGTTTCTGAAAAGCTTTCATGGCTTCTTGGAATAGTGACGATCGGTCGCCACCTAAGAAGTATTCTTCTGCTGATTGGGTAGCTATTGGCTTGCCATTAACAATTACCTGAGCGCGTTTATCGCTTGTGGGTTTGAGCAGCACGGGGTTCATGGCACTTTCGCATGGTATTCCACAAGCTTCGGCTTGCACAACTTGGGCGCGTCCCATTTCTAAGCCTTCGGCACTAGCATAGGAATTGAGCGACATATTCTGGGCTTTAAAAGGGGCTGGTTGGTAGCCATCTTGCTTTAGAATGCGACAAAAGGCGGCATTTATAACTGATTTCCCAACGTCGGAGCCTGTTCCAACAAACATGAGAGGACGGAGCTTTTTCTGCATGGTGATGTATTGAATAAAGGGTAAACAAAAAAGTCACCCTAAGAGAATAGGGTGACTTTGATATAACTGCGTAGCTAATTAACTCATTAGTTTGTTGCTCTTTGACGAGCTGAGTAGTTAATGTGTAGTGCTGAACATTTACGCAATTCTTGCTTAATGTCAGTCACGATACCCATTTTAGCATATTCGTCAACTTTCAATGATGTAATCATTTGTGGTACTTCGGCTTCGTCGCGAGCTTCGCGCTCAGCAGTAATGAAGTCGATAATATCACTAGGTTGAGCGAATTGGTCGTTCAACTGAATACGTGGTTCTGAACCATATATTCTTTGATACTGTTTCATAGGTTCCCCCACGTAAACATAGCTTACCAACGATTTCTTTTCAAGCTTTGAAAGCTCTGTTCCTGCAGGAACAGCAACTTCAACCATCATAGTTTGTTCACGCATGGTTGTACTTACCATGAAGAAAAACAATAGCATGAACACGATATCAGGAAGTGATGCCGTTGAAATTGGTGGTAATTCCTTATCATTATTCTTTTTAAACTTTGACATAATCTTTATTCTCCAACTTGCTTAGGTTCTGCTTCTGAAATCTTAGATGGTACGATAATTTTTACCGCATCTTGACGTTCAGCATCTAAATTCGCATAATCCTTTCCGAATTGGCGGTTAGAAACTTCATCTCTTAACTCATTAATGGCTCCTACTAATTCATTTTGAACGGCTAGATAAGTTCCATAGGCTGTGCCTCGGTCATTTTGAAGAGAGATTACCCCTTTTGTTACCCCCACATTTCCAAAGAATGGAACTTCCTTAATTGTTTTTTCAGGAAGGTCAGCACTATTGGCAGGGTTTTCCATGAATTCAATTGCAGCTTCGCGCAATTGATTCACTTCCATGGGTTCGCCTTCCACAAGGAGTTGGTTGTTGGCATTCACCAAAACCACGAATACATTTCGTTCCTTAATTGGAGGGGCATCTGTAATTTCTTCAGGTGGCATAGGTGGTAACCTACGCTCCAAACCTTTATCTACGTCCATTGTGGTAGCAACCAGGAAAAAGATAAGCAACATGAATGCGATGTCGGCAAGTGATGACGACGGGATTTCTGGTACTTTTCTGCTCATAATTTAATTATTTCCTGTGTTTAATTACCACTAAATTAGTTTTTGCTGTTTACTAAGGCTTTTGCGCCAAATCCAATAATTGAACCTACGATTAGGGCAAGAAGGATGTAAGTTGCGTAAAGTGTTGCTCCAACCCATTTTGAGATGGTAGGAGTAAGCGAACCCTCAGCTACAAGTTCTTTGGCTCCGTAGAAGCTTGGAATAGCATCGCTAGCTAGTGCGTATGAAATACCCACTATCACTAGTGCGAATACTAGGGCAATAGCTCCCGATTTAGCCGCTTGTTTGTCGGTTGCTGTTTGAATCAAAGCGAAGATAACCGCAATGAATGTAGCAGCACCTAACAAAATGTATGTCCAATTTAAATTGGCATTAATCCATGAGTTCATGGTAGCATCAGTCATGTCATCACTAATGTTTAGTGTAAGCATTAGCATCAGTAGCACTGAAACAGCCAAAGTTCCCCATAGAATTATGTTAGTTACTTTTTCAAGTTTCATAATTCAAATTACTTTTTAAGGTTGTGTTTTACAAGGATGTCGATCAAAGAAATTGACGCATCTTCCATGCTGTTTACGATAGAATCGATTTTTGCTAGACAGTAGTTGTAGAAGATTTGAAGAATCATCGCAACGATAAGACCAGCTACAGTTGTAATCAAGGCTACTTTAATACCACCCGCTACAAGAGTTGGGCTAATGTCACCTGCTACCTCAATCGCATCGAATGCCGCGATCATACCGATTACAGTACCCATGAATCCAAGCATTGGAGCAAGAGCGATGAAAAGTGCCATCCAGCTCAAACCTTTTTCTAACAAACCTGTTTGAACACCACCGTAAGCTACAACTGTTTTTTCTACAACTTCCATACCTTCATCAGAACGATCAAGACCTTGGTAGAAAATACTAGCTACAGGGCCACGAGTGTTACGACAAACTTCTTTTGCAGCTTCAATACCACCTTGAGCAAGTGCTTCTTCTACTTGAAGTAAAAGTTTTTTGTTGTTTGTTGTTGCCAAGTTTAGGTAAATCACACGCTCTAAAGAAAGAGCCAAACCTAAAATCAAACACACTAATACGAAGGCCATGAATCCAACACCACCTTCAATAAATTTTTGTTTCAAAGCGCTATGCAATCCTTTGCCGTTTTCAACTTCGGCTGCTGCTGCTTCTTCTGTTGCTGCTGTTGCTACTTCTCTAGTTTCAGCATTTTGTTGTACTGCTTCTGTTTGTTCTGTTGCTACTTCTTGTGCAAACAATGCAGTCGGTTGTGCTACATAAAGCATACCAAACACCGCTAACAACGCAAATAGTTTCTTCATCACTGGTTTCATTTTAATAATACTTAATTTTTAATTATTTAATTTCTATTTTAGCTTCTAAAGCTCGCAAATGCACAATATATTCAATTGATATTTGTGTGACAAAAATGTAATATTTTGTCTATCTCATTGAAAATCTGTATAAATCATATATCGCTCACGGCAATGTGTTCTATTTTGCACGCAAATTGCAAAAAAAAAAGCAAATCCAAGCAATTATTGTTGAATTTCTCCTCTTAAACTTTGTTTCATTTTTGTTTCTGTCAGTTCAGAAGTTAAATCTTGTCCTAATAAATACATTAATTTTGTGACAGCTGCCTCGGTGGTCATGTCTTTTCCGTTAATAACTCCTGCATTTAAAAGTTCTCTACTTGCTTCGTATTTTCCAATCTTCACAACGCCACCGTCGCATTGGGTTACAATGACAATGAGAATGCCTTTTTCGATAGCTTGTTTTATGAGCTGTGTGTAGCATTCATCGCTAGGGAATGTGCCCGAGCCGTAAACTTCAATTACCATGCCTTTCAGACCAGGTATGTTGATGATGCTTTCTATAATTATAGCCTGAATGCCGGGAAACATACGTAGAATCATCACATTGCGGTCGAAGTTGGTACGCACAATGAGTTTCTGTTCTTTTTGGTAAGGCAAAAGGTTTTCGTGATGGTATTTGATATCTACCCCAGCTTTGGCTAGCAATGGAAAGTTGGGCGAGTGAAAGGCGCTGAAATGATCGGCATGACGTTTTACGGTGCGATTGGCACGAAGCAGTTTATAGTCGAAGTAAATGCACACTTCGGATATTAAGGGCTCGTTGATTTCGTTTTTTGCTGCTGCAATTTCTATCGAGGTGATTAGGTTTTCTTTGCCATCGGTGCGGAAAACTCCAATTGGCAGCTGCGATCCGGTAAATATTACAGGTTTTGAAAGATGCTCAAGCATGAAGCTCATGGCTGAAGCGGTGTAAGCCATGGTGTCGGTGCCATGCAGCACGACAAATCCGTCGAAGCGTTCGTAATTGGCTTCGATTACCCGAGCTACTTCTGTCCATCGTTCGGGGTCCATGTTTGAGGAATCGATGGGCGACTCGAAGGTCATAGCTTCTAAATTATAGCCCAAGCGGTTTAGTTCGGGCACTTCATAAATGATGTTATCAAACTGAACAGGACTTAGTCCGTTGTTCTTTTGCACCATTCCGATTGTTCCACCGGTGTAGATGATGAGCACCGATGGCACATTTGCGTTTATTGTTCCAAATACTAATCCATTCATAATTATAGTGCAAAAGTATTAAGGGCGTTAGCCGTGGTAATTTCACTCACGGTGTTGATGTCAATTTGGTGTAGTTCGGCAATTTTTTGCGCAATTAAAGGCGCGTAAGCGCTTTCGTTTCTTTTTCCACGATAGGGCACAGGGGTGAGATAGGGGGCATCGGTTTCTAAAACGAAGTGTTCAACCGGAATTTGTGCAATTACTTTATCCATGCCTGCGTTTTTGAATGTAACCACTCCGCTCACTCCGAGTTTAAATCCGAGTTCAATGATTTCTTGGGCTTCTTCCACGGTGCCAGAGAAACTGTGAAACACGCCTTTTAGTCCGCTGAAATGGTTGGCGCGAAGCACCTCCATGGTTTCATTGAATGCATCGCGGTTGTGTATTGCAATGGGTAATTCGTATTGTTCTGCCCATTTGATTTGTTGAGCGAATACGAGCTTTTGTTCTTCTATAAAGGTTTTATCCCAATACAAATCCATGCCAATTTCACCTAGCGCAATGAATTTGCGTTTTGCTAACCAACTTTCCACCATGTCAAGCTCGGCATGATAGTCGGCTTTCACCGAAGTAGGGTGAATGCCAATCATGGGGAAGCATACCTCGGGATTTTGATCTACCACATCGAGGAGTGGTAGAATTGACTCGCGGTCGACATTGGGAATGAAAATTTTTTCTACTCCTTCGTCGATAGCTCGACGAAGGACAATGCTTCGATCGTCATCAAATTCTTTGGCGTAAATATGGGCGTGGGTATCAATAAGCATAATTCTAGAATAATGAATATTTCTCTGGGGCGATACAGAAAATGGGGGTGTCGGTTTTTAAGATAACTTCCGATGCTACTCGTCCGATATAGTTGAAGTCGAAGATACTTTCTTGGTGCGTCATTAGCACGGTAAGGTCGGCTTTTGTTTCATTAATGAACTCGGGAATCATTTGGTTAATAGTTTTCCCTTCTTGTTCCATTAGTACGGTAGTTTCTGTTTTGATGCCTGATTGTTCTAGGTGAAAACGGGCGTCTTTAATTTTTCTATAAACGGCAGTTTCTTCCAACACGAGGGTGTTTTTAATTGCTGAAACGATATGCACGTTAGCGTTGTAAGTGTGTGCTAATCGTTCTGCCCAAATAAGTTTCCCGCGGTAAGGTTGAAACAAGTCGATAGGTAATAATATTTTATTGGCTCTAATTGGATTTTTTCCGCCAGCATAAGTTAATACAGGGCAGTGTGCCTCTTGGATAGCTAGTTTAATGTTATTTTCCCATGAATCTTGTGCTTCGGGGGCGGTTACTAATCGCTTGTTGAGCAAGAGTAAATCGTGGGGGTCTTTTTGCTGCACGCGTTTCACCCCACCCATCATAGAACCGGGCATTATCACCAAGTGCATATACTCGGGTACTTTGTAGTCATCCAAGTTGTCGCACACAAACATTCGCAATTGGTCTTCTGCAGGAAGTAGAGCCGATCGGTTTTTAAAGAATTGGTTGAGCCAATTGGGTAGTTCCGATTCTTCATCGACCGAAAGCAGCAAGGTTACCTCGCAGTTGTAACGTTTGTGGAAGTTTACAGCACGGGCGATTACTGTTTTTCCTTCTTTTGTTAAGGTGATTGGAATTAACACCTTATTGACGGCGGTAGTTATGGCTTGTTCTTTCATGGTAATAGGTCTTTATGGTATAAGATTTAGAATACGGCTTTAATGATATTCTTTGTGCTGTCAGATACGCCCATGGTGTACATATGTAGGCTAGACACTTTGGCGGCTACTAGCTCTTTTGCTTGTTGGATGGTCCATTCGGTACCCACTAGTTTTGCATCGGCATCAGTTTTGCATCGAAGTAGCTCATTTACCAAATCGTCGGGTAAATCTAAGCTGAATATTTTAGGAAGCACGGTGAGCTGGCGCAAGGTGCTAATCGACTTGATACCCGGAATGATAGGCACGTTGATATCTGCGGCACGGCATTTGTCAACAAAGTCGAAATAGACTTTATTGTCGAAGAACATTTGAGTTACAATATATTCTGCACCGGTGTCAACCTTTTGTTTCAGGTAGTTCAAATCGGTATTGAAATTAGGGGCTTCGAAATGCTTTTCAGGGTAGCCTGCTACACCCACACAGAAATCGAGAGCTGCTGTGTTTTTCAAATCGGGGTCAAGATATTTTCCTTTGCCGAGGTTCTTAATTTGTTTCACCAATTCATTGGCATTGGTATGGCCGTCTTCTTCGGCACGGAACACTACGTCAGATTTAACACCATCGCCACGTAAGGCGAGTACATTTTCAATTCCAAGGAAATTTAAGTCCATCAACACGTGCTCGGTTTCGCTTTTGGTGAACCCACCGCACAAAATGTGGGGTACAACAGGAATACCATATCGGTGTTGAATTGAAGCTGCAATGGCAACTGCACCGGGGCGTTTGCGCACTACTTGTTTCTTAATTTCGCCGTTGGGTGATTCGGAGTAAACCACTTCATCGCGATGAGTGGTAATGTTAATGTATTGAGGGTTGAGATCGAGAAGGTTCTCAATGGTGTTGTAAATGTTGCTGGCATTATTTCCCTTCAATGGAGGGAGAAGCTCGAATGAAAACAGCGTACTGTCGCTTTTATTGATAATGTCTATTACTTTCATGTGTATTGAAATCTTTCATACAAAGATAAGCAATACGCATGAGAGTTATGCAGCTATTTTAAATAAACAATTTAAATTTATAGCACTAAAGCGAAAAGGGGCTTTTTTTATTCATAATCGGCTCGTTTGGCTAGAATTGCACTTCAAATTGAAGTCTGGCCATGAAGCTATTATGTCCCGCGCCATAGAGTAGTCCAGAGAAATCGGTTTGCCATTTTAGCTTGTGCTCAATGATGTATCGAGAAACAGCAATGGTGGCTAGCCGTTTGGCGTTGTTATCGAAGATTTCGTGGTTGAAATAGACTTCCGAATATCGGGCGCTAACCTCCCAGTTGGTTCTAAACAGATAGCCTGCTTGCACGTTGTAGGCGCTACCCTCAGGCACTATCATGCCTGTTTCCGTGCCATCGCTGTTGGTAGCAATGGGCGATGAGGCATCGCGGTAGGCATATTCGGCTAAAAATGAATATCGACGATAACGCACCGCAGCATCGAGGAATATGTTGGTCATGTCGCTTTCGTGGAAACCAGTGTCCGTCACCATGTATTTGCCTAATTGACCTTGTGTTCGCACGGCATCGTCGTTGAAGTTGTAGGTGAATCCGAACATTACTTTAGGCGAAAGCTCTAGACCGAATGATGATCCTATGTAGTCGCCACCATCAACAAATTCCCCTAGGGGGAGCAGTTCAATGCGTGAGGTGTAGTTTAATCCGCCTTCATTTCCGCTCTTAACTCCTCTACCTTCACCTTGGGTTAGAGACCACACGTCGCGCACCAAGCCTCGATAGCCAAAGTTGAAAGAGTGACTAAGCATGACGCCCAAATCGCGGTCGATGTTCATGCTAGAGTTCAGAATGGAGCGATCGACGAATTGCATATTTCCCGACGAAATCATGCGTTCTACGTTTCCCGGTAGTTTGAATTGTCCAAATTTAATCTCGAAATTTCGGTAGAAGTTCCAACGTACATAGGCATCATAAATAACTTCGGTAGAAGTGGAATTGTCGGGATTGAAACCCACCATATCTTGGTCGGAAAAGCCAAGCTGTAGGAAGTAATTCAGGTCGGGAGTGTAAACAAAACCGCCAAGTTTCAATCGAACCCTACGGGGGGTAAACGATGTTGACATATCGGCAGATCCATCGCTATAACGATTAACGCTGTTTGATGCCAAAAATTGCATACGTCCAGAAAGCTTTACACTCCAGGTGCTGTCTTGGTCAACAAAATTGACAATGCCTTTTCCGAAAGGCATCTTTCTCAAATCTTGAGCGCTTATGCTAGTGCTAGCCATGACGATGGCAAACAGACAGATGTAAATAGATCGGAATTGACGCATTGAAAAAACATGAATAATACAGAAACACTTCAAAGATAATAGATTTAAATTATAACCGCTATTTTTTTTAATCAAAAGGCACATCGAATTTAGTTCTTTTAGGTGTTAAGTGTGTTTTGTTAAGTTTCAATTTTAGTGAACATTCCTTCTTCTTGGGGTTGAAATAATTTGTGGTTGGGGAAAGCATTCGGTCTCGTGAAATATAGCACATGTGCGAGGAATTATAGCATCGCTTCTAAGCTAACGAAGCCATGTGCAAGAAAAGAATGACCGAAGCTGTAGCACTTTGCGTAAATAAATTGATTATTCGGTAGGGAATATCTATTTTTTATCTCTTACATAGCGGGTAGTCAACAAGTAAAAATATTATCTTTGTGAACTGTGCCGCTATTTTTTTGAAGGCTGCACCATACAATTTTTAGATACAAGTTTTTCGGGTTCCTTCTTTGCAGAGAAACAGGGAAATATTAATAGCAAACCTATGGAAGATATTATATATCATGATGATATGAGCCTAGATGAGGTGAATGAAACACTAAAGCGTGGATTGATTGGCTGGCTCGGTATTCAAATTGAAGAATTACTACCCGACGGATTGGTGGCAACCATGCCTGTGAACGACCACACGATGCGCCCCGGCGGCATTTTGCATGGCGGTTCAAATTTGGCGTTTGCCGAAACTTTGGCAGGCATGGGAAGTATCCTTTTTATCGATAATCGGAAATATGATGCTCGGGGCATTTCGGTGGCAGCCAACCATGTAGGGGCAGCTACCGAGGGAGAGGTAAAAGCCGTGGCTCGATTGATTCATAAAGGTCGAACAACTCACCTTTGGGATATTGAAATTTTCCGCGGCGACGGTAAAATGATTTCTACAGCACGCGTGACGAACATGATAGTGGAGAAGTAAGTAGTAGAGTACTTGAGTGGCAAAGTACCTAAGAGAACAGCGCTAGTCACCGTTACCGTTAGGTTGCTTAGGTACTCAGGTACTTCAAAAAAAAAGACAATGACAACAGCATTAATAAATACGCTTTTGCTGAAAGGCAAAGCTTTTGCAGCTTGGGCAATGCCCGGAGCTGAAGTAGAACTTATGGTGGCAAAGCCTGACCAAGTAACTTTCATTAACGATGAATCGGAACTCGACGATTTGCACGGATTTGTATTTGCACCATTCCAAAAAAACGATTCTTGTCCGCTAGTTATCTTGCAAGGGGCACACCTAAAAAGTGCACAAGAAATTCAAGATTTCAAAATTACAGGCGACCTTGCTTTGGCAAGTGAAAGAAGTGGGCGTCATCGTCCTTTTGTGATTAGTCACCCGCAATATTGCACCGACATCAACCAAACGGTGGAACACTTGCAGCAGTCGGAGCTCTCAAAGGTGGTAATATCGCGCATTGAAGAAGCCGAGTGTAGCGAAAAAAGCATAGGCGAGATATTCCATCTTCTGCATCGACAAAACCCCAGAGCATTTGTTTATGTGGTGAGCATTCCTAAAGTTGGTACTTGGATTGGCGCAACGCCCGAATCGTTGCTACAGCTGAAAAATGGGCATTATGAAACCATGTCGCTCGCAGGCACACAAAGTCAGCGCACCGATGCCGACTATCGTTGGCGCACCAAAGAAATTGAAGAGCAAGCATTTGTGTCGCGCTATATTCTAGAGGCTTTCCACGATTTAGATATTCACCCTTACACCACCATTGGTCCAACAACCCTAGAGAGTGGTGGTTTGGCGCATTTACACACTGTCTTTCAGTTTGCCCCCGAACTGGTAAACGGTAAGTTGAGCGCCTTTGTGAAACGCCTGCACCCCACACCAGCAGTGTGTGGCTTGCCCAAAGAGGAAGCCTTGGCGTTCATTGCTAAAATGGAAAAGCACAAGCGTAGATATTATTCGGGTTATTTAGGAACGTGGCAAATGAATGGCGAAACCAATCTATTTGTCAATCTTCGTTGCATGGAGCTCATGGGCAATCAATGTTTGCTTTACGTAGGCGGTGGAATTACCACTCAATCTAACGAAGAAGAAGAATGGGAAGAAACCGTGAAGAAGAGCGAAGTGATGAGAAGAATAATTATGAACCCCTAACCCTCCCCATGATTTCCAACAAAAAACATATTCAACAACTAGTGGCATTGCTTGCAGTAAAAGAAATACTCGACGTGGTAGTTTCGCCCGGTTCGCGCAATGGCGCACTGGTGCAGACCCTCGTGAGCGATGGGCGTTTCAATTGCTTCAACCTGATTGATGAGCGGTCGGCTGCCTACTTCGCCTTGGGTATGGCGCAAGCCAAAAAAATGCCTGTGGCATTGCTTTGCAGTTCGGGCACAGCAGCGTTGAACTACACGTCTGCCATTGCCGAAGCCTACTATCAGCAAGTGCCTTTGGTGGTGCTCACCGCCGACCGTCCCGACTATTGGATTGACCAGCTCGAAGCGCAATGTATCAATCAGCAAGGTATTTATACGAACTTTGTGGTGCAAGAAATTAACTTGCCTTTGGGTGAAAGCCCGCAAGAAATTAGCCAAGCCAACCGAAAAATAAACATTGGTTTAAATGCCGCTTTCGCAGAAAGCAAACCCGTGCATATCAACATTCCGCTAGAAGAGCCACTCTATGAATTTGTTGATGAGCTAGTGCCAACCAATGTGCGCAATATTCCACTTACCAAACAAAATGTTTCGCTTCCAACCGAGAAAACAGAACTGTTGGTGAATCGGCTGAACCAGAGTGATCAGATATTAATTGTGGTGGGGCAAATGCTTCCCGAAGACGGATTGGCACAGCTCGTAGGGCTTTTCGCCGACATGGTGGGCGCAACAATTCTTGCCGAACCGCTTGCCAATTTGCCAGATATTGCCATGATCGATAATTTTGACCTCACATTATCGTCGCTTTCAACGGAGGAAATGGAGCAGCTTCGTCCGCAGATTTTAATCACCCTTGGCGGGCAGCTCGTGTCGAAGCGCATCAAGCAATTCTTGCGTAAGTATCAACCGCATGAGCATTGGCACATTTCGCCATCGGCACACCATGCCGATACCTATTGGAGTCTAACCGATGTTATACCTCTTTCGTCTAAAGTGTTTCTCGAAACCATGCTTTCGGCGTGCTACGATGTGGAAATGGAATTTCAGCTTCATTCTCCCTATCGCTTGCAATGGATTCAGTTTGCTCAACGGGCAAATGAGGCATTCGATGCCGCTACAACTTCGCTAGGTTTCACCGACATGAAGGTTCACCAACTGCTGAAAGGCTACATTCCTGCAGAAAGTATCGTGCATTATGGCAACAGCGCAAGTATTCGTTATGGTATTTTGCAAACGCCAGAAGCTGCTTCATTTTATAGCAATCGAGGAACGAGCGGCATCGATGGTTCGCTTTCTACAGCCGTGGGATTTGCATCTACCTCTGCCGACTTGAACACGGTGGTGCTGGGCGATTTGGCATTTCTTTACGACTCGAATGCACTTTGGAATAATGATTTTCCGAGCAACCTCCGCATTGTTGTGTTAAACAATGGCGGCGGAAATATCTTTGGCATGATTCCCGGACCTAGTCGCTCCATGGCATTTCGCAAGCATTTCATCGCCGAACATAACTTCAAGGCGAAGGGAATCGCAGAAACATTTGGCATTTCCTATCTTTCGGCACAAAATGAAGAAGAGTTGCGCCAGAATTTAGACTATATATATAGTACCTCGTGCCGAAAGGCTTGCATTGTGGAAGTGTTCACCAATCAAGAGGAAAACTCGAAAGAGTATCAACGGATAAGCCCCCTTCAACTCCTCAAGGTGTGAGGGTAGAACCATAAAAACAGTACAAACTCAGTATCTTTAGCTTTCCCTTTTGGGGGAGTTAGAGGGGCTGAATTTAAATTTTAAGATATGTCAACAAGAAAATGGGAAACCATCAAAGATTATGAAGATATTTTCTTCGACTTTTACGATGGGATAGCAAAAATCACCATCAACCGCGAGCAAGTGCGCAATGCATTTCGCCCCACCACGGTGAACAACATCAGCGATGCTCTAGCCATTTGTCGCGAAGAGCAGAGTATTAATGTAATTGTCATTACAGGAGCTGGCGATAAAGCGTTTTGCTCGGGTGGCGACCAAAATGTGAAGGGCACAGGAGGTTATATCGATGAGAATGGTATTCCTCGATTGAACATCTTGGAGGTGCAAAAACAAATCCGCAGTATGCCTAAACCTGTCATTGCCATGGTAAACGGCTATGCCATTGGTGGTGGTCATGTGCTTCACGTAGTGTGCGATATTAGTATTGCAAGTGAAAATGCCATCTTCGGGCAAACAGGACCTAAAGTAGGTAGCTTTGATGCTGGTTTGGGTTCGTCGTATTTGGCAAGTGTAGTAGGGCAAAAGAAAGCTCGCGAAATTTGGTTCATGTGTCGCCAATATTCAGCAGCCGAAGCCTTAGAAATGGGCTTGGTGAACAAAGTAGTACCTTTCGACCAACTAGAAGATGAAGTGGTAGCATGGGCACAAAAGATGCAAGAACACAGTCCGCTAGCTTTGCGTATGCTCAAGCTCGGACTGAATGCCGAGCTTGATGGGCAAATTGGTATTCAAGAGTTTGCAGGTAATGCTACTTTGCTATATTACCTCACCGAAGAAGCGCAAGAGGGTAAACACGCCTTCTTAGAAAAACGCAAACCCGACTTCCATAAATATCCAAAATTTCCATAAACAATAGGATTATTATCAGACAAAATGCTACCTTAAAAGGTGGCATTTTTATTTGATTGTGGTTAGACATATTGTTGAGGAAGATAACTCCTACATGAACAGTGAGCCGAAATCAAATCCTAAAGAAAATCGGAATGTATTTTCTAGCGGACTAGTTGTGTTGAAGGTATATAAATACGCCACATCAAAAGAAATGCCTCGTAGTTTGGCTCCAGCCCCGATAGTTAGATATTTTCTTCCGCCTTTATTTTTATTCTCATGGAAGTATCCTGTGCGCACTGCCATTTGATTGGCATACCAATATTCCACCCCAACCGAAGTGGTGATTTCTTGAAATTCTTCTTTTAATGAAGCGTCAGAAAAAGAACGAAAAATGCCTCCAATTACCGAATAATCATCAGCCGAATTGCTAGTGAGAATTACACCGCTATCATTGGTTACCGAATGATAGCTTGACGATGGTACCATCAGTTTATTGAAATCGAGGGCAAAAGTAAGCTTATTGTTCGAGTCAATAGCCCAGTCATAGGCTCCTCCCAAACGGAGGTTAGCAGGCAATAGATCTTTCGTGTTTCCGTCGTCATAAGACACCGGCGATCCAATGTTTGATGCCACAATACCAGCCGACCACGCATTGCTATTTTCATCTGTTGTACTACGATATAAAAATGCCACATCAACAGCAAAGGCATTAGCAGGAGAAGTTTCCACATCGCCAATCGATGCTCCCGCTACATTCGAGCGAATATATCGAAGGGTAACAGCACCCGACCAAGTTTCAGCCAGTTTCCTACTGTAAGCAAAGTCTAAGGCAAATTCATTCGGGTTTTGTTCCGCTTGCAAAACATTGTATTCATCGCGCACCCCAAAAGAGCCTAGAGCAAAATAGCGCAGCGAAGCACTCAAAGCTTGACGGTCGTCGAGTTTATAAAACCCAGACACGTATGATAGACTCATATCGTCAACCATACTTTTCATCCATGGCGAATAAGACACACCCACACCCGACTGCTGTTCGCTAAAAGCATATTTTGCAGCATTCCAAAACTGTGAATTTACATCAGAAGAAGTAGCAGCACCAGCATCTCCCATACCAGCAGCTCGCGAATCGGGTGTAATGGTTAAGAATGGAACAGCAGTTGAAATCGTATTACTTCCAGTGCTCGAACTTTGAGCATTCCCAACAAGAGGGATACATAAGCTTATAATGAGGAATGTGAATTGAATTGTTCTTCTCATGGGATTGTTTTATATTTTATAAAGACAAATATAAGATTTTTACGATATGTTTATTTCACTTTCAACTGTTTTTTAGTTTGATGTGAGTTTTAAAGAAGGCTTTCAGACCATCCTGCATTACATACTTTTGAGATTCCCGCTTTTCTGTTACTTTTGCTTTCTCATAAAACGCAAGTATATGGCATCAGCAAAAAGTTGGGTGAAGGCGGCGCGATTGCGCACGTTACCTTTAGCAAGTTCGGGAATTATAGTAGGATCGGCAGCGGCTGTTTTCTTTCAGCAGTTTGATTTAGCTGTGTTTATGCTTGCTTTGCTCACCGCCATTGCCCTGCAGGTGTTTTCTAACTTTGCCAATGACTATGGCGATTTTCAAAAAGGTACCGATAATGCTCAACGACTAGGCCCAACGCGCACGATGCAAGGGGGTGAAATCACCGAAAATGAAATGAAACTCGGCATGGCTATTTCAATTGTAATGTCTGTTGTGTTTGGAATAGCTCTCATTGTGGTTTCGGGCATTTCGTGGGGAGCTATTGCTGCTTTTGTAGCCTTCGGATTGCTATGCCTTTTGGCTGCCTACTTTTATACCGCAGGCAATCACTCCTATGGCTATGTGGGCTTAGGCGATGTGTCGGTGTTCATCTTCTTCGGCATGATGTCGGTATCAGCATTGTACTACCTTTATGCTCATGAAGTCCATTTTAGTGTATTTCTTCTAGCCATAACCGTTGGGTGCTTTTCTACGGGAGTGCTTAATCTTAATAATATGCGAGACCGAGAAAACGACATTAGCTCAGGGAAAATTACGGTGGCTTCAAGGCTTGGTGTCGATGGTGCGAAGTTTTACCAAGCGGCATTAATTATAGGAGGATGGTGTTCGGCTTTGTTATTTGCAGTGTTGCATTTTACCCATTGGTGGCAGTTCATTTTTTGTCTTGCTATGCCTTTTTTCTTTAAAGATTTAATTCATATTTTCCGCATTAACAACGAAGCCCAATTTGATCCCTTTCTGAAGAAGCTTTCGTTAGCCACGCTATTTCTTGCCGTGCTTCTTCTGGTGGGGTGTCTGGTGTAAGGCAGGTTGCAGACTCGGTAGTGTATAATATTTTTCCCATTTCTTGTATAACTTTCACATAGTAGCTTTTTTCATCAGTTTTTTTCTCTACTTTCACCCCGAAATTTACACACAACAAAATGATTGCTGATATTAAAAATATCGAGCTGGCTTATTTGAGCCTAGACGATTATGAAGAACTGAAAGAAGCTATGATTGCTTCTTACACCGCCATGCCTGATGCTTATTGGAAAGAACCTCAAATTAAAACTTTGTTAGAGAAATTTCCCGAGGGGCAAGTGGTGATTAAAGTAAACAACCAAATTGCAGGCTGTGCACTTTCCATCATTGTGGATTATAATAAATTTACCGATTTCCACACGTATGAACAAATTACAGGAAAATACACCTTCAATACCCACGACCCTAAAGGCGATATCGTTTATGGTATAGAGGTGTTTATTAAGCCTGAGTTTAGGGGATTGCGTCTTGGTCGCCGACTTTACGATTACCGTAAAGAACTTTGCGAACGTTTAAATTTGAAGGGAATTACCTTTGGCGGACGAATTCCAAACTATCGGAAATACGCTAGTGAAATGTCGCCTAAAGAATACATTGAAAAGGTGAAATCGAAAGAGATATATGACCCTGTATTCGATTTTCAATTTTCAAATGATTTCCGTCCTACACGTATTCTGAAAAACTATTTGGAAGGCGATGTAGAATCGAAAGATTATGCCGTGCTATTGAAGTGGGATAATATTTACTACGAAAAGCAAGTGCAAAAGGCAGCTTCGGTGAAGAAAATTGTGCGCTTAGGTTTAATCCAATGGCAGATGCGTCTCTATAAAGACCTCGACGATTTGATGCAACAAGCCGAGTTCTTCATTGATGCCGTGTCGGGGTATCGTAGCGATTTTGCACTTTTCCCGGAGTTCTTCAATGCGCCACTTATGGCAGGAAACAACCATATGTCAACACCTGAAGCAATTCGTGAATTGGCGAAACATACAGAGGAAATCAAGCAACGCTTTATGAAGCTCGCCATCTCCTATAATATTAATATCATTACGGGAAGTATGCCCGAGATGGTGGATGATAAGCTCTACAATGTGGGCTATCTTTGTCGTCGCGATGGTTCGGCAGAGCGTTATGAGAAACTGCACGTTACCCCCGATGAAGCTAATGTGTGGGGTATGGTTGGTGGAAATCAGTTGAAAACCTTTGACACAGATTGTGGCAAGATTGGTATTCTTATTTGCTACGATTCAGAGTTCCCCGAGTTGGGACGTTTGCTTTCGGAAGAGGGAATGGATATTCTTTTTGTTCCTTTTCTTACCGACACGCAAAACGGATACTCTCGTGTACGACATTGTGCGCAAGCTCGTGCCATTGAAAACGAGTGTTATGTGGCGATTGCAGGTAGCGTGGGCAACTTGCCTAAGGTGCAAAACATGGATATTCAATATGCACAGTCTATGGTGTTTACTCCTTGCGACTTCGCTTTCCCAACCAATGGTATTAAAGCAGAAGCTACACCAAATACCGAAATGATTCTTATTGCCGATGTAGATATCGATCTATTGCGGGAACTAAATGAGTTTGGTAGTGTGAAAAACCTCAAAGACAGACGAAAAGATATTTTCGAATTGCGGAAAAGAAACTAAAAAAACAAAGGAGGATACCCTAATGGATATCCTCCTTTGCTTTGTTCAAGAGGTGAGCTTTTCTCTAGAAGTAGAAGCCCATATTGATGTTGAAGCGATAGCTCCATTTTGCATTGGGGTCTCCTTGTGCAAAAGAGGTGTTCCATTCCGGACCAATGCTCGCTTGGTTCTTTCCCATACCCCAATCGATGAGAGTGTAAATTGGTCCTGCCGACACAATAACACCCGTTACATTCATCATCGAGTTTTCAAAATCGGCGTTAGCTTTATCCATTACTCCAAAGTCATTGTAGAAAGTGAAACTATCAAGTATTTTTGATTCCACAGGTAGGGTGTACGACAATCCAATAGTGTAGTTTGTAGCTTTGCTTGCCATTAGGTAGGCAGCACCAAATGATGCCATGGCAACTATGTCAGACGATTCTCCATCGGGATTCTTGGCAGCATAGTCAAACCCGGTTGCTTCGGCTTTAAGGTTGAAGCGTCCGAATGTGCCATTGTAATGCACCGACCAAGCATAGCGGTTGCCCATTTCTTGGGTGTCGAGGTTTAGCAATTGACCGTATAAGATAGATGCCCCGAGGTCTTGCGATGAGTTTTCGCCTTTGAAAGTGTAAATAAGACGTCCGTTAACTTGGTTAACTTCCTTATTTCGATAAGTAAAACTACCGTCATCGTTGGTGAATGAGGCAACATCGAAACCAAATCGGCTATAATTAGCGTCCCCAAGATTGCCCATGCGCAAATCTTCGGCATTTTTCATGAAAGCCACATCAAACTGAAAATTGTTCCATGTTTTAGTATAAGATATACCCATGTCGTAGTCATCTTCTAGCCCAGAGAAGTAGTCAATACTATAAAAGAAGCTGTTCGAATTCACCACAGGGTTACCAAATGCCATGGGTACTAGTCCTAATCGCAAATTGCTCGACTCGTTAAATTGATAGCCGAAATAACCAAATTTCAGGAAATCGCCCCCAGAAGCCACAGGGTATAGACGGTATTCCGCATTGAGATATAATTTACCATAATTAGCCTTTGCGGTTATTCCGAAACAATCCATTCCGAAATCACCACCACGAGATTGTTGTGCATCTTTCCAAGAAGAGGCACCGTAGTTGAATCGCACAAATCCACCTAAGTCAGCTGTTAACTTTGTTTCTTGAGCCGAGGCAGCAAATGCGTTGAGTACTAAAAACAAAACACCAAGGAGATTAGATCTTTTAAAATACTTCATTTGTTTGATTTTTGGGAGAATAAAAGAGGTGAGTGTAGCTTCTCTAAAGTCCACTACGGGTTAATATGTTGCAAAGGTAGGCATATAAGGCGCTATTTACCAAATGAGAGGGCTGATAAATAGGTATTGTAGCTTTTGTTATAGGAAATTCACAAAATCAGGAAAATATCATAAAAAAAGAACTTTTTGCTTTTAGTTTTAAATCAAATTGCTACATTTGTGGAAATATAAAACGAAATAAGATGCTTCTAAGCAATATTTTTTATTACTGGTTTTTTTACTTTACCTTGCAGCAAGGGGTCGAGCAGTAATTGTATTGTCTTAAGCATAATGAAAATACACAAAAGGTCTCGAGCATAAACTCGGGACCTTTTTTTTATTAAAAAACGAAATGAATGTAGCAATTATAGGACTAGGGTTGATTGGTGGTTCGCTAGCAATCGATTTGAGAAAGCAACACTTCGCCACCAAAATATTGGGGGTTGATGCCTCTTGCGAACACGCAGAGCAGGCCTTGCAGCTAGGTTTGGTAGATGAAATTTGCACACTAGAAGATGCTGCAAATCAAGCAAACTTAGTGGTGTTGGCTATCCCGGTGTCGCACATTAAAATATTATTGCCACAGGTGCTCGACCTTATTAAAAATAGCACCACGGTAATCGATTTAGGTTCAACCAAGAGGTCGATAGCCGATGCCGTAGCAGCTCACCCACGCCGAGGTAATTATGTGGCGGCTCACCCTATGTCGGGAACAGAAAACTCAGGACCGTCGGCAGCTCTTGCCAATCTTTTTGAAGACAAAGTGACCATTATTTGCGATGAGCAAGACAGCGCCCCTCAGCACTTGGCATTGGCTGAAAAAATGTTCCAAACCATTGGGTCGAGTTTGGCTTACACCACGGCTGAAGAGCAAGACCATACCACGGCTTACATATCGCATTTGCCGCACGTGGTGGCATACACTTTAGCCAATGCAGCTTTGGCAGAAGAGAGTGGAAATATTATTTTCGATTTGGCTAGTGGTGGATTTAATTCCACCGTGCGTTTAGCCAAAAGTGCTCCGAGTATGTGGGGACCTATCTTTCAAGACAATAAAAAGAATGTGCTTGAAAGCATCGACTGCTACATCAGTCATTTGCACGAATTTCGAAACAGCATAGCCAACAATGAAGAGAAAATGTATGAATTGATGGAGAATGCCGTTGGTATACGTGATGTGCTAGGGGGCGAAAGCCTTGTTAAGAATGAAAAGAAAATTATTAAAATGTATAAACGATGAGTTCAGAAATTAAAGTAACACCAATCAAAGAGTGGTTGCCAGAAATCAACAACCCTTTATTAGTTGCAGGACCATGCAGCTTAGAAACTGAAGATCAAGCCATGGACACCGCGCGCCAGTTGGCAAAAGACCCCCGCGTATTTGTATATCGTGGTGGAGTGTGGAAACCTCGAACTCGTCCGGGCTCTTTCGAAGGTGTGGGGCAAGAGGGATTAGAGTGGTTGAAACAAGTGAAGCAAGAAACAGGACTTCGTGTGGGTACTGAAGTAGCTAATGCTCAACACACCGAAGCAGCGTTGAAAGCAGGGCTTGATGTGCTTTGGATTGGTGCTCGATCTACAGCTTCACCTTTTGTGGTGCAAGAAATTGCCGATGTATTGAAAGGCACCGATGCTGTAGTCATGGTGAAAAACCCAGTGAATCCTGATGTGCAACTTTGGATGGGAGCCATCGAGCGATTGAGCCGTGTGGGTATCACTAAACTTGTAGGTATTCACCGCGGATTCACCCCATTCCGAGAAACTAAATACCGCAACTATCCTAACTGGCAAACGTTCATCGAGCTTCGTCAGCTCATGCCTCAGTTGCCTGTTATTTGCGACCCAAGTCACATTGCGGGTAAACGCGATTACTTGCAAGAAGTGTCGCAAAAGGCATTCGATTTGGGCATGGATGGATTGATGGTAGAATCGCACCGCGACCCTAGCTGTGCTTTGAGCGATGCTGGTCAGCAGCTTACACCAACCAATCTTTTCGCTATGCTTGATAAGCTTGTTATTCGTAATGAAAAGGTAGATAATGCACAATTTGAAAGTCAGCTTGATTTGTTGCGTAGCCGAATCGATGCACTAGACGAAGAGTTGCTAGCTACTTTGGCAAACCGGGTGCAAATTGCAAAAGAAATTGGTAAGTACAAGCGTGAAAACAATGTGACTGCACTGCAAATGAATCGTTGGACTGAACTGATGAAAAATAGAGTGGCATCAGGCGAACGCTTAGATTTGAATAAAACGTTTGTTCAGATTTTATTTCAACTCATTCACGAAGATTCAGTACGTATGCAAACTGAAATTCTGGATCTGGATTAGTTGCCAGCGGATAGTTATCAGAGAGTAGGAGTTAGTTGAGTGCTGTTAGCTAATAACTAATCCTGCCTTCTTATAACTTGTCAGTTTTTTGTACTTTTGAGGCTCAAATCAAAATACACTATCATGAGATTAAATTTTTTGAGACTCGTCTTGCTTAGCTTGTTCATTGGCATGACCATATCGTGCAGCAGCACAGTGAAAAAATCAAGAAAGCCAGTGTCTAGGTTGGAGTTGTCGGCAGAGCAAATTAATTTGGGTAGTTCGCTAACAGTGAATGCACTAGTGAATGCACATGGCGGAAGTCTGCAAAAAGTAGAATTGTTTCTTGATGATAAATTGATTCACTCGGTAGCTGCTTCCGAGTTTAGCTATGAAGTGCCTTCGATGAATGAATTGGGGCGACATCAGTTAAAAATTGTGGCGTTGAAAACCGACGGGCAAGAAGGTGTGAATTTCAAGAATGTAGATGTGTTGTCGAAAACAGCACCTCGGGAGTTGAAGATGAAGGTGGTGAACAGCTATCCTCATAACCCTAAGTTTTTCACCGAGGGATATGAAATACACAACGGTAGATTTTACGAAAGTACGGGAGAATATGGCAAGTCGGGTATTTATGAATTCGACTTAAAAACGGGTAAAACCATCCGAGAAATTCCGCTAGATAAAAAATATTTTGGAGAGGGAATGACTATCCTAAATAGTAAAATTTATCAGCTTACTTATAAGGCTAAAACCGGATTTGTTTACGATTATCAGAGCCTGAAACAACTAGCCACGTTCAGTTATACCAACAAAGAAGGTTGGGGAATGACCAACGATGGCGAGCAGCTCATGAAGTCGGATGGCTCGGAGTATATCGATTTCTTCGATAAAGATACTTATGAGCTAACCCGACGTATTGCAGTGTGCGATAATCGTGGAGCTATTAAGAACATCAATGAGTTAGAATATCATGATGGGGCAATTTATGCCAATGTGTGGATGACAGACGTTGTTTTAAAAATCGATGCTCAAACAGGAGAAGTATTGGCTAAGATAGATTGTTCGGCTTTGCGCAACTTGGTAGGAAATCCGAATCAGATAGATGTATTAAACGGCATCGCTATTGATAAATCAAATGGCAAGATATACCTCACCGGGAAGTATTTCGATAAAACTTTTGAGGTGGTTTTTGAGGAATAGACTCCTCCAATTAGCATAAGTTTGATAAAGAAAGCCCTGTGTTTTTTTTAATATAGGGCTTTCTTTATTACAAATCGAACAAACCCAAATCGCCCGATCGGGTGTTTGCAATACCCAGATGCTTATACGCCAAGTCGGTAACTTCTCGTCCACGGGGGGTGCGCTTAATGAAACCTTCTTTAATTAAGAATGGTTCATACACTTCTTCAATGGTGCCGGTGTCTTCGCTCACGGCTGTGGCAATGGTGCTTAGTCCCACAGGTCCACCCTCGAATTTCTCGATAATAGTGCGCAGGATTTTATTGTCCATTTCATCTAATCCGTGCGCATCGATGTTGAGAGCTTGAAGTGAAAATTTCGTGATTTCCATATCAATCTTGCCATTGCCTTTTACTTGGGCAAAATCGCGCACTCGACGTAATAGGGCGTTTACAATACGAGGTGTTCCTCGGCTTCTCGAAGCAATTTCAATGGCTGCACGGTCGTCAATTTCCACATCGAGAATGGAAGCCGAACGCTTCACAATGCCTGAAAGAATATCGAGGTTGTAGTATTGAAAGTGCGACTGAATGCCAAATCGAGCTCGCAACGGAGCAGTGAGCATTCCAGAACGCGTAGTGGCACCAATGAGCGTAAATGGTTCTAGTTCAATTTGAATAGAGCGGGCACTCGGCCCTTTGTCAATCATGATGTCAATCTTATAGTCCTCCATGGCAGAATAAAGATATTCTTCCACAATAGGACTTAGGCGGTGAATTTCATCAATGAAAAGCACATCGTTTTGTTCGAGATTGGTGAGCAATCCTGCCAAATCGCCCGGTTTATCGAGCACCGGACCGGATGTAATTTTCAGGCTCACGTCCATTTCATTGGCAATGATGTTCGATAGCGTTGTTTTCCCCAATCCGGGAGGTCCAAAAAGCAGTGCATGGTCGAGAGCTTCACCGCGCATTTTGGCAGCTTGCACAAACACCTGTAAGTTTTCCACAATTTGGTCTTGCCCCTTGAAGTCGGAAAAAGATAGCGGACGAAGTTTCTTGTCGATGTCATTATCTCTTTCTGAAAACGATTCTTGGCGAATATCTATGGAGTCATTCATAATTTAACGGCCTAATTTAAGAATGCAAATATAGCGGTATCGGCTAAATTTTAAGCACAATTTCTGTAGTCTTTCCTATCTTTGTAGAAAATAAGCCCCATGATTTTCACTCGCCTCTTTGGCAGAGTGGCATGAAGCTTTAAAATTTTTACTCATGAATATAGTAATACTCGATGCTTATTCGGTGAATCCGGGCGATTTGCCACTCGATGTTTTTGCGCCATTGGGCGAACTAACAATTTACGAGCTTACCGCTCCGCAAGAAGTGGCAGCGCGCGCCAAAGATGCCGATATTATACTTACCAACAAGGTGCTTTTCACCAAAGAAGTGTTTGCCGAATTACCAAAGTTGAAATATTTAGGTGTGCTTGCTACAGGGGTGAACAACGTCGATTTAGTAGCAGCTACGGAGGCCGGGGTGGTGGTTACCAACATTCCTGCCTATAGTACCGATTCGGTAGCGCAGATGACTTTTGCTCATTTCTTGTGTGTAACAAACCATGTGGAAGATTACAATCGTTCGGTGCACGAGGGGCAATGGGTAAATGCCAAGCATTTCTGTTTTTACACCCATTCGCTGATGGAGTTGAGTGGCAAAACACTGGGAGTTGTGGGCTTCGGCAAGATTGGTCAGGCAATTGCTAAAATTGCACAGGCATTTAACATGAAGGTGATTTTTGCCAATCATAGCCATAAACAAGGACTAGTGCCTAACACCACGCAGGTGAGCTTGGTGGAGTTGTTTGCGCAAAGCGATTTCATTAGTTTAAATGCTCCGCTTACCGCTGATAATGTGGGCTTTGTGAATGCGGAGCTGTTGGTACATTGTAAAACGGAAGTGGTGATTTCAAACACCGGTCGCGGACCCTTGGTGAACGACCAAGAGCTTGCCGATGCACTGAATGACGGTGTTATAAAGGCCTATTGCACCGATGTACTTTCGCAAGAGCCGCCACAGGCCAATAATCCACTGCTTCATGCCAAAAATTGCTACCTTACTCCTCATGTGGCATGGGCAAGCCTTGAAGCTCGTCGCCGATTGGTTGATATTGCGGTGAACAATGTACGTGCTTTTGTGCATGGTGATCCTGTGAATGTGGTGTAGGAATACTTTGGGTTGAAAGGCTTAAGGTTGAAAGGTTTAACCCAACTTTGCACTCCTCACTCTGTACTTCGCACTTCATAATTTGCCTGAACATCAAACCAGCGAAAAAAAGCGAGCGACCTTTCGGTCACTCGCTTTTCTTTTTATACTTAGGGCATCATCCTATAGCTGCCGATATTACATCATGCCGCCCATACCGCCCATGCCACCCATTGGAGGCATGGCAGCCGCTGGGTTTTCTTCTTTTTCGTTCACCAAAACACACTCGGTAGTAAGAAGCATTCCTGCAATTGATGCTGCATTTTCGAGTGCTACACGAGTAACTTTTGCCGGGTCGATAACTCCGGTGTCAAGCAAGTTTTGATATTCATCGGTGCGTGCATTATATCCGAAGTCGCCTTTGCCCTCGCGGATTTTTTGTACTACCACCGCGCCTTCTTTACCCGCATTTGCTACAATCTGACGCAAAGGCTCTTCAATTGCACGACGCACGATTTCAATACCTGTTGTTTCGTCATCGTTGTCACCGGTCATACCGTCGATCGAGTCGATAGCGCGAATGTACATCACACCACCACCGGGCACAATACCTTCTTCCACCGCAGCGCGAGTTGAGCAAAGGGCATCATCAACGCGATCTTTCTTCTCTTTCATTTCCACTTCAGAAGCAGCACCTACGTATAGCACGGCTACACCGCCGGCGAGTTTCGCCAAACGCTCTTGTAGTTTTTCTTTGTCGTAGTCAGAAGTTGAAGCTTCAATTTGCGATTTAATCATGCTCACACGAGCGTCTATTGCTTCTTGGTCGCCTGCACCGGCCACAATAGTTGTGTTTTCTTTGTCAACCGCCACTTTTTCGGCAGTACCAAGGTGTTCCAAAGTAACATCGCTCAATTGCATACCAATTTCTTCGCTCACTACAGTACCACCTGTTAGGGTAGCAATATCTTGCAACATTTCTTTTCTTCTGTCGCCAAATCCTGGGGCTTTCACAGCACACACTTTCAACGATCCACGTAGGCGGTTCACCACTAGAGTTGCCAATGCTTCACCATCTACATCTTCAGCAATAATAAGAAGAGGTCTGCCAGTTTGTGCTGTTTGTTCCAACACAGGAAGCAAATCTTTCATGGTACTGATTTTCTTGTCGTGAATCAAGATGAAAGGATTGTCGAGGTCGGCATTCATCTTCTCGGTGTTGGTCACAAAGTATGGCGAAATATAACCGCGATCGAATTGCATACCTTCCACCACATCCACGTAAGTGTCCGTTCCTTTGGCTTCTTCAACCGTGATAACACCTTCTGTTTTTACTTTTTCCATGGCCTCCGCAATGAGCGAACCAATTTGGTCGTCGCCATTAGCAGAAACTTTCGCTACTTGTTTGATTTTGTTGAAATCATCGCCCACGGTTTGTGCTGTAGCTTTAATACATTCCACCACTTTAGCCACGGCTTTATCGATACCACGCTTCAAGTCCATAGGATTTGCACCGGCAGTTACGTTTTTCAAGCCCACATTCACAATAGCTTGAGCAAGCACCGTAGCGGTAGTTGTACCATCACCGGCATCATCGCCTGTTTTACTAGCCACTTCTTTCACCATTTGTGCACCGATGTTTTCGTAAGGGTCTGAAAGCTCAACCTCTTTAGCTACCGACACCCCATCTTTAGTAATATGAGGGGCACCGAAAGATTTTTCAATCACCACGTTTCTACCTTTAGGTCCAAGGGTTACTTTCACAGCGTCTGCCAATGTGTCAACGCCTTTTTTCAAGCCATCTCTAGCCTCTGTATTGAATTTTATTTGTTTAGCCATTTTATTTGCTTTTTTATTTTGGGTAATTTGATAATTCCAACCTTAATTAGGGGTTGAAATGATGAGTTTTGCTTAGCCGATGTACAATACATCAGTTTGCGAAAGAAGAAGATAGTCGGTGCCATCGATGTTTAATTCCGTGCCACCATATCTGCCGTAAAACACGGTGTCATTCACCGCCACTTCCATAGGCTCATCTTTTTTTGCCGCGCCTACTAAAACTACTTTTCCTGCCAAAGGCTTTTCTTTTGCTGAATCGGGAATAATAATTCCACTTGCTGTTTTTGTTTCTGCTGCCTGAGGTAATACCAAGATTTTACCTGCTAGGATTCTTCCTTTTAAATCTGCCATTTTAATGTGATTTATCTGTTTATTTAAATTGTTTTCAATGTAAATAGAGTTAGCGAAAAGCGTGCCAAAGATTAAAAGCAGATTTTGAACTCCGAATATGTGCCAAATTGTCAAGAAGAGTGACAAGTGGACGTATATCGGGAAAATGAAGATGATGAGCTATTGAAAACGGATGGACTAGAATGGGAGTTTGTCCATTTTCAGTTCATGAAGCGGAATGTGGAGCAGAAACCCATCGATTAAAAGTTGGTAATTGGTTGGTTTGAGCTGAAACCAATCAATTGCCAAATAGTGAAAAGAGAAATTTGGCGTGAAATATTCCATGCTGACTGCAGCATAAATCGAAATCAGTTTGAAAAGACCAATTCGGGAAACTGTAAAACGTCATTTGAGCTGAAATGAAGTAATTCGGAGTTGGTATTTGTATCAGTTATCACAAAAAGATTGAATTCTTAGATTCTAGATTGGTGGATGTTAGATTGTTAGATATTAGATTGTTGGGTGTGAATTTTTGCCCCTGAAAGGGCTACCCGTAATAGCCTATGCATTCATGTCTAGGTATATGATTAGCCCATAGGGCTTGAATATTAATAAAAGAAACGGTGCAATTGTTATGGTTCCCCGTAGGGGATATATATTAATAGAAAAAGCATAAAACCTATAGCCTACAGCTTATTGCAAAATTATAAAACCTCTTTCAGGGCATGGTCATTATGCTCCAAAAATACAATAGCTTACCGCCTACGGTCAAATTATCCTTTTTATCTGATTCATAGTGTGCTACTACTCTAAAAAAAATGTATATTTGCGATTATTCGTCTCTTCTCAACTGGCGAGGATTTTAAATGAGCTTTTGTAACTACACTGGGATTAGTTCCCGAACTTTTATGAAGAAACGCTGTAACTGCCTGATTAGTAGAGAATATTGCAATCAAGCAGGACTAGAAGTGTACCACTAACTGAAATATGGACTCAGAAAAAGGCGACAATCAGGCTTGTTGGTATGCGATGCGCGACCTCAAACGCTCGAATGCAAAATTGCCAGCCTACAAGCTGTTTCAAGCTAAAGAAATCGAAGTGTTCACTCCCATGAAGTGGACGGTGAGCACGCAAAAGGGGAAGCAAGTACGTAAAGAAATTCCCGTAATGCCCGACCTTCTCTTTGTACATGCTTCGCGAGAAGTCATCGACCCGATTGTAAGAAAAACACCCACTATTCAATATCGTTATGCTCGTGGTGGTGGCTATCTTAATCCAATGACGGTTAACACTAAAGAAATGCAACGGTTTATATACGCCATAAACGGCTCCCATAATCAAAAATACTATCTACCCGAAGAAATCACCCCGGAAATGTGCTGTCGCAAGATTCGCGTTGTGGGGGGTGTGTTCGATGGCTATGAAGGCAAACTAATCACCGTACGCGGCTCAAAAGTCAAACGGCTTCTGGTAGAGCTTCCCGGATTCCTTTCCGTAGGTGTGGAAGTAGAACCGGAAATGATAGAGCTGATTTAGGGGAGAGTTAATTACGAATTACGAATGGGCAACCCTGCACCCCCCCCCCAGGTTACTGAGCGGAGTTGAAGTATGGGGCTATGCAAAGATGAATCTGACCCAACCCGGTCGCTGAGCGAAGTCGAAGCGCTCAGTAATCACGAGGTCGAAGCGTTTCCTTATTAACCGGAGTTCTGGATAAGAACTATACATATATAGCCCGTAGGGCTTGAATATTAATAGAAAAATATAAAAAATTATCATCGTTTCCCCGTTGGGGATATATGGTGAAACGAATATGTAAATTCTAACCATTTAATTTTTACACAGGAGAATGGTAATCATTCTCGGCGAGGAATGAACTCATAGAACAATTGTTGCGTGTATATTTATAAACGAATGACCGGAAAAACTTATATTTATACCAAATATTTTTGATAATGACATGAAAAATGCTTAGTTGTTGTGATATATTGGAAGATTTTTTTTGTTGTAATCACCTGTGAGTTAGTATGTTATATTTGCTTTGCATATTGATGCTTGATTTTTGCGTTTCTATTGCGTTAAAACTAATGTTATTTTTGCTGTTTTCGCTTTGTCAAGCTTGTTTAAGCGAGCGAATAAGCATACATTTGCCTTTATTATTTAGAACCCGAAACAGATGATTCCTACTAATATTACTAAAATAGCCTGTATTGGTGCCGGATATGTGGGCGGACCAACCATGGCGGTTATTGCTCAACAATGTCCTCATATTCAAGTTACAGTTGTCGATTTGAATGCTGCACGTATTGCAGCTTGGAACGATACCGACCTTACTAAGTTGCCCGTTTACGAACCTGGC
>JBKEBD010000018.1:0-45035 GCA_047972995.1 Mangrovibacterium sp.
AGCTCTAGAAGCGTCTTCTTGTACTGAGTGTTCCTCTTGCTCTGCTTCGAATTTGTTAATCCAATAGCGAAATTGACGAAGGACGATGTGATTCTCTCGGCAATATTGAGTATGATTCATACCTCTTCTCTGCCATGCCTTGTAATGCTTGTGCATCCATTCCTGTTGGCGGAGTTCTATTTGTTTAATGACCGCAAAGTAAGGAGGCTTAATGAAGATGGTAAAGATGTACTTGCTCGGAGGGATACGTACATTAGGAGGTAGGGGGCAATTGAATCAGTAATAGATCTCTTTAACCCAACTTTCAACCCCTCAATATCTCCTGCCCCTAATTAGTATATTGTCACATTACCTAAATGTTAAGCGAGATACTGAAAATGTTTAATCCCCGACAAAATTATGCAATAAACGTTGCGAAATAAGAATGTTGCTCAAAAGTTATGGCAAATTGTATCTTGTTAGTCGAAATATAGGTAATTTTAGCCTTTGAACTTTAACAAGCCTAGCTTGTTTTTTGAAAATATAAAAAATAATGGCAGAGCAACCCGATTGCTTCGCCACTTAAAAAAAATAAAATGGTAGATTTTAAAATACTAATGCCCAAGATGGGTGAGAGTGTCCAAGAAGCAACTATTACAAAATGGTTTGTAAAAGAAGGCGACACCGTGGAAGAAGATGATATGCTCTTTGAGATTGCCACTGAAAAAGTGGACTCAGAGATTCCATCACCTGTAGATGGGGTGGTGAAAAAAGTTTTATACGATGTAGATGCAGTGGTGGCAGTGGGTGAGGTGCTAGCCATCATCGAGGTGGAAGGCGAAGGTTCAGTTGATGCCGAGGAAGAAACCGTTTCTGAAGATAAAGCATCGACTCAAGAAGGAACGCCTGCAACATCTAGCCCAAACGCTACGGAAGATATAGCAGAAACTACTCGCTTTTACTCGCCATTGGTGCGTTCAATTGCGAAAGCTGAAGGTATTTCAATGAATGAGTTAGAGAACATTGAAGGGCGAGGAACTGAAGGGCGAGTGCAAAAGCAAGATGTGCTCGACTTTCTTCAAGCGAAGCAATCGGGTGCAACTCAAAAAACATCGGCACTGGCATCGAAATCTGCGCCAGCTAAACCAGCTGTAAAAGCTCTGGTGGTGCAAGTGGGCAAAGAAGATACGGTAATTGAAATGGACAGAGTACGCAAAATTATAGCAGAGCGTATGATTCAGTCGGTACAAACTGCTCCTCACGTCATGTCGGCAGTGGAAACCGATATGACACCTATTTGGAATTGGCGTGCAAAACATAAAGATGCCTTCGAAGCCAAGTATGGAGAGAAGCTTACATTCATGCCTATCTTTGTGGAAGCTGTGGCACAAGCCTTGCGTGAGTTCCCTATGGTGAATGCTTCGGTAGATGGCGATAAGATAATTCTTCGTGCAAAAGTAAACATTGGTATGGCAGTGGCTAAACCAGATGGCAACTTAATTGTTCCAGTAATCAAAGATGCCGACCAGAAGAATATAGCGGGCTTAGCAGCTTCGGTGAACGACCTAGCAAATCGTGCACGAATCAATAAATTAAAACCCGACGAAATTTCCGGTGGCACGTTCTCAATTAGTAACTTCGGTTCATTTAAGAATGATATTGGCTCGCCAATCATTAATCAACCAGAGGTGGCAATTCTCGGCATTGGTAATATTAAAAAGAAACCTGCTGTAATTGAAACTCCCGAGGGTGATATGATAGCCATCAGAAGAATGATGTGGATTTCTATGTCATACGACCATCGAATTATTGATGGTGCTTTGGGTGGTGCTTTTGTTAAACGAGTGTCTGAGCTGATAGAAAATTTCGACGTGAGCCGCGAAATTTAATACAGCTATGCGTGAAAAATTCCCAAAACTGCACACGGTAAAAAATGTAGATAAACAAATGCTCCATGATTGGCTAAAGGTATTGATTACTGGTCGCCGATTAGATGAAAGAGCACCCAACTATTTGAAGCAAGCCATTGGCTGGTCATATCATGCGCCTTATGCAGGTCATGATGGTATTCAATTTGCCATTGGTCAAATTTTCAATAAAGAAACAGATCATCTATTCCCATATTATCGGGATATGATGACCTGCTTCTCGGCGGGGCTTACCGTCGAAGAAATCATTCTGAATGGTATCTCTAAGGATACCGATGTAGCAGGAGGGGGGCGGCATATGTCGAACCACTTTGCTAAACCAGCTTGGAATATTCACAACGTATCAAGTTGCACAGCAAACCACGATTTACACGCTGTGGGTGCTGCCCGCGCCATGAAATATTATGGCGGAAAAGGCGTAGTGATTACCTCGCATGGTGAATCATCAACCTCAGAAGGCTACGTCTATGAAGCCATCAATGGTGCAACACGTGAAAAATTGCCCGTCATCTTTGTGTTTCAAGATAATGGCTATGGCATTTCGGTACCTAAGCGATTGCAAACAGCTAATAGAAAAACAGCCAATAACTTCTCAGGTTTTAAAAATCTGCGCATCATTCATTGTAATGGGAAAGATGTGTTCGACTCGATGAATGCCATGGTTGAAGCCAAGAAACACGTGCTCGAACAAGGTGAACCTGTTATTGTGCAGGCCAATTGTATTCGCATGGAATCGCATTCTAATTCCGATCGCCACGAGTTATACCGCTCAGAAAATGAACGCAATTATACTAGGGTTTACGATCCGCTTGCTAAGTTTATCCGCTTAGTGAAACGCTACAACCGATTTACCGACGAAGAAATTAGCGCTATTGAAGAAGAAGCAAAAGTAGAAGTGAAAGCAGCGCATAAAAAAGCTTTGGCAGCACCAAATCCCGACCCTGCATCTATCTTCGACTTTGTGATTCCAGAACCTTATGCAGCTAAAGAGGTGGAGAAACAAACGGATGGTGAAAAGCTCACCTTGGTTTCAGCCATCAACAAAACACTCAAAGAGGAATTTCGAGCCAATCCTGATACTTTTATATATGGTCAAGATGTGGCAAATAAGGAGAAAGGTGGCGCATTTAACGTAACCAAAGGGATGCAGCAAGAGTTTGGAGAACAACGAGTGTGGAGTGCTCCGATTGCTGAAGATTATATTGTGGGAACAGCCAACGGTATGAGTCGTTATGATGATAAAATTCGTGTGGTGGTGGAAGGTGCCGAGTTTGCCGACTATTTTTGGCCAGCCATGGAGAACTTCGTAGATACGACACATGATTATTGGCGTTCGAAAGGACAGTTTTCGCCCAACATTACCATTCGTTTGGCTTCGGGTGGATATATTGGTGGAGGATTGTATCACTCACAAAACATAGAGGGGTCGCTGTCCACCTTCCCGGGTGTGCGGATTGTTTATCCTACTTTTGCCGACGATGCGGCAGGATTGCTTCGCACTGCTATTCGCTCAAGAGGTATGACTGTTTTTATGGAGCCCAAAGCACTCTACAATGCTCCGCAAGCGGCAGCTGTTGTTCCCGATGATTTTGAAGTGTCTTTTGGCAAAGCCAAAGTGCGAAAAGAAGGCAAGGATATTACCTTGGTTACTTATGGAAATACGTTAATTCATTCGCTCGAAGCTGCCGAAGAATTGAAACAAGAGGGGATAGATGTTGAGGTGATCGACCTTCGCTCTATTTCGCCTTGGGATAAAGAAGCGGTGATAGAATCAATTCGTAAAACAAGCAAATTACTAGTAGTGCATGAGGATAAAGTTTTCTCTGGTTTTGGCGGCGAAATTGCGGCTACCATTCAAGATGAAGCCTTCGAATTGCTCGATGCACCAGTGAAACGTTTAGGTGCTACCTTTACCCCTGTGGGTTTTAATCGAATTTTAGAGGCTGCTATTCTGCCAAACAAAGAAAAAATTGTAGAAGCAGTGAAACAATTGGCAAAATATTAGTCATTCCAACTCCTCCAAGAGAGGAGAGCATAGACAAAAGACTTTTAGGTATAATTAAAATCAGTGCCTTTAACACCTCCCTTTCGGGGAGGTGGGAGGGGCTTCTAATTATCATGAAAAATACAGCATTATTCTACGGATTTCATACGCGCAAAACGGCGAAAACAGCCGAAAAAATTGCCGAAGCTTATGGACGAGAAAAATTAGATATCATAAATGCCGAGGAGATAACTGAAGAGCAGTTCTTGGCTTATGAGCATTACATAATTGGCGTGGCTACTTGGTGGGATGGCGAATTGCCAAACTATTGGGATGAGTTTGTACCTGCCATTGAAGATATTGATTTGAGCGGAAAGACTTTCGCTATTTTCGGTTTGGGCGACCAAGAGTGTTATGGAGAGAATTTCAACGATGGCGTGGGACTCTTTGCGGAATTGCTAGAAGAGCGCGGCGCAACTATCGTGGGGTTTACTTCTACTGAAGGCTATAACTTTGAGCATTCGGTAGCTCTCCGCGAAGGTAAGCAGTTTTGCGGATTGTGTCTTGATGAAGAAAATCAAGCCGAACTTACCGATAAGCGGATTACCAATTGGGTGAAGAGCTTGATTTAAGTGTAGAAGGACGAAAGTTTTTTTGATTTTATGAATCAAAGTTGTACATTAGTGGCTTTGAAATATAAAAATAATAAAATATGGCATCACCAGTTTCAGAATGTTTGTATTGTCAGAAGCTCCCAGTTTTAGATGAGCTCATGATTAAAATTTGTGATTTAGAGGTTTCTCAATTGTTCTTGTTTAAGGAACAATCATATAGAGGAAGAGTGAATGTAGTTTATAAAGATCATGGTGTAGAGCTTCATGAACTTACAGCAGAACAGCGCAACGCATTTTTCAAAGATGTGGCAAGAGCAGGCAAAGCAATTGCTGAGGCTTTTAATCCTACAAAGATTAACTATGGAGCATATTCTGATACGCTAACACACTTGCATATGCACATAGCACCAAAATATGCCGATGGTTACGGATTTGGTGGCGTTTTTGAAATGAATCCTAAGAAAACATACCTTACGCAAGATGAGTATGCAGAGGTGATTGCCGAAATTAAAGATAAATTGTAGTTGATACAAGACTTAATTTATTCCTCTTAGCCTCTTGAAAAAGTGGTAAAGGAAATTGTAAAGGGATATAAAGATGTTTTGCCATTTTTATATCCCTTTGTTCATTTAGGGGGTGTTCAGTAGGTTCCGATGGGTATATGAAATAAAAAAGAGGTAGAAATTTCTTTCTACCTCTTCCAAACCTAACTAAACCAATAAAACTAATCAAACCTAAAACTTATGATTGATAATTCTGAAAGCAAAATTAGGTGCATTTCGCCATTTAAAGGTTATGCAAAAGTCAAGTTTACTTTAGCAATTTAAGTGCATTTTTGTGCATCGTATTAGTCATACCTTAACTTCCAATTGCATATCTGTTGGCAATTATTTTTTCTTTTGCTCTTCACCGGCAATAGACTCTCTCATTTGAGTGTCAGCCATGATGTTTTTATATTTCATATAGTCCATCACCCCGATGTTTCCATTTCTGAAGGCTTCAGAAAGTGCTAAAGGCACTTGTGCTTCAGCTTCAATTACTTTAGCACGGGCTTCTTGCGCTTTAGCACGCATTTCTTGCTCTAAAGCTACAGCCATGGCACGGCGCTCTTCTGCTTTCGCTTGAGCGATGTTCTTATCGACATCAGCTTGATCAATTTGAAGTCCAGCACCAATGTTTTTACCTATGTCGATGTCTGCAATATCAATCGATAGGATTTCAAACGCAGTACCAGCATCTAGTCCTTTGCCTAACACTAATTTCGAAATTGAATCAGGATTTTCCAATACCGATTTGTGTGTAGCGCTTGAACCGATAGAAGACACGATACCTTCGCCCACACGAGCTAAGATAGTTTCTTCACCTGCACCACCCACCAATTGTTTGATGTTGGCACGAACAGTTACACGTGCTTTGGCAATAAGCTGAATACCATCTTTTGCCACAGCGGCTACCGGAGGAGTGTCAATTACTTTGGGGTTTACCGACATTTGCACAGCTTCAAACACATCGCGACCAGCCAAGTCGATGGCTGTTGCCATGTTAAATGGCAAGTCAATGTTTGCTTTTTCTGCCGATACCAAAGCGTGTACCACCATGTCAACTTTTCCACCAGCTAGATAGTGAGCCTCTAATTTGTCGGCTTCTAGCTTGATACCAGCTTTTGTTCCTTCAATTAAGGCGCGAACGATAATTGATGGGGGCACTTTCCTGAATCGCATTAAGAAAAGCTGCACCAATGAAATACGCACACCGGATACCAAGGCAGAAAACCACAAGGCAATGGGCACGTAGTAAAGAAGGATCATGATGAGGATAATACCTCCAACAATGACTCCTAGAAAACCAAATTGTTCCATAATGATTATTTTAAGGGTTCTACAATTATTTGAGTTTTTGAAATTTCAATTACTTTTATTTTTACGTTGGCATCAACAAAACCAGAAATCGATTTGCTTTCTAGAATCTGATTGCCAAACTTGGCTTTACCCACAGGTGCTAATCTACCTACGGTAATTCCTTCGTCACCAATGCTGATGTCGTGAATGGTATCAACCTTAGCATCGATTTCGGTTTCTAATAACAATTTTTTTCCAGCCTTCGACTTGAAAAACTTTTGCACTAAAATAGGAGCTACAATGAGTACGACAAGTGTGGTTAGAACACCAGCTAAAGCACCGAAGTGTTTGAAGGAAAGAGAAATGCTCAGAATGAATAAAATAATTCCGCCAATTCCGGCAATGGTAATTCCCGGAATGACAGCAAACTCAATGAAGAGTAAGATAATACCTAAAATGATTAAGGCTAAGATAGTTAATATAGTACTCATGTTGAGGCTTTGTTTATTCGTTTTCGATCATGTTTAGGGGAGTGCCTGTTTCATTAATAGCCACTTCCACTAAGCCTTGGAACGCAATAACTTTAGTTTTCGAGAAACCGTCTTTCTCTAGTTGTGTTTGCATTTGCAAGGCATCGTTAAAATCGCTTAGTTCTCCCACAGTGTAAATTGTTTCTCCTGCGCTGTTGGTTTGTTTGTCTATCTTGCGGATAAAAGATAGTTTGCGGAATTTATCTTGCACCGACTTGGGGGTGTTTTTATATCGACCAACCTGTATTTTATAGACCAATTGATTTTCTTTGTTTGAATCTTGTGGACTAGTGGTTTTGGTTTGTACCTTCTTGTTGTAGATGGTGAAATTATTTCCGGTTAGTAGATTGTCGTTGGCGTAATCGCTCAATTGAGCATAAACCTCTTCTTGAGGCATGAAGTGGCTGACGAAGTTGTCTTTTTCTTCTTGTTTGGCATTCAACCAATAGGCATATTCTAACTCGTTGGCTTTTTGCTTGAGTTCTTTTGCTTGAATATATAATGCATAGCTTTGTTTTTCTTGTTGAAGAATTTCTTCGCCAATGTATTTTTGGTTTGCAGCATTGTCCGAGCTACGATATTCTTGACGTAAATTAGCTAATTCATATTCTATCTTCAGTTGTTTGTTGTCAAGCTGAGTGGCTTCCTGAAACAATGATTTTCCTTCAGCGGTTTGAAAATGCGAAAGACTAGAGTAGCAAATTTGAGCCGTAATGGGAAATGAAAATACAGTATTGTCGTTGGAACTAGCAATCGATAAATTGTTTGGTTCTGAAATACTTCCATATTTAAACGAAGAATCATCTTTCGTTTGGGCGCGAGTATTGGCATAGGAAAACAAGGCAACCAATATCAATGAAAGAGAAATGAGGTTTGTTTTTATCCTAGTAGCCATATTGTGATTTGTCATTACGGTAGTTTTGTTTTCCTGATTAAATACGATAAAAGTAAAAAAAATACTTAAACACGAGTTTAAAAGGCTTGAAAATTTTGTATCGAATGCGGAATGTAATGTGGAAAACTTAGCATATCGAACTTTTTTTATTTCAACGCATTTGTATATCTTTCTTGTTGTCTAGTCGTTCTTTTTAGCAAAAAATATTGGCGGAATTAAATTAGAATCTAACTTAATTCCGCCAATGAGTTAAAGGATGTATTGGATTTATAACGACCCGCGGGAAAATAACTATTTGTTCAAATTCATGAAATTTAGTCTTTGGGAAAATGACTTTAGTTTTCCTTTTAAACCAACTAGCTTTGGGGAAAAGAACTTTAATCAGGATTGTAAGAGAATGAGGTTGGAGCATCTTGTATCTAACCCATTGAGCTACATATTTTTATACTTTCTCATCGATTTCTTTGTAAGCAAAGTTGTAACTTTCGTTATGCTGACTGATATCTAGCCCTACCTCCTCGTCGGCTTCATTCACGCGAAGTGGAACAATAAGATCGGTGATTTTATACAATAGCAATGAACCAAAGAATGAAAACACGCCCACAATAACCAAGGCTAGAAGGTGGAATAAGAAAGTTTCAGTTTGTCCGTATATTAAGCCTACATTGTTGGCGAAAACAGCAGTCAATATCATACCAACAATACCTCCCATACCATGTGCGGGAAAAACGTCGAGCGTGTCGTCAAGTTGAGTGCGAGAACGCCAATCGATGGCAATATTACTAATAATGGCAGCAATGACTCCCATGCAGATACTCGCGCCCACATGAACTTCGCCGGCTGCTGGTGTAATTGCAACCAATCCGACTACTAGTCCAATGGCAGCCCCCATGCCGCTAGGCTTTTTCCCTTTTGCCATATCGAAAAATAAGTAGGCAAGCATTCCTGCAGCCGATGCGGTGTTTGTGTTCATAAGTGCAAGGGCGGCAGTAGAGTTTGCAGCGAGCGCAGAACCAGCATTGAAGCCGAACCAGCCAAACCAAAGCATTCCAGCGCCGAGCAGCACAAATGTTATATTGGCGGGTTTAATTTCTTCTTTATAGTTTTTTCGTTTGCCTAAGAATATAGCTCCAGCAAGGGCTGCAAATCCAGCCGACATATGCACAACTGTTCCTCCGGCAAAATCGATTACTCCCCAGTTTCGAAGAAACCCGTTTGGATGCCATGTCCAATGACAAAGAGGAGTGTAAATGAAAATGGTAAAAAGTACCATGAATAAGATATAGGCTTTAAAGTTTACCCTTCCAGCGAAAGATCCTGTAATGAGAGCTGGAGTAATGATGGCAAACTTAAGTTGAAACATAGCAAATAAAGCTAGTGGAATGGTTGGCGAAAGATTGGGGTCGGGCGCACCTGTTACATTTTGGAAGAAAAAGAATGTGCGAGGGTCTCCAATTAGACCGAATCCTTCAGGTCCGATACTATCGCCAAATGATAAACTGAATCCAACAATAACCCAAACAATGCTTATTACTCCCATAGCCATATAACTCTGTAAAACTGTGGAAATAATATTTTTAGGATTTACCATACCTCCATAGAAGAAAGCTAATCCGGGGGTCATAAGTAACACAAGAGCTGTAGCAGTAAGCATCCAAGCCACATCGCCTTTGTCTACTTGATCGGTACTTGAAACTTCAAATCCGCTTGGAATAAATACACCAATAATACTGATGATAACTAAGGCAGCAAAGATAATTTGCCAACTTAGCCTTGTTGAATTGATTTTAGTTTTCATCTGTCTTCTGTTTTTAAATTATACTGCAAAGCTAGATAAATGCTTTTGAAAACTTGAAATCCCAATCATTTTAATATCATTTGTAAATAAAATGTTATTTGTTTTTCTTGTTTTACCATTTTTGAATAACTGTAGTGTCTATTTTTTGGGGTGTTCTTGCTTAATTGTTTTGTTTTTATTGTTGTTGGTTTGTTTTGTAGGGGCTTTTTGTAATTAATGAGGTTGTTTGAATTTTTGGCTCGCTTTTGTGTGTTTGTAGATGAAATGAGATATATTAAGAATTGAGTGAAATGCCATTGGAATGTGTCATTTAGAAAGAAAAATAAATATTTTTATTCCGATATGGTAAAAATAATTTATCTTTGTATCGTAACAAATAGATATAAAACACAATAATAAAATGACACTAAGAAGTAATCTAGACAAAATTGATCTACATATCTTGGATATTATCACGAAAAATGCACGCATACCATTTAAAGATGTTGCTGCAGAAGTGGGAGTATCTAGAGCAGCGGTTCATCAGCGTGTGAATCGAATGGTAGAGTTAAAGGTAATAGTAGGGTCTGGATATCATGTAGACCCTAAAAAGGTAGATTTTAAAACTTGCACCTATGTGGGAGTTTTTCTTGAAAAAGGTGGTTTTTATGATGATGTAGCAGTTATGTTGCAGCGCATACCTGAAATTGTAGAATGTCATTACACTACGGGTGCCTATGCTATTTTTGTAAAAGTTTACGCACGAGATAATGAGCATTTAAAAGATATTTTAAGTGCACAAGTACAAAAGATCGCAGGTGTGGCAAGCACGGAAACTTTCATCTCTTTGGAACAATCGTTTAAACGAGAAGTGCCAATTAGATCCGATGATTCATTGATGGAATAGAAAAAATCTTTTCGATTGATAATTTAAGCATTTCAATTACAGAAAGAAAGCACACATCAAATTACAGGTGTGTGCTTTCTTTGGCCTTATTAGAAAATGTCTGTCTTGGGAGATCTTACACATCGGTTGCTGTAGGAATTGTTTTCTAGCATAAAAACTTAAATTCAACAGGAGAAATATGAAACCAAAGATTTATAGTATGACTTTTGCTAGTGTTTATCCCTTGTATGTGGACAAGGTGGAACGGAAAGGCAGAAGCAAAATAGAGGCAGATGAAGTGATTTGTTGGCTCACGGGCTATACACCTCAAGATTTATTGTTGCAAATAGCAGCACAAGTTATGTTTGAAGATTTCTTTGCGCAAGCGCCAGCAATGATTCCGAATCGCACACTTATAAAAGGAGTAGTCTGTGGCGTGAGAGTAGAGAATGTGGAAGAACCACTCATGCGAGATATTCGCTACCTCGATAAACTTATCGATGAGTTAGCAAAGGGCAAAGTAATGACGAAAATCTTGCGTCAGCAATAGATAAAAAAATCCCGAGCCAGTAGGTTCGGGATTTTTTTATATGATTAAAAGGTATTTACTTACAAAATACTTTTTACTTGGTTATACACGTTTTCGCCAGTGAAACCTAGTTTCTCATCTAGTACAGTGTAAGGAGCTGAGAATCCGAATGAATTCAGACCAAACACTTTACCATCGGCACCCACAAGTCCTTCTAAAGTAACAGGCAATCCAGCAGTCATACCGAATTTTTTAATGCCAACAGGAAGAATTTCTTGTTGATAGTCGGCAGATTGAGCACGGAATAAACCTTCAGAAGGCACCGACACAATTCTACATTTAACACCATCTTTAGCTAGCAATTCAGCACCCGACACCAATGTGCTTACTTCAGAACCCGATGCCAAAAGAATTACATCTGGAGTTCCTTCGCAATCAGTTACGATATAAGCACCTTTTCCTGCACCCAATGCCGCTTCATAACGGTTGCCTTCAGAAGGAAGGTTAGTAATGTTCTGACGAGAAAGAATCAAGCCAGTAGGAGAGTCGACATTTTCCACCGCCATTTTCCATGATACAGTAGTTTCTTCGCAGTCTGCGGGGCGAAGTACAAGCATAGAGTTTTTGTGGTTGTGGTTTTGCAATTTCTCCATCAAACGAATTTGAGCTTCTTGCTCTACAGGCTGGTGAGTAGGACCATCTTCACCCACACGGAATGCATCGTGAGTCCAAACATATTTCACCGGAAGTTCCATCAATGCCGATAGACGAACCGCTGGCTTCATGTAGTCAGAGAATACAAAGAAAGTACCACAAACAGGAATCACACCACCGTGCAATGCCATACCGTTCATGATAGTAGCCATGGTTAATTCGCACACCCCAGCTTGCAAGAACTGACCAGAGAAGTCGTCTTTTGTAATAGCGTGAGTGTTTTTCAAGAAACCGTCCGTTTTATCAGAGTTTGAAAGGTCGGCAGACGACACAATCATGTTTTCTACTTCTTTTGCAAATGCACCAAGCACAGTAGCCGATGCGCCACGAGTAGCCGAGTTTGCTTTTTGCTCAATTTTAGAAAAGTCGAATTTAGGAGCTTCTTTAGAATAGAATGTAGCTAATTTAGCAGCCAATTCCGGATTAGCTTTTGTCCATTCAGTTTGTGCTGCTTTCTTTTCGGCTGCAGCTTTTATAAGTTCATCTTTTCGAGCGTCAAATAAAGCTTGTACATCATCGAAAATTGAGAATGGGGCAGTAGCGTCGCCACCTAGATTCTCAATAGTTTTTGCTAACGAAGCACCAGCAGCACCAAGAGGCTGACCGTGAGTTGAAGTTTTACCTTCGAAATTTTCGCCAGCTTCAGTTACAGCACCTTTACCCATGATGGTTTTACCAATAATAAGGGTTGGTTGCTTAGTTTCAGCTTGCGCATCTTTCAAAGCCTTACGGATAGCTTCAGCGTTGTTACCTTCAATAGTAACGACTTTCCATCCCCAAGCTTCGTATTTTTTAGCGGTATCTTCTGTTGTTACTTCGTGTGTAGTTGTCGATAATTGAATGTCGTTTGAATCGTAGAACATGATAAGGTTGCTCAATCCAAGGTGACCAGCAATACGTCCTGCACCTTGCGAGATTTCCTCTTGCACACCACCATCAGAAATGAAAGCATAGGTTTTGTGAGCTGTCCACTCGCCAAATTTACTTGCCAAGAATCTTTCGGCAATAGCAGCACCAACAGCCATAGTGTGTCCTTGACCTAGTGGTCCAGAAGTGTTTTCCACTCCGCGAAGTACATCTACTTCCGGGTGTCCGGGTGTGATACTTCCCCATTGGCGGAAGTTTGCAAGGTCATCCATGCTGTACGTTCCTGTCAATGAAAGGATAGAATATAGCATTGGCGACATATGTCCTGGATCAAGGAAGAAACGGTCGCGATTAATCCAAGCAAGATCGCTAGGATCGTAGTTTAGGAATTCAGAGTAAAGTACGCTTACGAAATCGGCGCCACCCATAGCACCACCGGGGTGTCCTGAATTGGCTTGTTCCACCATGGCAGCCGACAAGATACGTACGTTGTCTGCAGCTCTTTCGATAACTGTTTTAGTCATATTTAAAAGTTAAATTTGTAAGATTATTATAAATACTGCTCGAATATAGTTGATATTTTTAAAAGTACAAAATACTTTATCCCAACTGTGCTACTGCTTTTTTCATTCGTTCAATGGTTTCTTCTTTTTCGATGATTTCGCAAATATCGAACAAGTCGGCTCCTTGGCTGCTACCCACTAGTGCTAAGCGAATAGGAACCATAACGATGCCGAAGCCCCATTCTTTTTCATTCATGAATACAGAGAAGCTTTCTTTAATAACTTCAGATTTCCAGCTTTCCACCGATGCAAATACTGTCGCAATAGCATTCACTTTCTCGCCACTATCTGCTTTCCATTTCTTTTGAACGGTTTTTTCATCGTATGCCTTAGGAGATTCGAAGAAATAAGAGGCTTGAGCCCAAAGGTCTTGAATGAACTCGCAACGCTCTTTCACCAAAGAAACTACACGCACAATCTTTTCGTCGCTAGCATTTGTTATACCATGCGAAGTCAAGATAGGGCGGAAAAGCTCAGTCAATTTCTCATTGCTTTGCTCTTGCATATAGTGATGGTTGAACCATTTTGCTTTATCGGGATTAAAGCGTGCGCCACTTTTCACTACTCGGTCAAGCGAGAACTGTTGAGCAAGCTCTTCCAAATTAAAAAACTCATTATCAGTACCATCATTCCACCCCAATAGGGCGAGCATATTCACAAAAGCTTCAGGGAAATAACCATCCTCACGATAACCGCGAGAGATATCACCAGTTTCAGGATCTTTCCATAATAAAGGGAATACAGGGAAACCCATTTTGTCGCCATCGCGTTTGCTGAGTTTGCCTTTTCCTGTTGGTTTCAAGATAAGTGGCAAGTGAGCAAATTGAGGGCGATTGTCGCCCCAGCCCAACGCCTCATAAAGGAGCACGTGCAAAGGCATCGAAGGCAACCACTCTTCACCGCGAATAACGTGCGAGATGAACATCAAGTGATCATCTACCACGTTTGCTAAGTGATAGGTAGGCATACCATCGGCTTTGTAAAGCACTTTGTCGTCGAGCGTATTGGTGTTGAATTTCACTGTGCCACGAATCATATCGGTTTCTACTACCTCTACATTTTCAGGCATTTTGAAGCGAATTACCCAGTTATCGCCGCGCGAAATACGAGCTTGCACCTCTTCCACCGAAAGCGTGAGCGAGTTCACTAACGAGCTACGAGTGTGTAAATCGTAAGAGAATGTATTCTTATTGGCTTCAGCTTCGGCACGAAGGGCATTTAGTTCCTCGGGAGTGTCGAAAGCATAGTAAGCATGACCGCTCTCTAGGAGTTGATCAGCATATTGACGATAGATTTCTTTGCGCTCTGATTGGCGGTAAGGACCGCAATTGCCACCAAAACCCTGACCTTCATCGGGCACCAATCCACACCATTTTAGTGATTCAATGATGTATTCCTCGGCACCAGGCACAAAGCGTGTTTGGTCGGTATCCTCAATGCGAAGCAAGAAGTCTCCGCCATGTTTTTTTGCAAAAAGATAGTTGAATAGGGCAGTGCGAACACCACCCATGTGTAATGGTCCTGTCGGACTAGGTGCAAAGCGCACCCTCACTTTATTTGTCATGATGGTTTATATAATTTGCGTGCAAAGATAGGGATTAGTTGTTAGTTATTAGTTGTTAGTTGTATAATTATTAACGGCAGAGTGTGCTACATTGGTTTTCTACCACCCTTAGGTTAAATCATAATTTTCTGCTATTCCCAATTTTTTCCAGAATTATTTTCCAACTTTACCCCATGAAGATTTTAATTGTTGAAGATGAATTGCAATTGCAGCAAAATATTAAGGAGTTTCTAGAGAAAGAAGCTTTCTTAGTGGAATGTGTGCCGAATTATCAGGAAGCTTCGGCTAAGGTGGCTTTTTACGACTATGATTGCATTTTACTTGATATCATGCTGCCCGATGGTAGCGGCATTGATATTTTGAAGGAACTGAAAAGACTGGGTAAGACAGATAATGTTATTATCATTTCGGCGAAGGACTCACTTGATGATAAAGTGCTCGGTTTAGAACTCGGAGCCGATGACTATCTTGCTAAGCCCTTTCATCTATCGGAATTGAATGCTAGGGTAAGGGCGGTGATTCGTAGAAAAAATCTTCAGGGTAAGAATGTCGTGCGATTGGCAAATGTGGAGTTAGATCTCGACGATCGTCAGTTTAAAGTGGCTGGCGAGCTGGTGCACCTTAATCGGAAAGAATTCGACGTGCTGTACTATTTCTTGGTTAACAAGAACAGGCTAATTACCAAATCGGCTTTAGCTGAATATGTGTGGGGCGATGATTCCGACAATATGGATAGTTTTGATTTTATCTACTATCAGATAAAGAATTTGCGCAAGAAACTAAAAGATGCACAAGCCGAAATACTCATTGAGGCCACCTATGGAGTTGGCTATAAGCTGACGCAACTTTGAAACTACTCAATCAATCTTTAAAGCACTTGTCGCTTGCCATCTTCCTGCTGATGTCGGTTTGGTCGATGGTTTTTTATTTCAGTATGCAGCACGAAATAAAAGATGTGGCAGATGAAGAACTCGAAAACCAGAAGCGACTGATTATTCAGTATACCGTTAGCGACAGTACAATTCAAACAAAGGATTCCTTTGATGAGAGTTTATACACTTTGCAAGAGATAAGTAAGAAAGAAGCTTTGCAGGCAAAAGATGAGTATTTCGACACCGAAATATGTATGCAAGATTTCGATGATGAGGATTTGGAACTTGAACCAGTGCGAATGTTAATCACGGTGTTTAATGCTCAGGATCGTTATTTCCAATTGAAAATAGCTAATCCAATAGTGGAACAAGACGACCTCTTGGAAGCCTTGTTGTGGAACTTCATTATCCTCTATATGCTACTCATTTTTAGTATTATTGTGGTGAATAATGTGGTGCTGAAAGAGCTTTGGCGACCATTTTATGATTTCTTGAACCAACTGAAATCATACAAAATTACGAGATCAACAGAGTTGCCTCATGCTGCTAGTCAAACCAAAGAGTTTCAAGATTTGGAACAGGCAGTAAATATGATGATTCAGTATAGTACCAATGCTTTAAATCAGCAGAAAGAATTTATAGAAAACGCTTCGCATGAACTGCAAACACCGCTGGCCATTGCAAGCAACAAGTTAGAGTTGCTTTTTGAAGATGAGCAACTGTTGGCTCCGCAGGTAGAGAAAATAGCAGATACCTACGAAATTCTGCAACGCTTGATTCGGGTGAACAAATCGTTGTTGCTTTTTTCGAAGATTGAAAATCAGCAGTTTTTATCAGCCGAGCTTGTAGCAGTAAATGAGATGATACATCAAAACTTAGAGGAACTAAGCGAGTACATCGAATTTAAATCAATTGCGGTGACTATTCTACACGATGAACCTATTCATTATGAAATGAACCATACGTTGGCAAATATCTTAATTGGGAATTTGCTGAAGAATGCCATTTTCCACAATAAAGAAAATGGGGCTATGGATGTCGATATACAAGCCGACCGTTTGAGAATTAGCAATACTGGAAAATCGCAAGCACTTGATGCGAACCTGTTGTTCAATCGTTTTGCCAAAGGAAAGCAATCGGAGAAAGGCACAGGTTTGGGATTACCCATTGTGTATGCTATTGCTCAGCATCAGCAGTTGAAAATAAACTATTCGTTTGCCGAAGAAAAACACACTTTTGAGATTATTTTTCCGCCACAACCCTAAATTCCCAATTCTTTCTAGAATCACCCCCTAGCTTTGTCTATTATTAATTCAAAACACAATAATTATGAGAAAGCAAATGTTATTAGCGGTGTTGTTATTGAGTACCTACAATCTGCTTGCCGATGATATTCCTAAAAGCCAAGTGTCTTCGGTAATTATTAATCAATTCAATGCCGATTTTCCCAATGCGAGAGATGTGGATTGGGAGCGTGAAAGAGGCTTGTATCAGGTGAGCTTTGAATTATCATGGACTAAAGATGTAGAGGTTTATTACACCCCCGAAGGAAAGCAAGTAAAGTTAATTGAAGAACTTTCAAAGAGCGAAGTGCCTCAAAAGATTACGGAGAAAATAAGTGTCGATCACAAAAACTATCGAATTGAAGATGCTTATCGCATAGAGCAAGACCAAGTGGTGACCTACAAAGTATCGATTGAGCGTTGGTTTTCCGACGATGATTTTACCCTGCACTTCACGGAAGATGGGGACTATGTAAATGCAATTAAATAATTTTCAAACAATAATTTTAAGACAACAACAAATGAAAAATTTCAAATTCGCAGTGCTATTTGCAGTGCTAGCTATGGTGGTTTCGTGCTCAGACAATGATAAAGAAACAATTTTGACAGGAACGAATATCCCGACGCAAATTACGAGTTATCAAGCTACTCATTTTCCGGAAAATCCGATTTCAACTGTAATTAAAGATGAAGAAAGAAAATCGGTAAGCTATGATGTTTACTTGCAAAATGGAATTAAATTGGAGTTTAATAGTGCATTTGAGGTGTGCGATATTGATGGCGTGACTAAGCTGCCAGATTCAGTTATCCCTCAAGAGATATTAAATTATGTGGCTAAGAATTATCCAAATAATCTTATTACGGATTGGGAGTTTGAAGATGGGCATCAGCAAGTGGAGCTTGACAATCACTTAGAGCTAGAATTTAACCTTGATGGCAGCTTCATTCGAATGGATAATTAATTTGCTAGCGCAAGAAGCATGAAAAAAGAGCTTATTCCAAACGGAGTAAGCTCTTTTTTATTTTAATCGGTTTTTCGACTAGTAAGCGTTGATGATTCCCAAGAAATCTTCTGCTTTAAGTGAAGCACCACCAATCAAACCACCATCTACATCAGGATTAGCGAAAAGCTCAGACGCATTGCTAGGCTTACAGCTACCACCGTAAAGGATAGAAATTTCTTCAGCTACTTCAGCGTTGTATTGAGCTGCGATAGCATCGCGGATGTCTTTGTGCATTTCTTGTGCTTGCTCAGTAGTGGCAGTTTTACCTGTACCGATAGCCCAAATTGGTTCGTAAGCAATGATTACTTTTTTGAAGTCTTCAGCTGGAAGGTTGAAGATTGTTTCTTTCAATTGGTTAATCACATATTCTTTTTGAGTGCCAGCTTCGCGAATTTCCAAAGCTTCACCACAGCAATAGATTGGAGTCAATCCGTTTTCTAGAGTAAGCGCTACTTTTTTGTTCAAAATCTCGCTTGTTTCACCGTAGTACTCACGTCTTTCTGAGTGACCAAGAATTACATATTGAGCACCTGTTGATTTCACCATTGAAGCTGAAATCTCGCCTGTGTATGCACCTGAAGCTTCAGCAGCACAGTTTTGTGCAGCCACGCCCACGCGAGAGGCATCTACAGTGTCAACTACTTTTGTAATGTGCGTAAAAGGAGCACCAAGTACTACAGTTACGTTTTTATCGCCAGTGCTAAGTACTAGCTCGTTTACAGCTTTTGCTAATTCTACACCTTCTTGAACAGAAGTGTTACATTTCCAGTTTCCTGCAACTACTTTTTTTCTCATCGTTTATTGTAATATAATTAAAAAATGCTTTTGTTTTTCGTCCTCAAAAGTAATGAAAACCATTAGTCGGGGGACTGCCTGAAAGGGGCATTTGAAGAAAGTAAATATTTAAATAACATTTTGACTTTCTGGGGGGAGTTCTTCCAATAACTATTGGAATGCGAAACTACAGCCCTCGCAATACTTTGGTGAAAATATTTCGGTGAATACCTAGGTAAGATGCCACGTGCTGACGTTGTACACGGTTCACAATTTCGCCATGTTCTTTCATAAATCGAGCCACGCGTTGTTGGGCGGTGAGCGATTGTAGCGAGTGGATACGTTGCAGGGCTTGCACGTAGTTTTCTTCGGCCATTACGCGTGCCAATCGTTCGAGGCGGCGATTGATGGTCATGATTTTCTCATATTCATAACGCTCTATAATAATCATTTTAGAATCTTCATAGGCACGAATGATTTCAGATGATTTTTGTCGAGTCATAAAGCTTTCGTGGCTACTCACGATGCCGTTATTGGGCAAATAGAAGAAGCGAGAAATCCATTCCTGACTAGATTCATTAACATAAGCAGCATACATCATGCCTTCTATTAGTAAACCCATTTTATGATTCATTTCTCCGTAATTTAAAAATACGTCGCCTTTTTTGAAGTGGTGAACTTTGTGTTCGGAGAAGAAGTCTTTCAGTTGATTTAGTGTTCTACTACTACCTGATCGCATGATATGCTTAGTTTTTATTTTTTGAATGATGTTGATTAAAAAGAGCTAGTCGTTCGTTGAGAGCTGGAAACAACTCCGATTTGGCAAAGGAAGTGCAAGCGCGCAACCCTTGTTCGTGGCTTCCAGTATTGTTGAGTGTAATGGCACTCACGCCATAGTGTAAAAGTTCGCTTAGTAGCTCGGCACCTGTCATTTTGCCATAGCCTACGGTAAAGTAAAAACCATCGGCTATGTCTTGGTCGCCGTCTTTATCGTAGATGATGTGGAAGCCATTGTTGGTGAAGATCTTTTTCATGGCGTTTGCTTTTTCGCCATATATTTTCACCTGATCTACAAATTGGTAAGTGCCATCATTTGCTGCCTTTAGCATAGCTGCCATGGCATATTGTGCCGAGTGGCTAGTGCCCGAAGAAAGCGCATAAAGCACGCGTTGTGTAATAGTGCTTCCAAAAGTGGGCGAGTTGAATGTTTCCTTAAACAGAGCACATTCCATATTATATATATGGTCTGACATAATCATCATGCCAATGCGCTGACCGGCATAAGAGAATATCTTCGAGCTTGAAAGGAATTGAATCCAATTGTTGGTGTATTTCGCCACAGTGGGTTGAAATGGCACCTTGCCCGGTTTGCCTAGGTTTTGACGAAAATCCATGGCAAAATAGGCGAGATCTTCAAGCAAAATAACTTGGTGCCGATTGGCAACATCGCCGAGTATTTGCAGTTCTTCATCGGTAAGACAAACCCATGTGGGGTTGTTTGGGTTAGAATATAAGATGGCACAAATGTTCCCTTCGCTAAGATATTCTTCCAAGATGTTCCGCAGCTTTTCGCCACGGTTGTTTTTTATGTCGAAGCTTTTCAGTTTGCCACCCATTACAGCCACCTGTTGTTTTTGAACAGGGAACCCAGGGTCTATAAACAGAATAGTGTCTTTCCCATTCACCATTCGGCTAGCGGTGAGCATGGCTGCATAGGTGCCTTGCATTGAGCCAACCGTGGGGATACAGCTTCGGGGGCTCACATCTACATCCATAAAAAGTTTGGCAAAACGAGCAGTCTCTTGTTTGAGAGGCTCAATGCCATCTACCATGCCATACACCGAAGCTACTCCCGAATGTAGGGCTTCAATTTCGGCTTCAATGCCTATTTCTGAAGCCGGTAATCCGGGCACACCAAGTTCCATGCGCACAAACTCTACGCCCGATTGCTTTTGAATCAGGTCGGAGAGTATGAAAATATCGCGAATGGTGGCTTTGCTTGGGTTCTCTATGCGCATTTGCGCAAGGCAATCGTTAATCAGAGATTTACAGATGGGAATTTTGCTCATAGGGTATTGGTGTGGTTAAAGACCAAATTCTTTGGTCACTACTTGTAACCAAAGTTCTAGTCGTTGTCTGGTTAAATCGGCTTCGAAGTCTTCGTCGATAGGCAGCCCAACAAACTGACCGTTCACCACAGCTTCCGAATCTGTGTAATCGTATGAAGAGGTAGAAACGGGAGCTACAATGTTAGCCTTAGGGTGGGTTACTTTAATTTCGTGATATAGTTTACCCATGGAATCAACAAAGTTGTTGGAGTAAGTAATATGGTCGCCTAGTCCGAAGAGCGCAATATTTTTGTTAGCGAAATTAATCTTCACAATTTCGGGGAAGAATTTCATCCAATCGTTGCTGTCGTAGGCTGAATCCCAGGTTTCTTTTCCCACGGTAGAGATACCGAAGATTAGATTTTGGTATTGGTCGGCATCATGGGCAGAGGCAGAAGCCACTGAAATGAGGTCGATGTTTTCAGCACCTACAATGTCGGCAATTTGTAGTGCAATGCGATGTACAGAGCCATTTTCTGGTCCAAAGAATAATCCTATTTTTTTCATGGTTTTTATGGTTTAGTTTTATTTTATTCGTCCTTTCTGATATTCTCCAATCACCGAAAGGCTCGATACACATTTGAGAATCTGGTGGATAGCTTTTTCATAGTATTCCACTTCATCATATTCCACATCAATGTGAATGGTGTATTCGCTCGGTTTTCCAACAATAGGAATCGATTGAATCATGTTGAGGTTGAGGTTGTTTTCGGTGAAGATATTCAGCACCTGAGCCAATGAACCAGAGTAGTTACCCACTTCTAGGGCTATCGAGGCGTTGTTGGTTTCGTGGTTTGGGTTTGAGCGTTTGTCGAGCACCCAAAATCGGGTGTAATTGCGTTTGTTGGTTTCTATGCCTTTGTCGAGCACTTTCAAGTTGTAGAGCTCGGCAGTGCGCAAGTTACCAATAGCGGCTGCATTTTTTAGCTGATTTTCTTGCACAATCTTGCCCGACATGGCGGTGTCTTGGTTCTCTATAATTTGAGCGTTAGGCAAATATTTTTCGATATATTCAATACATTGGTGAATTGCCACAGGGTGCGAATATATGGTTTCAATATCGCTTAGTTTCACACCTTCCAGAGCCATGAGGTTCATCTTGATGTGCACATAGGTTTCGCCAATTACGTGTAAATGATAGTCTTTAATGAGCGAATAGTTTTGCAACAAGCTACCGGCAATTGAGTTCTCAATAGCCATCACAGCCAAGTCCACCTCGTCGTTATCTACCATTTCGCACACTCTGGTGAACGAACGACATTCTACGATTTCGATTTCTTCGTTTTTGAAATATTGTCTTGCAGCATCTTCATGAAATGAGCCTGCTATGCCTTGTATTGCTATTCGTTTCATATTTTTATTTAAAGCTCCCTCCATCTCCCCCAAGGGGGAGGGCAGAAGCGTTGAGTTTAATTTTTAATCTTCATTTTGATATACTTCATAGAAATAAGATAGCTCGATTCCTTTGAAGATAATTTTTCATATGCTTTGTTTGTCACTGTTAGGTCAATTTACAATTGGTAATTGATTACTTGGGCTTGAAATTAGCGAAAATGTACGATAGTACATTCAGATTGTATAAAATCAATAGATATTTAACTTTTCAAACATATTTATCATCATCTTTGTGCCATGAATTTTATGATGAATGAAAAAGTAAAGTTGCAAATGAACGCGTGGGGGGCTGTTCGTAAACCGTTTGTATTTTTGGTAGATTTTGAAGCGAAGCATATGAAAATATATGCTTGGGAAGAATGTCAATCCAATGGTTTGCAATGGCGCACCCCAAAACATCGCAATTTCATTCCCAATCCTCAGGAGAAACCTTTTTCTTGGCATTCGCAACCGGTGAGTTACCAGCAATATGAAGCAGCTTTCAAGCTTGCACATGGGCATATTCTTCGGGGCGATAGCTTCCTGCTAAACCTCACGATGCCCACGATTTTGCACACCAGTTTGTCGCTCGATGATATTGCGCACCGTTGCACCTCGCCGTATTTGGTGCATTTGCGCGATGAGTTTGTGTGCTTTTCGCCCGAAATTTTTGTGCGCATTAATCCGCAAGGTGTTATCCGCTCTAATCCGATGAAGGGCACTATTGATGCCGCTATTCCTCATGCTGAAACGGTGTTGAAAAATAATGTAAAGGAAATGGCCGAGCATCATACAATTGTCGATTTAATTCGCAACGATTTAAGCATGGTTGCTACCGAAGTGCACGTGTCGCGTTTTGCCTATATCGATGAAATAAAATCGAACCACAAGCATCTGTTGCAAATGAGTTCGGAGGTGTGCGGACAGTTGCCCAACGATTGGCATTGTCGGTTGGGCGATGTGTTCGAAAAATTGCTTCCGGCAGGCTCTATAACGGGGGCACCCAAGGTGAAAACGGTAGAGATTATAAAAGAAGCCGAGGGCTATGAGCGTGGGTGGTACACAGGCGTGTTTGGAGTGTATGATGGGCAATCGGTAGATAGCTGTGTGCTGATTCGTTTCATGGAGCAGAGCGAAACCGGCTTGACCTATAAAAGTGGGGGAGGGATTACCCACCTCAGCACGGCTACGGAAGAATATGATGAACTAATAAATAAAGTGTATGTGCCTTTTGTTGGAAACCATAAGATTTGAAAACGGCGAGTTTGTCAATCTAAATTATCATCAAGCTCGGTTTGCTGCTGCTCGGAAGAAATTTTATCCTCAGTCTCCTGTCATTCAGTTGGGCGAACAGCTTCGGGTGCCTGTCAATTTAGGGAATGGGCTGTACCGTTGTCGGGTGCTTTATGGGGAAACTATTCAGCAAGTAGCATTCATTCCACAGCAACAGCGCAGTTTTCGCTCGTTGCAGGTGTTGCAAACCAATCTTGATTATCCGCACAAGTTTGCCGATCGGACTAAGCTGAATGAGCTTTTAGCGCAAAGAGGCAATGCCGATGAGGTCTTGCTTGTAAAAGCAGGACTGGTTACCGATTGCAGCATTGGTAATTTGGTGTTTCAGCAATCAGGAAAGCTCTACACGCCTAAGGAAACTTTGCTAGCAGGCACACAGCGTCAGCGCTTGCTCGATGAAGGGCTATTAATTGAGCGTAGCATTCCGCTATCGGCACTTCATCGATATGAAGCCGTAGGTATTATTAATGCACTAATTGGTTTAGAAGAAGTGAGCTGGATGGATATTCCACTCAAAATTCAATAATCAGTTGAGTTGCTCCCTCTTTTTCGTCGGGAAAATTAGAGAGGGCGAGCCCCATTAGGCGAATGCGTTTTTCGAAAGGGGCTTCGTGGTGCAAGAGCAGTAAAGCAGCTTGTGCTATTTCCGTTTTGCTTTGGAAAAGTGAAAGCAAGGTTCTACTTCGTGTAATTTGGGTGAAGTCTTCAAACTTTAGTTTAAGCGTGATGGTTCTTCCCTTTTGTTCCGATCGTTCCATTCTTTGCCAAAGCTCGTCAAGCACTAAAAGTAGATTTTCTCCTAGCTTGTCTAGTCGGGTGTAGTCTTGCTCGAAAGTGCGTTCGGCACCGAGCGACTTGCGTTTGCGGTGCGGACGAACGGGGCGTTCATCAATGCCACGCACGATGTCATAATAATAAGCTCCCGATTTGCCATATTGGCGCACAAGGTCGCCTTGCGAAAGCAAAAGTAAGTCTTTGCCCAAGTGAATACCTTGTTTCTTTAGTCGATCCGCTGTTTTTCTACCAATGCCAAAGAACTTTTTAATTTCAAGCTGACGCAAAAAATCGGGGGCATCAAGGGGTGTAATTACAAAATAGCCATTGGGTTTATTTACATCGGAGGCAATTTTTGCCAAAAACTTACAGTAAGAAATCCCTGCTGAAGCGTGCAATCCTGTTTCTTCAAAGATACGTGCTCTAATTTCATTAGCTAGGAGTGTAGCAGAGGGTTTTCCTTTCTTGGTGATGGTTACATCGAGAAAAGCCTCATCGAGCGATAACGGTTCTACCAAGTCGGTATATTCATAAAAGATGGCGTGAATTTGTTCGCTCACCGCCTTATATTTTTTAAAATTAGGTGCTACAAATTGCAAGTGCGGACAACGACGAGCTGCCACCACCGATGGCATGGCAGATCGCACACCATATTTTCGGGCTTCATAGCTTGCGGCGCAAATCACGCCACGCGCTTTGGGAGTTCCCACAGCCACAGGTTTACCCTGAAGCTCGGGATTGTCGCGCTGTTCCACCGATGCAAAAAAAGCATCCATATCAATGTGTATGATTTTCCGATTCATAAAGTGCAACAAAGATAAGCATTTAAAATTTGAGAGGAAGCTTCGGCTTTCTCTCTTTGCTTTGTTTCGCTACGCTTCACAAAACAAAGAGAGAAAAAATACTTCCCTAAAACGGGCTTTTCTAATGGAATTTAAGCCTTCCTAATCTCTGCCACCTAGCTTACTCCTCAAAAAAGCATTCGTCGCATGATCTAGCTTGTATTTTTGTTGTAGAAAGTAGCGGGCGCTACAATTTATTTTCAATTTCTCGACCTGTATTAAACTAATATGTTGGTGTATAGTGCTTTGTGAAAATGTACAAGTGGGGATTATGGAAATAGAGGACAGTGCAGCGTGCAAATTTAGCTACCTTGCCCACTAATCACTAATAACCTGAGTTCTGGATAAGCTTTCACCACTAGATTTATTTCAAAAATAGCTGCACTTAAAAACCTGAGGCAAAATCTTATCCAGAACACAGGTTAATAAGTATTTCCTAGCATGACCAACCCAAATGAATGCTTACCTTTGTATTCTAATAAAAATGCGCCTTTAGCTCTCCGTTTAGGGTAAGTTGAGGGGGCTTAACATTCAAGATATGAGCACAGAATTAGCTTTAGCATTAAATCAAGAGTTTGAGCAAACAGCATTGGTAGATGTGTTGCGCGCACTAGCCAAACGCTATGCGGGGAAGATTGTCTTTACCACAAGTTTTGGCATAGAAGATCAGGTAATCACCGACATGATTTTTGCCAATAACATCGACATTAAAATCATTACGCTCGACACCGGTCGTTTGTTTGAAGAAACCAACAAGGTATATGCACGCACGATAGAAAAATATGGCAAAACTATTGTGCCATATTACCCTAAAAATGAAGCTTTAGAGCAGTTTGTGGGCGAGCACGGACCAAATAGTTTCTACGCTTCGGTAGAAAACAGAAAACAATGTTGTCAAATTCGCAAGGTAGAACCACTAGCGCGAGCCTTAGCAGGGGTATCTTGTTGGATTACAGGGCTTCGAGCTGCGCAATCTGCTAATCGTCATGATTTAGCGTTCTTCAATTGGGATGGCGGTTTTCAAATCATCAAATATAATCCACTTTTGCATTTCAGCCTAGAAGATTGCAGAAAATATGTGCTTGAAAATCATGTGCCTTACAATGTGTTGCACGACAAAGGTTTCGTGAGCATTGGTTGTGCCCCTTGCACCCGTGCCATTAGCGAAGGCGAAGATTTCCGTGCTGGCAGATGGTGGTGGGAAGACAATCCGAAGAAAGAATGCGGATTGCATCAACATTAATACCAGGCGATAAGAGCGGTAAGGATGCCAGATTATATTCGAAAAATGCATTAATATGCCTGATTTTTGGATAAGATTTTGCATCTTTATCGTATCAATTTAAAATAATACCCCTATGATTTCTATCGAGCAATACCTAGAAGAAAACAAAGACCGATTCTTAGATGAGCTTTTCGGACTCATTCGCATTCCTTCCATCAGTTCGCAATCGGAGCATAAAAACGATATGTATCAAGCTGCTGAATATTGGAAGCAGCTACTCCTCCATGCGGGAGCCGACAAGGCGGAAGTGTTTGAAACAGCAGGTCACCCCGTCACCTATGGGGAAAAACTTATCGACCCAAGCAAGCCAACCGTGTTGGTTTATGGGCATATGGATGTAATGCCTGTTGAGCCGTTAGAACTTTGGCACACCGCACCTTTTGAGCCCGTGGTGAAAGATGGAAAAATCTACGCCCGTGGTGCCGACGATGATAAAGGTCAAGCATTTATGCACGCCAAAGCCTTTGAATATATGATAAAAAACAACTGCTTGCCTTGCAATGTAAAGTTCATGATTGAGGGGGAAGAAGAAATAGGATCGCCAAACTTGGGTGCATGGTGCGAGGCGCATAAAGAAATGCTGAAAGCCGATGTTATTTTAGTTTCCGACACATCAATGATTGCTGCCGATGTGCCCTCCATTACCGTGGGGCTGCGTGGTTTATCTTATTGGCAAGTAGAAGTAACAGGTCCGAATCGCGATTTACACTCTGGGCTATATGGTGGGGCTGTGGCAAATCCTATCAATGTGCTAGCTCAACTCATTGCGCAGATGATTGATGAAAACGGGCATATTACCATTCCCGGTTTTTACGATGATGTGCTAGAAGTGTCGGCAGAAGAGCGCGCTTTGTTAGCACAAGCACCATTTAATATAGAAGCATATAAAGCAGCGCTCAACCTTGACGATGTAGCTGGAGAAGAAGGATTCTCAACACTTGAGCGCACAGGCATCCGACCATCGTTTGATGTTTGTGGCATTTGGGGAGGCTATCAAGGCGAAGGCGCAAAAACAGTCATTCCATCGAAAGCTTATGCTAAAATCAGCTCTCGTTTGGTGGCTAATCAAGATTGGGCAAATATTACCGAATTATTTAAGGCGCATTTCGAGCAAATAGCTCCGGCATCGGTGAAAGTGAAAGTCGATGTACTTCATGGAGGTCAAGCTTACAATTGTCCGATTGATTTGCCAGCTTATCAGGCAGCTGAAAAAGCTTATATCGACACTTTCGGTAAGCGCCCCGTTCCATTCCGCAGCGGAGGAAGCATTCCAATTATCTCTACCTTCGAGCAAATTATGGGCATTAAATCAGTGCTCATGGGCTTTGGTTTAGAGTCCGATGCCATTCACTCACCCAATGAAAACTATCCATTAGAACAGTTTTACAAAGGCATCCAAACCATACCCTCATTCTATAAATATTTTGCAGAAATGCGAGGTTAGCGGAAGGGCAAAAGTTGAATAGCACCGTCCATTAGGTCGGTGAAATATTAGCTTTGCATTTCCCTCAAAAAAAAACAAATCCTCCTTCAATTTTGAAGGAGGATTTGTTTTTTTTTGAGGGGGGATACTACCAAAGCTTAGCAGGATAAACACCTTTGTCAGTCAGGTCTTTAATTTTGCCTACCACAAATGGTTTATCATCGGGGAAAGTTACGCCAAACCAAGGAGAATCAGCCTCTAGTACTTTCGTTGCAGCTGATTTGTTTTTTATCAAATCGAACACTACATTTGGAATATAAAATTCCGATTTTGGCGTATTGATATCGGCATCAAGAAACGCTTTGAAAAGGTCTTCCAATTTACCGAATAGGCTAGGGTGGAATCCCCAATAGTTCATCGATGCTGGCGAGTTTTCAGCTAATGTAATTAGCTCACCTTTGCCATTATCGCACACAATGCTGTTGGCTTCACGTCTAATGTCATGACGCTCTACAATCACCGTAAGGTTTTTGTTTTCATCGCTTTCGCAAATGCCACGACTGACAGAACCATATTCAGAAAGCGTGTTTTTCAACGAGTAGCCCATCATGCTATACTGTTCTTCCGAGCATTCTTCGCTTAAGAATTTAGCCATTACTTCAAACGACTCTTTACCGTAGAAATCATCGGCATTAATAGAAGCAAAAGGCTCGTTAATCACATCTTTAGCCATGAGAATAGCATGACCGGTTCCCCAAGGTTTTTCGCGTCCTTCGGGGCAGGCATATCCTTCAGGAAGTTTGTTTAGCTCTTGGTAAACGTATTCCACTTCAATTTTGCCTTCAAGTTTACCCTCAAATTTAGCTTTAAATTCATCGGCAAAGCTTTCGCGAATTACGAAAACTACCTTGCCAAAACCGGCACGAATAGCATCAAACACTGAATACTCAATGATAGCTTCTCCGTTAGGACCAAAAGGGTCAATTTGTTTTAATCCGCCGTATCGGCTACCCATTCCAGCAGCCAAAATCAATAATGTAGGTTTCATTTAATCATGAATTATAGTCCCCTCCACCTCCCCTAGGGGGAGAGCTGAAAGGCACAGGGTTAAAATCTAAAAATCTAAAAAACAGCTTCCGAGTAATAATCGTCGTACCAACTAGCATAGGTGGCATAGTTTGTAGCAATGCGTTCCAGCTCATTTTTTGCCAGCTCGGGAGTTAGGTCCTTAATTTTTTTTGCCGGAATACCAGCATACACACTATTGCCTTCCACCACAGTGCCTTTTGTTACCACCGATCCTGCGGCAATAATCGTGTTTGAATGCACCACGCAGTTGTCTAGCACCACGGCATTCATGCCCACCATGACATGGTCGTGCAGCGTTGCGCCATGCACAATAGCCCCGTGTGCAATAATTACGTGACTACCAATGTTAGTAGGCGATTTTTCATAAGTTCCATGGATTACAGCGCAATCCTGAATACTGGTGTTTTCACCCACTTTAATATAGTTCACATCGCCGCGCATCACCGTGCTATACCACACGCTACTGCCATTGCCGATTTCCACATCGCCAATAATTGCTGCATTTTCAGCAATAAAACATTTCTTCCCAATTTGAGGAGTTTTTCCGTTGAGGGGTCTTATAATTGCCATTGTGTTGTTATTTTAATAATACCGTAAAGATAATTGAAAAAATGTATCTACTCCTAGTGAAAATGGAAAAATGTAGTTTGAAGAGGGGGGATTAGGGAGGTAGGGATTTTGGGGGAATCAATTACGAATAGGTTGTACCCACGCCATTAATCCCTAACCTCTGCGCTCTGCCCCCCTGCTTCTCCCTAATCCCAAACACGCCTATATGTATGCAAAAATATCGCACAGAATTCGACTTTGCTATATTAACCTGAGTTTCGGATAAGCTTTCACCTCAGGTTATTAAGTAGTTGCTGTAAATTAAAGCACTTCGATTGAATTGCCATGGGTAAAAACACCAGTAGAAAGAGCTTCGGTGAAATTACGAATGATTAGTGTGCCCATGCTTTGTATTTTTCGCTTCACGACTTCGCATTTTATTTACAGTTACAATCAATTGCTTCAAAAAAGTGCATCTATTAGTTTTCTGAATAGATATGCAAGATATAATACCTACCTTTAGAGCTCGAAAAGATTAAAAAACTTCTATTATTCTACGTATGACAGATAAACAAGTGATTGAACTAGAAGAAGTAACTATACGCTTCTCTGGTGATTCTGGCGATGGAATGCAGCTTACAGGTACTCTGTTTTCGGATACCTCCGCATTATTTGGAAATGATATTTCCACTTTTCCCGATTTTCCTTCCGAAATTAGAGCACCACAAGGTACTGTGGCTGGTGTTTCTGGCTTTCAAGTGCAATTTGGAGGTAAGCGAATTACTACTCCGGGCGATGAAGCTCATGTGCTTGTGGCAATGAATCCCGCAGCAGTGAAAGCAAATGCGAAGTTTATTAAACTAGGCGGAGCCATTATCTTTGATGCCGATGCTTTCTCGGAAAAGGCACTCGAAAAGGCGGGATATAAAACCAATGACCCTTTCGGAGAATTGAATTTGCACGATTATACTCAAATTCCTGTGCCTATTTCAAGCCTAACAAAAGAAAGCTTGAAAGATTTCGATTTAGATAATAAGTCGGTGATGCGCTCGAAAAATATGTTTGCTCTTGGTTTGGTGTGTTGGATGTTTAATCGTCCGCTCGATTATATTCAAGGCTATATTAAGAAGAAGTTTGCAAAGAAACCTTTGGTGGTGGAAAGCAACCTGAAAGTGCTGCAAGATGGTTACCATTATGGCGAAAACTTACAACACACGGCACCACAATTTTTTGTGCATCCAGCAGCAATTGAAAAAGGAACTTACCGAAATATTCATGGTAATGACGCTACAGCATGGGGATTTTTGGCAGCAGCTGAGAAAGCAAATTTGCCCTTGTTTTTAGGATCGTACCCAATTACCCCAGCTACCGACATTCTTACAGCTTTGGCTGTGCGCAAAGAAATGGGAGTGAAAACCTTTCAAGCAGAAGATGAAATTGCAGGTATTTGCACGGCTGTGGGAGCAGCTTTTGCAGGTAATCTAGCTATTACAACGACTTCGGGTCCCGGTTTGGCATTGAAATCGGAAGCTTTGGGCTTGGCTGTTATGGCAGAATTGCCTTTGGTGGTGGTGAATGTGCAACGCGGAGGACCTTCTACCGGCTTGCCTACAAAAACAGAACAATCGGATTTACTTCAAGCACTTTACGGCAGAAATGGCGAAAGCCCTGTGGCAGTGATTGCTGCTAGCTCGCCTTCAGATTGTTTCTACTATGCTTTCTTGGCAGCCAAAATTGCCGTAGAAAGAATGCAGCCTGTGGTGTTGCTCACCGATGGTTTCTTGGGCAATGGTAGCGAGCCATGGCGTATTCCTGCCATGAGTGAACTGCCCGAAATTAAGGTGCCAATTGCCCCAAAAGCAGAAACATTTAAAGCATATAAACGCAATCCGGAAACAGCATCGCGTGAGTGGGCATTCCCGGGCATGAAAGGGTTTGAACACCGCATTGGAGGTTTGGAAAAAGGAGATAATGGCTGTGTGAGCCACGATCCAGAGAACCACCAACTGAACACCGAGTTGCGCGCAGCAAAAGTGGAAAAAGTGGCAGATATGCTACCTGATTTACAAATTGAAGGCGATGCCAATGCCGACTTGCTTGTGGTGAGTTGGGGTGGAACTTATGGTCACACCCATGGTGCAGTGAAACAAATGCAAGCCGAAGGAAAGAGCATAGCATTGGCGCATTTCAACTTCATTAACCCACTTCCAAAGAATGTGGAAGCGGTGTTTGCTAATCACAAAAAAATTGCTGTGGCTGAGCTAAACATGGGGCAATTTGCCATGTATTTGCGCGATAAAGTGCCGGCATATAAATATGAGCAAGTAAACAAAATGAAGGGATTGCCATTCACGGTGAATGAATTGAAAGAGGAGTTTACTAAAATTTTGGAGGATTAAAACGATGACTGATTTAAAATATACAGCAAAAGATTTTAAAAGCGATCAAGAAGTTCGCTGGTGTCCCGGGTGTGGCGATTATGCCATCATGAATGCTATTCAGCGTACCATGGCAGATATGAATGTGCCTCATGAGGAGTTTGCCGTGATTTCGGGCATTGGTTGTTCTTCGCGCTTTCCGTATTACATGAGCACCTATGGTTTTCACACCATCCACGGGCGTGCAGCCGCAGTGGCTTCGGGCGTGAAGGCGGCAAATCCGAATTTGAATGTGTGGGTAATTTCTGGCGATGGCGATTCGATGGCTATTGGTGGTAACCACTTTATTCATGCGGTGCGTCGAAATATTAATTTGAATTTGGTGCTTTTCAATAATAAAATTTACGGTCTTACCAAGGGGCAATATTCGCCCACATCAGAGCGTGGATTGATTACCAAAACTTCACCTTTCGGAACAATTGAAAGTCCGTTTGTGCCCGGTCAGTTAGTGGTGGGCTGCGGAGGGAATTTCTTTGCTCGTGCGGTAGATAACAACATGAAACACACGCAAGAAGTCTTGAAAGAAGCTGCCAATCATGAGGGGGCATCAATTGTGGAAGTGTTGCAGAACTGTGTTATTTTCAGCGATGGGGTGCACAAAGAGATTGCTGACCCTAAGGTGCGCAATGAGCGTCAGATTTTCTTAGAACACGGTAAACCTATGCTTTATGGCAACGATTTGGAAAAAGGAATTGTGTTTGAAAAAGGAAAATTAAAAGTAGTAACTGTGGGTGAAGATGGCTACACCATCGATGATATTTTGGTGCATGATGCCAAAGAAGAAGACCCAACCTTGCATTTAGCACTCATTAATATGAAGCATCCTGATTTGCCTGTGGCAATGGGAGTTATTAGAAGTGTAGAAGCTTTAGTTTACGATGCAGAAATGAAGAAACAAATTGAAGAAGTGCAATCGAAATCAAAGATGGATAGTTTAGAAGCCATTTTTAATTCGGGCAACACTTGGCAAGTGGATGAAGCAAACAGTAACGAGCCTGTGCCTTTCTTTCAGAAGATGGGGCTGCTTTAAAGAGCTCATTATAAGTGTAATATAATTGAAGCCAATAAATACCATTCGCGTATTTATTGGCTTTTTTTTACATTATAGTTGAATATTATAATCAATTAATATCTTTGTTCAATGAGAGAGCTCGAAAAATCGATATGAATAAGATAGTAATAAATAAGAATAGAAAAAGAATAATCTTAGGAAGTGTTATTGCCCTTTTGGTAGGGCTAGTAACATGGTTAACGCTTTATGCCCAAGCCTTAGTAGAACGCGAATTGTCGAACTATTTGAGTAGCTCATCAAACGAACAATACACAATCGATTTGGGGCAGGTAGATGTAAATATCTTCAATAAGAACATTACCATCTCCGATTTTAAAGTGGACTGCTCGCCAATGCTCGGCGAAAGTTACTATCGAATTCAAGCCGATGAATTGAAAGTTACGCAACTAGACCTTAAAAAGCTCTTACAATATCGGAAACTTCATTTGGGATTACTATCGCTAACAAAGCCTCAGATATCGATATATAGTTCAGAAAAAAGGGAACAAGAGGTTGATACCACACAGCGTATGGTGAATCCGGAAGAGTTGTTGCTTCAATTGAAGCCTTTCTTAAGCTCAACACTTCATGAAATTCAGGTAGATGAGTTTAGTTTGAAGCAAGCCACCATATTGCACTATGAATCTGAACGACCCGATGAACTGCTGAATGCAATTAAAAGATTGAATATTAGCATTGATAACTTTTGGGTGAACGAAGAACTTATTGCGAATCAGCAGCTCTTTTCTTCCGATGAGGTAACCTTACAAATGTCGGATTTCGATTATGCGCTGAGCGATGGGATTCATCATATGCACTTGGGAAGATTTACTTATTTGCTGCATGATGATAGTTTCTATGGAGAGAACTTGAGTATTATGCCCATCGATAGCACCAGAAAAGACAAGCCGCTATATTTCATCGAGCTTCCTTATTTGGGAGTTAAAACCGACATCAGCAGCTTGACGCAGGTTAATGCCATTCGTATTGATAGTTTATTGGCACTGGATGCTAACATACGCTATTTGCCCGTAAATCAGCATGAAGAGTTCGATGTGAACGAATTGAGTCAGATTGATCTATATCAGCTCATAAAAGACGATTTAACACAACTATCCATTGGCTATGTGAGATTGGAAGCTCAGAAACTAGTTATTGAGTCGCCCGATACAACCACTTCGCCTCAGGTGTTTCAGAAAATGCAGTTTCAAGCACACCAGTTTGTGCTCGACTCGTTATCGGCAGCCAATTCCGAAAAGTTTTTGTGCACTGATAACTTTAAATTCACAGTGGGTAAGTATTCTCATTTGCTAAAAAATAAGGCACAATTACTAGAAGCCAACCAGGTGCAGCTAAACACCTATGAAAGATATATTAAGGCTGAAAATATTAGCTTGGTACAGTTAGACACTTTGCAAATGTCAACAAACTATAGTTTTGAATGCGACAGCTTGTGGCTTAATGAAATATCGCTACCTAAGTTGTTGCATCAGCACATATTGCCACTGCAGAAATTGGCTATATACGGTGCGCAAATAGAAGTTGAACAATGGCGCGAAAGAGAGACTAAGAAGAAGGAACGAGATTTTCAAGAGCAGATTTTTAATTTGGTGAATAACTATGTGGAGGGCTTATATGCCGAAACCATTTTAATTGAAAACAGTAGGGTAGAGCTTTTTGATAATAGAGGGAATAGCTCGGGATATATAGGCACCGATTTCCGATTTGAGTTGAATAATTTTGAGCTTGATGCGCAAAGTGCGAAGCAAAGCACTCGAATGTTTAATGTGCACAGTTTCGATATATTGCTTAGCGACTATTCTATGGATATGAACGATAAGATTCACCAGCTTGACCTCGACACCATTCACATTTCTAGTCAAGATGAAAGCTTGTCGATTATCAATGCCCATTTGCATCCTCGCCAACTTAATCAACTTGAGCAAACGCTTCAACGCCAAAAGAAACACCAACTGTTCGACATTACCCTGCCCGAGGTAAGCCTAATACGCACCAATTTGCTCGAAACTTTTTTCTATCAGCGATTGGTAATTGATCGATTTGAGATAGCTAACCCCGATATTCAAGTGGCTGTTTATGGAGCTTCAAAGACGAAGAAGAAAAAGCGAGCACGGCAGTTAGATTTCAAAGATTTTTATCAGCTTATTCAAGAACACGTAACGCACGTGGAAGTGCGAGAGCTGACCTTTCAGCATGCCCGATTGAGCTATATTAATCACCAAAAAAATGGTACATCGGTTGATTTTAAAAATCAATTTAGTTTGAAGCTAGAGCATTTCTTGTTTAACGAGCAAGCTGCAAAGCAAACCAATAAACTGCCGGCACAGGCTTTCCAATTTACCATAGAGAACCCAACCTTTCACTTGCCCGATGAGGTGCATAGCATTTATGCCGATGAAGTGAGCTTTTCGTCGAGAGACTCTAGTTTAAGGGCAACGAATATTAAGCTTTATGCCGACCCTCGAAGCGAAAAATACTATGATATTCCATGGTTTTATAACATAGATATTCCATCGATTTATATGGATGGAATGAACCTAGAAGCTTTGAGTTTCAACAAGATAATTACACTCAATCACTTGGTATGGAAGAATGCGCAAATTAATTTGTATGAGAATTTTAAGCAGAAGAAACAGCGAAGAAAGACCCCCAGAGTACACTCGCCACTTCATTTTAAGATGCCCGAAGGAATCAATCTGATTTCGATTGGTAGCTTAATGTTTGAGCACAGCGAACTGTCGATTTTTAGTAGGCAACAAGGAAAATATGAAAAGGTGCTGAACTCGAAAATTGATTTCCAGTTTGCTGACATTTCAGTGACAAAAAATTCGCTTCAACGTGCGAGTTTTCATGTAAACAATTATCAGTTTACCTCGTCTGATTTCAATCATAAATCACTACGAAGCAATTGGACTACTGCTTATCAGCAGTTGCAGCTTTCTTCAGCAAACAAGACCTTAGAGTTGACAAACCTTGCGTGCAGCACTCTCGATAGCAATGGAGAGCTTCAACAGTTTTTGTTTGTACCTCGAATGCATCTCTCGGATATTGATCCTCGCGACTTGATTGACCATAAGCAGTTTATTTGTTCGAAGCTAGAGGTGGAAGATCCAATTATTAAGCTGGGTAACTTGCCCCAAAGTAATGTACCGAAAAAGCGGAAGTCAAATCATCCGTTTTATTGGCAAATTCCACACCAACTAGCCAACACTGTTGGTCGTTTGAAGGTTGGTGAGTTGAATATTCATCAGGCTCAATTGTATTTTTCACCCGATGTCCCACTGCAAAAGTTAACGCAGGTTGATGTTTGCTTAAATCGGGTTGATGTAGATACTACGCTTTCTGTTAAAGCTTTTGGTGCCAACGATTTTAAGCTAAATGTGCCTAATCTGCATTTTAGCAACGAATTGTATAGCTGTGATTTAGCGCAATTTTCATTTTCGTCGGCTGAGCAGTTGTTATCGCTTCAAGGTGTGGAGTTAACACCGCTGCTTGACCCCGAGAGTTATCAGAGCTATTTTGATTTTCAGAATGAGTATTTTTATGTGCGATTGCCCGAGCTAAAGGTGCAAGATATTGATGAAGATCTGCTCTTTAAGCATAAGCGCATTCAGGCGGAGAAATTAGAAATTGATAATTTGGGGCTATTTGCTTTCCGCGATAAGCGATTGCCTTTTAATGAGGCAAATAATCCGCCAATGCCTCAAGAAGCTATTCGAAAAATACCGATAGCTTTCCACGTTGACACCTTGCAATTGCAGGATGCTAATTTTGCTTATAGCGAGCGTTTAGACATTACGCCCGAGTCTTATAAGGTTACGTTTAATGAAACGAATGTATTGCTTTATCCGTTTTCGAATCAGTTTTCGCCTAGTCGTCCGATGATGAATTTGGACGTGCAATCGAAATTGCAAGGGGTGAGTGATTTAAACGCAAAAATGAGTTTTGATATGCTTTCAGATTCATGCAATTATTCAGTAAGTGCAGTTCTGAAACCTTTAGAACTTACATCGATTTCGAGTATTACCGATAACGCTGCTTTGGTGGCGATTAAATCGGGTACGTTAAATCAGTTACTCATAGATTTTGATGCCGATAAGTATCATAGTTCGGGTAGTTTGGTGCTCGATTATGAGGATTTGAGTATTACAGCGCTGAAATATAAGAAGGAGAAATTGAAACCTCGTCGCTTTTTAAGTTTCCTTGCTAATATGGTTGTGCCAAGCCAAAAGAAACAAACCCAGAAGCAAGAGGAATCGGAGATTTACTTTGAAAGAGACGATACAAAGTCTATTTTTAGCTATTGGTGGAAAAGCGTGTTCAGTGGATTGAAAGATGCTTTTGGTGTGGAATCGGAAGAAAAACAGTAGGTTTTTAGGGGGCGTTAGCAACCAGAGCTATTTACCACATCCACCATTGAGTTGAAGGAAGTTTGCTTTATGGTGTTTGAAAAAAAAAAGGGGGAGTTACCGGTGTTTAGTGCAGTGGTAGCTCCCCAATAATTTTTTAAGAAATTACAATCTATCGGCCATAGCATTGGCAATGGCTAAGCATTGCGCATATTTTTCTTCTTTCAATGTGCCTTTTTCTTCTACGGGTTCTGCTACCAATTCCCATTTCGATTCTTTGGCAAATTTCAGCAAATTTTTCACGCCACCGCCACTCCAAGAGTAACTTCCAAATACGCCGAGTAAATGGTCTTTCACTCCCATGTGAGTAATAGAAGTGAGCAGGTTTTCTACACTTGGGAACATCTCGTTGTTGTAGGCGCAGCTACCCACAATGAATCCTTTATATTTAAATAAATCGGCAATGATATAAGATTTATGTGTTTTAGAAGCATCGTAGAGGCGAATGTTTTTCACCCCACGAACCGCTAATTGGCGAGCGATGACTTCCGCCATTTTCTCGGTGTTGCCGTACATTGAACCATAAACTACTACCACTCCAGCTTCGGTTTCATATTTACTCCATTTGTCGTATCTGCTCATCACCCAATCGATGTGGCTGCGCCAAATAGGACCATGGGTAGCGCCAATCATTTTTATTTGTAGAGGAGCTAGTTTCTGAATAGCTCGTTGGGTGTGTGGGCAATATTTGCCCACAATATTGGTGAAATAGCGAATCATATCTTCTTCATAGAAATCAAGATTCAGTTCATCATCAAACACGCCACCATCGAGCGAACCAAAACTACCGAAGGCATCGCCAGAAAATAGGATACCGGTGTTTTCTTCGTAGCTAATCATGGTTTCGGGCCAGTGCACCATGGGGATGGTTTGAAATTGTAAGCGGTGTTCGCCTAGTTCAAGCACGTTATTGTCGGCTACTTCGTGTGTGTGGAATGGTTTGGTGTAGAAGGCTTCAACAAGTGCGAATGTTTTTTTATTACCCACTATGGTAATGTCGGGATATTTCGCTAAGATGGAACGCAAAGCACCAGAGTGGTCGGGTTCCATATGGTTAATTACGAGATAGTCTATTTTGCGATCACCGATAATATCTTCAATATTTTCGAGATAATCATCGATGAAGTTACGCTCAACGGTGTCAATGAGTGTTATTTTTTCATCCACTATGAGGTAGGAATTGTAGGCAATGCCATTAGGAATAGGCCATATATTTTCAAATAAACCTGTTCTACGGTCGTTGCATCCGAGGTAGTAAATATTGTCGGATAATTTAATGTGTTGCATGGTTTTTGAATTTAGTTTCATTTTTCAAATGATTAAAGTAATGAAATAATCGTGGAAATTCGGTTTGATTTGTTGGAGTCTTTCCATTAAAATAACACGCTAAGTGGTTTAATTGCTCATTGCATTTTGTTTTAAATCGGCATAATTGGCATAAAATCATATATTTGTAAACCAAAACAGATAATGATAGAGATGAAATCTAAGCGTATGGTGTTTCTCAGCATAGGGAAATATATTTTAATTGTTTTCCTACTGGCACTGGTGGTAGGGGGAGTGTTGGCGTATAAATATTATCATAGACTTTTTAAGCCGAATGTGAAAACGGAGGCGAGTTTTGTTATTTCGCCAGAGATGTCATATGATATGTTGCTCGATTCGTTGCAATATTATGAGGTGCTTCATAATGCAAATAGTTTTAATTGGGTAGCGAAGATAAAGGGGTATCCACAGCGCATGAAGTCGGGGCGATATGCTTTTAGAAAAGGGCAGAACACGAATGCTATGGTGAATATGCTGTTGGCTGGTAATCAAGTGCCGGTGGAAGTTACGTTTAACAATCTGCGATTTATGCCTGACTTGGCGGCTAAGGTTGCAGCCGATTTGGCTCCAGATTCGGCAGCTCTGATGGCGTGTTTAACTTCTCCTTTGGTGTGGGAAAAATATGGTTTCGATGTGCATACCTTTCATGCCATGTTTATTCCGAATACCTATCAGATGTATTACACGAGCACACCTGAGCAATTTGTGGCGCGCATGAATAAGGAGTATCATCGTTTTTGGAACGATAGGCGTTTAGCCAAAGCAAAGGCGTTGGGTTTAACTCCTGTGGAAGTAATTACGCTGGCTTCGATTGTGCAGGAAGAGACTATTAAAGCTGATGAAAAACCTGTTGTGGCGGGATTGTATTTAAATCGTTTGCGCAAGGGAATGCTTTTGCAAGCCGATCCTACGGTGAAATATGCGGTTGGCGATTTTGGATTGAAGCGTGTGTTGAACAAGCATTTGGAAATGGATTCTCCTTACAATACGTATAAATATGTGGGGTTACCTCCCGGTCCGATTAACTTTCCTGAAATTTCAAGCATTGATGCAGTGCTTAATGCTACCGAGCATAATTATCTTTTTATGTGTGCTAAGGAAGATTTTTCGGGCTATCATAATTTTGCTCGAACACTTCGAGAGCATAATAATAATGCGAATAAATATCGTCGGGAATTGAATAGAAGACGGATTTATAAATGATTCTGTGAAGATGAATGTATTGAATAAAAAGAAGCCGTAGATATTAAGATCTACGGCTTCTTTGTGTTTATAAGTTAGGTTGACATGCTTTTAAAAATCAATGTCATAATCATTGCTGATGTCTAGCGGAGGCATTTCTCCGTTTAGGGGTTTGAGGTCTTTTACATACCAGTCCATCCAAGCTAAAAGGCGATAGCAGAAGTCGATGCGCCCTACTTGGTTTCGGTTACCATGACCTTCGCCGGGATATTGTACTAGGCGAACGGCTGGGTGATTGTTTACTTTCATTCGACGATATAGCTCGTAGCTCTGTGTGGGGCTTACGCGTGTGTCGGCAGCTCCACCCGAAATGAGGGTAGCTGTTTTTGATTGAGCGGCATAGTAAATAGGGCTGGCTTTCAAGCTTTGCTCCCAACATTGCTCCAATGGGTGACCGGTGTGCACCCAAATTTCTTCGTAGGGGATGTCGGTTGTCCCTTTTTTGCTAATTACATTGGTGATGCCAACAAACACGCATGAGGCTTTAATGTAGTTGGTGTAGTAGGTTGAAAACCATGCTGAAGCATAGCCTCCATAAGATCCGCCAGCCATACCTACTCGGTTTTTGTCGCCACCTTTGTTTGCGCAAATGTAGTCGATGGCATCGGCAAGGTCGTCGAATTCTTTAGCTGCGGGGCTGCTATATCCTCGTTTAGAGAATGGAATGCCATAGCCGGTGCTTGAGCCATAGTTAATGTATGCTACGAGGTAGCCGTTGTTGGCAAATACTTGTCCTGGTTCTGAATAGTGCGATAGCCAAGCGTTGGAGTGGTGAGATTCTGGTCCACCGTGCACGAGCATGATGAGTGGATATTTTTTACCTTCTTGGTATCCCACGGGTTTGATTAGGAGTCCTTCTATTGCTTGTCCGTCGCGTGCATTGTAGTTAATTACTTCTTGCTCGCCAAAGGATTTGTTTGTTAGTTCGGGGTTTATGTCGCTCATGCGAGAAAGGCTTGCCTTTCCATCCCAAGTATAAACATTTTTAGGGTCGGTGGTTGTAGAACCTGTGAACACGAGGGTTTTGAAATCGTTGGAAAATAGGGGCGATGAGAATATGATTTTCTCTTTGGCAGAATCGAGAATGGTTTTATATTTTGCTTTTTTCAGGTTGTAGGTGCAGAGTTTGTTTTCTACGCCTTCGGCATTTAAATAAACTACTTCGTCGTTTGATTTAAATGCAGCCCATTCTACTTGTCCTTCGTAGTTTTCGGGGGTGAAGTTTGTAATTTCTTTGCTTGTTACATTAATAATGTATCCTTGGGTAATGGCGCTGTCGTATTTGTCGAGAGCCGCAGCGTAGGCAATTTTTGAACCATCGGGGCTGAAGCTATATGTTCCAAATTTTCCTTCATTGTCGATTAGCATCTCGTCTTTAGCCGAGCTTAAGGTATAGAGATGAAGCTTGCGAAACATATATTTTTCGTCAATTAGTTTGTTTTCAGATTTGGTGAAAGCTAATTGTTTGCCTTGCTTGTCCCAGCGGAAGTCCCACACGTTGCCATTGGTGTTTACTTGGGTTAGCGTGGTAGCATGGTTGTTTTCATCGAGCTGCTGTATAAATAGATTGTCGTTGATAATATTTTCTTCGTAGAAGATGAATCCGTAGCCGCGTTTTTCAAGGTCTAACTGCCGTTCGGTTTTGCCTATTGTGGCAATGTAGGCAATGGCGTTGCCTGTTGGGCTCCATGCAAAAGAGCTGATGTTGGTGGGGGAGTTGGTGAGTTGAATTTCGGTGCCATCGGTTTGTTGAGCCATTACTTGTAGCACGCCATTTACACGGGTGAGGTAGGCTAGGAGTGTTCCTTCGGGGCTGTATGATGGATAGAATGCGCTTTTTTCTTCTGAAAATAGGGGAGTTGCTTGTTTGGTTTTCATGTCCATCAGCATATACTTTCCTATGGCTCCTCCGGGTTTGTCGTTGGCTGAGCGTGGGGTGCTTTCGCGATAGATGAGCTGATTTCCATTGGATGTGAGCTGCTCTAGTGTTACCGATTTTAGTGCGAGTAAATCGGCTGCTGTGAATTTGTTTTGAGCGAGCGCGACTATCGATAGGCTGATAAGCAGGGCTAGGGTGAAAAGGATTTTCCTTGTCATGTTGTTATTCGGTTTTAATGTTTACTGTTTGCCACAAAAATAAGAAAGCCCTCTGAATAACCAGAAGGCTTTATGTGTTATTTCCCTTTTTAGTGGCAAATTAGCTGTAAAGGAATCGTTTGATTTTCATGGTTGGTGTTTTCTCGAATGGTACGGGTTGTAGTACTACCATTTGTAGTCGTGAGAACTTGCTCACTTCTTCGTTGATGCTTCGTTGAATTTCGGCGAGTAGTTCGTCAACTTTCACATTTACATCTTCTTTTAGTTGGGTGTATTTGGCTTCAATTTCTTCGAGGTTGAGGTGCACCATGGCTACCAATCGTCCTTTTTGTTGAAGTACGAGCGATTCTAACACGAAGTCTTTTCGGTTAATGAGTGATTCGATTTCTTCGGGATAGATGTTTTCGCCTGTTGCGCCAAGAATCATGTTTTTGATTCTACCTTTTATGTATAGTGTGTTTTTAACGAATTTGCCAAGGTCGCCGGTTCTGAACCAACCATCTTCGGTGAAAGCTTCTTTTGTTGTTTCGGGGGCTTTGAAATAGCCTTGCATGATGTTGTTTCCGCGAGCTTGTATTTCGCCTTCGCCTGTTTTGGGGTCGGCATTGGCAATACGAACATCTACGCCATTGAGAATGATGCCTGTTGATTTGTATTTTACGTTTTTGCCTACTGATCCTGCCAATAGTGGAGAGGTTTCGGTTAGTCCGTAGCCGATGGCTAATGGGAATTTGGCATCCATAAGGAATCGTTCGGTTTCGTCGTCGATTTTTGCACCTCCAACACCGAAGAATTTCAGTTTACCTCCGAATGTGTTGTGTAGTTTTTTTCCTGCAATGCGGCTCAATAGCACTCGGGTGGGGCGGAATTTATAGAGTGCCTTTGTGATGGGTTTGCTATTGATTTTTTTGAGGATTTGTCCTTTGTAGATTTTTTCGATTACTAGGGGCACTGAAAGCATGAGTGTTGGTTTCACGGTTTGTAGTGCTGGTAGTAAGATTTGTGGTGTTGGTGGTTTGCTTAGGTAGCTTACAGAGCTGCCGTGTAGCAAAGGAAAAATCATACCAAGTGTATTTTCGAAGGTGTGCGAAAGTGGCAAGATAGAAAGGAATCGGTCGGTTTCATCGATGGGTTGGAAGTTCATACATTGGTAGGCTGTCCACACAATGTTTTTGTGTGAAAGCATAACGCCCTTTGATGTGCCTGTAGTGCCTGAGGTGTAGATGATAGAGGCTAGGTTGTCTTCTTTAATTTCTACGGCTTGATAGTCGGCTGCTTCAGCTTCGGCTATGTTTTTTAAGCCTTCAGGTGTGATTTCTTTCAGTGTTTCGATGCTGAAAGTGCGCAAGTTTGGCAGGACTTCGCTGTCAACTTTTGCTGCCAATTGTTCTGAAACGAATATGGCATCAACTTCTCCGTGTGTTAGTATGTTAGTTATTTCATTTTTCGAGAAGTCGGGGAGAATAGGCACGATAACAGCTCCTGTGAATGCTGTGGCAAAGAAGCTTACGCCCCAGTTGGGCATACTTGAGCTGAGGATAGCAATTTTATTATTTTGGTTGTATCCTACTTTTTGCAATTGGGCAGCTAGGCTTTCCACTTCGTGCTGGAGTTCTTGATAGGTGTAACTCTTTCCGCCTGCAAAGCCCAACGATGGTCGAGTAGGAAATTGCTTGAAGCTAAGTTTTAATGCTTCGGGCAAAGTTAAGATTTTATGTGTAGTCATAAACTTGGTTTTCAATGCTCGAGGGACATTGTTTCTACTTGTTTCGAGGCATTTTATTTCGGGGCAAAAATACAGAAAACAATGTAGAGTGGTTACATTATTAACAAGTATTTTGCAATTAAGCGCTTTTTTGATACAAGAGTTAACCTATGCTACGGGCGAAATTGTGGAAAAATAGGTTAATTGAGTTTATCGTTCCCAAGGTCTTTGGGTGGCGGCATATTCTAGTTGGTCGTACCACGATTTGCCATATTTTTCGATAAGTGGTTCTTTCAGAAATTTGTAAACGGGCAATTTTTCGGCTCCGCCACAAATGCGAGCATCTTTGCAAATGTCAACTTGCTCGTAGTTTAGGGCGTCGAATTTAGAATATTCAGTAATTCGAATGGGGAATAGGTAGCATGATATGGGTTTGCGGAAGTTTATTTTTCCTTCGCGGAATGCTTTTTCAATACCACATTTGATGATCCCTTGCTCGTCGGTGTGCACATAAATGCAGGCTTCATTGCTCATGAGTGGGGTAACCAAATCGCCATCGGAATCAATCATAGAAAAGCCCACATTTTCGGCTATTTCTATGCCTTCTTTCGACATGTTTTTCTTAAACTGAGGGTATAATTCTTTAATCTTGATAGCTTCTTTTTTGGTGAGTGGTGCTCCTGAAGCTCCTTCCACACAACAAGCTCCTTTGCATTTCATTAAATCGCACAAGAAATGTTTTTCAAGCACATCGAAACTTACAATGGTTTTTCCTATTTCTATCATGGGTGTTCTGAGTTATAATTTATAATGATGGCTGCAAAGGTAATGTTTTTGTTTACACAGGCGGCTAACTATGGTATACTCGAAAGTTGAATTTGCTTGTATTGTGGCTCCGGGCATTTCATTCTGGGCTTCGTAGATATCTACGAAGGTGGAATTATTTTTTGTTTCAAGACTTCTTAAATTCAAGTATTAAACGCAACTTTTAACGGAAGGTTTAAACCCACTATTCAACTGTTTGCCAATGGCTTTTAAAGCGAGATGGCACAATTCTATAGCATCACCTCAATTCCACGATTTATCCTCAAAGATCAATCGGGAAAAATCGCTTCTACAGCAGCTCCTCGACCATCGAACCCCGAGTTGAGAAAATAGTATCCCTCCTCGCAAGTACATTATCTTACGAGGATTTTCATTTGAGTTCTCTTTTTGAGTTTATAGCTCTAGTGTTCCCGGTAGTAGGTCTGCAAGTTTATTGACTTTGTAGCTCGGTATTATTTCTAATACTCTATGGAGCCATTGATATGGATTAACTTCTTGCTTCTTGCAGGTGGCAAAAAAGGAATACATCATCGCTGCACGCTTTGCTCCGTTGTCGGATCCTGCAAAGAGGTAGTTCTTCCTG
>JBKEBD010000025.1:0-37625 GCA_047972995.1 Mangrovibacterium sp.
CGGAACTTATATTGTGGGTTCATTTAGCGGTTTATTTTTATGGAATCCGAATGTGCCGACGATTGTAAATTATGTAACCGGTAGTCCATATCATGAACAGTTCGGAGGTCGTCCTATTGGTGATGTGAAGATTTCAGGACTTATTATTAACCCTTCCGGCTATCCCTTTTTAGTGGATTATGATAATGGAATTTTTCCACTTCATCATCAGCATCGTTTTCCGCCAATGCCTGAAGAAATAAAGAATCAAGGTATATCGCTTTGGAATTTTGCTCTAGAGTTGCACACGCTCCGTATATTTAATGCACTTATCGGTAGTTTTTACATTTTACTTATACCGCTTGTTGGCTTGTGCTCTATTATGGTATTGATTAGCGGTTATTTTTATTGGAGAAAAGAATACCGCAGAAAAAAACATTAATCATTTTTTCTGCAATATGAACAAGCTCAATTTAGATTTGTCACTTTTCTGTATAGTGAATAGATTGTTCCTTTGGAAGTTCAGTCTTGTACAAGTGTAAAATTAACCTACCACAATGGAGTAGAACTGACAGGGGAGTTTGATTTTGAACAATTGATAAACGTCCTGGTGTGGTGGACGAGAAAATGAGATTTGGAGATTTAGATGTTGATTTAAGCTTTGGAAGAGAAACGCCTTTAGTAACTATAAACGACAGGGAGGCTGGTGTGGTAAAGATTAGAAAATCTAAATCCAAGGAAGCTGATGAGGTTAGTAGAATAATCGTTCTATCATTGGAAGACAGGATGCCTAAATCCCCACCATCACTTCCAACAATGAAACAGAGTTTGCCAGACATCAATACATAGCAGAAAACGTAGGTATTGACTTTTATTTTTGCCGACTATATCACTCTTGGGAAAGAGGTGCTAATGAGAACTTAAACAAACTTATTCGACAATATTTCCCTAAGTGAATGGGCTTTAAAAACATCACTGAAGAATAGATTCAAGATGTAGAAAATATATTAAACAATAGACCTAGAAAACGATTAAATTTCCAAATTCCAACTCAAAAAATGTAGGAAATATTATTTAAAAACAATGTTGCATTTCTGACTTGAATTCTGCAATATCAATCCTTACGTCTTCACCTTATTGCAAAAAAGTTGGATTTTCAGATATTCATTTCATATCTAAAAATCCAACTTCTTAGGAATATTAGGACTTAATTAAGTCTATCGTTTAATTACATAAACTTCGCCTGCTTTCGTGCTTAAATCATATAAATATGTAGTGGGTAAATGAAGTTTTTTCAACTTCGCTTTTTTCGATATAATCGGTTTTTCCACTTCATTTAGCTGATAGAATGGGTTGACGTTTTCGCCTTTTGCCGACTTCAAACCTTCAGCAGAAAGTTGACTGGTAGAGCGCAAACGCAAATTGCCGCCTAACTTCGATTCAACTCTAATTTCATCTACTTTTCCATTCTTCCAACTGATGTCGAACACAAACCCACCACGAGCTACCAAACCTTTCACACTTCCCTCCTGCCATGCCGAAGGCAAAGCTGGAAGAATATCCACACAACCATCATAGCTTTGCAACAGCATTTCGGCAATACCGGCAGTACAGCCAAAGTTACCGTCAATTTGAAATGGAGGGTGGGCATCGAAAAGGTTCGGATAAGTACCACCTTTTTCTTTTCTCGCTCCCGGCACTACTGAAGGCGAAAGCTGATCGCCAATCATTTTTAGCGCATGGTCGCCATCAAGCAAGCGAGCCCAAAGGTTTACCTTCCAACCCATCGACCATCCTGTTGACTCATCACCACGATAAACCAAAGAATTTTTTGTTGCTTGGAAAAGCTCGGGCGTGCGGTATGGTGAAATCTGATTGCTTGGGAACATGCCGTAGAGGTGCGATATGTGGCGGTGTTTATCCTCTACTCTATCCCAGTCGTAAAGCCATTCTTGCAACTGAGAAAACTTGCCAATTTGCATGGGTGGAAGCTTAGGCAAGGTCATACCTAGTGTATCGGCACAAGCTTTATCTACGCCTAAGATTTCAGATGCTCGAATGACATTGTGAAACAAATCGAAAGTAAGTTGATTATCCATAGTGGTTCCTGCGCCTACATTGGCTTTTTCACCATTAGGTGCATGAAATGTATTTTCTGGTGAAACCGATGGGGCAATGACCAACCACCCGTGATCGGGCTCTGGTTGTAAAATATCGAGCGTAAACTCGGCAGCCCCTTTCATGGCAGGGTAAACTTGTTTCAAAAATTCCACATCGCCAGTGTAAAGGTAGTGCTCCCAAAGGTGCTGACAAACCCAAGCTTGCCCCATGGGCCACATACCCGAACGTGCTTGATCAATAGGACCTGTTACACGCCAAATATCGGTATTATGGTGCAACACCCATCCGCGCGCATGATAAAGTTCGCGTGCTGTTTCTTGCCCTGTTTGCGAGAGTTCTTGCACCATGCGTAAAAATGGCTCATGCAATTCGGAAAGATTGGTCAATTCTGCTGGCCAATAGTTCATTTCAGCGTTAATGTTGCACGTATATTTGCAGTCCCATGAAGGTGAAACACGAGGGTTCCAAATACCTTGCAAGTTCATAGGCTGCCCTCCGGGTTGCGAGCCCGAAATCATCAGATATCTACCAAATTGGAAGTAAAGACTTACCAACTGAGGGTCGTCGCCTCCGCGGAAATTTTCCACTCGCTTATCGGTAGTAAGTGCCGAGGCTTTCGGATTGTCGCCCAAATCGATACTCACTCGATTAAAGTAGGCTTGATATTTTGCTTGATGTGCAGTATAAGCGCTATTGAAATCAGCTTGTAGTGCATCGACTAAGTCAGCTTGTGCTTTGGCATATTCGTTGCCGCTAATGTCATCATATTTTTCAAAGTTCGTACCCACTACCACATACAATGTAATGGCATTGGCATTTTCCACGCTAAGTGTTTTCTCATTGGCGATAAGCTCGCCACCATCGAGCACAGGCTTCACTAGAGCATTGAAACGCACCTGACCAATTTGGTCTTCATGGTCGTCGGTAATGCCCGAAAGACTAATCATGTTTTCATCGGAAATTTCAATTTTGCTGCGCAATTCGCAATCGAGGGCTAGTTCTGCGCTGAGCTTTCCGGGTTTATCGGCAGTTAAGCGCACCACAATAGCATTGGTGGCTAACGAAGCAAAATACTGACGTGTATAATTCACCCCATCAATGGTGTATTTGGTTGTTGCAATCGCATTTTCCAAATCTAAATCGCGATAGTAATTCGTGGCATCCCCCTTATTCTTCATAGAAATCCACAAATTGCCCACGGGCTGATATTTCATTCCACTATTGGGCGATCGCACTTTCTCTACCGCTAAATCTTCGGCTTCCTTATATCTCCCTTTGAAAAATAGGTCGGTAATTTGTGGTAATACCTTCCCTATTTCAGCATCGGTGTTGTTGTTTGGCCCACCCGACCAAATGGTTTCTTCATTCAACTGAAGTTGTTCTTTTTCTACTGTACCATAAATCATGGCGCCAAGCTTGCTATTACCAATGGGCAAAGCTTCATTCCAGTTCGATGCCGGTTTGTCATACCACAACTTTAGCTGTGTTGGCTCCTGTGCCATCGCTCCAAATGATAGGCTCACCAACAACAGTAAGCTACATAAACGTTGTATCATAATTTTAAAATCTAATATATAATTTTTTTGTTCTCTCTTTGCTTGTTGGCTAAGAGAGAAATTTAAATTCTCCTACGGCAATTAATAAAACAACCAATCTACCACTGGTCCATCCGGATTTTCTACAATTCCGGCATCATGCGTAACAATTGGTTTCCCCGCTTGTGCAAATCCGAGAATAAGCACTCTACCCTTTCCAAGCTTAAGCTCATGTTCTCCAGCTCCGAAAGTGTAGGTATATACGTTCACCGGATAAAGCCCCGGAATGTCAATAGCATTGGCAATACGCACATCGGCTTGCCCTCTGCTGTTGGCCCCTGCATTGGTTTCTAGCGTAGGCGGACGAAGTACCGTGTAGCTATTGGTGTTGAAATAACCCACCACTACTTTCACTTTTTCGTCCGACTTAAATCGGAGTACTGTGCCATCGGTTTGCTGTGCCTTATCATAAAACCGCACACCTTTCAGCAGCGCCAACTCATCGGTAGAGGCTTTAATGCGAGCTGAATTATCGGCATACACTTGTGCGCCTTTCTTCACGGCATATCGTTGCACTCCTTTATTGAGCACCTTTACATTCACGGGCTTCAATTGTGGGGCTTCAAAAGCAAGATTACTTTCACCCGATTTTAGGTTCGTGATGTTGTTTTTGAAGTTCTGCACTTCGGCTTCATAATGGGGCAAAAGTTCTGCCCAAGTTTTGTTAATCCCTCCTTTTCCTTCAATTGGAATACGACGCATATCAGTTTGCATACTATTGGCATAAAGATAGCTTGTATCGGTACGCGCTACCAACTTGCGAAATGCACGCAACGACTTCTCAAGGTGAGGAATGGCTGCATCAAGATCGTCAATATTCTCCGAATATTTATATCGAAGTATCAACATGGCTGCTTTCACTTTTTCGGCATAGTTTTCCGCAATTAAGCCATAGCAATACACATCGTTTTTCAATCGGTTGAACTCCTCTTGATTTGCTCCAATGTTTTGGCTAGCTCTTTCAATAGCCGCTTCGGCACGTGCTGCGTGCTCACGCACTTCTTTAATAATTTGCGGAGGAGTTTCGCCCACATGAGGCTCGCCATTCCACTCTTTTTGTGCATACAAACCCAATACTTCTTTCACCGGACCGCTTGATTCCCAGAAACTTTCATACACACTATATTTCTTCGGATTCACCAATTGCCCCATGGTCATACCAAGTAAACACGACTGACGGTTTCCATCGGAAATACCGAAGGTACGCAATAATTTGGGTGCAATTTCACCCGTTTCTTCATAGGCTGTGAGAATATCGGCTCCCGCCTTTTCTGAACCATAAAATTGGTTTAATTTATTCGACCAGTATTTTACCTCATCAGCTCTATCGCGATGGCAATTCCATGCGTAACGAGCCCAAGCATCATACCAAATCCAATCTCTATCGATTTGCAATAATCTTTTATCGGTTTTATCGGCGGTGTAAGGCCAATCCCAATAAGATGCTTGAGGGTAAAGATGCAGTCCGTTTGCGCCTTGCAAGTTGTGCATGGCTATCGTGCTTTTCTGAATAAAATCGGGCGAACCATAGCGGAAAGGCTCTAGATTTGCCATGATGTGCACATTAGAAATATGCACAGAACCCAATTTGCTCAATGCCGTAGGAATGCTCGACCATGAGTCGCGTGGCTCATAAGTAGTGAGCGATTCGCCATTATATTTAAACATGGTGTAGAGGTTATGATATTTAGGCAACGCCGCATCCATCACACGTTCGGCATCGGTATCATGAGCTCGAAGCACGATGGGAGGTTCCTCGGTAGCTCCAATTTTTTTCAAGCCATCTTGCACACCCGGAATAATCGTATTGGTAAACCAATTCACGTCATCATCAATCGTGTTCATGGCCTCGCCCAAGGTAACAAGTAACCCCACATTAGGATAATTTTCTACAAATGCAGCAATACTCTTGCGCGTATAATCGGCAATGAGAGGTGTAATTACTCTACCTCGTTCTTGGGTTTTCAGCCCATGATGATCTGCAAAAGGTTTAGGCAAAATAATGTTGTAAAACATTTGAATAACCCAAATACCGCGCTTATCTGCCTCTTCGGTAAGAAAAGCATAGATTTCTTTATTCTTCTCGAAAGTGGCATCATCTACTTCCACCGCATAAGGGTAATCTTTCAGTTTCACCAAGGAAGCAAAAGGATGACCACTCCAAAGGTAAAGCGAGTTGTAACGATTTTCTACCATGCGGTCGAGGTAATCTAGCCAAAGTTGCTTGTCGTAGAACCAAGGGAAATTTTTCTCATCAATGGGGTATTCATAAACATGACGACCCGGTAGAATGTTGGTTTTCTGCAAACCAACAGCCGTACCTCGAAGTACCATTTCTGGTGCATCTGTGCAATTAAGTTGTGCCGGAATTTCACCTTGGTTGCTGATCAATTCTTTTAATTCAAGCAATCCATAAAGTGCACCGCTTTTATCGGCTCCCACACTATAGATATATTTTCCCTCGCGCCAAATCTTAAAACTTTCTTTTTTCTGTAAATCTACAGTGATACCATCGTTTGCCAATCGTTGCACAAATTCGGCATCGGTAAGCTCTCCAACTACCAACGTATAGTCGGCATTACTAGTTGTAAAGCTGAAACCCAAAGGTGTTAAATGCTCCTCTAAATTCTGCAATCCATAGGTTAAACGATTAGATGCCTGATCGGTTTTTTCAACCTGAATGGTGGTGGTAGTATGACAGGCAGTAAACAACCCAAAACATACTATTAATAGGTATTTTATTCTATTCATGGAGTAAGTTTTTAAATCGTTCTTGCAAACCTGCATTTGTTTTAATGGAATCCGACACCTCAGGACCATTATTCTCCCAATGGTTTCCGGGTCCCGGACAGTTTGAGAGGTATTTATCTTTCTCTGTCCAATTGTCAATCACACGAATGTACGATGAATTTTCATCGAGATACAAATATTGGTAATGCTCAGGATCGTGCGCATAAGGTGCTTTTTGCAAGTCCTCAATGCGATTTCCTCTAAGCTCGGTGTTCGGCTGCATACCTAGCGTGTAGATACCCGACACATCATACATATTTTTAGCAAAATAGTGAATATAGTTATCTGCCACCGTGTTATTTTTCATGCAGTGCACCGTGCCTGTCCAGCCCCAACCTAAGCTAATACCGGTGTAGTTTACATCACTGATATCGTTATGCGAAATTAAAATATCGCTCACAAATCCGGCACCAATACCCACACATCCCCAATCTTCATTGGTAACATTCACAATGCGGTTATTGCTGATCGTTTCATGATGACAAACCCAACGACTATCGGCAGGAGCATAAGGACGATGCGCTTCAAAGGCTTCATCGCCAAAGAAACCCACATTCAGCGCCGAACCACCAAGATCGCGAAACAAACACCCCTCTACAAGGTTATGATTTGTACCCTCTATTAAATCTAAACCACTGGCTGCCATATGTTCGAAGGTGCAGCCTTCAAACTTCAAATGCGAAGCATAACGCACTTTCACGCCCGCTTCTTGGCGCCCTAACCACGCTTGATTTTCTAAATCGGCTTTATCGGGAGTGCCCGGCTCTTGCAGTTTGTAAGCCTCATGAAAATAAAATCCGGCTTGCAATGCCACATGACCATGAGTAGATGGACGCATCCAACTTACGTGTTTAAATGACACTTCTTGGAAATTGAAATAACACACAGGCTCGTCGATTTTACCTGTAACTTGCACCAAATTCTCCAACACAGGCACGGTTACTTCGGCAGCTTTCATGTTTTCATTGTGGCGAGGATAATAATAAATCTTGCCCGATTTCAAATCATGATACCACTCTCCCGGCTTGTTTAGCAACTCTATGGCATTAACAAAATAGAATGCTGAGTTTCCATTTTTATCTTTGTCCACATCAATATATGGAGCAGGCCAAGGGTGTTCAAATTGAATTTTGCTTTCGGGTTGGTGAAAAGTTACAGCGCAGCTATCGCCCACCACTTGCATCGATTTCACACGCAAGTTGGCAACAGCCCACCACTGATGAATGAAAAATTCTAGCTGATTCATTTCTGCCACCGCAAATTTCGGTTTTGGTATCCATTGAATTTCATTTTCGTTATCAACAGTAAGGATACGATCGAGCTCTCCATCGGTGTAGTTTGATGCACGATCGGCTTTGACCCCATTCACCCACATTTGGCGAAACTCTAGCTGACGACCACCCACATAAGGGCTATCGGTCACCCACACTTTACCTCTAGCCTCTTTGGGCAATCCCGTCACATTTGTAGCGAGCTTTTGCCAAGCTTTCACTTGCACACCTCCACTAATAACCACTTCATCTCCATCGGCAGCCTTCACCGTAGTAGGCGAAGTAGCAGTACCGCTATCTTCAGGACGAATTTGTAGTGGTTCGTAAAGCTCATATGTTCCCCCTTGCATGATGATATTAATGCCATCGGCAATTGCATCATCATGCAATCGGCGAAGTTCGCGTGCTTTACGCACGGCCATATTCAAACTAGCGTAAGGTTTTTCTTTTGTTCCATCGTTGCTATCTTTCCCCTTTGGCGACACCCAAATGTCGGCAGCTGCCATCGATGGGATAGCTAAAGCTACAAGGCATATTAAAGTAAATATCTTTTTTGTCATATCAATTATTGGTTTGCTGAGAAATTAAAAAATAGGGTCATTTGCTGACTTCGGATTCTCCAATCGTCGAATGGTCCGTAATCGAAGAACTTGTTTTGACGACCTGAAGGTCCCATATTCCATGGATCATTTGATTTTGTTCCGATAGGTGGAATTGCTTGCATAAATGAAATATCTCCTTGAGGGAACAAGGGGTTCACTCGCTCGAAATATTCGGGTGCTTGCTTTGGAGTGTAAAGGCGTAAGAACACATCATCGGTGGATGTGGCTACCGTAAAGTTTTGTTCTTTCGATTCTATTTGTGCCCAATAAAGGTTCGCAAAATAGCCCTTAAATTCAGGGTAAATAAGCGGAGCTACTCCTGTTATGGTGTTGTTATATTCTTTAGAATATACATCGAGTTCCACACCTTGCATTCGGTTTTTCCACACTCTGTAAGGTCCACGACCTAACCACTTCACCCCATCAACAAGTTGCTCTGGATAAGCGAAGTCAACCCCCATGTAGTTAAAATCTTTGTCGTATTCGAAAGGCACATAATAAATGTGCAGACGAAGCCAACCATTGGGTAACACCGTCCATGTGAGTTCCTTTATTCGCGAATCGGCGGCATCAAAAGATGCTGTAATTTTCAAACTATCTCCACACGTTTTTACTTTTGTTTCGGTAAACACTGCTTTGCCATCGCTCAATTGAGGACCTCCATTAAATGGAATATCTCCCAACTCATTGCGCACCGACTTCAACTGCCCAGCATGTTTGGCAAACACATAATTCAATGTGCCCACTTTCACTTGAATATCTTTTTTATCTTCTTGATACGTAATTGCTGCACTTCCTTTTGCTTCTTGCAACATTCGCTGCACGATGTCTTTAGGAATGCTAATGCCCCAAGTCCAAGTGTAGATTTGCTTTCCGTGCTGATCGTAAGCTGTTACGGCTAGAATGTCGTAGGTCATCCAATCATTTGGAAGATTTAGTGCAAGCACTCCTTTGTGTCTTGGTGCAACATTTGGAGCTGCAACATCTGCCGTATGGCTAGCTGTAACTCCTTGCGGATAAGTTGTTTTCTTCAATTCATATGAGAAAGTGCAAGTTGACAAGTTGCTATATAGATAGCGGTTCTCTATATTCAGTTTACCTGTAAAGTATGGCGTAATGTCAATATCTTCAAAGCGAATTGGAGCCCAAATTTCCTTAATAGCAAAATAGCTTCCTTCCTTTTCAAGGTGTGGACCAAGAATGCCGTCGGGAGCATGACTACCGTCGGTGTCAATCTCGTTATTTTTGTCGGTGCGCATAAGCCCCTCATCGGCATAGTCCCAAAGGAAACCGCCTGCTGCACGAGGAAAATTCCACATTTGCTCCCAATAATCATACAGTCCAGCACCATGACCACCATCATACATTCCATGCAAAAACTCGGTAGGCATGGTAATATTATGGCCATAGAGGAATGTGCCCGCTCCATAATCGTAAGGGCGGTAGTGCTGTGTGGCAAAACCATTATATTCATTCCAAGGGTGAATTACACGGCGCTTTTGAATATCGTAATGTGTAAATAGCGTATCGAGTTCCCAATTTGTTCCGCCCTCGTTACCATTGTCCCAAAGAATAATCGATGGGTGATTCACATCGCGAGCAATCATTTCTTTCACGAGTTTTGTGCCCACTTCGGTATCGTAGGCATCGTGCCAACCTGTAAGTTCATCGAGCACAAACAAACCTAGCGAATCGCAATAGTTTAGGAAGTGTGATTCCGGAGGATAATGAGACATACGCACGGCGTTCATGTTCATCGATTTAATCATCTCTACATCTTCTAAACTAATGGCAGCACTAGAAGCTCGTCCGTGTTCTGGGCGGAAGGTATGGCGGTTTACGCCTTTCAATTTCAACTGCACTCCATTAACATAAATTCCATCGCGGTCTCGCACTTCAATGGTGCGAAATCCGAAACGTTTGGTCATTTCATGCACTGCGTGGCTAGCATCGAATAATTGGAAACGCACCTCATATAAATTTGGTGTTTCCGGATTCCATGTTTTAATGTTATCTAGACTAGAAGTAAGCGAAATTTTATTTTCACCTTCTGCTTGGTAAGCTTCAAATGCTGTGCCTATCTTCGTGCCTTCTAAGGTGTAAACCTGCGCTTCCACTTGCATATTTTTAGCTGCTGCTGAAAGATATACATCAGCGTTAAATTGACCATCGGCAAGTGCATTGATAGCCACTCGATCTATATTTTGCTTCGGTTTCATTTCTAAGAAAACAGGTCGAAAAATCCCCCCGAAAATCCAGAAATCAGAATATCGTTCGGCTTTGTTTACCGATTCGTTGGCAGAGTGTTTTGCTACTCGCACTTCAAGCAAGTTGCTTTCACCATAGTTCAACAACGACGAAATATCGTAGCTAAACTGATAAAATGCTCCTTGATGAATATCGCCAGCTAGCTTACCATTTACCTTCACCTCGGTATCGGTCATAGCCCCTTCAAACACAATCTTTACTTGCTCATTGTTCCAATTTGAAGGCACTTCAAATTGAAGTTTGTACAATCCTTCTTCTTTGGCACGGTCGGCATCTTGGGCATGACCGTAATCATAATTTCCAAATCCGAACTGTTCCCAGCACGAAGGTACTGGAATGGTAGTCCACTCCCCCGATTTTCGCCCATCGGTGCAATAAAACTGCCAATCTACGGCATCGTCAACACCTGTTCCCGATAAGTATTTTTTTTCGGTGTGTTGTGCTTCGGGCGTTGGTGTTTGACAAGCAAACATAACCGCCAAAAGCATTACGGTTAAAATTCTATTCATATCTTTTTTTGTTTGTTTTTACTAGTTATTTGAAGAAACACCTACCGATTGTATCCCCGCGCAATCTTCCACTTTAATATTATCCGACAAGTCGCCATCAATGCGCACTTGAACTAATGCAGAATCAGCATGGTTTACTTTCATATTTTCAAAAAGTACGTTTCTACTATCAAGAAAAATCAGCTCTTTGGCTGGCGATGTAATGCGAATATTCTTTAAGTGTGCCCCGTCTAAATCTGCCGATTTAAAAATTCCTCGGCTCGCTTCATCTACTTGCATATTTTCAAGCACTAAATTGGTCATAGGCATTTCAGGAATTCCAATTACATTTACAAAGTGGGTGCACTTTTCAATAAGGAAATCTTTCGCTATTACATTTTTATAGGCTGGAGTAAGTTCATTTACTGGCAACGCAGGCAAGCGTTTTGCTAATTTGCCCACATAAAGAGGCTGACCTAACATATCGAATTTAAATGCCGTAGCATTCAAATTCATTCTAATGCGCTCATAAATAAGATTGTCGCCACCTCCTGCACGCGAACGGCGAGTCTTAAATCGTACACCCACACCGGTATTATCGAACACACAATCGTGCACATACAGATTTTTTACCCATCCAGCTGTTTCGCTACCAACGGTGATACCCCCATGTCCTTCGCGAGCCAAACAGTAGCGCACCACTACATTCTCAGTGGCTTTATTCACACGAATACCATCTTCGCCACGTCCTGCTTTCATGGTGAAACAATCATCGCCACAGCTCAAAGTGCAGTATTCAATCAACACATTCTTAGTCGATTCAATATCGATACCATCTCCACGAGACACACCTACTGATTGCACACTCACCCCACGAATAATTACATTGTCGCAATAAACTGGCACAATGTTCCAAAACACGGTGTGCGAAAGATTCACCCCCTCAATATACACGCGTGTGCAATTGATAGGAGAAATAAACATGGGTGGGAAAATAGTGCCCGACGGTTGATTGCCGTCGTAAATGCGCTCAGCCACCGGCATATTAGCCGAAATTACATTTTCAATAACCGATGAACGCTCAATGCGTTCTATAATATCACCTTCTTCCGAACCCGGACCAATAAGACGACCGTTTCCTGTAATAGCAATATTATCTTGCCCATTGGCATAAACGCATGAACCCATCGACATCAATTCAACGCCCTCATTTCGAGTAAATACGGCTGGTTGATAATCTTTCACCCAACTACTAAAATTCAAGGCTGCTTCCTCTGGAACGTGCAAGTTTACATTGCTTTTAAGCTCAACACGTCCTGTGCGCCATTCTCCTGCAGGCACAACTACCACACCACCACCACGCTCACTTAATGCTGTAATAGCTTGATTGATGCGCAAGGTGTTTAGCTCGTTGGCAACCAATGATAAAAATACCGTATCGGTAGGAAAGCTAGGCTTCATAAATTTTAGGGTTGAAAATGGAGCCTCTACAGGCAAGATTTCAGCAGGCAACAATTGCTGCCCTACTTCCTCAACAGTTGGAATGTGAGGCAATTGCCAATCTTTCTCAGAAGATGTTGCCGAACAGCCTACAAGGCTTGCCAAAAGGAAATTAAAACCAATGGTAGCTAAGAAAACCTTTCTCATATGTATATTAATCTAAAGTTTATTTTATGGGAAGCTCAAAAATAGGCATCATTTTTGATTTTTGGAAACGTTTTCATTAACTTTTGTTCAAATAACGGTAGAATTACACTTGTTAACAAAAAAAAGCAATCAGACGTAGTGCGTAATTTTGCAAGCATTTACGTTTGATTTAAGAAGGATATAAATCACGCCTTTCTCATTTCGAGAAGGGCTATGCAATTGCAGTGTAAACGATTTCAAATCCTTTTCTTATATTTGTGGGAGTTTATTGATATTAAACCAACAAATTAATGAGAACAAGAAAAGTAATTCTAATTGCCCTTTCAGCTCTATTAATGAGCTGTGGCACAAAAACACACAAAAAAAAGCAGCCAACAAACACCGCTGACACCGCTAAATGGTCGGTGAGAATGGCTGATGCTGTGATGACTAGAAATGACAGCTTAGGTTATTACAACGGCAGAACAGTGCGCGGTTGGAGCTATGATGTGGCCTATCTGGGTAGCGCCATTAATATGCTTCGCGATGTTGATGCTAAATATGGCGATTATATGCTTGCCGACATGGATAAATTAGTGATGGAAGACGGATCTGTACCTCGCTACGACATAAATAAATTTAACATCGACTACATTTGCCCTGCTAAAAACATTTTGCTTGCATGGGAGCAAACCAGCGAAGCTAAATACCAGAAAGCCGTGGGACAATTCATTGAACAAATGGAAAAACACCCCCGCACTAAAACTGGTGCTTATTGGCACAAAAAAATATATCCTTGGCAGCTATGGCTTGATGGGGTGTATATGGGAATGCCTTTCTTGGCCGAATATGCCAAAGACTTTGATGCTCCTGAATGGTTTGATGTGGCTACACACGAGGTGATTTTGACTTATGAAAAAACTTGCGACCCTAAAACCGGGCTTATGTATCATGCTTGGGATGAAAGCAAAACTCAAAAATGGTGCGATCCTGAAACTGGACTTTCTCACCATTTCTGGAGTCGATCAATGGGTTGGTATGTAATGGCTATTTGCGACATCCTAGACTATCTTCCTGCCGACCATAAAGACCGTGCTGAACTGATTAGCATCTTGCAAAAATGTTGCGATGCCCTAATGCAAGTGCGCGACGAAAAAACAGGCTGTTGGTTTCAAGTGCTAGACCAAGGTTACCGCGAAGGAAACTACCTTGAAGGATCGGGCACCGCTATGTACATTTGTGCTTTTGCCAAAGGAGCTAAAATGGGATATCTCGACCCTAAATACAAAGATATTGCAAGTCAAGCATTCGACGATATGGTGAAACAATTCATCATTATTGACACCGACGGTTTGCCTAGCATGGTTGGTATTTGTGGAAGCTGTGGTCTTGGTGGTACTAAAAACTATCGCATGGGCGACTATGAATATTACACTGCCGAAAAAGTGGTGAAAAATGATTGTAAAGGAATTGCTCCATTTATTCAAGCTGCCGTAATGGTAGGAAAATAACAACACGATGAAAAAATTAATATTACTGACGATAATCTGCCTTGGAACATGGCAGTTGGCGTTTGCTCAAAAGAAGATTGTAGTGGCTCAAGACGGTTCAGGCGATTTTACTACTGTGCAAGCTGCCATTAATTCGTTGCCTCAAATCAATCTGATAGAAGCACAAATTTTGGTTAAAGATGGCGTTTATGCCGAGAAAGTTTTGATTGACCGCGATAACGTACAATTAATTGGCGAAAGCAAAGAAGGTACTCAAATTGCCTACACTCAATTAAAAAACGAGTGGGTAAAATCGCCCGATGCCATTGGCGCTGCTGTTTTAAATATTACTAGCGACGATGTGGCAATTCAAAATGTAACAATTCAAAATACTTCGGAAAAGATTGGAAAAACAGCTTATGCGGTTTATGCTACGGGAACTCGAATTATTTTCGACAATTGCAATTTAATCGGCAATGGTGCCAACACCGTATGCCTTATGGACTATAAAAACGGATTGTATTATTTGAGAGCCTGCGAAATGTCGGGCGCTGTTGATATGTTCAGAGCCATGGGCTGGTGCTATGCTGAGCATTGCAGCTTCTATCAGCATGAAGCCATTTCTTCTATCTGGCACGCTGGCATTACCGATGCCGACCAAAAGATGGTAGTGAAAGATTCTTACTTTGATGGTGTACAGCATTTCTTCTTAGGAAGAAGTCATTACGATTCGCAATTCTTCATTGTAGATTGTGAGTTCAGCAAAAGATTGGCCGACAAACATTTTTATCGTAAAACTTACGAAAACAATCCAGAAAAAGCAAAGTACTACCCCAACACTTATGGCGACAGATACTACCTATCGGGCAACAAGCAAAACGGTACTGACTATGCTTGGTTAAAAGCTGATAATTTAAAGGATTACAGCAAAAAGCTAAAAGCATCGCAAGTAAATACTTCCTTTGTTTTTGGTTCAAAATGGAATCCGGAGCAAAAACTTCAATCATTGAAATAGAATCCGAGTTTACACGCTGAATTATTATTAAAATAGCCAATTCTTCATGAAGAATTGGCTATTTTTTGGTTGATTACAGTGCTTAATCTAATTGAACGCCCCGTGAGTGGTGTCGGCTGTTCTACTCTGCTGCTGTGTTGACTAAGTTGTATCCTTCGTTGGAAAGATAGTCGTTAATAATGTCTTCTACTTTCGTGAAACAAGCGTCTTTGTCTTTTACCGAATCTACACTCATGGCTTCTTCGCGCGCACGAACTAGAGCATGGTAAATGAATTGTTTTTGCTCGATGTTGAGTGAAGGCACCATATCAAGATAAGCATCGTAAGTATGCTCTAAGATATAGTAAGCCATGCCATCTTTCACCTCGTCTATTTATTTGAATGTGAGAAGATTGGCTAAATCGAGCATAAATTAATCATGCAGCATTTGCACTTTTGCTTGTTGCACATTTTGTATCAATTCAATGTTCCGTATTCTTTCATCTTCGGCTAGCTTTGAGGCTTGAATTGTATTAATTTCAGCGTTATTATGGTCGTACATACTATTCAGACGATAATATTGTGCTGCAATTAAATCTTGCACCTCTAGTTTTAAGCTTTCATCTTCTAGTTTCAAGGAATCTACAATGAGTGCAGCCTTATTGGAAACTACTAACCAATATTCTTCATTGGTAAATTCGGAATAGTCTTTGGGGAAATCGGTGGGCTTGCTCTTACAGGAAATAACTATCGCTGCAATGAATAGCAAGAAGTAAAAATTATTTTTCATCTGGTTGTATCTTCAATTATTGATTGCTTCAAGATAATCTGTGGCAAAAGCTAGTTTGCTTTGGACACCATGCGTTTACAATTATCTTCCTGTGTAAAAATCCATTGCATTCTGCACATTGGCAGTCTAGTAATCATTTGAGAATGTGTGCGTGTGGTATTTGCTTATCTTAAATTTAGTGCGTTTCAATTTGAGCTTTCTCTGATAACTATATACTTAAATGTGAGATGTCAATTGTATTCACCGTCACCTGTGTTGCTTACTACTCATTGTTTTTTTGAAGTGGGGCTTCAATCTCTAAATTGTCCTTTTTAAAATTCTACTTTCTTAATCATTTTGCCTCACTCCGTAACACGCTTCTATATCATATTCCTTTATTTTTCGTTTCTTAAACGCTAGTTTAAAATTAACTTTATTTTACATACACAAACACAATTTCACAAGAAAGTTTCACTTCGAAACGAAAAAAACTATTTCTACACTGTCGAGCTCCTGAAATCTACCTTGCGAGCAAAAAACTTTGGCTTTGCTTTCTAGCTAACCGAGCTTACATCCAGATTGGAATATCAGCCTATCCCCCGTTTTATCAAATGAAATACCCCCCCTTATAAAACAAAAAAGCCCCAACCTACAATTGCAGGTTAAGGCTTTTAAAATATAGTAACGTGGAGTCTTAAAGCTGTATGCCTCGTGCTTTCAATCGTTCGTGCCAATCATTGCTCAAGGTGTTCAAGTCGTAGCCTTCTTTTGCCAAGTAGTTATTAATACGTCCTTTGTATTTTCCAAACCATCCGTGTTTTTCTTTTGAAGAACCGGCATCCATGGCGTGCTCACGAGCTTCGTAAAGCGCATCCCAAATGAATTTCTTTTGTGGTTCGGTAAGATCAGGAATCATGTCTAAGAATGCAGCATAAGTGTTTGGTGCTACACTGTAAGTCATACCATCTTTCACGGCATCAACTTGCTCTGGAGTAAGCAATTTTGAAAGGTTAGACACATAGTCGGCGTGCAGCCCATCAACCTTAGTTTGCTGATTAGCCTTAATGCTTTCTACTTCTCGTGTTTTCTCTTCATCGCCCAACTCCGAAGCTTTTATAGCCCTAATCTCAATATCATTAGAATCGTAAACACCGTTTAATCTGTAGTATTGAGCTGCAATTAAATCTTGCACTTGTTTTGCTTTAATGGTATCGTTCAATTCCATTGCATCAACAATTTTAACCGCTCTACCCGACACTACTTGCCAGTATTCTACGTTTGTAAATTCAGAATAATCCATTTGCTGAACTGCTGGTTTTGAATTACAAGAAACCAACAAGGCTACCGCCATGATAAGAGATAAAAAACTAAACTTCTTCATATTTATTAATCTTGAAAAATTGATTTCATATATTTTACGTTTGCACCAAAGTTGCCACGCACATTGCGCACATCGTTAGCATCGCGCGAACGCTCAATGATGAGCCAACCACTCCACCCCATGTTGTCGAGCGTTTCTTTTAATTTAGGCATATCTACCTGAGGATCGTTTTGCAACCACACGCCATCTCCATTTGAGGCATGAATTTGTGCTATATTTTCGGTTCCTAAGGTTTGCAATTCTGCATATAAATCGCGCCCGGCACGAATTGGACTGGCAATATTAAAACTAATCTTGATATTATCGCTGCCAATTTCTTTTAAAAGTTGTTTATCGCCCGCTGCATCGAGAGCTGTTTCAATGGCAATAACCACATGATTAGCTTCGGCATATTTGGCAATTTTTTTCAATCGAGATACTACTGCATCTCGTTTTTCCGGATATTTCACCAAGTCGCACTGCACACCCAAAGGCAAGAAACCAACGGTAACATTCATTTTTACCATAGCATCAATACAATCTTTTACTGATTGCACTGCGGTTTCTTTCTCAGCCAACGATTGGGCATAGTAACCAGTCATGGCTAGTGCCACAATGTTTTGATTGTGTTTTACTGAAGTTTCAACAAACAAGTTGCGAAGTGAGTCGTTGCTAAACTTACTTTCAAAAGTTGGTCGTTTACCCAAGCCACCCATATCAACCTCTAACCCATCGGCTCCAATTTCTTCGGCTAGTGGGAATGCGCTAAGTTTCTGACGTTTTAGAATCATCAAATCAATTACTCCAATCTGATAACGTGGCACAATGAGCTTGCGCAATTGCACATAGTTAATAGCATTGGCCGGCAATTTTTCGCCATTGTCGCCCAACGCTTTTAGTTCGTTTTCCGACTGTGGCGTGAAGAACGACTCGTCAAGTTCTCCGTTTTTGTTGAACACTTTCGACGCATCGAGCCCAAATTGTTCAGCCACGAATCTATACATAGCGGTGCGTTTGCTTGCGCCATAGTCATGTTTTTCGTTCGGGAAATGCACATTTTTCACCTCATCTTTGGCTTGATAGAAACCATAGGTGCGAGCTAAGAATGGAAATTCTAAGTTAGGCACATTAGCTGTCCAATCACCACCATCGGAAATTATCAATTGAGGTTTTGGGGCAAATATAGCTGCAATTTCTACGTTGTTGGTTCCATTTCCACACAAGTGAATAGGGTTTCCACTTTCACAAGGACAACCGCCATAATGAATGGCCGACATCATAACCGTTGGCACACTAAGAGCAAAACGATCATCGATAGCTGCCATGAGCATACTGTGGCTTCCACCTCCTGAACCTCCGGTGATTCCCACTCGTTTAGGGTCGATGTATTTTTGAGAAAGCATATAATCGAGAATGCGCTCGGTGTTTACTGCTTGCACGGTGTTGGCTAAACTGGTTTGGTGATAGCCTTTGAACTGTAATTCCGATTCTCCCCACGCAAATAAATCATATTGCACTGCCACTGCACCCATGGCTGCCAAGCCTGCACAGCGTGCTTGAAGGTCTTTATTGTATCGACCGCCATAGAAATGTCCGATAGGACACATCATTAAAGGCGCTTTGCCCTTAATTTTAGCTGGACGATAAATTGTTCCACATACATAAACACCGGGCATGGTTTCAAGGGCAAAATTTTGCGTAGTATATCCGTTGAGTTTTCGCTCTTTCGTGAAAATTGGTTTTGTTCCGGGAGCTTCTGGAGCTTCATCTAAGCGAACAGCTTTTCTAATTTCTTTTTTCAATTCATTTCGTCGGGCTTCCCACGATGCTTTATCATCGTATTGAGTGGTCAGATAGTCTAAAAATTGCTGCGCTTCTTCCACAGTTCGGCGGTGACGACGGAAGTTTTCAACCTTATACGTATTTTCTCCATCGGGGTTTGCCACAAGGTCGAATGTGCCCAACACATTTTTCAAGCTTAGCTCTACATCCCAAGGGCGGATTCTCCAATCGGCATTATCGAGCTTTAAATCTTTAAGGTCTTTCTCCGAATATTTAATTTTCACATTGAATTGAGTCTCCATGTTTTGAAGCACTTCAATCAATGGACGTTGAAAATTATGATCTGAATCCATGGTTTGAGCCATCAGGTTACTAACAGCTAAAAACACTAAAATTAAGGTGATTTTTATATTTTTCATATCAAATTTTGATTTTTCAATTTACGATATTCTTTTCTAAAGTGAAAAGAACAAAACACTAAAAGCTTCGCCAATGTTTTCTTTGGAAGAAGCTTTTAGTGTTGTCTTTATGATACTGTACTTACTCTGGCCATCTTTCAAACTCAATGGGAGATGTAACCAACTTGCTAGGATCTACTACCACGTGTTTAATTTTTTTACGCCGCCAAGTATATACTATATGTACTAAGCCATCTTTTGCCTGAATGACCGATGGATAAGAATACTGACTGATTTCAGAGTCTTCAAGCACCAAAGCGGCTTCCCAATGTTTGCCATCTTTTGACACTGCCACATTTAATGGTGTACGATGTCCTTTAGGTGCACCAATGGGTGTTGCCACATGATTATAAACCACTAGCTGACGACCATCTTTCAAACTCACTGCATCGATACCTGAGTTATTATTTGGCAATCCGCAAGGCTGCATTAAACCCCAAGTTTTTCCGCCATCTTCCGACCAACATGAGCCAATCACCGACATACGTGTGCGGGCTAGTGTTTGCATTCGTCCGTCGGCATAAGTAAGCAAAGAAGGTTGAATGGCTTGATAAACTTTTCCATCGTTGATAGGCTCATGGCGTTCCCACGTTTTACCTAAATCGTTGGTCGTTTCGTAGAATGATTTCCAGCCGGGGCTAATTCCTTCTTGGCTGCTTGGGCACATGAGCGTGCCATCGGCTAGCATGATAGGTTTGTTTTTTACCGGACCATAAATACCCTCAGGCATTGTTTCTGCCTCACTCCATGTTTTACCGTTGTCATACGAACGTTTAATTAATCCCCACCACTTCGATGGCGAAGGACCTACTTTGTAGAACAACATTAACTCGCCACCGGGCACCTGAAAAAGCACCGGATTCCAAGTTGGCAAGCGCGTGCCATCGGGTTGTACCCCATCGGCCACATTTTCAGCTTCTAGCCATTTGCCATCTACCTGACGACTCACCCAAATGCACACATCAGGATTGCGCTCTCTTGTTCCTCCGAACCACGATGCTACCAATCCTTCGGGTGTTTCCTCAATAGTGGCTGAATGGCACGATGGATACGGGGCTTCATCGTAGATGAACTCATCAACTAAGATTCCACTTTTGAAATCGTTTGGTTGCTGCTCACTACACGCCGATAAGCTTAGTGCAAAAACAACCAAAACATAAAATAGTCTATTCATGATGCTACAATTCACAAGTTAATTTTGTAAGCTCGCTTGTTCTACCAATTTCTTTACCATCGGCCAGCACATATAGGCCAACACCATTGCCATACTTCTCGCCTGTTTTATCCCACACGATGGTAAGCATCTTGTCATGATATTTCACTTGGTCAAGACAGAACCAATCCCATTTCCCAGCTGGGATTAATGGATTTACTACCACCGTATTTCCGGCTTGTGGACGAAGACCAACCAAACCTGAAATCATCAAATCGTTGAACGTTGAGTGGTTATAATATCGACTGCGCTCTTGGTCGCCTTTCAACCAATAGCCTGTTACTTCATCTAAATATTCACCCACATAAGGACGACCTCGGTGGTATTGCGACTCTACATAAAGTTCCATTTGTGCAAAATAAGTGCTATCGTTCACATAGGGTTGTGCTTCATAGTCGTTCAAATAGTTTGCCAAGCCTACCAACGTTTGCGATGAAGCAAATGGCCAAATAGGGCCATCCCACTCACAACGACAACAACCATGGCTGCGAAAATCGGGGTGACGACGCTCTGCTGTTGTTAAACCATAAGGCGCAAGAAAACCATCGGTAAGGTTAATTTGATCCCAAGCTTCACCCTTCGATGCATCTGGAATGTGGAAATACCAAGGAATGAAACCAATAGCTTCACGAACTTGTGCAAAGTCTTTGGTTTTCTCTTGAATAGTTTCAAAGAATTTGGCATCGTCATTCCAAATAGAATCATTCACCAATGCTTTTAGTGTGTCGGCTTTTGCAGCATAAAGGTTTGCAGTTTCTGTATCGCCTGCAAGTTGAGCTATTTCTGAAATTGCCACAGCATTACCATACATATAGCTGTTAATGGTTGGACGAATATTTTTCACTCGTCGTCCACCACTAATCTGCTCTTCCATACCATCGCGCACATCTTCTTGCCAAAACAAACCTGAAGGTAAACGTTTTTCAGCTTCCCATTTTTGGTACTCTCCAATAAGGTCGGGCAACATATCAACGATAAAATCTTGATCGTTGTTCACATAATAAGCCTGTAGTAAAGCATAGGCAGTCCAGCTACTGAATTTATGTAGCTTTTTCATGGGTTTGCCTTCATTTCCACGCAACCAAGTGTTAATGTTTCCTTCAGTGTATTGTGCATTGTGCAACCAACGACCTTCCATGGTGTGATGACCAATGGCACAGGCAATCAAATTCCACTTATCGGCATAAGGACGATTTATCAAGAACTCGGTAATACCCCATCCCACCGGAGTTTCTTTAATGTGCTTTCGGTATGTCCACCAACGGAAGTAATACATTTCCTCAAAGTTCTCTTGCGGGCAAGAAAACAATGGAATATTATCTTCCATCCATGCCCACGACTCGCTATTTGGAATAGCTTGAGCAATATTTTCATCTTCCATTTCATTGAAGTAATCTACATAGTGTTTGTAGTCGTTATACTTCAACACCGCACCTTCTTTTTCGTTATCGGCACATTGGGCAAACGAAACAACCACAACAGCCAAAAGGGCAAATTTCAAAATGTTTTTCATTATTCTATTTTTTAGTGTTATAAGCTGATGATTTCACAGAGAAGATAGCGTAGCTTGCTGGGGCACAAGGCTGTCCGTTTTGCTTAATGTCCCAATCTTGGTCGGTTGGAGTGTCAATATTTGGGAATCGACGAATGTCGCCCGTGCGGAACGTTAATCGCTCTACGGCAGGAACAGGGTTATGACATAATCCGGTTGATTTCTTCTCGCCATTCACATAAATATAGTAGAATCGGCTGTGGCAAGTTACCTCAATACGAATATCGTAAGTTTCATTTGCATTATACTTCATGATGTCTTTCATGCGGTAGCCATTCTTTTGTTGAATGTATCCGTTTTCAGCGAAAGTAAGGCGCATAGTAGCAATACCATTTTCATCGCAAAGCTCCACATCGAGCTTTCCATTTTTGTTTTGAGCTGGTGTAATGTTAAATTCTACAACGGCATTTTCCATTCGAGGGAATACACGCTCAGCTTTAGCAAACTCATAATCATCTTGATCGTGTAGCACCAAAGCTTTTTTCCCATTCCATGGTTCCACACCCACTCTAGCCCACACCGGCGAGTAAATATTCCATCGGTCAAGTTCTTTGCCATCGGACATGACGTTGAATTGATCGTTCACCTGATTTTTCTCTACCGATTCTACAGGCACAGGAATTTTTGATACCCAAATATCTTCTTTGTTCACACTGTAGCTCACCCAAGCATCATCGCCGGGCACATTGCCGTTTCCTTCTACAATTCCGCGTACATATTGCGGACCATATGATTTGTAGTTACCACCATATCGCATGGGCGAAATTTCACCATGCACCAATAGCAAGTTGTCGTAATTCATGCCGTTTTTACTCATTGAAAGAGCCAAAGGCCAACGGTAATCCGATGGGTTATAAACGGTCATGTAGTTACCATCATCTAGCTTTTGCCCCCAAATTTTAGCGTTGCTATTCACAAAACCGGGAGCACGTGTAGGCTTAGTCCAAGTTTTTCCTCCATCTTTACTAATGGCTGTGAGCGCGTGTTTCCACCAACCTACAATGTCGCCATTTGCCAAATGATACCAGTTAAAAGCTTTGTATTCGCCTTGCAACGAAAGTAGAGGGTCTTCTCTATCGATTTCCTCATTCCATTGTTGCACCATTAGGCGATTAGCCAAAAGTTCGTCGCAAGCTTTCACAAAGGCTTTGTCTTTTGCTTCTTTGTAGTAAGGGTAGCTTGTATTCTCTTTACTCCATCCGTGGTTGTAGTAAATAAAATAGGTTTCACCCCAAGAGCCATCTTTCTTAATTTCACGCACCACGCGACCAATACCATTTCCGTCGTTTGGGCTATCTGTAATGTCGAGACAAATAGAAATATTCGCAAGTACCAAAAGTTTATCTTGTTTTTCACTCACATAAAATCCCATGCGCTGATGGTTTACACTAAGCAAATCTTTCGTCTCTTGAATACCGTTTCGTTTGGTTTCTTTTTTAGTGCCATCGGGAATACGATAAGGTGCGAAAATCACTTCTGGTTTCGACCAATTCTGACCATCTTTTGAAGTCAACAAGAATGTTGCCCCTCCAGGTTCATGCTCGCCCACTGGGTTTGACAAATATTCTAGGTAGAAGGTGTTGTTCCAATAAGCCAACATGGGTTGGTGATTGTAAGTATATCCTAATCCATCGGCATATTGAGGGAACTCGCGGTTGGCACGAGTTACTTGAATATTGTGCACCCCAATTGCTGGCGCTAATTGCCCATGATGGTAATCGGGATTGCTCAATTCTTTGCCCTGATAAGTGGGCAAGTCTTGCGCTTGAAGCTGAGCCGAAGCCAACAGCCCTAAAGCTAATATGTAGTTTTTAACTTGTTTCATACGTTTTATTTTGATGCAGAAATGAATCCGCGTTTTTTTGCTTCTTCAAGCATATTTTGCAACACGCTTTCTGTAGTTTGAAAAATTGTGCCGTGTTTATGCCCCTCAGGAAGCGAAATCAAATTCGACACATCTTCAAAATTCTTAAAATCTTTGGTGCGAGCTGCTGCATATCGTTTTTCGCCATAGAAATCATAGTAAACCAGATAGTCATCGCCCACTTTTTCTACTGTAGGTCCTTCAGTAAGGAGTCCAGAGAAAGGTTCGGTCATATCAGTCCAAGGACCAAGAGGCGATTCGCCAAAAGCAGCTTGCAAATAACGATTCGGACGCGTGTTATCTTTCAACACCAACACATAATCTTTGGGTGCTCGTTTCACAATCACACAGTCAATTACGCTAAATCCGGGGTCGTAGAATAATTTCGTTTCACTAAAAGTTTTGAAATCTTTTGTGGTGAGATAGTACATTCTATGGTTATTTCGCTCTTCCTCAACTCCGCGAGGAAATTTATACGGAATGGTTGAAGCCCAAATAATGATGAATTGATCTTGTTCATCATCGTAAAAGATTTCAGGAGCCCACACATTTACCGTGCTCGTATCGGTCATGGCTGGAATAAATTGTTGCTCACTCCAGTGAATTAGGTCTTTTGAGTTGGCATAACCAAATCCTAAATCGCCACGCCATGAGCTAGTCCACACCATATGATAAGTTCCCTCTTTATCGGTCACCACCGAGGGGTCGCGCATTAGTTTCTGAGCTCCAATTTCGGGTTTTAGCCACGAGCCACCCAAATCTTTCCAATTATACCCATCTTCGCTATAAGCAAAGTAAAGTCCGTCGGTAGCTGGCTCACGAAAAGAGCTAAACATATAAACTACTTTATCCTCTTGCTTGCAAGAGAATAAAGTAGTTCCTAAAAGTATTGCTATGATAATTCGTATACGCATATCCTTAGCCTTTCATTAAATAGTTTCTAACACCAGTACCCAGTCGTTACCATCGCGTTTCACACCAGGAGAATCAAACTGAAGCACGCCTGTGTTTGCAACTTCACCAAGTACAGTATAGTCACCTGTTGATGGATCATACCATCTTGCATTCACCTTTTCGCCCGGTAACATTCCCATGTTTAGCGAAAAAGTTCTGCCAGTATAGGTGTAAACGTAAGCATAGTCAGCACCTAAAGTAGCAGTGATGTAGTCGTATTTATCGCCATTCTTTCCTGCAATCATATCTTGTGCTGGACGACGGTTATTGAAATCATGACTCTTCATAAGCTTGTTCACCCATTGCATTTGGCTTGAACCAATTGAGTGCAAAGCTTCTTGCCAATAAACTTTACAGCCGAAAGCTGAACCATCATCTTTTTTGCTGTAGAATTGCATAGTGGCATTGTGCCCGTAAGTATAACCAAAAGCCCCTGAGAACAACGACCAATAAGCATATCTGCGCACATCCGATGCTTCCCAATATGGGTCTTTAGGGTTGTGCAATCCGTAAGGGATTCCTTCATAACCGGGCTCACCATCGATAGTTGGACGAAGAATATCCCAATCTTCTACAATGTATCTCCAGTTATCTTGACCATATCCCCTTTCGGTATCATCTTGCTCCCAAGAGCGGTGACCCGATTGAATCATGTTGAAATCTAACCACTCTTGGTCGTTAAACCAATCGTTCGATTGCATACGTCCGCGTGGGTGATAAGTAGCTAAATGTTTAGGTGCATATTTGTGCAATGCTTCACCCAAAATATTCCAAGTAGCTGTTGAATCGCTTCCGAAAGTATCGCCACCATTAAGCCAAATGATATTATCGCGTTCCGCATAACGTTCTGCTATGAACTTACCATAAGCAGCCATTTGCTCACGCGACACGTGACCATCACGCACGTTATTTCCCCACACAGGCACAATTGCCATATATTGACCATTTTCTTCTGCTTCGTCAATCATCCAATCCAGATTATCCCAATAATCTTCTTCGCCATCAACAAGTAAAGGCTTTGAAAGGTCGCCATCAATTAAAGCAGGATGACCATAAGCATCTTTAATGCCTAAATAGTGTACTGGCGAAATTTGAATCACGTTAAAGCCTTGGTCTTTTCTAGCTTTTAAGTAAAGCGCAGCCTCCTCTTTTGAAAGTTTGCCTGAAAGCAACCACGCTGTTTCTCCCATCCACCAAAACGGCTCGCCATCCTCAGTTTCAAGGAATCTTTTATTTTCCGACACTTTCAGAAAGTGTGTTTCATCTACTTTGGTGCAGCAAGTATCAGTTGCTGCCGTTTTCGGTTGACAATTACACGCCGACAGCAACATTGCTGCTACGCCTAGTGATAAGAAATACTTCATATTTTTGGTTTTATTTATTTGTTTCTACGTTTAAATGTTCTGCCTTTTGCATTTTTTTCCAGCCAATGTAGGTTAGCGTCTCGTCAACTGTTTCGTTTTTATAAAACAAGCTAGCCACATAGCCCACCACGATAATAACGATATGGCTGTACACACCCATCATATATTTATGATGGGTGTAATTGAAATCGCCTAGATCTAGTAATAGTTTTTTGTTGTCGCCTAAGCCAATAGGAGTTGATGTAAGTAAAGCCCATGCTATAAATATTATACAGGCTGCAATTCCCCAGTTCAAGCCTTTCTTGTTGGCTCGTGTGCTGAACACCCCTAACAAGAACATTCCGGCAATACCTCCAGAGAAGATAGCGTAAAGCGTGAAGATAATACCCAACACTCCGCTGTTACCTGCATTTACATAAAACAAGGCTACTCCCACAGCACCCAATCCGGCTAAAACGGTGAAGATACGTCCCATTTTCAATTGCTGCTGATCGCTGCTATTGGGATTAAATCGCTTGTAATAGTCTTCCACCAAAATGGCCGACAAGCAGTTCAAATCTGAATCTAAACTAGAGATAGCTGCTGCAATTAATGCCGAGATAACTAACCCAACCACACCCACAGGCAATTGGTACATAATGAAATGTGGGAACACGGCATCGGCTTTAATGCCATCGGGCAAAGGAACGGCAGGAGTCTCAATTTGATAATAGGCATAAAGTGCTGTTCCAATGAACATGAACAAAGCCCACACAGGCACGCTCAAAAGCACCCCCATCAACGATGCTTTAATTGCTTCTTTATCTGATTTTGCCGTAAGGTAACGCTGAATGATAGTTTGGTCGGTACCATATTTTTGAATAGCGTAGAAAATACCATTTAGTGCCATCACCCAGAATGTAAGGTTCACAAAGTCCCAATCGAATGGTCCGAAACCAATTCGTCCGCCTTCCATTGCTACATTCCAAAGGTTTGCAGGTCCGCCATCAACGGTGAATAAAATCACACAAAGCGAAATGATTCCACCGATAATAAGCAAGAAACCTTGCACCACATCGAGCCAAATCACGGCCTCTATCCCCCCCATGAGGGTTAATAAAATGATGGCAATACCAATGATCCAAATAATAGTGCTTGTGTCGATACCAATCATGCCACTCAAGGCTAATGAAATAAGGTAAAACACGGAGCCCATTTTCGAAAAGTGGGTTAACATAAAGCTTACCGATGTGTAGTAACGTGCCAAACTGCCGAATCTTTTTTCGAAATATTCATAAGCACTCAACTTGATTACTTTGCGGAACAATGGCACCACAAAACCCACAATGGCTAACAAAGTGATAGGCACCATAAGACCTTGCACTAAGCGAATCCAGTTTGATGAATAACCCTCACCCGGATAAGCTAAAAAGGTTACGCTACTAATTAGTGTTGCCAATATAGACATTCCAATGGCCCATGAGGGGATTGAACCTTGTGCCTTGAAATAGTTTTCGGTGTCTTTCTGTCTTTTCGAGAAGTAAACACCAATTCCCACCGATACTGCCAAGGTGAGAAACATGATTAAATAATCAATCCAATGTAAGTTGTTGGCTTCCATATTTTGTTTTAAAGGTTTGTTTGTTTTTGGTTTTTGGTTTTTGGAACAACATAAGCAGGCCACTGATAGCTTCCCGGTTTGGTTATAATTGTTCTATTGGCATTAAGGTCTTTCAATTGTATTATTCCCGGAGCTAGTGCCAATTCGGGTTTCAATAACTTAACACCCAATTTCTGAATAATGGCATAGGCCGTGGCCCCTCCTTCAATAAATAACTCGTCGAAATCCTGATAACTAAGAATGGCTGCTGCCAATTCTCCTGTAATATTTCGTATGCTCGCTGGTGTGAGCAGTTTGTGATTGGTGATGCTAAAAATAGACGACACAATCACGGTGCTGTTTGAAAGCGACAAGGCTACAATCTCTTTGGCCTTTTGCTCCACTAATTCGGGGCTATATTCCAAAAAGAAAGCTTCATCTAAATTGAAATGCAACAAGGCTAATCGTTGCAAATCGGCTTCAAAACCATTTGCTTTCGGAAAATTGCTTCCTAAAAATGCAATCGTCTTTCGTCCTTTTTTATAAAGCTTTCGAGGCAAAATGTTTTGCGACTTTGCTTCTGGGAATTTGCACGCTAGCACACATTCAAAGAATGCTGCTCCTCCGGCTAAAACCCAAGTATCGTCTAAAACTTTAGCCCATTGACTCAAACTTTCTACCGAATCGACATTGCCCATTAGAAAACCTTCACTTGGTAAATCTTCTCCCACCTGAACCACTTGGCAATCTTTTGCATTCAGCAAATCTACCACATTACTTGAAGTGGCTGGAAATTCTAGATCATGGGCAAACGATGTTTCTGAAAGCTTCACACCATCTACATAAAAAACACCATCGATTATTAATCGGTTGAAATGAGGATTTCCAGCCAAAATAGCCACTTTCTTCTTTCCCTCCGACTGCATTTGTGCCTGAAGTTCATCGTGCACATAGCCACGAAGCACTGAATCGACTTTCTTATAAATCAATTCGGGCTTCAGTGCCATAATATCTTTGGTTAGCTTTTCAATATGATTTACAGCATCGGCACGCTGCATCGAGCGCGTGTCGGCCACTGCCACAAACACATCGATGCCCGACTTCAACTCCGCACTCACTTCCGAGCCCACAATTACTTGTAGCCCACTATCGAATGCCAAGCCCGCTACTTCAGCTGCTCCTGTAAAATCATCAGCTATAACTGCAATCATCTTCTTTATTTATTCTCGTGCATTTTAATGGCATAGTCAATGGCATAAACCAAAGCATCGGGACTAGCAATTCCTTTTCCTGCAATTTCAAATGCAGTGCCGTGGTCAACCGATGTTCTAATAATAGGTAGTCCTAAAGTGATGTTTACCCCTTTCACCGATTTCATGGCTTGTTTTTCTTCATCCCAAATAAAACCTACAATCTTAAAAGGAATATGACCTTGGTCGTGATACATGGCCACACACCCATCGAAGCTTCCTCCGTTGGCTAGCGAAAACAAAGTGTCGGGAGGGTACGGTCCATCTACATTAATACCTTCGGCTTGTGCTTCAAGTACCGCTGGGCGAATTTCATCTACCTCTTCTGTTCCGAAAAGGGCATTATCGCCTGCATGAGGATTCAAGCCTGCCACACCCACACGAGGTTCGGCATAGCCCAAACGCTTCAGTGCGTTATGTGTAAGTCGAATTACATCGAGCACACGTTGCTTTTTCACCAAATCGCAAGCCTGACGTAATGATACGTGCGTGGTTACGTGGGTAACTTTCAGCTTTTCATCGGCAAGCAACATACTGTACTTTTCGGTGTTGGTGAAATGAGCATAAATTTCGGTGTGTCCCGAAAAATGATGACCCGCTTCATTTATTGCCGCCTTATGAATCGGACCGGTAACTGTGCCGTCAACTTCGCCTGCCATGGCTAACTCTATGGCTTTGCGCACTGCTTTGAAAGCTAAATCGCCCGCTGCTGCTGAAACTACACCATGCTGAATGTTGGTTAAATCGGCATCAATGTGCATTAAATCGATAGTGCCTAATTCAAATTTGGCATCTTTCACATTTTCAATGCAATTGATTCTCAAATCGAGATTTGTAATTTTCACAGCTTCTTCCATTACCTCGGCATTACCAATTAAGATGGGCGAACATTTAGCATAAACCGATACTTCAGCAAAAGTTTTCGCTGCAATTTCAGGACCAATGCCTGCTGGGTCGCCCATGGTGATGGCTAATATAATATTGTTCATTTGAGTTCTAAATTATGAGTTATTACTTATTAATCGACTTTGCTCTTAATTATTTCCAATTTAGTTTTGCCAACTCATCACCCACAAATTTACGATAGGCTGCTTCTTCGCTTGCTTCCATTTCATAAATTGGTGGCGTAACTTGAGTTCCGCATAATTGTTGCTCGCTCATGATTACTTTCAAGGCTGCCAATGATTCTGCTAAAGTGCGACCTTGTTGATAAATAATGCCTAGCTTATTGGTGATTTCTTGCAGCTCATGCGCTTTAGCAGCATTACCCGCTAAGGCTGCTGCGTATAAGTCGGCATAAATTTTAGGTGCAAAGTTACCCGAGCTAGGCACAATACCATCAGAACCTTTCAGCAATCCACTAGCCGACTGAGCAGCCCATCCAATAAGGTGCACGAAGTCTTCGCGGTCTTTCCATAGCTCGATAGCACGGTCTAAGCGCGCTTCATCGCGTTCTGAGTCTTTCAATCCTGCAATATTGGGGTGATAACTCAATTTTTCAAGCAAATCGAGAGGAATTGACCAGTTTGTAGTAGCTGTAATGTTATAGAAAATAACAGGGATAGGGCTAACATCGGCCAATTTCTCCATATACTTAGCAGCTTGCGCCTCGGTAATAGGATAATAAGATGGTAGTGTTGCCACCGCCACTTCTGCATTCATATCAGCAAACGACTTACACATATCCACCGTTTCTTCAAAACAGTTCGATGCTACACTAGCATAAACTACTTGATCGGCATGAGCAGCTTCCACTGCAGCCTTTACCAAATCGCCCTTTTGCTTTAGGCTCAAACCGCTCACCTCGCCAGTAGTTCCGGCAATAAACGGATGAACTCCATATTCACCAAAATATTTTACAATGCGTTTTGTGGCTTCTGTATCTGCTTTAAAATCTGCTGTTAGTGGGCTAATCATAGGCACCACTACGCCTTTATATCTTGTGTTTTTCATAACTTTAATATGCTTTTTGGTAAATTTTTAATGCATCGTCATAAGTTACTTGGCGAGGATTGTTTGCCAACAATCGTTGCACTTTCATGCCAGATTCTGCCAAGAGTTCTAGATCTTCCTTCTTAATACCTAGTTCTGAAAGATGAAGTGGAGTATTTAAGTCGGTAATTAATTTAGTAATGGCTTCAACGCAGTGCGCTGCATTAGCTTCTGCACTGCCTTTATCTTCTAAAGAAAGGTGTCCTGCCAAAGCTGCCAAACGATTTACACAAGCTGGTAAATTAAATTCCAACACATAGGGCAACAACAAAGCATTCGACAAGCCATGTGCTACATGATATTTACTTCCTAGCGGATAAGCTAAAGCGTGCACTGCTGCTGTATTTACAGGCCCTAGGCACATTCCGCCATACACACTACCCAAGGCTACAGCTGTACGTGCTTCGGTGTCTTTGACGTTTTTATAGCAAGTTACCAAGTTTGCATAAATGTTTTGCATCCCTTGAATGGCATATTGATCAATCACGGGGTGGTGATTAACATTGAGGTAAGCCTCTAAACAGTGGGTAAAAGCGTCAATTCCGGTGAATGCTGTAATTGCAGGAGGAACACCTACCGTAAGTAAAGGGTCAACGTAAGAAGCGTCGGGCACTAGATAAGGACTAATACAACCCTTCTTTTCATCGTCGTTAGTATCAAGGAAAATAGCATTGGGCGAAACTTCGCTTCCTGTTCCAGCCGTTGTTGGCAAACAAGCTAAGTAGATTTTGCGTGGTTTTAGGTTTCCATTGCCAATCACTTCTAAATAAGTTTGGTTGTTTTCCACTTGCGCTGCCACATACTTTGCAGTATCTAGCACACTTCCGCCACCAATACCAATAACTGCATCGGCTTTAAAAGCTCTGGCTTGTTCTACAATCGCATCGGCTTCAGCAAAAGTAGGCTCAGCTGAAATTTGCTCATTCAACTCAACAGCCACTCCGTATGCTTCAAGTGAAGCTATACCCTCCGCCAATAGTGGTCGGATGATATCAATGCTTAAAATAAACAATCGTTTTTTTCCCGATTGTTTCATATCTTCAAAAAAACGCTCTAATGCACCATCGCCAACAATAAGTTGCGAGGGCATATTCATTTTTACTAACTTCATGTTTTATTCCTTTATCATCAGCCTTAAACGGGAGATTCTCTCCTATTCTTAAGCTCGAATTTGTTTCAAATTTAAACGCCAAAATTTAACCAAACGTGCACACATCTGCACATTACATTACAGTTCTAGGTATAGTATGGGACGAAAATAATGTAAACGTTTACAGATTCCAAATGATTTTAGACATATTTGCAGTATCAAGCGTTAATTTTCTTTGTCTTTAACAGTAGGAATGGAATATGTCGAACACAATGGAAAGGTTAAATTCACTTTCTGCTGGGAAAGCTAAACGGTTGAGGGGAGTGTGAAAACGAAAAAAGGGTGAACTGCGCTCTATACAAGCTCAATTCACCCTTCGTATGAAATAAACAATTAGCACGATTTCCGCACGCGCAACTCTGTCTCCAATACAATCTTAGCTGTCGGTCGATTGGGATTCTTAATACGCTGAATGAGCAAATCGCCCGCACGTCTCCCGATTTCTCGAGCTGGCTGATGTACCGATGTTAATGGTGGATTCAACGACGAAGCCCATGCCATATCATCAAATCCCACTATTCCAATATCTTCAGGCACTTTTATTCCTCGGCGATTAATAACTTTCAAAGCGCCTAAGGTGAGCAGGTTGTTTCCACAAAATAAAGCATCAGGAGGATTGGTGAGGCTCAATAATTGCTCTGCCATACTCGCCCCACTCTCTAAGCTTGAATCTCCATCGAGCACTAAACTTTCATCTACTTCTAATCCGCTTTCTACCAAGGCACGACAATAACCTGCTTCCCTTGCCTTACTGGTTGAAATAGTGTTCAATCCACCAATATATCCGATGCGTTTATAGCCCGATTTTATAAGATAAGATACCGCATTATAGGTGCCATATTCATTGTCAACTTGCACCAAATCTACATTTACTCCTTTCAAATCTCGATCTACACAAACCACTGGTAGCCCAGCATTGAGCATACGCTCCAAAATCGGATTCACATCGTTTACCGATGCTGCAATTAATCCGTCAATGGCTTCCGATTCTAATATTTTGAGGTAGGCGGTTTCTTTCTCTTCGCTTTGTTCGAAATTACAAAAAATGGTTACATAGCCTTGTTCAAAAGCAATGGATTCTATCCCCTTTAGCACCTCTACATAAAACGGGTTGCTAATGTCGGGAATCATGATACCAATCATGTTTCCGCCACCGTTTTTCGAACGTAAACGTTTGGCCACACGACTCGGACTATACTTTAATTCCTTTATAGCTGCTAATATTTTATTTCGAGTGTCCTCATTAACGCTTTCGTTGTTATTCAGCACTCTTGAAACTGTGGCAATCGACACTCCTGCTCGCTTTGCCACTTCATTCATACTCGCCATGAAAAAGATTTTTTTGTTTTAAAACAAAGGTAATAAATAAATTTATCTATTTCCATAAGCACAACTAATAAGCGTTAAAATCCATCTTATTAGTGGCTCATGATACTTTATTGTGATTAAATTCACTTTCATCGATAAAGCTTATATTATTTTCGCTAAATTCGCTTCATTATAACAACGACACATGGAATGTCCATGCAAAAATTTTATTAGCAAATAAAAAACCATCGTGCCTTTTGCCTCTCCTATCGCTTCAACTTCGTATTGCAACCACACGATTGAAATAAGCATTGTAAAAGGTAAAATTCCAACCTAAGGACACTTTTATGCAAGTTGCACCGGATAATGATTACAGGCGAAAGAACACAACGAAAAGGTGTAATAAAAAAGTGGTTAAATATTTAAGAACCACTATACCATTATTTTTGTAGCATCGTAACCTAGCATCCTATAATTCAACAATCTCTGAAATTATGACCAGATGAAGAAATCAAAAAAAAACAATAAATCGAAGAGTTTCAACAAACATGATTTGAAACAAAATATTCTGAATATCTTCTACGAACATCAGAATAAAACATTTAACTATAAAATTATTGCAAAAGAATTGCACATCACCGACAAGGAAATCAAACGGCTTGTTAATGTAGTACTTGAAGAACTGCACGAATCAGGTCGTATTGAGCAGCCATTTCGTGGACGATTTAAAATGAGTTCGAAAGTAACTAGCTTAACCGGGAAAATTGAGCTTCAGCCACAAGGCTCTGCACTCTTTATTTCCGATGAGTTGGAAGAACCCATAATTATTCCGGCTCGAAATTTACAGCACGCCATGGAAGGAGATGTGGTGAAAGTAGCTCCTTATGCCAAACACCGAAAACGTTATTTAGAAGGTGAAGTTATTGAAATTATAAAACGTGCCAAAGAAACCTTTGTGGGCACTATCGAGCGTACTCGAAATTTCTCTTTCCTTGTGCCTTCTGGAAAATCGGCCTTCGATGTTTTTATTCCTAACGACAAACTACATGGTGCACTGAACGGGCAAAAAGCTGTGGTGAAAATTACAGATTGGCCTGCTCGAGCAAAAAATCCATATGGCGAAGTTGTAGAAATTTTGGGCGATGCTGGTGCCAACGATACAGAAATGAATGCTATATTGGCCGAATATAACTTGCCGTTGCGCTTCCCTGAAAAGGTGCTAAAGGCTGCGGAACGTATTGCCGATGAAATTTCAGCAGAAGAAATAAACCTGCGTCGCGATATGCGCCATGTTACAACCTTTACTATCGACCCTGCCGATGCTAAAGATTTCGATGATGCTCTTTCTATTGACTCATTAGGCGAAAACCTGTGGGAAATAGGTATTCATATTGCCGATGTGAGCCATTATGTAAGCCCGAATACCATTCTCGACGATGAAGCTTATGAGCGCGCTACATCAGTTTATTTGGTTGATCGTGTTATTCCCATGCTTCCCGAAAAATTATCGAATGGTGTGTGCTCTTTGCGTCCGCATGAAGATAAATTGTGTTTTTCTGCCGTATTCCAAATGGATGGTCAAGGCGAAGTGTTAAAAGAATGGTTTGGCAGAACTGTCATTCACTCCGACCGCCGATTCACCTATGAAGAAGCTCAGAAGATCATTGAAACAGGCGAAGGCGACTTGAAAGATGAAGTACTACAAATGCACCAAATAGCACAGAAACTCCGCGCACAGCGTTTTCAACGTGGGTCGATTGGTTTCGACCGTGTGGAAGTAAAATTTGACATCGATGAGAAAGGAAAACCGCTATCGGTGTACTTTAAGGAGTCGAAAGATAGTAATAAGCTTGTAGAAGAATTTATGCTACTTGCCAACAAACGCGTGGCTGAGTTTATTGGAAAGAAACAAAAGGGAAACAGCGAGAAAACTTTTGTATATCGTATCCACGACCGTCCAAATGCCGAGAAACTCGACAACTTCAATCACTTTGTCAATAAGTTTGGTTACAATATCCTGACTAGCACTACTCGACAAATTTCGGACTCGATGAACAGCCTACTCGAAACGGTTAAAGGGAGAAATGAGCAAAACGCCATCGAAATTCTAGCTATCAGAACCATGGCTAAAGCCGAATATTCTACACGTAATATTGGTCACTATGGTTTAGGGTTTGAATATTATTCTCATTTTACGTCTCCTATTCGTCGATATCCGGATGTTATGGTACACCGCCTATTGGCGCGTTATCTTGATGGAAAACGCTCTGCCGACGCTGCTAAATACGAGGATAATTGTAAGCACTGCTCTGAACGTGAAAACCTGGCAGTTAATGCCGAACGAAGCTCTATCAAGTATAAGCAGGTTGAATTTATGCAAGATAAAATCGGGCAACAATTTCAAGGTGTCATTTCAGGGCTCACCGATTGGGGAATTTATGTTGAACTGAATGAGAACAAATGTGAAGGCATGATTCCTATGCGCGAACTCGATGATGACTTCTACATCTTCGATGAAAAAGAATATTGCCTTTACGGACAACACTCGGGGAAAAAGTTCCACCTCGGACAGGAACTCACCGTTGAAATTGCCCGAACCAATTTAGATCGGAAACAACTTGATTTTAGATTAATCCAATAAAGAAGTTGCTGATTTTGCGAACTCAACAACCACTCCATAGCATATTTCTTCAATTTGAAAAGTGCAGTTGTTGGTTCCGCTCGTATTACTTTCTACGTGCCGCATACCTTCGTTGGTTTGACCCGTACTCGCCACATAGGCTATGCGGCATTTCATGAAATGCTCAAAGTGTTCGAAATAGAAATCTGTCATTCCCTCGTAGCTAGACAAATCTTCTATAAGATGAATATAATTATGGTCGAATAATATTTTATAGCAGTCTAACGGAATATTGTGTCCTTCAAATAAGCTTATCCACATCTCCTTCACATCCTTCTAGGCAGTTGCTCCCTCCCAAGATATTTTCAATATCCCTAGTTTGGCATCGTAAGTGCTTCACAGCTTTTTCACATTCAGCCCTGCTTTTCAATTATATGTTTTGTCATCTATGCTAAATATGAAACCTAATAAACTGAGTTTCGGATAAGATTTTGCCCCAGGTTGTTCTGCATTTGAGCAGAAACGATGCTTTGCGAGTTCCACGAGGCAAATAAAAAACAAATAATATGCTCGTGCAATTTTGGCTTTTTTACGAAGGAATATCGGGATATCTCAAGTAGAAAAGGTGGAATTTATGCCAAAAACATAACAAAAGGCCTCTAAGTGTAGCTATTTTTTTAATAAATCTTGTGGTGAAAGCTTATCCGAAACTCAGGATAATAAGCATAAATATACCGAAAGCGAGTATGATTGACAAAAATCAAGCCGAAAAATTATGATTGCTTTTTGGGGAATAATCTGTTCTTATCAAAAGAAATTCATCTGTAAGACAAACCAGTAACAGCCTAGGTATAAGCGGAGGAGAGCTGAGGGCTGAACAAAGTCCGACCTGTGCCCCTGAATGTGGGAATGCGAAGTGCAAAGTAATGCAGGGAACAATGGTATCTACTCTTCTAGCTTTTGTATTTTGCACAGTAAGTTCTTAGCAAAACAAAAAAAGCCCTTGCTAACATTGCTGTCAACAAGGGCTGTAATAAATGGGCGACGACCTACTCTCCCACATTTCTGCAGTACCATCGGCGCTAACGGGCTTAACTTCTCTGTTCGGAATGGGAAGAGGTGGAACCCCGTCGCTATAATCACCTAATGCTTTTCTTGGCTTTTTTTTCTTAGACCAAAGGCCTAA
>JBKEBD010000037.1:0-44781 GCA_047972995.1 Mangrovibacterium sp.
GTGCAATGAGCTTTGATACGCTCTGAGGCGTGAAAAACTCCCCTCCCGATTTGCCTGCATTGGCGGCATAGTTGGAGATAAGAAATTCGTAGGCATCGCCGAAGAGGTCGATTTGATTATCCTCGAAATTGCCCATGCTTAATCCTTCAACTCCCTTTAGCACAGCGGCCAGCCTTGTGTTCTTATCCTTAACGGTATTGCCCAAGCGGTTGCTGGTCGTATCAAAATCGGCAAAGAGTCCTTTAATGTCGTCTTCCGAATCGAAACCACTTGCCGAGCTTTCGATGGCGGCAAAAATTTCTGCCAAGTCGGTATTCAGACTATCATTTGTGTTGGCAGACCTAGCAATATTCTCAAAAAGCTGAGACGGATAAATAAAGTAGCCTTTTGTTTTTATGGCATCTTCTTTAATTTCTGGAGTGATAACGGCATCCAACAGCTCGGCATAATTAATACTTTTATCATCTGCCTCCATATAATTGCTAAAGTTTTCGCTGATAAAACGGTAGAAAAGTGTTCCCAGCACAAATTGTTTGAAATCCCATCCATCTACCGAGCCACGCACGTCGTTGGCAATTTTCCATATTTTATTTTGTAATTCGGCTCGTTGATTCGTTGCTGTCATCTTTATGTTTTAATGTTTCTGTTTGTAGTGTAATTAAACACGATAGAAGTACACTACAGACCCTAATTATACTTATTTTGAATACGGTTGCAATATACGAATATTATCCGTTGGCAGAATTATCTTATCTGTTTAGAATTTGGGAATAGGCTTTTGCTGTTTTTATCATTCTCCTATGTACTTCTTGGTGTAAAGCCTACAGCATGAAGGTTTCATATGCTTAAACTTAGCCCACATGGCAGATAATTCTCCGTATCTTCCTAAGACCTAGCCTTCCCTTCCACAATCTCCCGATACCTCCCCTCTATCTCCTCTTTGAGCGATTGAGGCTCCAGCACCTCGATATCCTTTTGGTGGGAGTAGATCAGCTGCTTAAATTCATAGTTGAGATATACCTTCAACGTGATGATCTTCTCAACGTAATCCATTTGCTGATTAGGTACAATGGGCTTACTTTCCATATAAAAAAACAATTGGTCGTTACACCGCAGTTTCACTTCTTCAGGTTCGCCTACTCTACTAACGCCGTATATGCTACTAAAGAATCTTTCCCAATCAATTTGCTTGTCCACATATTCAGACTCCACGCATTCGATACCCAATATCCTATCCAAAGCATAATTGGTAATGCGTTCTACCTCGTGGTTCCACGCCATCAGAAACCATCGGTTGTTGTATTCTTTGAGTACCTGTGGCGAAACCTTATCGTACTTTCTTTTTTCAGAGTTGAAAGACTGATACTCTATGCGCACTGCTTGTTTTTTATAGATATGATCGTAAAGCTCTTTAATATTATCATTGCCCACGTACTGCTCGTTTCTATCGATGAGCATTATTTTCCGTTGGTCGTCCTCTGCTAGTTTTAGCTTCTTGGTCAACCTGTCTAGCGTGTCGCTAAATCCCTCTATTCCATTGAGCCCTCCCAAAGACTTTACCATAGCAAGCAGTTGTTTGAGTTGATTATTCTCAAATGGAGTCAACTCTTTGAAGATGCTCGTTCGCGTGTTGGCATAGCTCCATAGCTTAGCTCGCCCTAGTTTCTCCGTACCAAATAGTTCTTCCACATCCTCGATGTCCGGATATTTTTCTTCCAACATCATTTTTATTCCCTTTAGATCGTCCTGTAATGTACGCTTCGAGATGAGGGGGTAATCCTCATAGTCTAGCTTTTCGTTTACCTTTTTTAAAAGATTTTCCAGTGTATTCTTACTGCTTGAAAGCAGCTTGTCGATAATGCGAAAGCGCACTTCTTTGTTTTTGTCTAATGGCATAATGTAGAATGTTTATGGTAAAAGTAATTGTTTACCCGAACTGTGCAAAAAAGGCTGCATGGTAAAGAAGTAGTTTTGCGGTGTATTCAGAAATATATACATTTAACAATTCAAAAAACAAAGCCTTATGACTAACACAACGCCATCTTATGCAGAAGTAATTCTTGAAGAATTCCACTATGTGAAACAAGTCCTAACTGTATTTGCAGAGCGGGCAAGGCAAAATGTTGACAAGCTACAATCAATTGCCAAAGCTAATAATCAGCGGAGGAATGCATTGTAATATTTCTCTATCGGGCATGCCTTTAAGCAACTGTGTAAGCAAGAGTGCTTTGCTTTCGATTTCAATGGGGAAGCAACACAATACCAAGCCCTCAAAATGCGAACTTTCCGATGGAGGTGGAGCGAGAGAATAGTCGAGGTGTGAAATACATGGCTGGAGACTTTAAATCTTTGCTCAATGCTATTCGCAATAACATGGCGCATTACATTGCGAAGTGGGGACCAGTAATGAAGATGGACAACAATAGGGAAATCAGAGAGTTTCTAGTTCAAGCTTATTCCCTCGCTCAGCAAGCATATAAAGGACAAGCTTTGGAATTTAATGCGTCTGCAAGAAATATTGCCGAGAGTGCCTTGTTTTGTAAGCTAAGCCAGAAAGTAGAAAATTTTCTCGACAAGCCGGGCTATGATTTCTACCCCGGAGAATACCTTAGTGTCACGGGCGTTGTGTTTCTAATAAGTATGTTTATCAACAAAGACCTTGCGCACTTGATGGTGGAGAGACTGGAGAAAGTAAAGAAAAATGATGGGGTTAAAGAAGAGGAGATATACAAAGGGGCATTTGCAAAGGAAGTGTTTACGTTCTACGCTAAGACGACAAGTAGTACTGACACCGATCCTGAATTGGAGCAATTGGTGCGTTATCGCGATTTAATGCTCTACCTCAATAAATTCCCTACTTTTGGGGGTAATGATCAGATAGAAATAAAAACAAGGCTAAACGAAACAATCGCTAGTGCCGAGGCTGAGCGTATTGTTGAAGACTACAAAGGGCACTTTGAGTTTCATTGGAATAAATACATCGAACGAAAAAATGATGTTCGAAAGGGCAAGCAAGCTGTTGAGGATGAACTATACCGTAACCGCGAATTATACTTTTGTAATTATGGAGATAGTTCTATGACAGAGCTTGAGGATAAGTTGCCTACATTGCGAGAATACATTTATAAAAAGATATTATCTAAGAAGGTTAAGTTGAAAAGTGGCTTCTTCAATGATGATTTTCCTAGTTGGCTAGATGCTTCTCAAGGATGCGAGCTTTAAATATGACGAGGTTTATCGCCGATGGGCGCGAAATAATGATCGCTTCACGGAATATGCTGTACGTTATTTGCTAGAAGAAAAATTCTTTGGCGAAGATGCCTTGTTCAAATGCTATGAGTTCTTCTATCCAGAGGACAATCGCCGATATCTAATAGAACTGAAGCAAAAGGATAAAAAGGCGTATGATAAAGCACGAACACGAGCGCACGATGGGCGCACTACATGCTATAGAGATTATACGAATATAATGCAAAATGCAGCGCAATTAGATTGGCATTTCCCGCTCGTGGTACAGAACAATGCTATCCAACTAAAAGTGAAAGACAGGTTTCGCGTGCTTACTGTTCAACGTTCACTATTAATAACGCTAATTAAAATGAACATGACTGGGAAAGCAACTTCGTTTGCTGATTACCTAGAGTATCGCGAGGAACGTAGGCTAATGCTTAGCCAAAAAGTGATGAACAAGCAGGCACTTAGTGATGAAGAAACGCTAGAGGCAAGGCAATTGTTACCGGCTAGTTTTTTACAGAAGTATGAAATAAGCACAGTAGAAGTAGATCGCAGCGTATGTCCTTTTGCAAAGATGATTGATGAAACGAAAAAGGCAGAAGAGCGTTACGAAAAGAAGTATAAGGAAGCTGAGAGGAAGGGAAGCGAAGCTTTAGAGCTATTCACCAGAAAAAACAAAGGAGTAAGTTTCAAAGTAAAGTTCATATTCAAGGCGTCAAATCTGATGTGGAATACCACGCATGCCAAATCGAAAGCGGGTGCAGATGGTAAGCTACATACGGAATATCACTTTAGCCGCAAACAGTTTGAAGTATTTTCAAAATGCCTGCGAGCTATTAACGACAGCGATTTGGCAGGCGATGAATTGTTGCGTCTACTGTCAGTAAAGGGGTTCAATGAACTTCGCGACATTGTGAAAGATAAAATGGGGCTTAATAATAAAAAGCGATTGAATGCAATATTTCAGGAAGTAATGAAGCGCTTTGAGGCATGGCAAGCAAGCTATGAGAAACCGCTCAAACAGCGTCATCAGGTGCAGACGGTGGAGGCGTTGCGATTTATTCAGTCTAATTTATTGGCTGTAAATCTAGCGCATTTCAAAAAATGGTTGAATGATAAGGCTCTACTTTCCGATAAGGTGAAGCAAATGGATAACCGACCATATCTAATCGAAAATTATTATCCAAAGAAGGAAAGCTATGGCAAAAGCACACTGCGCAAAAGTAAAACTCCATTTGGTATGGGGCGTGGAAATCTATGGCAGAAGGTGAGCGATGTACATATGGAAGATGCGGTTTTGTATGAATTAGCTATGCATTATTTCACTCAATCAATCAAAACTGATAACATTGATGATAGTGCATTGCGCAAGGTGGTTACGTGTGCTGTTACTGAAGATGTTACCATAGAGGTGCCATTACCTGATGGGGATTCCTATAAGTTGCAAGTGCCCTTCAAGCATATTCATCGTACGGTTGGAATTATTAACAACAGTACTGAAGATGTACTAAAGCAAGAGGCAAAGAAGAAGAAGAAGAAGAAGAAGAAGAAGAAGAAGAAGAAGTCATCCTATAAGATTAGAGGCACTTTTATGACTAATATTCCTACAATGTTGCAGCTAGTTTCTCGTAGCAGGAAAGCACAGCCGAACATCAAAGAAATAGCCAAAGATTTTAAGCGGAGCAATATGATTAACTATGAGCAGTTGATTGCCATCAATAAGTATGCTGTGGTTCAAGACCTACGTATGAGTATGGAGTGTATGACTATAGAAAGGAAAGAAGTAATTATGGAGAATTATACGTTTGAAAATAAGGCGTATATCAACTTTAAAGATTTTGTAGTAATAGACACGCAGGAGACATAATGCCCAACATTTGAATTTGCCCTATTTTAAAAGTGAGCCTTTTGAGGATATTTGTTCTGAATTATTTGCAGGAAGAAAAAAGCGAAATTAATAAGAATCATCTTTGCGTTAGGATTTAAAAACAACGACTGCAAAAGCATCAAAATATATGGTCATAGGGCATTTTTCTGAGCCTAAAAACAGGCTGCAGCCCAATGCTGATACTGATCCCGACAACCTCGGTTGTCAGTGCCTTCGATTTGGAAAGTAGATACAACGTCGATCCTAATCCCCTTCTCGGTTTTTTATCCTACACCATACCGCGAAGAAAGCCTGCACACTTGACCAATACCTTTGCACCATAATCAGAAACAAAATGATGCAAACGCTTCACTGACTTTCATCTCTCCAGTGCTATGCCTCAATCGCCAAAAGCCTTGTTTTATCGAGCTTGAAACGCTCACGACGGTATTCCAATGCATAATCCAGGTTTAAAAAATCGTCATTGCATTCGCTCGCTTTCCAATAAATCCCTAACTTTGTGAAATTGATAACAAGGTAGTCACTTGTGCTCAAACACTCGTGCACTTTAAAAATTACAACCAATGAAAAAAGACCAAGTCCTTTTCGATCTCATCGAGAGAGAAAGTAAGCGCCAACTAAGCGGCATTGAGCTTATCGCATCTGAAAACTTCGTGAGCGACCAAGTGATGGAAGCCATGGGTTCTGTACTCACTAACAAATATGCCGAAGGATATCCCGGCAAACGTTATTATGGAGGCTGCCAAGAGGTGGACAAGGTGGAGCAGTTGGCCATCGATCGACTAAAAGAGCTATTTGGTGCTGAATATGCCAATGTGCAGCCTCACTCTGGAGCGCAGGCCAATGCAGCGGTGTTGAGTGTTATTCTGAAACCCGGCGATACATTCCTTGGTCTTGATTTAGCCCATGGAGGGCATCTTTCGCACGGTTCACCCGTAAACTCTTCGGGCATTCTTTACAACCCAATTGCCTACCATGTGAAAGAAGAAACTGGTCGTGTTGATTACGACGAGCTAGAAGCTTTGGCTCGTGAGCATAAGCCTAAACTCATCATTGGTGGAGCTTCTGCCTATTCGCGCGAATGGGATTATGCCCGAATTAGAAAAATTGCCGACGAAGTGGGCGCAATGTTCATGGTCGATATGGCCCACCCTGCCGGGCTTATTGCTGCCGGATTGCTCGACAACCCCGTGAAACACGCACACGTTGTTACCTCAACCACGCACAAAACATTGCGCGGACCTCGTGGAGGTATCATCATGATGGGCAAAGATTTTGAAAACCCATTTGGCTATACTACCCCTAAAGGGGAAACAAAAATGATGTCGGCAGTGATTGACTTTGCTGTATTCCCGGGGCAACAAGGCGGACCTCTAGAGCACGTTATCGCAGCTAAAGCAGTAGCTTTTGGCGAAGCTTTAGAACCAGAGTACAAAGAATATCAGTTGCAAGTTTTGAAAAATGCCAAAGCTATGGCCGATGAATTTGTGAAACGTGGCTACAAAGTAATTTCTGGCGGAACCGACAACCACTCTATGCTTATTGACTTGCGCACGAAATTCCCTGAGCTAACAGGTAAGAAGGTCGAAAACACATTGGTGCTAGCCGATATTACTATTAATAAAAACATGGTACCATTCGACACTCGCTCGCCATTTTCTACGTCGGGGTTGCGTGTGGGAACTGCAGCTATCACCACTCGTGGATTGAAAGAAACATCAATGGCCTACGTAGTAGAACTGATCGATCGTGTACTCTCGAACATCGACAACGAATCGACCATTGCTGAAGTGAGAGCAGAAGTTAACAAACTAATGCAACACCTTCCATTGTTTGCTTGGTAAATCTCATCATAGAATAAAAAAATAAATAGGATGCCCGTTTGAGCATCCTATTTATTTTTTGGCTCTATGTTGTTTGTAGTGGGAAAGCCCATCGGGCTTCAAACTTAATGATTGAGATTAATCCCCTGCGGGGAATAGTGGTGTGAATAGCTGCATGCTATTAAGATTAATCGCCTACGGCGATGCATTTTCATGACAAAAGACACGACTTGCGAGCCACTGTGTCAAACATACTACCAACAACAAACAGCATAGAGACCTTTTTTCGACAAAAATGAACCTCAGCAGCACCCCCTCAGTGCTGCACATTAATCAAAATTATTTCTTTGGACTCAATTTTTCCATGAACAAACCAAGCACTTCGGAGAAAGGATAACTAGTATAATCGTTCGATAAATTTCCACACACACTGAACACCAATTTTTCTTCCGGACAAATTATCAGCAACGAAGCTCCCCCATCAACCTCTCCTCGTAAAAGGTAAAATTTTCTACCCTCTCTATCGGCAGCCACCTCAATTCCCATGCCCCAAGCACTATCGTCGCCATTGTTGAGCTTGTTTGGTGTCAACAACAAATCATAACTCTCTGGGGTTAGCACCTCATGCTTTAAGATCGCTTGTCCCAACTTATTCAAATCATCGGCAGTAGATAAAATCCCCATAGCTGGAGCCACCGCACGAATGTTACCATCGGAAGCTCGAAACACCTGAGCTATGGAGTTTCTGCTATAAAGTGTAGCCTTATTCTTAATAATGATGTGCGGATAATCTAACTCCGTTTCCGACAAGCCAAATGGTTTCAACACCTCATCATAGAGTAATTGCTTGTATCGTTTGCCACTTTCCCCTCGCAAAGCTTCAACGAGCATACAAGTGCCCACCGCATTTTCCGCAAAATTTTCATTCAGTGGATATCTCAATTCATCTTGCTGATGAGCAGCCAATAATTCATCGAGATTTCGATACTCTTTTCGGATAGCTTCCTTAAACAATTCAGAAGTATAAAACCCCAAGCCTGCGGAGTTTACAGCCAACTGATACAAATTAAAATTCCAATTCGGATTAACCCCAGAAGACACATAATCGGAGTAGTTTTTATTTAAATCTATTTCACCGCGCTCATGCATTCGAAGCAAAATAAGCGAAGTGAACAAGCGCGATGAAGTTCCGATTCTGAACTTATGCTCTGGTTTAACCACCGTACTCAACTCTGAACTAGAATAGCCTATACCTTCCGACCACACCGTTTCATTATCTACCGACACCGACACCGAAAGACCCGTGCGAGATGTAATAAGGTTTACAGCCAACAACTCGCGCGATTTTAAAATTTCATCTTTATATTTAGGATTCAATACCACACGCTCATCATGCACCTCTTTCTTTGTGCACGAACCTAGTGCTATCGCTGTTAAGATTACGCTTATCAGCATTAATTTTACTTTTCCTCTTGTCATCTGTTTGTATTTTAGTAATATTTTGTTTGATTTATGTGGCAGACTGGCTACATAGTTGGCATTTGTGGGTCGAACAATTTTTTGTTCTCAATGTGGATAATACGTGCCGAATGTTGCTCAATAAGCTGATAATCGTGAGTGGCCATAATCACCGTAATGCCCTGCTCATTCAAAGCCATAAAAATTCTCATTAACTCGCGGCTAGTCATCGGATCAAGGTTTCCCGTAGGCTCATCGGCAAGAATAATATCAGGCATATTAAGAATAGCACGAGCAATAACCACGCGTTGCTGTTCACCCCCCGAAAGTTCGTAAGGCATACGCTGCTTCTTGTCATTCATATCTACTTGTGTGAGCACCTCATTAATGCGTTCGTCAATCTTCTGTTTATTACTCCAATTGGTAGCGCGCAACACAAACTCTAAGTTTTCATAAACCGTGCGGTCGGTTAGCAAACGAAAATCCTGATAAATCACCCCAATATGGCGACGTAAAAAAGGCACTTGCTTTTCTTTCATCGACACCAAATTGTATGACGCAACCTCCACTTGCCCTCCCCTAATTTCTAATTCTGCATTAATCAGTTTTAGCAAACTCGATTTCCCGCAGCCAACGCGTCCGATGATATACACAAACTCGCCAGCTTTCACCTCAAAATTCACGTGTTGTAGTGCCAAATAATCCTGACGGAAAATATCGACATTCTTTATAGATATTATGGATTCGCTACTCATTTTTACATACTTAATTTGCCCACAAATTTAAGCTTTGCAATTGGTTGTGCAAACTTTTAATTAAGCAATTTATCACGCCAAACCATTCCTTGCACATTATTATTATATTTGTGAGTAATTATGACAACATACGACCAAACATTCAAAAACAGAACTTTTCACAGCGAAGAACTCACCGACCAAGAATTCGACGGCTGCTCATTTCTCAACTGTTCCTTTGCCAATTGCCACCTTGAATTTGGCGATTTCGTGGATTGTTCCTTCGAAAATTGCGATTTCAGTAAAGTGTTAGTAAACGATTTTGGCTTGAAAGATGTGCGATTCAAAAACTGCAAACTCCTTGGTTTCAACTTTAACCACTGCAAAGAGTTTCTTTTTCAGGTGCGCTTTGAAGATTGCCAACTCGACTATGCCATCTTTACTAAATGTAAACTAAAAAATACATTTCTCAAAAATTGCACCATTAAAGAAGCCGACTTTACCCACTGCGATCTCACCGCTGCAAAATTCACCGACAGCCTTCTCTCGGGAAGTGCATTCGACCGCTGCAACCTGAGCAAAGCCGATTTCCAAACCGCCATCGACTATACCATCGACCCCAATAACAACCAAATGAAAGGCGCCATGTTTAGCGCTGACAATCTAGCCGGATTGCTGCGCCAAGTAAACATCAAGATTAATTAAAATCCGAGAGCAGCTGCCATATAAAAAAAGAACAAATGAACACCAGAGAAGATAAAATGCAAGCATTCGGGCGATTGCTCGATGTAATGGACACCCTCCGCGAAAAATGCCCTTGGGATAAGGAACAAACCTTTGATAGCCTGCGTAAAAACACCATCGAAGAAACATTCGAACTGTGCGATGCCATTCTCGAAAAAGACATGGACGAAATAAAAAAAGAGTTGGGCGATGTACTACTCCACATTGTGTTCTATGCTAAAATGGGCGAAGAACAAAATGCCTTCGACATGAGCGATGTCATTCATGCACTTTGCGATAAACTCATCTACCGCCACCCACACGTTTATGGCGAAATAAACGCCGACAACTCAAAGGCTGTAATTGAAAACTGGGAGCAACTCAAACTGAAAGAAAAAGGGCGTAAAAAAAAAACTGTGCTCGAAGGGGTGCCCCGCTCGCTGCCTGCCATGGTGAAAGCCACACGCATTCAAGAGAAAGTGAGCGCCGTGGGTTTCGATTGGGAAGAACGCGAACAAGTGTGGGACAAGGTGCAAGAAGAAATTGGCGAGGTGCAAGAAGAAATCAACGCCCACAATACACAACAAACAGAAGCCGAATTTGGCGATCTCTTCTTCGCACTCATTAATGCCGCCCGACTTTACAACGTAGATCCAGAAGCAGCCCTCGAACGGACAAACAAAAAATTCATTCGCCGCTTCAATTATTTGGAAGAAAAAACCATTCAGCAAGGACAAGACCTGCATCAAATGTCGCTCGAAGAAATGGACAAATACTGGGATGAAGCTAAAAAACTAGACAAGAAAAAATAACTATGATTGATTTTTGGTTAATTCGCCACGGCGAAACAGAAGAAAACATAAACGGAGTATGCCAAGGTCAAACACCGGGCACACTCACCGAGGCAGGCTATCAGCAAGCTGTGCAAGCAGGCGAAACTTTGCAAAAAATGCAATTCGACACCATTTACAGTAGCGACCTACTACGCACCATGAAAAGCACCGAAGCCGTTGCTCAATTTCAACATAAAGCAAAAATCATCTCCACCGAATTGCTTCGCGAGCGATACCTAGCAAGCTGGCAAGGGCTGCCATTCCCCAAAGAATGGGGCTGGGACGATGAAGGCTTACCCGAAGATGCAGAAACAAGCTTCGACCTAATCGACCGAGTGGCTGAGTTCTTAGATATACTCATCGAAAACAATCGCAATGAAACCGTGCTTGCCATGTCGCATGGCGGACTAATTCGTGCATTTTGGACTGTACTCCAAAACGAAGCACCCGATTCTTACTATCAATGGGAAGCACCTAAGAACACCTCAATCAGCCGTTTCCAAATTCACGACGACGGACGTGTAGATTGTCTTTTCACCAACTCGGTGGAGCACCTAGGCTAATACATTTGCTCGTTGGGGGGGAGTTAAATAGTAGCATTTCAACACAAAATATACGAATCCTATTTTTGTATTTGGTTCATTTTTGTTTAAAAAAAGGCTTGGCGACATAGACTTTGCGCTTTTTTGCACAAAAATGGACTTGGTCGCTTAATCTTGCTTGCATTTTTGTTGTAAAAAAGACTTCGTCGGATGGTCTGACTTGTATTTTTGTTACAAAAAGTAGCGGGCGTTACAGGCTACTTGTATTTTTCCACTAAACAAATTGTAATCTTCTGTGTGATAATTCTTTGCAAAAAGTTCAAGCTATATTAAGAGAAAGTGAAGCAGATGCATAGCGCCATACAACAAAGCGGCACCACGAAGCTAACCCTCACAATGAGGTGAGCAATAGTTCGTACTTTCAACTTACCCACACACTTAAACTTCGTAAAGTGCAGAATTAGAAATTAGGGTAAAATCTTATCCGAAACTCAGGTTAGTAAGGTTTCAGTAGAAGTTTTGAAATAAACAGCCTATTGAACAAGTTAAATATATTCTAATCTAATTCCGCCAACGGGTTACATTAATTCCTTTCAACAAAAACAACTACCTTAGCAAGCAAAACCAGCCGCCATGAAAAAAATAAACATCAATATCCTCGAAAGACACTCCAAAAATACCTAATGGATAACCTCGATACCTTGCAAAAAGGTAGAATAGACCATTCATCAGTACTTGATTGTCTATATAATGAGGTATAAGGGTCGATTACATCGCACTCTATAGCCATGAAATTACAAAAAAGCTAATCGATCAGGTGATGCAAATACACACAGAGCAAGGGAAATAACTAATTATAGCTATCTTTGCACGCACAAGTAAAATTGATTTGATATCGCGCAGCAGCTTCGCACTTTGCACGTTGCTACTTCGCACTAAAATAAAAGAACATGAAAAGAGTAGTTATTGGTTTGTCCGGAGGCGTAGATTCTAGCGTAGCAGCCTATCTTTTAAAAGAGCAAGGCTATGAGGTTATTGCGCTTTTCATGATTAATTGGCACGACAGAACAGGAGCACTAACAGGTCAATGCACATGGGAAGACGATGCCCTAATTGCTGAAATGGTAGCAAAAAAACTCGACATACCCTTTCACATTGTCGACCTCAGCGAACACTACAAAACGCGCGTGGTGGACTATATGTTTGATGAATACAGCAAAGGTAGAACACCAAACCCCGATGTGCTTTGCAACAGAGAAATCAAATTTGATATCTTCATGGATGAGTGCATGAAACACAATGCCGACTTTGTGGCTACGGGGCATTATTGTCAGAAATCGGAGTTTGAACACGAGGGAGAAATGATTTATCAGCTACAAGCAGGTGCCGACAACAACAAAGACCAAAGCTACTTCCTTTGTCAGCTCAACCAACATCAACTAAGCAAAGCACTCTTCCCCATTGGTCATTTACAAAAGCCCGAAGTGCGCAAAATTGCTACCGAGCAAAATCTACCTACTGCCACACGCAAAGACTCGCAAGGTATTTGCTTCGTAGGAAAAGTAGATTTGCCCACTTTTTTGCAACAACAGCTCGAAGCCAAAACAGGCAATGTCATTGAGGTGCCAGCTACTTTCATGGAGAAAAAGAAAAACATAGAGAAATCGCCCGACAATTTCAAAAAGCTTTGCTTCGCCTTCCCTTATAAACCATGGAATGGCAAAGTAATTGGCGAACACCGAGGTGCTCACTTCTATACCATAGGGCAACGCAAAGGGCTAAATATTGGCGGACACGAGAAACCTCTTTTTGTGCTTGGCACCGACGTGGAACGGAACATTATTTATGTAGGAGAAGGCAGCGAACACCCCGGATTGTATCGTTATGGCTTGTTCATGGATACTTCGGAAGTACACTGGATACGAGAAGATTTAAAGATGGACATAGGCGAAGAACGTCACTACGATTTGCGCATTCGCTACCGCCAACCGCTAGAAAAAGCCACACTCTACTGTCGTGAAGAAGGCATTTACATTCTCTTCGATGAAGAACAACGCGGTATCACTGCAGGGCAATTTGCCGCTTGGTATCAAAATGGCGAATTAATTGGCTCGGGAGCGATAAAATAAGAAGCCCCCACCTAGCCTCCCCATGTGGGAGGAACAAAAAAGCACAAAGCATAGTAATACTTGAGCATTTCATAAAATAAAAAAAACAATACCTATATCTTTCAAGAGGTGAAACACTCTCCCCCTTGAGGAGCTGGAGAGGGCTTAAAAACAAGAAAACATGATAAAATCAATGACCGGCTACGGAAAAACAGAGTTTGAAAGCTCAAATAAAAAAATCACCGTAGAAGTAAAATCACTCAACAGCAAGTCGCTCGATTTAAGCACACGAGTTGCTGCCATTTATCGCGAAAAAGATATTGAAATCCGCAAACTGATTGCCGAAAAAGCACTCCGCGGGAAAGTTGAATTTTCGCTCTACATTGAATCGCTTGGAGGAACAGGCAAAAGCGTTATCAACACCGAAGCGGTAAAAGCCCATTTCGAACAACTTCAATCGGTGAGTAATGAAGTCGGCATTGCAAACAACGATGTGCAGCTATTAGTTGCCACACTAAAACTACCCGATGCGCTCAAAACTGAGCTTGAAAGTATCGACGAGAACGAATGGATAACCATTCATGCTAAAATTATAGAAACCCTCGATGCGCTCGACAATTTCCGCACGCAAGAAGGCGTTTCGCTTGAAAACGATTTGCGCAGCAACATCGAGCGTATTATGCAACTCCTCGAAGAAGCAAAACCTTTTGAAGAACAACGCATCGCCAATGTGAAACAACGCTTAACCGACGGACTGAAAGATCTTGAACAAAAAGGCAAAGTCGACCAAAATCGCTACGAGCAAGAGCTTATTTTCTACATTGAAAAACTCGACGTAAACGAAGAAAAAGTGCGTTTGGCTCAACATTGCAGCTACTTTCTCGAAACCATGGACAGCAACGAAGACGGTGTGGGCAAGAAGCTCGGATTCATTGCCCAAGAAATAGGACGAGAAATCAACACCCTTGGCAGCAAGTCAAACGAAAGCAATATGCAACGCATCGTGGTGCAAATGAAAGACTCATTGGAACGAATTAAAGAACAAGTGTTGAATGTGTTGTAGATAATTACCATTAACAAGCCACCTCAACAACATGACAAAAACACACAAAAAAGCGGACAAAGCATCTTCGAACAAATCAGAAAAAGGATGGCGAAGGAAATGAATTTTGGAGTGCCAGAGACATGGCCAAAGTTTTGAAATACTCAGAGTATCGCCATTTCACGCCTGTCGTTAATCGTGTAAAAGAAGCTTGCAATAATAGCGGATTTTCAATAGCCGATCATTTCGAGGATACCCTCGAAATGATCACAACAGGAAAAACAGCACAAAGAGAAGTTGAAAGCGTTAAACTTTCACGCTACGTATGTTATCTAATTGTTCAAAATGCCCACCCTAACAGTTAAGAGGCACCATGCCTGAGGATTTACCAACCGAGGAAAGTGTCAAAAAACTAGGGCGAGAAACCGCTAGCGAGGAAAAGAAAATCAAAAAAACAACAACTAAATTTCAGAATCATGAAAGGTAAACTCATAATATTTTCTGCCCCATCGGGTTCAGGCAAAACAACCATTGTAAAACATTTGCTGAAGCAAGACTTAGGACTCGAATTCTCAATTTCAGCCACAAGCCGTGCACCTCGACACACCGAAACACATGGCAAAGACTATTATTTCTTATCGCCCGAAGAATTTAAATCCAAGGTAGATGCCGACGAGTTTCTCGAGTGGGAAGAAGTTTACCAAGGCACTTGCTACGGCACGCTGAAAGCAGAAGTAGAGCGCATAACAGCCCAAGGCAAACACGTACTCTTCGATGTAGATGTGGTGGGCGGTGTCAATATTAAACAATATTATGGCGAGGAAGCTTTAGCAGTCTTCGTGCAACCACCTTCAGTGGAGGAACTTGAACGCCGACTAACTGGTCGTGACACCGATTCTGCCGAAGTAATTCAGAAACGCATCGATAAGGCTGAATATGAATTAAGCTTTGCACCCAAATTCGACTATGTGCTAGTAAACGACCAGCTAGAAGTAGCTTTGAAAGAAGCAGGAGAAGTCATCAACGACTTTGTCAGTAGAAATTAAATTTAAGATATTAACCTGGGTTTCGGATAAGATTTTGCCTCAGGGTGTTCTGCTCAAAAACAGAACAAAAGGCTTCTAAGTGCAACTATTCTTGAAATAAATCCTGTGGTGAAAGCTTATCCGAAACTCAGGTTATTAGCAAATGACACTAGCGTACTTTTGTACTCTAGTGCTTGTGTATTTAAAAGATGAAAATAGGTTTATACTTTGGCACGTTCAATCCCGTGCATATCGGACACTTGGCAATTGCCAACTATATGTTGGAATTCACCGAGCTTGATCGCGTGTGGTTTATCATCTCGCCACAAAGTCCGTTTAAGCAAAAACAAAATTTGCTCGACAATTACCAACGCCTTGAAATGGTGTATCGTGCCATCGATGGAAACCACCACTATAAAGCTAGCGACATCGAGTTTAAACTCCCCATCCCTTCCTACACTGTCGACACACTCGCCCACCTTACCGAACAGCATACCGAACACGAGTTTTACCTCATTATGGGTGAAGACAATTTGCAATACCTCCACAAGTGGAAGAATTATGAAGTAATTCTAAAACACCACCATATCATAGCCTATCCTCGTCCGGGTAGCCATACACCTGTAGAATTTCAAAACCATCCTCACATTCAAAAAGTAGATGCTCCACTTATGGAACTTTCATCATCCTTCATTAGAAATGCCATTGCTGAAGGTAAAGATGTGCAACACTTTCTTCCCCATGAAACATGGAAATATCTGAGTGAAATGAATTTCTACAAATATCGTCAAGCACAATTTTAGCCTTTGGTATTTTTCATCACGTTCCCTAACTGTTTATAATACGCATCTTTACGATTAGGGCTCTATAACTTCTAATTATCTAAAATCTTGTTAATATGATCAAAACAAAAGAATTCATTTAATCTCATATCCTACAAACACTTACATTAACAAATCAAGTTCCAAGCAAAGCTATTTTTAGAAATTGCAATCGATTGCAATTGGAATATTTCAATCCAAAGACTACATTTGTGTTAACTTAAGATTTAAGAATAATCAATTTAATATACACATGAGAACAATTAAAGTATTTGTAGCACTTTTAGTGCTATCGCTGAGCAGCGCTTCAGCCTATGCCATTCAAGATGAGAAGAAGTGGGCAGAAATTTATGAAATTATCGACAACATCAATACACCTAGCTTCCCCGATGCTACCTATCTAATTACTGATTTTGGAGCTGTTGGCGATGGAGAAACGCTTAACACACAAGCGATCAACAAAGCTATTGAAGTATGTAGTTTCAATGGTGGTGGTACTGTAATTGTACCTAAAGGCGTATTCCTTACAGGTGCTGTACATTTGAAAAACGATGTAAACTTGCACGTAACAGAAAATGCAACATTGAAATTCTCTACCAATCCTGCCGACTATCTTCCTTTAGTTTACACACGCTGGGAAGGTAACGACGTCATGAATTACTCTCCATTAATCTATGCCAACGGACAAACCAACATTGCAGTAACAGGAAAAGGAACACTCGATGGTTCGGGAAGCAACGACGCTTGGTGGCCTTGGAAAGGGAAAACAGACTATGGTTGGAAAGAAGGAACACCTAGTCAGCTCGACAAAGGCGTAGGTCGTGAAGCTCTTGATGCATGGGAAAAAGCCGAAGCTCCTCTTTTCGAGCGCCGTGCTGGCGATGGATACTACTTGCGCCCTCAATTTGTAAGTGTAATCAATTGCTACCGATTCCTTTTGGAAGATGTGAAAATTATCAATTCTCCATTCTGGGTAGTAAATCCAATTTTAACAAAAGACGTGATTGTACGTGGCATTCACATTGAAAGTCTAGGACCAAACTCTGATGGTTGCGATCCTGAATCATGTAAAAACGTGTTGATTGAAAACTGTATCTTCGACACGGGTGACGACTGTATTGCATTGAAGTCTGGTCGTAATTCTGATGGTAGAAAACCAAACGTGCCTGTAGAAAATGTACTTATCCGCAACTGTAAAATGCTTGAAGGACACGGTGGAGTAGTGCTTGGTAGCGAAATTTCGGCTGGATGTATCAATATCTTTGCTGAAAACTGCGAGATGAGCAGCCCCGACCTAGACCGTGCTGTACGTTTGAAAACCAACAGCCATCGTGGCGGTATCACAGATGGAGTGTACATTAGAAACATTGAGGTTGGTCAGGTGAAAGATGCTGTAGTTCGCATCAACTGCTCTTACGACCTTGGCAGTGAAGGTGGTGAAGGAAACTACCTCCCAATGGTGCGCAATGTATATATCTCAAACATTAATGCCGACATGACCGGCAAGAAACAAGCAAAATATGGCTTAAGATTAGTTGGTATTAAAGGTGAAAATGCCGTTGAAAATATCTACATTAGCAACTGTAATTTCAAAGGCGTTGAAAAAATTAGCGATATCAAGAATATTAAAAACCTAAATTTTGAGAACGTAACAATCAACGGTAAAGAAGTAAAGAAATAATAGAAATTACGAATAACAGAGTCGCTTGCTTACTTGTACATTCTTGTGCTTGTATGCAAGCGTGCTTCGTATTTCGCTCTTTGCAACTTCACACTAAATAACAAAAAAATGAAACTTCAATTTTCAGCGTTAGTGCTAGCAGCAGGCTTTTTAGCTTCTTGTAGCTCAGCAACAAAACAAACATTCGAGAATCCTACTTCTCACGATGCCAACGAGCTCCTAGTAGAGATCAATTGTCCTAAAGTGTTGGAACAAGCCAACTCTCTTGGATCATTCAAACTAACTGATGGCAACACCGAGTTAGCTTATGAGACTATTACAGAAGGCGACAAGATTGTAAAACTTTTGACGCAAGTTGACTTACCTGCTCATAGCAAAAAGTCAATAGTTATTGCTGAAGGCGAAGGTAAAAAAGCGAAGAAAAAAACACAGTCGGAAATTTCAGAAGCTCAAGGTGGCGAGTGGAAATGGGTGACTAAAAACAACGGCAACGAGCAATGGGAGTACCAAGGCACTCAGTCATGGAAAAATGTTTCTCGCTTAGAAGTTGATCCTAAGCACTGGGATCACTCTTTTGATATTCGCTACGAAGGTCCAGGTTGGGAATCTGACAAAATTGGGTACCGCTTCTACCTCGATTGGAGAAATGCTGTTGACATTTTTGGAAAAAAAGTAAGCACACCTGTACTTCAAGGCATTGGGCTTGATGGTTTCGACTCTTACCATAAACTAGCCGATTGGGGTGCCGATATCATGAAAGTAGGTACAGCCCTAGGTATCGGAACTATTGCTCACTGGAATGAAGACCACGTGCGCCGCGTTGATAGCGTTGATACTCATGTTTGTGAAATTGCAGATGGCGATTTGCAAGCTAAGGTAAAAACTACCTACACCGGTTGGGCTTACGATGGTGGAAAAACAAACTTGGTTTCTGAATTGACAATCAATGCAGGAAGCTACCTTACAAAATGTCACCTTCAACTTTCAAACCCTATCGACAACATTGCCACAGGTATCATTAAAATGTCAAACACCGAAGTAATTCAGGGTGAAAATGGCAATTGGTGTTACTATGGCACTTTCGGTGTACAATCGTTGAATAAAGACGAACTTGGATTGCTTGTTTTCTACAAAAAATCGAACTTACAGCAAGTAACTGAAGACCAAAAAAATCATGTAATTGTACTTTCTCCAGAAAACAATGGCACTGAATTAACTTACTTCTATGGTGCACAATGGACACTCGATGCTTCGGGAATTAAAACCATGGAGCAACTCAAAGATTTTGCAGAACAACAAACAGCTCTTCTAAATGCTGGATTGATTAAATAGTTCACTCAATCGCTATAATAAAGGCAGCTATTTCTCAAGGAATAGCTGCTTTTATTTTGCTGTAAACTTCCAGTCCGAAGCTGCAATTCATCAAAATATCAACTGAACAAGGTTCTCATTTCAACATTTCTCGGGGTAACTACACAAAAATACATTGCACACTTGCTTGTAAATTCGTTATTTTGTGCATATCTATAAACCAAAAAAAATGAATTTTCGTTTATTAATTCCATTCTTAATGTGTCTTTTTCCCTTGCTGAGCAATGCTCAAAATGAATTTCCTAGAGACACCAGCTTTAACATTCAATCTAACTACCTCAAAGCAAAGAAAAAATTCCCGGAAGTAACACCTGTTGCTCCCATAGAGAGCAATCAATTTCTTTCTTTGTGGAACCAAACTTACCGCACTCGAAGCAATCGAAATCTTTGCATGGATATATTTATCCCCAACAGAGCAGAAAACGAAACATATGCTTGCGTAATTTTTGTGCATGGTGGCGGATGGCGTTCTGGCACTAAAGAAAACTTTGTGCCATTGGCTCAACAACTAGCCTTGAAAGGTTATGTAACTGCTACTGTAGAACAGCGTCTTTCTTTAGAAGCCCCCTACCCGGCAGCACCTCACGATGTAAAAGAGGCCATTCGTTTTTTAAAACATAACGCTAACATCTATCGCATCGACACTACAAAAATAGCTATTGTGGGAGCATCTTCAGGAGCATCAATTGCAGGACTAATGGCCGCAACAGGAAATACAGATACCTTTGATGACCCCAAAACTGCCTTCCCCAACGCATCGGCAGAAGTTCAAGCCTTCATTAATATTGATGGTGTAATTGACTTTCGCACTCCAGAAGAAATGGGCAGAACCGAAGAGGAAGCAAAAACGCGACCCGGCTCCATATTCCTCGGAGCAACATTTAATGAAAATCCAGAACGATGGACTGCAGCTTCTGCCATTACTTATGCCAATGCACACACACCTCCTACACTATATATTAATAGTACCTATCCCCGATTTGCTTATGGCAGAGAAGCTCTCTTCAAAATACTTTCACAGTACAGCATCTACCATAAGCAACACACGATAGCTGGCAAAACTGTACCACATGGTTTCTGGTTGCTTCATCCATGGGCCGATGAAACACAACAACAAATGGAAGAATTTTTACAACATATTTGGCATTAAATTATAATACCAACATCACGCAAAGAAAATATTTAATAACAGCGTAGCCACTTTGTAGGCTTCGTACAAAAGAAAACAAATGAAACAATTAAAATTCATTCTGCTCCTCATGCCCCTGATGATACTCGGAGCTTGCCAAAAAAAAACAAACGAAGAAACCCAAGAAACCTTGGCTCACAAAACTAAAAAGATTAAAATTTATTTGATTGGCGACTCGACTTGCGCTAACAAAAATGAGAGCAAACGACCAGAAACTGGTTGGGGTATGGAATTCAGACAATTCTTCAATGAATATGCTGAGGTAGAAAATCATGCACTCAATGGAAGAAGCTCTCGAAGTTTTCGTCTAGAGGGGCGATGGAATGAGCCTATTTTAAATAAGCTACAAGCTGGCGATTACGTATTTATTCAGTTTGGGCACAACGACCAGAAGTTTAAATCGCCCGATCGATACACCAATCCATTCACAGGCTATCGTGCTAACCTCGAACGTTATGTAAAAGAGGTACGTGCCAAAGGCGCTCATCCGGTTTTGCTTACTTCTATTGTACGACGAAATTTCAATGAATATGGTACACTCATCGACACGCATGGCGAATATCCGTTAGTCGTGCGCTTAGTGGCCGATGCTATGCAGGTCCCTTTTATCGATTTGCAACGCAGCACAGAAGAGCTTACTATTGACCTTGGCGAAGAGAAATCTAAGGACTTATGGCTTCATCTCGAAAAAGGCGAACATCCCAACTACCCTAAAGGTGTGCACGATGACACTCATCTTAATCAACATGGTGCAAAAATTGTGGCAAAGATGGTAGTAGATGAACTAAAGGCGCAAAACATCTTAGTAGAATATTTAAAATAAAAAGACTATTTTGCACAACAACTATAGTCTAAAGTTGTGAATGAGCAGGGGGTATATCAAACGAAAAGCGTTGATATACCCTCTTTATTTTATTCATGAAACCTTCATTATCGATATACTCAATACGACATCAATTACACCTGCTATATTTGTAACTTAATGTGTTTTTATTTCACATAAAATATCATTTTACGCATATCGTCACATAAACATAAATACAACCAGACAAAACATCCATCTAACTGAAAATCAATAGCTTTTAATCAAATAGACATTGTTTAAAAAGCAGCTCAGTTAATGCATGCTTAAGGTTAAAATGAGTTAAAGTTTCATTTCTAATCTTCTACATACCAATCATTTACATACAGCACACTTATATCTAGTATGCGAGGTATGAACATTTATTATCAAAATAGGTGTAGTTTTGACATCAGATTAAGATACAAAACAAAGTCATGAGTGTTTAACATATCGATTCACAAGTGACCTAATAAAAAGCAATACATTGGTTATTAATGAGATAAATTGGTTAATTTTATAAAATAAACAAAACACAAACACCATGCGCAACGTTGATTTTTACCAATCATTAATTGGACTACAGCAAAACTTATATTATTTTGCACTAAGTCTAACCTCTAGCGAAGAAAGAGCTCAAGATCTTACGCAAGAGACCATGCTTAAGGCGCTATCTTACCGCGATAAATATCGTGAAGATACAAACCTCAAAGCTTGGTTGTGCACCATTATGAAGAACACTTTCATTAACCAATACCGTAAAGAATCGCGTCATTGCAACGTGCTTGAAGGAGCAACCAACGAATTTGAGAAGCAAATATCAGAAACGAAATCTTTCCCTTCTGCCGACGAGTTCTATTCTTGCAAAGAAATTTATTCGAAAATTCAAGGACTAGATGATGAATTTCGCATTCCATTTACGATGCTTGTTGACGGCTATAAATACAAAGAAATTGCCGAAAAGCTCGATCTGCCATTAGGCACCGTAAAAAGTAGAATCTTTTTAACTAGAAAGAAATTAAGTGATCAACTTCTGGAATACCACGAAGAATATCACATTTAACACGCACACTAGAAAAGTCGATAAGTTACACATTACAAAGAGAGGGTGTCCAAAAAATTTTGGATACCCTCTCTTTTTGTTTTTCAAACTATTCCTTCAGATTTTATGCCTAGAAAACTTTTGCTTGCAGCAATGCTACAAACTTGACTTCATAATGTTCATCCACTTAGGCAAAATCGCAGCTAGCGCTTAGGCTTATGCCTTCTAATTTGCAAATAAATGTAAATATTAAAGAATATCTCAACTATTATACTTTTTCAACTAATTATCAGCATCTTAAAATTAGTTTTTATATCTTTAGCTTTTGATTTTTTATTAAAACTACTAATTTTGAACAAAGTAGTGTTAATTTTTAATAGCGTAGGTGCTTTTTTAAAGCATATACTTCAAGATTTTTAACTTCGAATGATAGCATAAAAATTATTTCTCTCTTAATTTTACGAACCGAAAATAATAACAACTTATAATATCAACATGGAACAATCAATTGACATTCGTGAACTAAACGAAAAAATCGAGCGCGAAAGCTCGTTTGTAGATTTGATTAATATTGAAATGAGTAAAGCCATCGTAGGGCAAAAGCATTTGGTGGAAAGCCTAATGATTGGACTCTTATCGGGTGGACATATTCTTTTAGAAGGGGTGCCCGGGCTTGCCAAAACACTTGCCATCAACACACTTTCTAAAACCATCAGTGCTGATTTTGCACGCATTCAGTTTACTCCCGACTTATTGCCTGCCGACCTTTTAGGTACGCTTATCTACAGTCAAAAAACCGAAGAATTCCAAATTAAAAAAGGACCTATCTTCACTAATTTCGTATTGGCCGATGAGATTAACCGTGCCCCAGCCAAGGTGCAATCGGCACTGCTCGAAGCCATGCAAGAACGCCAAGTAACTATTGGCGATACGACTTTTAAACTTGATGATCCTTTCTTGGTAATGGCTACGCAAAACCCCGTAGAGCAAGAAGGAACTTATCCGCTACCTGAAGCACAGGTTGACCGTTTCATGCTAAAGGTGATTATCGACTATCCAAAACGTGATGAAGAGCGACTAATCATTCAACAAAACCTATTGAAACAATATCCTCAAGCCAATGCCGTGGTTAGTCCCGAGCAAATAATTCGTGCACGTGAAGTGGTAAATGAAGTCTATCTCGACGATAAAATTAGCAAGTATATTGTTGATATTGTGTATGCCACACGTGAGCCTGAAACTTGCAAACTCGAGAAATACACCGACATGATTTCTTTCGGGTGTTCGCCTCGTGCTAGTATTAGCTTGGCAAAAGCGGCTAAAGCCTATGCCTTCATCAAACGCCGTGGTTATGTAATTCCTGAAGATGTGCGTGCCGTGAGTATGGATGTACTTCGTCACCGTATTGGCTTGAGTTACGAAGCTGAAGCTAACAATATCACTACTGAAGAAATCATCACTGAGATTCTGAATACCATAGAAGTGCCTTAGAAAATTACGAATTGACCTAACGGTAACGACGCCTACTAGTGGAAAATGGTTTACTGATGTGGCTAATACGGAGAAAATTGACTATTAGACATTAACGATCTAAAATGGAACATACAGAGTTATTAAAACGAGTTCGGAAAATCGAGATTAAGACTCGCGGATTGAGTCGCAATATTTTTGCAGGAGAATACCACTCGGCCTTCAAAGGTCGGGGTATGGCTTTTAGCGAAGTGCGCGAATATCAGTTTGGCGATGATGTGCGTAATATCGATTGGAACGTAACGGCAAGATATAGCAAGCCCTTCATTAAGGTTTTTGAAGAAGAGCGCGAGCTCACCGTAATGCTGTTGGTTGATGTGAGTGGTTCGCGTAACTTCGGATCATTTGAGCGATTTAAAAAGAATGTCATCACTGAGATTGCTGCCATTCTTTCTTTTTCAGCCATTCAAAACAACGATAAGATTGGGGTGATTTTCTTTTCCGATAAGATTGAGAGATTCATTCCCCCACAAAAAGGGAAAAGTCATACGTTGCGCATTATTCGGGAGTTGATCGACTTTGAGCCTGAAAGCTTGGGCACTAACATTACTGAAGCCTTGCGCTACATGACCAATGCTATCAAAAAACGTTGCACGTGCTTCATTATCTCCGATTTCATGCAGCAAGAACCCGAGCTCGACAAAGCGCTGGCTATTGCTAACAATCGGCATGATATGGCAGCCTTGCGCATTTTCGATGAGCGAGAAGCGGAACTACCGCCTATTGGTATGCTCAAGCTGAAGGATGCCGAAACAGGAGAATACATTTGGGTAGATAGTAGTAGCAAAAAGGTGCGCACACAATACAGCAAATGGTGGAACGAAAGCAACACCAAGCTCGATTGGTTTTTGAAAAAAAGCGGTGTGGACTATGTGAATATCAACACCAAAGATGACTATGTAAAGGCGTTGATGACGTTGTTTAGGAAAAGAGGGTAGAAACAATTACGAATAAGCAATTACGAATTGACCTGACGGTAATGATTGGTGGCTAAGCTTTGCCACTTCGCACTTAAAATAAAAAAATGAAGAACATCAAATTTATATTAGTCTTGCTAACTTGCACATGGCTCGGATTGGCGGCTTCGGCTCAAGAAATTCGAATCAAAGCTAGTGTAGACTCTACGAATGTACTCATCGGAGACCAACTCAAACTCAAATTTGAGATTGAACAGCCTAAGAACTTAGAGCTGATGCTCCCCCATTTTATCGACACGATTACAAGCAGCATTGAGGTAGCCGAATTGCACGCACTTGATACCATATCAACAAATAAAGATGAAGTGCTAAAATTCATTCAAGAGCTTACTATTCAATCGTTCGACACCGGATTGCAAACCATTCCCGGGCAAGAGTTTAAATTTCAGATTGACACCATTGAAGGGCTCATTAAAAGTAACCCCGTGCAATTTTATGTGCACGCTGGGTTCCAGGTTGATTCCATTACTGCCCCTGTTGGCATTAAGCAACCCTATGAAGCCCCTGTTAATTTAGCCGAGGCATCGCCCTATTTACTTGGTGCTATATTAATTGCTGCGTTGTTGTTCTTCATTTTTTATTATATTAATTACTTGGCAAAGAAACGTGCCAATGCCGAAGATGAAGGTATAAAAGAGCCTGCTCACATCATTGCTTTGCGCGAATTGCAACGCATAAAAACAAGCGAAGATTGGAAAAACGAGGAACACACCAAGCTATATTTCAGCGAGCTGTCTGATACCATGCGTACCTACATTCAGAATCGCTATGGTATTAATGCCATGGAATACACTACGGTGGAAATCATGCAAGCCTTCAAGCTTCAAAAAGACATTTTAGAGCAGAAATCAAATGAACAACTCAAAACAGTGTTAGAGCTAGCCGATTTGGTGAAGTTTGCCAAGTTGAAGCCTCAACCTGAAGAGTGCGAGCGAAGTTTATCGTTAGCCTTCCTATTTGTGAAAGATACTATGGTTTTTGAAACGGAAATTCCTCCAGCCCCCGAAGGGGATGAAAAGGCGGCAAGCCCTCAAGAATAATCATCCTAAAGTTAGGAGTTGATATAAAAAAAATAATTGCCCCACGATTCCAACTCTCCCCTTTGGGGGAGAGTGAAAAGGGCTTTAAATTCAATATGATGCACGGAATAACATATAAAAATCCAGAATACTTTTGGTTGCTATTGGTCTTGATACCAATGCTCGTTTGGTATATCTGGCGATTTAAGAAATCGGGGGCGAGCATTAGGTTCTCCTCAATTAGCGGATTTGAAGGCATTAGCAAAGGGTGGAAACACTACCTTCGTCATGCTCCTTTTTTACTTGAACTCATTGGCATAGCCCTGCTTGTTGTGGCATTGGCTCGTCCGCAAAGTTCTAGCAATTGGTCAAGTTCTACCACACAAGGTATCGACATTGCCATTTCGCTCGATATTTCTACGTCCATGTTGGCACAAGATTTCACGCCAAACCGTATTGAAGCAGCAAAAGAGGTAGCCACAAAATTTATTGCAGGACGACGAAATGACCGTATAGGTCTCGTAGTATTTGCTGGCGAAAGCTTCACTCAATGCCCACTAACTACCGACCATGCCGTACTTACCAACTTGTTCAATCAAATTGAAACAGGTATGATTGAAGATGGTACTGCCATTGGAAACGGACTAGCCACAGCGGTTTCACGATTGAAAGAAAGCGATGCCATTAGTAAGGTAATTATTTTGCTCACCGATGGCGATAATAATTCGGGGCAAATTGCACCTGCCACTGCTGCCGAGTTGGCGAAATCCTATGGCATTAGGGTGTACACTATTGGAGTAGGCACTATGGGGAAAGCCCCCTACCCTGTGCAAACACCTTTTGGCACTCAACTTCACGAGGTGGATGTGAAAATTGACGAAACCACCCTACAAAAGATTTCCGACATCACGGGCGGCGAATATTTCCGAGCCACCGACAACGAATCGCTCAGCAAGATTTACGACCAAATCGACCAGCTTGAGAAATCGAAAATTGATGTCCAAGAGCATAAGCAAAAACATGAGGAATACGGCAAATTTGCCTTGCTTGCAGGCTTGTCGCTCTTGCTTGCTTTGTTCTTTAAAATAACCCTTTTCAGAAACATTCCTTAATATAACAAGACTATGGAAATGTTCAGATTTGCACATACCGAATACCTCTATGCATTAGCCATCATTCCGGTGCTGATTTTGCTATATATCATTGCGCGTGTACTGCGTAAAAAAGCACTCGAAAAGTTTGGAGAGCCTGAAATTGTTGCGGAACTCATGCCCAACACAAGCAACAGCCGACCTATTATTAAGTTTTGCTTGTGGATGCTTGCCTTAACTTCTTTAATATTAGCTGTGGCTCAACCTCAATTTGGCAGCAAACTCAAAACCGAAAAACGCAAAGGTATTGAGTTAATGATTGCTCTCGATGTGTCGAACTCTATGCTTGCCGAAGACATTCAACCCAACCGGTTGGAACGTTCTAAACGAGCTATTTCTAGTTTGGTTGACCGTCTAAAAGACGACAAACTAGGCTTGATTGTATTTGCTGGCGACGCCTACACCCAATTACCTATTACTTCCGACTATTCTTCGGCCAAGCTCTTTTTAAGTTCGGTAAACACCGACATTGTGCCTCGCCAAGGTACAGCCATTGGAGCAGCTATTAAGCTTGCCACCAATTCTTTCAGTCCTCAATTCGATGGCAACAAGGCTATTATTGTCATCACCGATGGTGAAAACCACGAGGACGATGCTATTGGTGCTGCCAAAGCGGCTAAAGAACTGGGTATTAAGGTGCACACCATTGGCATGGGGCTACCCCAAGGAGGCCCTATCCCGATGTATAATCAATACGGACAAAAAGACTATCGTAAAGATAAAGATGGGAATACGGTTATCACAAAACTTAACGAGCCCATGATGCAGCAAATTGCGGCTGCGGGCGATGGAGTTTATGTGCGTGCTAACAACTCGCAAGTGGGGCTTAATGCCATATACAATGAAATTGAAAAAATGAATGCTGGAGAAATGGAAAGTCAAAGCTATTCGGAATATGCCGAGCAATATCAATGGTTTATTGCCTTAGCCCTATTCTTTTTGCTGCTCGACTTCCTAATTCTCGAACGGAAAAATAAATACCTTAAACATTTTAGATTATTCGGAAAAGATGAAAAATCAAAGGCTTAGTATGAAAAGCACCGATGAAGAAATTACGCAATTGTCTTCGCAGTCTATCTCCTAAGTTTAATACCCCAACAATCTACAAATATATACAGATGAAAACATATACTCCATTCTTTTTAGCCTTGCTATTCATCGCCGCTGCAATTAATGCTCAAGCTCAAAATGAACGAAAATACATTCGCAGTGGTAATAGAATCTACGAAAAGGCTCTTGCCGACACTACCCAGCTCGACACCATTGCGTTTAGTAATGCTGAGGTGGAATATCGAAAGGCACTAGCTAAGCGTCCTGATGATTTGAAATGGAAAACCAATTTAGGCGATGCGCTTTTCATGCAAGCAAATTTCCCTGAAGCACAAGAAACCTATACCGATGTGGCAGAACACAGCGACGATAATATGGTTCGTTCTACTGGTTATTTCAATTTAGGGAATAGTTATTTGGCACAAAATAAATTAGATGAAAGTATCGAGGCCTATAAGAATGCTCTTCGAAACAACCCAAATGATTTGGAAGCAAAATACAACCTGCTCTTTGCCATGAAGAAGAAAGAAGAGCAAGAGCAGCAGAATCAAGATCAAAACCAAGACCAGAATAAAGACCAAAAACAACAGAACCAAGATAAAAATCAGCAAAACCAGAATAAAGATAATCAGCAGAACCAAGATCAGAATAAAGACAAGCAAGACCAAAATAAGGATCAAGACAAACAGAACCAAGATCAAAATAAAGATCAGCAACAAAAGCAAGATCAAGACAAGCAGAATCAGAATCAGAATCAACAGCAAGACCAAGGCGAAGGACAACCCGAACCACAGAAAATATCGAAAGAAAATGCGGAACGAATGCTGCAAGCTCTAGAAAACGACGAAAAGAAAACACAAGAGAAAGTGAAAAAGGCACAAGCAGCACAAGCCAAACAACGCAAAACCGATAAGGACTGGTAAGCTGTGCGCCCAATTTTCAATGCACTTTATGTGCATAATTGACCAGATGGGCTTACATTTGTTGCCTTTCAGATTAAACGACAAGGAGAACAGCACTCCGCACAGACATATTAACGCATAGAAAACAGAAATAACGATGCTCAAAAGATTTATTCTTTCCATACTAATAGCACTTCCTATGTTAGGCTTCGCCGATGAAGTCAACTTTACAATGAGCGCCCCCAATGTGGTGTCCATAGGCGAGCAATTCCGATTGTCAATAGCCTTTAATCAGAGCGAGAAGCCGCAGCTTCCCAAGCTCGATGATTTCGACATTTTATATGGTCCATCTACTTCTCAAAGTACGAGTATGCAAATCATTAACGGAAAACGCTCTACCAAACGAGAATTTTCGTACACCTATATTTTGCAAGCTAAGAAAGAAGGTACATTCACCATTCAGCCCGCTTCTGTAACCTATAAGGGCGAAAAATACCAAACCAACAGCCTCAGCATTCAAGTGGTAAAAGGGAGAAGCAATGCCAATTCATCAGGTAGCGGTAGTGGCAACAGCAGCTCATCGCGCCAAGAAGATTTCAACGAAGCCGAAATGAGCAAAGATGATTTGTTTGCCCGTGTTACCCTCAATAAATCGAAAGCCTACAAAGGCGAACAAGTAATTGCCACCATCAAGCTATATGCTAGCCCCAATATTCCCATTGCCGGATTCGGCGATGTTACCTTCCCATCTTTTGAGGGGTTTTACACCCAAGATATTGAAATGCCATCGCAAGTAAATTTCGAGCGTAAGGCATACAACAATAAGATTTACCAAGTGGGAACCATTAAGAAAACCATCTTATTCCCACAGCAAACTGGCGAAATTAAGCTCGCTCCATTTGAAATTGAATGTATCATTCGCAAGCGCATTGGCACTTCTCAGGGAGGATTCTTCGGAGGAATGTTTGATAACTACACCAATGTTTCATCGAAGGTGGCGAGCAATTCGGCTAAACTGCAAGTGCAAAATATTCCGAATGCACCTGCCGATTTTTCGGGTGCTGTGGGCGATATGAAAATGACGGCTTCTATTGACAAAATGGAGGCTAAATCAAATGATGCTATCACGCTAAAACTCACCATTGAAGGAAGCGGAAATCTGCGTTTGATTGATGCTCCTAAAATCAATTTCCCCGACGACTTTGAGGTGTATGACCCTAAGAAAACCGAAAGTTTGCGCTCTACATCGAACGGACAGCAAGGAAGCATTAGTTTTGAATATCTTATTATTCCTCGTTTTGCAGGAAATTACACGGTTCCTGCCATTAGCTTTTCATCGTTTAACCCCGCAAAGAAATCATTCGACACAAGCTCTAGCACAGAGTTCAACCTCACCATTGCCAAAGGAAACGAGGCTAACCAGCAAACTGTAGTGAGCGGAAACACATCGGCCTATACTAATAAGGAAGATGTGAAAACCTTGGGCAATGACATTCGATATATTAAGCAAGGCAAATATGAACTAAAATCTGCCGATAAAACATTTTATGGCAGCCTTTCATTTTGGTTGTTCTATCTGATTTCTACGCTTGCTTTTGTGTTGATTACCATTATCTACCGCAAGAAGTTGAAAGAAAATGCCGACGTGGCGTTCTATAAAAATAAGAAAGCAAACAAAGTGGCTCAAAAACGTTTGAAACAAGCCGCTATCTTCATGAAAAAGCACCAGTCGGAAGAATTTTATGAAGCTATTTTAAAAGCATTTTGGGGATATCTGGGCGACAAGCTAAGTATTCCGGTGTCGAAACTCACACGCGACAATGCCACGGAGTCGCTCCAAAAATATGCTGTAGATGAAAGCTTAATTCAAGAATTTACCGAAATTATCAACACCTGTGAGTTTGCACGATATGCACCAAGTGCTAGCGATGCAGCCGTGGAAGAGCTTTACAACCGCTCGGCAGAGTTGATGGGCAAATTAGATAAACAAATTAAACGTTAGACCGATGAATAAATTTTTCAAAATCACTATACTTCTGCTTACATTGGGTTTTTCGGCCTCTGCTCAAGAGGCTCTGCTCGATAGTGCCAATCAGAACTACATTAATCAGAACTACAATAAAGCCATTGAGCAATATCTTGAAGTACTAAGTGGCGACAAGGTTTCGGCCGAACTATACTACAACTTAGGAAATGCCTATTACAAAAAAGGCGACTACACCCAATCGATACTCAACTATGAGCGTGCTAAACGTTTGGCGCCAAACGATGAGGATATTCAATTCAACCTCAACATGGCAAATGCTCATATTGTTGATGATATTCAGCCGCTACCTCAGGTGTTTTTTGTCGATTGGTGGCATGGGCTAATCAACACCTTCACCGTGAATGAATGGGCATGGGTGTCTTGTGTAAGTTTCCTTTTGTTCTTAATTGGGTTCTGCATCTATTTATTTAGCAGCACATCGCGTAATAAACGATTAGGGTTCACCTTTGGTGTGCTTTCTGTGCTAATTTCAATTTTAAGTTTTAACTTTGCAGCTTCACATAAAAAAGAACTCAACAAACATCGACAAGCTATCATCATTCAGCCTACTGTTACGGTGAAATCTTCTCCATCGGAGGGCGGAACAAGCTTGTTTATCATTCATGAGGGACTGAAAGTAGAAATACGTGAAGAACTGGGCGATTGGCTCGAAGTTCGATTAGACGATGGCAATCAAGGGTGGTTGCAAGCTAACAGCTTAGAAAGAATATAATTACATTAATACATAAAAAAATGGCTTACAACTTATTAAAAGGTAAACGAGGAATTATCTTCGCAGCTTTAAACTCTGAATCTATTGCATGGAAAGTGGCTGAACGCGCACACGAGGAAGGTGCCACCTTTACGCTAACCAATACAGCTATGGCGTTACGCATGGGCGAAACACAACAGCTTGCTGACAAATGTGGTGCAACGCTTATCGCTGCCGATGCTACTAGCGTAGAAGATTTAGAAAATCTTGTAAAGCAATCAATGGAAGTGCTTGGCGGAAAAATCGACTTCGTTTTGCATTCAATTGGGATGTCGCCTAACGTGCGCAAAGGAAAAGAATACAGTGATCTTAGCTATAAATTCTTAGATACAACACTTGATGTATCGGCTATTTCGTTTCATAAAGTACTGCAAACTTGCTACAAACTCGACGCTATTAACGAGTGGGGTTCGGTGTTGGCATTAAGCTACATTGCTGCTCAACGTGTGTTTGATGGCTACAACGATATGGCTGATGCCAAATCATTGTTGGAATCGATTGCTCGCAGTTTTGGGTATGCTTATGGTAAAGAAAGAAAAGTGCGTGTTAACACAATCTCACAATCGCCTACTATGACTACAGCAGGTAAAGGTGTGAAAGGTCTTGATCGCTTGTTCGACTATGGCGAACGTATGTCGCCTCTTGGCAATGCTGATGCTCTAGATTGTGCAGACTACTGTATTACGATGTTCTCTGATTTGACTCGCAAAGTAACCATGCAAAACCTTTTCCACGATGGAGGTTTCTCATCGGTAGGTATCAGCGAAATGGCATTGGCTCAATACGAAAAAGGATTAGATGATTAATCTCTTAAAACAAAAACAGCACTTCTGATAGAGGTGCTGTTTTAAGTTATATGCTAAAAGATTATTATTGTTGTGCTTCAAGCTTTTGTGCCGCTTCTCGCATTTTTTTCAAATCACTAATACTGCTCACCCCTACTTTCCCTTTTTTCGATGGCACACCCAACTGCACAAGATATAGCATAGCTGCTTGTCGTTTATGATCCATAGCAAAATCGAGTGCTGTTTCTCCATCAACATCAACGGCCATAATATCAGCTCCGGCATCAGCCAAAACTTTCATATTTTCTATTAATCCCTCTGAAGCCGCCATTAAGAAAGGAGTCCAATTCTCTACACTATCGCCCAAATTTACGTCAGAACCGGCATCAATCAATAGTTTGAGCATTTCCGGCGATGGTGCACTACTGGCAAACATCAGTGCATTACGATTTTGGTTGTTTACTGAACTGACATCAGCTCCGGCATCAAGTAATAGTTTAGCAATATCTACGTGCATATTAAATGCAGCATACATTAAGGCTGTTGCATTGTCCTTACCATTTAAATTAACATCGGCTCCGGCATCAAGCAATAACTTGGCAATGTCTAAATGACCGCTAAGCGCAGCATACATTAATGCCGACACACCATCTTGATCTTTAGAATCAACATCAAACTTTTTCACACCGTCTTCAACAATTTCTTTTTTACCGTCGAGAGCTGCCTGAAAGAAAGCATCATCAGCTTGTTTATGAGTCTTACACGAGACGAAAGTCATGGTCAGTACGATGAGTACAGATAAAATACTTTTGTTTTTCATTTTAGTTATTTTAAAATTTATGTATTATTAGTTTACGTATTATCAGTTGTATCTATTTCCCCACCATGATTTCAAACGTGCTAGTATATTTTGCTCGCTTGGATTATGCTGCGGATGATAGAGTTGTTGTTCTTTTACCTCTTCAGGTAAAAATTCTTGTGCCGTAAAGTTACCCTCATAGGCATGCGAATACTTATATTCTTTACCATAGCCTAACTGTTTCATCAATTTAGTCGGGGCATTCCGAATATTCAGCGGAACTGCTAAATCGCCGGTTTGCTCAACAAGTTGCATAGCTACATTTATAGCCTCATAGGCAGAGTTACTTTTAGGTGATGTTGCTAAATAGATGGCACACTCCGAAAGAATAATCCGAGCTTCGGGCATACCTATTTTATGCACAGCATCGAATGTTGATTGTGCCAGTAATAGCGCATTCGGATTTGCCAATCCAATATCCTCGGCTGCCAATATAAGCATCCGACGGGCTATGAATTTAATATCTTCTCCTCCAGCAAGCATGCGAGCCAGCCAATATACGGCAGCATTGGGGTCAGAGCCTCGCATACTTTTTATAAACGCCGAGATGACATCATAATGCATCTCGCCGGCTTTATCATATTGCCGAGGACTGCTCTGCAATCGTTCAGTCACCTTTTCATTAGTGATGGTAATCTCATTACCCTCTTCAGCATTCAGCACTACTTCCAATATATTTAGCAATTTACGTGCATCGCCTCCCGAAAAGCGGAGTAAAGCTTCATATTCTTGTAAATCGATTTGCTTCTTTTTGAGCTCTGTATCTGTTGTGAAAGCATTATGCAACAACTGCAATAAATCATCTTTTTCTAAATGCTTCAACACATAAACTTGGCAGCGCGAGAGCAAAGGCGAAATAACTTCAAACGAAGGATTCTCAGTAGTTGCTCCGATGAGCGTAACCGTTCCTTGTTCCACAGCTCCCAGCAATGAATCCTGCTGCGATTTACTAAAACGATGAATCTCATCAATAAATAAAATTGGACTGGCGGCATTGAAAAACGCTTGATTTTGTGCCTTGGCGATAACCTCGCGCACATCTTTCACCCCCGAATTAATAGCACTCAGAATATGAAAGGGTCGGTTCAACGTATTGGCTATAATCTTAGCCAAAGTAGTTTTCCCCACCCCGGGAGGACCCCACAAAATGAGCGAGGAAATATTGCCCGAATCAATCATTTTACGCAATACAGCCCTTTCCCCAACTAAATGTTGTTGACCAATATATTCATCGAGATTACGCGGACGCAATCGTTCTGCCAAAGGTGCTACCATAGTTAATTGCAATATCGTTTAATAATGTTGTAGGCTCCATCAATGCCCAACTCACCCGCCTTACTCAAATCTGCAGCTCCTCCGTCAATATCATCAAGATATATTTTAGCAAGCCCCCGATTAAAATAGGCTTCTGCCATGTCAGGTTGCTTCAGCACCGCTTGTTCAAAACAAGATAAAGCCTCCTCATATTCTCCAATGCGACAAAGCACATATCCTTTATTGTAATAGGCAAAAGGGAAATCGGCATTCAGCCTAATCACCTTATCATAGTCTTTCAGCACGGCTTTATAATCTTCATCATATTGCTTATCGCCCACTGCCCCTTTTCCCTCGAGGCTAGGCAACGATTCCATTCGCTCAATGAGTTTCAATCGGCAATTTGCTCTACTGAAATAGGTTAACTCGTTTTTCGAATCAAGCTTGATGCTTTCATCAAAATCGTCAATGGCAAAGTTGTTCTGCTTATCGAGGAACTGAAACACACCTCGCGTCAAATAATTTTCGGCCGATGGGTTGATTTTTATTTTTCCGTTGAAATAATTCACATTGGCTGAAAAACTTTGCATGAAATCTTGCTGCTCGGCATTGTCGATGGTAAGCTGTGGTGTATAGTTATTATACTTGTTGAGCTTCTCCACCGTGGGACTATAATACTGTAGGCGATCATAGTTCACCGAGTTTTTCACGAAAGCACTCACACGGAAAATATCTTGAATTTCAATGATTACATTCTTATTCTGCACACGACCATCTTCCACCTCTGTGTCTTCCAAATCGGGAATATTCCTACTATCGGCAAGCGATAATCGATAACGACGACGAGCACGCTCTTCTTCCTCCATAGCTTTAGCTTGCGCCACACTATCCACTGGGTTTACTTGTGCCGAAGCCTGCTGATTGTTTGCGTTGTTTTGTTGATTTTGCTGGTTCTGTTGATTCTGCTGATTCTGCTGCGCCCAATATTCTTCCTCTAAACTGCGGTGCGGAATATTATATCGGGGGTCGAGTTGTGCAGCAATACGATAATCCTCATCGGCACTTGACACCCCAGTAATTTCCTTAGCTATCCCCCTGTTGAAGTAGGCATTAGGCATGGTGGGGTTTATCTGCAATGCCATGTCGTAATCCATAATTGCACCTTGATAATCTTCAAGACGCTGTTTTACTAATCCACGGTTGTTGTAGGCAAATGCGCTTTCTGGTTCAAAACGAATGGTTTGGTCGAAATCGCGCAAAGCAGCAGCATAATCATCCATTTCAAAACGAGCCAATCCTCGAAGCAAATAAGCACTGCTATAATGCGGGCGCATAATGATAATGCGGTTCAAATCGCGAATAGCTTTTATTTCGTCGCCCTTGGCTATGTAGGCATTGCTTCGGTTGATGAGCGCATTCACAAAGTTGGGTTGAAGCTCTAGCGCTTTGTCATAGTCGGCAATAGCTCCATCTACATCTTTGTTTGAAATTTTGGCAATTCCTCGGTTGTTGTAAATGCCAGTGTTGCCCGGCGAAAGCTCTAAAGCTTTGGAATAATCGGCAATAGCATCTTCATACTTCCCTATGGAAAGGTAGGCGTGCCCTCTATTTTCTAAGGCTTGCGGAAAATACGGCTTAATTTCCAATGCCTTGGAATAGTCAGCAATAGCTCCACGATAATCATCGAGCATATGCTTGGCATTGCCCCGATAAAAATAGGGTTCGGGCAATTGGGGCTTAAATTTAATTACAATATTAAAGTTCTCAATTGCTCCCACATAGTCGTTGGTGCTCAATTTAATTCGCCCCGTTTGAATGTAGTGCCCAATGTTTACCTGCGCCGAAACCATGAACGAAACAAGCTGAAAGAATATGATTAATTTGATTTTCATAAGCGCCCTTTTCCCTCACGAACAAGCATGGGTTCTCCCGAAGTACAATCAATAACTGTTGAAGGCTGATTGTCGCCATATCCACCATCAATTACCAAATCAACCAAGCCTTCAAACTTTTCGTGAATCAGCTCGGGGTCGGTAGTATATTCAACCACTTCATCCTCATCTTTCACCGAAGTAGAAAGTATCGGATTGCCAAGTTCTTCAACAATTTTACGAATGATGTTATTGTCGGGCACACGAATACCTACTGTTTTTTTCTTACCCTTGAAATACTTTGGCACATTGCCATTGGCTTCCAAAATAAAAGTGTAAGGACCTGGCAAACATTGGCGCATGAGCTTAAATACATCGTTTGAAATGGGCTTAGCATAAGACGAAAGATGGCTCAAATCGCTGCAAATAAACGATAGATTTGCCTTTGCCACTGAAATACCTTTCAGTTTTGCCACCTGTTCCACTGCTTTGGCTTGCGTAATGTCGCAACCTATACCATAAATCGTGTCGGTCGGATAAATAATTACTGCTCCCTCACGCAACTTTTGCGCAATATGGCGAATTTCCCGCTCGTTGGGATTGTCGTTGTATAATTTTATAAGCATATTTCCATTCCTCTTCCATAAATATCCTACAAATTTAGGATAACTCACGGAAAAGCTAGTATTTTGCGGCATGAAAAGAGAAATATTTATCACCGAAGATGGTTCGCACAGCCTTTTTGTACCCGATTTAGACGAGCATTTTCACTCCACCCATGGAGCAATGCAAGAATCGATGCACGTTTTCATTAAAAACGGACTACAAGAAGTTACCGCCAACGAATTGGTGATTTTTGAAGTAGGATTTGGCACCGGACTAAACGCACTGCTTACCCTAGCCCATGCCAACGGACGAAAAATCAGGTACATCAGCATTGAAAAATATCCACTTTCAGCAACCGAATATGAAGGTTTGAATTATGCAATTCAACTCGACAATTCGTTGCAACCTAGCTTCGCCCACATGCACCAATGCCCTTGGAATGAATGGACTAGCATTGCCGAAAATTTTCAACTGCTCAAACTTGAAGCCGATTTTTGTCGGATAGATTACAGCGCATTACCTCTTTTCAACCTCATTTATTTCGATGCTTTTGCTCCCAACAAACAAGACGAAATGTGGGAGGAAAGCAACTTTGAACGATTAAGTCAACAGTGTGCACCCGAAGCTCGTTTTGTTACCTATTGTGCCCAAGGCGAAGTGCGCCGTAAGCTCACTCGCTGCGGTTTCGAAATGCAACGCGTGCCCGGTCCGCCAATGAAACGCGAAATGTTAGTGGGAATTCTCCGGAAAAATTAAAAATTGGCTATCAACCTTGTAACCGCCCACAGATTTGGACAGAAGTGTCCATTATTTGTTCGCTTCGTATTTTAGGCAAAACACTCACGCAGTAGGCTTTAGCTTTACTATAAAAAAAGAGCAGCGAGAAAGGACTAAAAATCTGTCATCCGAACTTTATCCACACCAATAGCTAGCATTTAACATTTCAAAAGTTATTTCTGTTGCTGTTTTGTATTATTTTACGACACAAGCCACTTTGTTTTACTACTTTTGCAGCGTAAATACAACAGATGCAGAGAAATATTCAAAACAAAAAGAAAACCATCAACGATCCTGTGCTAGGTTTCAACTCCCTACAATCGGACTTATTGTTCGATCTCATGGAGCACCCCTACTTTCAACGACTTCGCCGGATTAAACAGCTGGGGCTATCGTGCATGGTTTATCCGGGTGCTAACCACACGCGCTTTGAGCACGCGCTAGGCGCTACCTTTCTCATGCAATCGGCTGTAGCTTCGTTACGCGATAAAGGCGTAGATATAACCGACGAAGAAAGCGAAGCCGTAAAAACTGCCATCTTATTGCATGACATTGGTCACGGCCCTTTTTCTCATGCACTAGAATATGCCATTGTTGATAACCTCGTGCATGAAGATGTTTCGATGCTATTAATGGAAAAGCTGAACGAAGAATTTCACGGCAGACTTTCTTTAGCTATTGCCATCTTCAAAAACAAATATCACAAACGTTTCCTTCACCAACTCGTTTCTAGTCAACTCGATGTCGATCGTCTCGACTACCTAAGAAGAGATAGCTTTTATTCGGGTGTGGCAGAAGGAACCATTAGTGCCGACCGTATTATCAAGATGATGAACGTACAGCATAATGAACTCGTAATTGAAGAAAAAGCCATCTACTCGATTGAGAAATTTCTGATTTCTCGACGATTAATGTATTGGCAAGTTTACCTGCACAAAACCGTACTTTCAGCAGAAATTACCCTAGAAAAAGTGCTCAAGCGAGCCAAAGAAATTGCCATGTCGGGTGGTGAAGTGTTCGCCACTCCAAGCCTAAAGCTCTTTTTAACTCAACGCATATCGTTGCAACATTTCTTGCCCAACGAAAAGGCTTCGGAACGCCATTTGCTTGATGAGTTTATGCGCATTGACGATAACGATGTTATTGCATCTATAAAAGAGTGGCAGCATCACGACGATTATGTGCTGTCGTATCTATCGAAAAGCATTATTAATCGGCAACTTTATAAAGTAAAAATGCAAAGCAACGCTTTCGATGTTAATTGGACAGCGCAGCTAAAAGAAAAAATTAAGAAGAAACACCGCGTAAATGAGAACGAGTTAGACTATTTTCTCATTGAACGCGAATTTACAAACAAAGCTTATATATCGAAAGACGATAGCATAAGCATACTAACAAAAGATGGCGAAGTGAAAGAACTCAGCCGAGCTTCCGATATTAGCTTGGGGAATCTTTCTGAAGTGGTGAGAAAACACATTTTATGCCACGCAAGTTATTAATAAGTAAAATTACAATTCGATTACATGGTTTAAGCAGTGGACGATTTTTTGTTTTCATTAAAAAAATTAAATTTGTCGCGCTCCAATTAAAATACATATGGAATTCAAAGCAATAAATATTGCTGAGATTCTCGACGGCACAGTGTTTGGCGATGAGAATGTTAGCGTTCATAATGTCTCGAAAATTGAAGAAGGAAAACCGGGCACCCTAGCCTTTCTTTCTAACATGAAGTACGAGAAATACATATATACAACTAAGGCTTCAATCGTTTTAGTGAGCGATAGTTTTACTCCAACCGAGAAATTGAACTGCACACTTATCAAGGTGAAAGACCCTTATCAAGCTGTGGCTCAACTACTCGAAATGTATGAAGAAAGCCAACCGCGCAAATTTGGTTTGGAAGAACCCTCCTATGTGAGCAAATCGGCTACCATTGGCGACAATATCTACTTAGGAGCTTTCACTTACGTGGGTGAAAACGCCACAATTGGCAGCTCTTGCCGCATTTTCCCTCACACCTACATTGGCAACAACGTAAAAATTGGAGAAGGCACTCTAATTTATGCTGGAGCCAAAATCTACGACAATGCTGTGATTGGTAAAAACTGTATTATTCATGCCGGAGCAGTGATCGGATCCGATGGATTTGGTTTTGCACCCACACCCGAAGGTCCATTCAAAAAAATTGCTCAAGTGGGCAACGTAATTATGGGCAACGATGTAGAAATTGGTGCAAACACCACAATCGACTGTGCAACAATGGGCTCGACAATCATTCACAATGGCGTGAAGCTCGACAATCATATTCAAATTGCACACAACTGCGAAATCGGTGAAAACACCGTAATGGCAGCACTTACAGCCGTGGCTGGTTCATCTAAAGTGGGCAGCAACTGCGTAATTGGTGGAGGTGTAATGATTTCAGGACATATTACCATAGGAAATCGAGTAACTATAGCTGGAGCCTCATCGGTGAGCAACCACGTGAAAGATGGACAAACACTCATGGGCACACCCGCTATCGACCACAAAAAAGCAGCTCGTGGATTTGTCGTTCAACGCAATTTGCCTGAACTAAAAACCAAAGTAGATCAACTAGAAAAAAAATTACAGCAACTTAAAGCTAAACTCGATTAATATTTAGCATGACTATTCAAAGACAAAAAACCCTAGCCCAAGAATTTACAATTGCAGGGGTAGGATTACATACAAACTGCACCGTACACGCCACGTTTAAACCAGCACCTGAAAATTATGGCTTCAAATTTAAACGTATGGACGTGGAAGGACAACCCATCATCGATGCAGATGCATTGCTAGTAGCCGATACTTCTCGTGGTACTGTGCTCGTGAAAGACAATATGCGACTAAGCACCATTGAGCACGCACTAGCTGCCCTCACTGGCATGGATCTAGACAACGTATTGATTGAAATCGACAACGAAGAAATGCCCATCGTTGATGGTAGCTCTAAACCCTTCGTTGAAGCCATAGAAAAAGCAGGTATAGAGGAACAAGAAGCTGAACGCGAATATTTCACCATCACCAAAAAAATAAGCTATAAAGCCCCCGAGTCGGGAGCTGAAATTATGATTCTCCCAGATGAAGATTATAGCCTAAACACCCTTATATCATTTCAATCTAGCGTGCTGAACAATCAGTTTGCCTCATTAGACAATCTTGCAGATTTTAAAAGCGAAATTGCCTCTTGTAGAACATTCGTTTTTGTGCGCGAGCTTGAATTCTTGCTACAACACAACCTCGTTAAAGGTGGCGATTTAGACAACGCCATTGTTATCATGGACAAAGAAATGAGCGCCGATGAACTTAAACGCATCGCCGACTTATTCCACCATGAAGGCGAAATAAAAGTGCAAAAATCAGGCATTCTAAATAACCTCGACTTGCAATTCAACAACGAGTGCGCTCGACACAAATTGCTCGATGTTATTGGTGATTTAACACTTGCTGGCGTTCGCCTAAAAGGGAAAGTTATTGCCACTAAGCCCGGCCATGGCGTAAATACCAACCTCGCAAAACTCATTCGCAAAGAATATTTAGCTGAAAAGAAAAAAAATATTCCTACCTACGATTTTAACGCCGAACCTTTAATGGACATCAACGCTATTAAAGAGAAGCTACCCCACCGCTACCCATTCTTGTTGGTGGACAAAGTCATGGAAATTAATGAAAACCACATCATCGGCATTAAAAACGTGACCGGTAATGAACCTTTCTTCATGGGACACTTCCCCGATGAACCCGTTATGCCGGGCGTACTATTAATAGAAGCTATGGCGCAATGTGGAGGTTTGTATGTACTCAACGACTTAGAAGGCAATTATTCAACTTACTTTATAAAGGTTGATAATGTGCGTTTTCGTCATAAAGTTGTGCCCGGAGACACGTTGGTTTTTAAATTAGCGCTTACTTCGCCAATCCGAAGAGGAATTGCAAATATGGCAGGCTACTGCTATGTAGGCGAAACCCTAGTGTGCGAAGGCGAATTTATGGCTCAAATAGTAAAACAATAGATAATTAATATACGAAGTATGAAACAACCATTAGCTTATATACATCCTGAAGCCCAAGTGGCTGACAATGTCGTTGTAGATCCATTTACAACCATTGACAAAGATGTTATCATTGGTGAAGGCTCGCACATTGGTTCGAATGTAACCATCATGTCTGGCGTTCGAATTGGCAAAAACTGTAAAATATTTCCCGGAGCAGTGCTTGGTGCAGCTCCTCAAGATTTGAAATATAAAGGAGAATATACCACCGTAGAAATCGGCGATAATACCACTATTCGCGAATGCGCCACTATCAATAAAGGAACAGCAGCTCATCAGAGAACAGTAGTAGGCTCCAATTGCTTAATCATGGCCTATGTGCACGTGGCTCACGACTGTGTGGTGGGCGACAATGTCATCTTGGTAAACTCAACCCAGCTTGCTGGCGAAGTTCATGTTGACGACTGGGCAATCGTGGGTGGAACAACAGCCGTGCACCAATTTGTGCATATCGGTAAACACGCCATGATTTCAGGCGGTTCATTAGTACGCAAAGACGTTCCTCCATTCATTAAAGTAGGTAGAGAGCCATTGTCTTACGCAGGTGTAAACTCTATCGGATTACGTCGCAGAAACTTCAGTAACGATAAGATTCGCGAAATCCAAGATATTTACCGCTACATCTATCAAAAAGACTTGAACACCACACAAGCCATCGAATTCATAGAGGCCGAAGTACCTGCAAGTGCAGAGCGTGATGAAGTTTTACAATTCATTAAAAGCTCAGAACGCGGTATAATTAGAGGCTAGTTCCGAGAAAAACATAAAAAAAGCATCAGAAGATAAATTTTTTGATGTTTTTTTTTGGAAGTAATCAAAAAAGCATTACTTTTGCACCGTTCTCAAGAGAACACGAAAAAACTCCCCAATAGCTCAGTTGGTTAGAGCGGCGGACTGTTAATCCGTAGGTCGTAGGTTCAAGTCCTACTTGGGGAGCTGAAGAAAACGTCAGAACACTGACAAAAGAGTATAAAGTCCTGCAAATCTAAGGTTTGTAGGACTTTTTTTTATGTCTACCGTTTTTAGTTGACTTGTCAAATTAGCCAAAAAATGATATAGTTTGGTTACAAAAAGGTTACACGAAAATCACCCAAATCTCGTGTAACCAATATTGAGCTAAGTCATTAATTTGTCGTATATTGTCTAAGGCTTCTAACTTTCAATTTATTTATGAATCTCACCTTTGCAACCTTAAAAGGTTACACAAACTAGGTGATAAAATTAAGAGTTATGAGTAGTACATTTAAAATCCTTTTCTATTTAAGGAACAATCACGTAAACAAAAATGGCAAATCGGCAATAATGGTTCGTATAACTATAAATGCAAAAAGATGTGCCTTTAGTTCAAAGATTGAGGTTGACCCTGAAAAATGGGATAATTCAACCTCAAAAGTAAAAGGTAGAGATATTGAATCAAAACAAACCAATAATTTGTTGGAAGAGGTGCGCACGTCAATACATAATACCTATTATATTCATTATAATCTATGGTATTCTTAATACAAAAAATAGAGATGAGAAATTAATGAAAAATAATAGAGTAACAATTGGTTATGTATTTAAGACCTAGTAAGTACAGGGACGGCACGCGCTTATTATCGTTATACAATAGATAGTGTTGTATATAAAAGTCAGGACGGAAGTTATTCTACTAATGAAGTTCTGAAATCAAAAGGAGATTCATTTTTCGTCCAATTCTATACCCCAGATCCAAATATTAATAAGATTCTATTAAATATACCTATTCCTAAAGGTCTCTCCAAACCACCATCAAAAGGCTGGACAGAGATGCCTAATTTTAAGATTATGGATATGATCGGTAAAATATCTAAAATACAAAAGATAAAAAGCGGATGTGCATTTACTATTGAAGGGTCAGAGTATTTACATAAAGTTTTTCCATATAGTATACCCGATAAAAAAACGATGACAAGTTATACAGAAGTAGGTGATTCGGTAATCAAATATGCCTATGCAGATACCTTCTTAGTAAAGAAACCTGATGGGAAAGTGTTTAAATTTATGTATTATTAATTGCACTACGTTTTTTTTCCTTGTGAAAGGAGCCGTTTTATAGCCTAAGGACTTGTAAATACGTTCGACTTGTTCACTTGGCGAAGAACATCTTCTGATACTTATAATATCGCCTTTGTCATTATTCACAGCAGTAGTTACGCATTTCTGCGTGTGTATGATTCTATTCAATTCTTGCCATGAGTGAGTTATTCCGTGAGACTTTAGCTGTATCCCTCCGAGCAAGTACATCTTTTCCATCTTCATTAAGCCTCCTTACTTTGCGGTCATGAAACAAATAGAACTCCGCAAACAGGAATGGATGCACAAGCATTACAAGGCATGGCAGAGAAGTGGTATGAATCATACTCAATATTGCCGAGAGAATCACATCGCCCTTCGTCAATTTCGCTATTGGATTAACAAATTCGAAGCAGAGCAAGAGGAACACTCAGTACAAGAAGACACTTCTAGAACCGCGAGCTTTATTCCTATTGTTCCCTCGCGGGCAGAAGTAGCACCTCAAAGTATAACATTGCAATATCCCAACGGAGTGGTCTTGATCTTGGGATGTGTCCTCAATATCGATCAATTACGATCCCTGATATACCTATAGCTTTATGTTTGCACTTTCAGGCGACTTCAATTTCCATCTCTACAGTCAACCGACCGACATGCGCTAGAGTTTTGCTGCTCTTGTTTTTCCACCGATCCCCAACTCTTTACGTCGGCATGCTTTTGGACTGATACCTCTGTCATCA
>JBKEBD010000027.1:0-23658 GCA_047972995.1 Mangrovibacterium sp.
GTTACTTTAGTTCAAGAGGCTGAAGAACGCCGTTATTGGTCAGATTATATCAGTTCTCGCAACATTCTTCCATCTGACGCTTTGGGTATTCATAATACATCAAACGGAACAAAAGTAGATAGCAGTTTCGGAACATCAGATTCTCATCAAACGGCCGATGGTTTAATGGCTCGTGCGTTTTATTCATACGATGATCGATATATGTTTACGGCAACTATTCGTCGTGATGGTTATTCGGCTTTCGGAGCATCTATTGGATGGGAAAAGCCTTTTTAGGATTGCTGATTTCGGAAGACAATCCGTTTTGGACAGCCACCGAAAACAAAGGAGCTTGGGAAAAAGAAATGAAAAAGGGGGAAGTATATAATCGTTTCTCGCCAGCCACCAACTTGCTAATTACCGATTATCCGAACATCGGAGCTACCGAGGTGCGCTCATGGTGTCATGAAAAAGTGGCGAATGATTGGCAGAAATTCCGTTCAACGGAGAACTACAACCGTTTGGCATATAGCAGTGCTTTCCCTTGGCAAGCCGATGGCGAAAAGGGAGAGGTGGCGATGAACTACGTCTTGAAGAACAAGCACAGCAAGTGGGAAGCCCTTCGACTTTTCACTTTTAAGAAGTTTGAAAATGGCGTGTATTATCGTGATGTAGTACTCGAAACCAACGAAAAAGTGAAAATGCAATTGGCAGAAATGCCGCTGCCAAATGGCGTGCTTCGAGTGGATAAATATATAGGTGATGCCCCCATTGAATCGCGATTGGGGCACTATGCTTTGCCGAAATTGCATGGCAAAATCACCCAAAGCAGTCGGATGAACAAACAAGGTCAATTAGCAACAATCATCGACAATGGTGAATATCAATTAGCCATGGTGGAGCTGCATGGGAATAGGAAAATGGAAACATTGTACGCCACAAAATTGCACCCACAAGCCGATGAAAGCATGCTCATTAATGTGTCGGGAGAAATGACTCCGGGAGGCATATATCCTTGCTTGATGCTTTGGAAAAAGTCGGGCGAAAAGTGGAGCAATAAAGAACTTTTCCCCGTGAAATCAGTGGTACAAAATGCCGATGAGATGGTAATAGAATTTAGAAATAAAAAAATAGTAAACATCAAATATTAAGATTTCCCTTTCCCTATTCCCTGGGTTGAAACCCAGGGCAGTTCAAGAGTGGAATAATTCAAGATTTGATTGCATGAATTGGTATGGGTTGAAACCCAGGGTGATTCATGGGGGCAATTCATAGACAGAATTTTAATAAAAGTAGTATAAATGAAAACAACATCTTTATTAAGTGTATTCATGCTTGCCTTTGCTTTCAATAGCATGGGGCAGAGCAGTAACGACTGGGAAAATCCGCAGGTTTTCTCGGTGAATGAAGAGCCGCAGCGTGCGCAATTCATCCCTTTTGCCAACAAACAGGCGGCATTAGCAAACGACAAGTTTGCGTCAGACTATGTGCTGAATCTTAACGGCACATGGAAGTTCAATTGGGTGTATAAACCTAGTGAGCGACCCGCGGATTTCTTCAAAGAAAGCTACGATGTGAGCCAATGGGACAACATCACCGTGCCTTCCAACTGGGAATTGCAAGGCTATGGCACGCCCATTTACACCAACGTTACTTATCCGTTCCCCAAAAACCCACCTTATGTGAGCCACGAGCACAACCCCGTTGGCTCATACAAAAGGACGTTCACTTTGCCTCAATCGTGGGACGCTCGTCGAGTGGTTTTGCACTTCGATGGCGGTGTTTCAGCCATGTATGTGTGGGTGAATGGTCGGAAAGTAGGCTACAGTCAGGGCAAGAAAAATGTGGTGGAGTTCGATATTACCGACAAGCTGAAGAAAGGTGAAAACAGCCTAGCTGTTGAGGCTTATCGTTGGTGCGATGGTAGCTATTTGGAAGACCAAGATTTCTGGCGACTATCGGGTATTGAGCGCGATGTTTACCTCGTGAGCTATGCACAAGTGCGCCTTGATGATTTCTTCGCTAAAGCCGGACTTGATGCCAACTATAAACACGGCGAATTTTCGATTGACTTAGATGTGAAGAACTATGCAGCGCAAGCAGCGTCGGGTTCAGTGGCAATTGCTATCCTCGATGCAAGTGGCAAAGCGGTGTATAATACAAAAAAGAATTGGTCGGCTGCTGCCGATGCCAAAGGCACGGTGAGCGCATCGGCGAGCATTAAAAATGTGAAACACTGGAGTGCCGAAACGCCTAATCTCTACAAACTCTTGCTTGAACTTTACGACGACAAAGGCGAGTTGGTTGAGGCTACCTTACAAAACCTAGGTTTCCGCACCGTGGAGTTGAAAAACAGTCAATTGCTAGTTAACGGCAAAGCTGTTTTGGTGAAAGGTGTGAATTTGCACGAGCACAACGAAAAAACAGGTCACTATGTAGACAGAGCCACCATGATTAAAGACATTGAGGTGATGAAAGCTCACAACGTGAATGCTGTTCGTACCTCTCATTATCCTCATACTTCGTTATGGGTTTCGCTTTGCGATGAATATGGTTTGTATTTGGTTGATGAAGCTAATATTGAAACACATGGCATGGGAGCCGAGTGGCAAGGGTGGTTTAAGAAAGAAACTCATCCTGCGTATTCTCCCGAGTGGCATGCAGCACACATGGATAGAATTCATAGCTTGGTAGAACGCGATAAAAACCATCCTTCGGTCATTATTTGGAGCTTAGGCAATGAGTGTGGCAATGGTAAAGTATTTCATGATGCTTACCAATGGATAAAAGAACGAGACAATACTCGCTTAGTACAGTTTGAGCAAGCCGGAGAAAATGAGAATACAGATATTGTTTGCCCCATGTATCCTAGCATGAAAAATATGCACAAATATGCCGAAACGCCAAACCCTGGTCGTCCGTACATCATGTGTGAATATTCGCACGCCATGGGAAATAGCAACGGAAACTTCAAAGAATATTGGGATTTGATTCGTTCAACACCGCATATGCAAGGTGGTTTCATTTGGGACTGGGTTGACCAAGGTTTGCTCGCAACTAATGCTTCGGGCAATGAATTTTGGGCTTATGGTGGCGACATTGGTGGCGAGAAATACACCAACGACAATAACTTTTGCTTAAACGGATTGGTGAATCCCGACCGCACGCCTCACCCTGGTTTGATGGAGGTGAAACATCAATATCAAAACATTCACGTGTCGGCAGTCGATTTGAGCAAAGGTGAATTGACAGTCTATAATGAGTATTTATTTCTCAATCTCGATAAGTTTAACTTCCGCTGGTCGCTCCTGAAAAACGGCGAAGAAGTGGGCAACGGCACATTCACAACAAAAACAAAAGCAGGTGAAACTAGCCGTGTAAAAATTAAATTGCCCGAGGTGAAAGCCGAAGCTGGTGTGGAGCATATGCTGATTGTGCGTGCCTTTACCAATGAAGCTGAAAACCTTGTGCCTGCTGGTCATGAAGTGGCAAACAATGAGCTTGCTTTCGCCGGAAATGATTATTTCGTTGCTCCTGAAACTTCATCGGCAAAGGTGAATGTGAAAGAAGAGGGCGATAATATCATTATTAGTACCGAGAAAGTGGAAACGCGCATCAGCAAACGTTCAGGCTTATTATATCGCATGGTAGCTGATGGGCAGTGGCTGATTAATTCGGAGCTAGCTCCTGACTTCTGGCGTGCGCCAACCGACAATGACTTCGGAAATGGCATGCAAGATCGTGCAAATGTTTATCGCACGGCAGGCAATCATCGTCAATTGAAAAACATCAAAGTGGAGGAAAAAGATAATGCGGTGGTGGTAACTGCCAATATCAGATTGACCGACATTAATTCCGACTATCAGTTGGTTTACACCGCTCGTGGCGATGGTAGTGTGCAAGTTGATGTGCACTATGTGGCAGCTGAAGGCTTGCCCGGTTTACCTCGCTTTGGTATGAAGTTGCGCCTTTCGGGCGACTACAACCAGTTTGCTTATTATGGTCGCGGACCATGGGAGAACTACAACGACCGCAATTCAGGTGCTTTGTTGGGCATATACCGTAGCGATGTTGTTGAGCAATACTTCGCTTACATTCGTCCGCAAGAGAATGGATATAAAACCGACCTTCGTTGGGTGTCGTTGACTAACAACAAAGGTACCGGCTTGCGTGTGGAAGGTTTGCAACCGCTAAGTGGTGCAGCATTGCACTTTGAGTCGGCTGATTTCGACCCTGGTTTGAGCAAAAAGAATCGTCATTCGGCAGAGTTAGTGGCTAAATCAGATGTGTTCTTGAACATCGACTTGGCACAGCTAGGCGTGGGAGGCGACAACAGTTGGGGAGCATGGACTCACCGCCAATATCGACTAGAAGAAGAGGAATACTCGTATAGCTTCATCTTGAAGCCAGTAAAGTAGTTTAGGTAGTGTGAAGGAGGGTGTCTGAAAAGGAGTTTTTAGTTTTTTGGAGCTTACAAATCGTCACCCCAGCTAAGCCCAACGGGATTTGGTATAGTAGCATAGGGCATCGCCCTATGAAATAAACAAGCCTGATTACATAAGCGCTGGAGGTGCGAAATATCCATGTATTTCGCGCCTTCGGCGCTTGCTATTCTCCATTATTCCGTTCGTAGGGCGATGCCCTACGCTACTATACTCCAGTCTTTCAGACTGGCAAAGCTTACATTTTAAAAGCAAATAAAATTTACAATTGACTTTTCAGACACCTTCTTTTCTGTTTTATAATCAGGTTATCACAGTTAATGCTTTTTTACAAATCGCTGAAGATATTTTTACAAATCATTGTTTTTAATGTTTAATTTACATAAATTTACAGGTTAAAATACATATGCAAACTATACCAGATTAAATTTCAATTAAACCGCAGCTAGGAAAACCTTATTACCACACCGCTTTTCAGCTGTACAAAGCAAATATCATGAAACATTTATTTAAGATTCGTCGGTTGAACAGACAGACAGACAGACAGACAGACAGACAGACAGACAGACAGACAAGCTGCGTTTAGGGCTGTTTGGAGTGTTAATTTTATCACTTGCTTTTGTGGGGTGCAGCAAGGAAGATAGCTTAGGAATTGAAAACACCACGCCCGAAACTGAAAACTCGGAAAATATAATGGTATTGGGAGAACAATTAGAAAACCCATACTAGGTAGAAAACATGCAAAAAGCGCTGCAAGAACTCCAATCCTCAGGAATGACGCTAAAATCTAACATCGTGATTGAACCCACGCATTTATATGTGCGTTTTCTGCCCTCAAGCGAAGAAGAGCTGCAGATTTTAAAGACAGATATGCTATTAGGTCTATATAGCTATCCTTTAGATTATGAAATCATTCAGAACGGCGACTATTATCACGACCCAACACTCCCCGATACGGCCATCACCTGGCAATATACCGTTGTAAATCCAGACTATGTTTTTCCCGATATAAAGCATGAGTTCTTAGCCGAACTTTTCATACTCGAAGAGCGTGATGATGACCAAGAGGAAATAACAAGCAAAAACGGCAGCATGTCGGTCTTAGCTTGGGAAGCTTTAGAAGATAAGGCACTCGAAATTACAGGGAATATTGAGGAAGGAAACAGCAGCAACTTCACCGAAAAGGCAAGCAAATGGAGACCTGCAGGATGCATTAAAGTAAGAGATAACATTGCTGGAGATATAGCTTTAGTAGGGGCTATGGTTCGTGCTAGAAGGTGGTTCACTACACATAAAGGCTATACAGATTCTAAAGGGAACTTCTCTTGTGATGGCAGGTTTAGAAGAGATGCCAACTACAGCATCAAATGGGAACGCAAGTGCTGGGATATTCGAAGTGGCACATGGGGTCAAGCTTTGTATAATGGACCTAAAAAAAGAGGAAATTGGGATTTCACCATCACAAGTAGAAGTTCCCTGCGTTATGCAACTATTCACAGAGTAGCATACCGCCATTTTTACGGCAATAACCTAGGCATCCCTCGCCCATATAGAGCGGCCAATGGTCGTTGGAAAATATGCTATTTTGACAAGGATGGGAGTGGCGATTTTTGGGGAAACACAGGAAGCCCAGGAGCCGTATTGCCTGACATTCGAATTTATGGGTATCGTAACGGAGTAAAAAAAGATGCCAGTTTAGTATTTAGAACAACAACCCACAAGCTGGGGCATGCCTCGCACTGCGTAAGTATGGGCAATGTAAATTACTGGCAAGTATCAAAAATTATTTACGAATGCTGGGCCGATGCCGTAGAATGGGCACTCACTAATCAGGAATATGAAGAACTAGGACCAAAATACCCATACAATAGCCTAGCAATGCAATATTGGCCTTATGAAAGTTCATCTTCAACCGTTTTCAAAGATAAGATAGAGTACTCTTCTCTATTTGTTGATTTAGTTGACTCTTACAATCAGAGTGGTAGAAATACAACTTCTCGTACATATCCTAACGATAGTGTAACGGGATATAGTATGAAAAACCTGTCTTCCATCGTGAAAAAATCATATGGACTATCAAGTCTAAAGACAAACCTTAAGGCAGCCAAACCAAACAATGTAACAAACAATCAAATTGATGAACTATTTAAACGATATGAGGAGAAGATATGGTAATGAAAAGGCTATTTAAATTATTTGCTCTTGTACTGCTCTTACATTCGTGCATTACTAAAGAGACAGATGTTACTGTAAATACTGTGATTATCAACAATAGTGGGTATGAAGTGACATATATCGCCTTTGGGGAAATCTCCAATGAAAGAAAAGTTGTTTTAAATATAGAAAATGGAGAGCAAGCTATAAGGATAAAATCAGATATTGGCGAAGTTAACCCTTTCCCTCTGGATGCAGACTCTGTGTATATTATATTTGCAGAAAGAAAGCAACTTAAATACAAATTCTCTTGGGAAGCTGACCCCATCCCCGATGACGACAGGAATCCCTACTCCGAAAATGCTTACGAGAAAGAGAGTGTTGGTAAACACCGCCGAAAATACACCTACACCATAACTGAAGAAGACTACAATAATGCCCTGCCAATAGAGCCGGCAGATGAGTAATATGGTGGCAAGGAGAGCCTTCGGGGTTTCTCCTTGCTTTTAAATTAATGAACTATTTAAAAGATATGAGGAGATATGGTAATGAAAAGACTATTTAAATTATTTGCTCTTGTACTGCTCTTACATTCGTGCATTACTAGAGAAACAGATGTTACTGAAGAAACCAGAATTATTAATGAAAGTGGTCACGACGTAATTTATTCTTCATGTGCTACGGTTTCAGTATCTATCGCCGATAACACTCCAACTATCGACACGATAACATTTAAATTATCTCATGGAGAGAGGTTTACAAAATCCTATACCGATATAGGAGGCGCAAATGTATATCCTATTAACACAGATTCTATATCTATTTTGTTTGATAATGCAAGAGCAACCAGTTACTACAGAGTCGATACTGTAATTTTTGACAGTAGAAATCCTTATTCGGAAGATGCATATGTAACAGAGAAAAAAAAGTAAGTAAATGGGAGTATCATAATGTACACACCTACACTATAACTGAAGATGACTACAACAATGCCCTGCCAATAGAGGACGGCGAGGAATAGAAATTTCAAGGAGAAGCGCATTTTTGTGCTTCTCTTTTTTTTAACCTGAGGCAAAATCTTATCCAGAACTCAGGTTAGTAGTTATAATCAAAGTATTATTACCCAAACAATATTTCAACAGCACGTTGTTGCACGGCATCTACTTTTATTAGGCTCATACATTTCACACTGTCTTTATAGATACACTCCTTATTGCCAAACACCGAGCATGGGCGGCAATTGATTTCATTGCCTTCATATTGCATGATGTTGGCATCGTCTTGCATATAAGGTTTGAAGCCTAAAGCCGGATGTGTAGCCCCCCAAATCGAGATAACAGGCACTCCAGCCACAGCGCCAAAATGCATATTGGCGGAGTCCATTGAAATCATTAATGATAGGTGGGGGAGAAGTTGTATTTCTTCGTGAAATTTAAGTTTGGTGCCCACCACAATGCAATGAGGCAAACTGTTGGCAAGCAGTTGTAGCTGGTCTAGCTCGTAGGCTCCTCCTCCGAAAAGTAGAAACTTTATGTTGCCTGTCATTCCGAGCATACCGATAAGTTTGGCAAACTTTGTTATTCCCCATTCCTTTTGTTTGTGAGCTGAAAAAGGGGCAATACCCACCAGTTTGTAGTTGGTTAAATCTTCTTCGGAATCGAGTTTAGTACAAATTTCGGCTCTATCTCCCACGGGAAGAAGCGGCGGTTGTGGGAAGTCGATAGAAAAGCCCGCCGAACGAAATGTTTGCGCATATCGTTCCACGGTGCTTGAAATTTCTACTAGCTCTTTACTCTTCACGATGTGCTTCTTTTCGGCGCGACCTTTATCAATGGAATACACCTTTTTACCATATAAGGTGTGGAAAAAACCATTGAGTGCATGGGTGCGGAGCACCTGATGCAAATCGACTACCACATCGGGATTTATTTCACGCATTAGTTTTTTTGCCAATCGAAGCATACCACCCAAGCCTGTGAATTCCTTTTTAATGTCAACCCCCACAAAGTGTAAGCGGTCGATACCTTTAAATATAGGTGCAAAAAAAGGACGCGATAGGAGGTGAATATCCACATCGGGATTGGCGTTAAGCACGCCTTTTAGCACGGGTAATAGGAGAGTTACATCTCCGATAGCTGAAAAACGGTAAGCGAGAATCTTTTGCATCAGCCCATTATTTATAGTCTTCGTATGATTTTTCTTCTACGAGAGCCGATCCTGTAAACTCGTTAATTTTGCGTTTCACCTCTGCTCGCACATCATTTCTGAAATACACCGAGCGGGCTACTTGCACAAATTCATCGCCGAAATCTTTGGCACGTTCTAATTCGCGAATACGGTCTTCAATGTCCCACAATTGTTTGTTCACATCGAGCAACGCTTGATAATATTCATGGTCTTTGGCAATGATTTCCGCCGTAGCTTCGTTGAGCACCTCGTATTCATTGCGCAAGTTTACCAATTTAGCTTCATCTTTAATGCGCTCTAATTTGATTTCAATGATTGTTAGTTTATCAACAATCTCTCCGTTTGACACTTCGATTTTCATATGATTATAAATTAGGGTTATAGATAATAAATATCTGATTTAAGGATAACATGAAGCCAGAAAGCAGCAAGGCTTCCCCTTGTAACTTTCTGGCTTGGTGTTTAACTATTATTTCTTTCTAAAGAAAATCTGAATTGGCACTCCTGAAAAATCGAAGTTTTCGCGAATTTGATTTTCAATATATCGTTTGTAAGGATCTTTCAAATATTGAGGAAGGTTGGCAAACAACGCAAATGAAGGCGTAGGGCTTGGCAACTGCGTACAATATTTAATTTTGATGAATTTACCTTTGTTTGAGGGTGGTGGGTATTTTTCGATTGCACGCAAGATAATTTCATTGAGTAATGAGGTTTTCACACGTTGAGAACGGTTTTCATACACCTGCACCGAAGTTTCCAACGCTTTGAAAATACGTTGTTTGGTGAGTGTCGACATAAACACGATAGGTACATCGGTGAATGGCGCAATACGTTCGTGAATCATTTCGGTGAATTCTTTCGTGGTGTTTGTTTCTTTGTCTTCTACCAAATCCCATTTGTTCACCAAAATCACAATCCCTTTGCGGTTTTTAAGGGCAAGGTTGAAGATGCTCATATCTTGTGCTTCTATACCACGGGTGGCATCAATCATGAGCAAGCAAATGTCGGCTTCTTCAATGGCACGCACCGAGCGAAGCACCGAATAAAATTCTACATCTTCTTTCACTTTAGCTTTTTTGCGCAAACCAGCAGTATCTACCAAATAGAAGTCATGACCGAATTTATTATATCGGCTGTTGATGGTGTCGCGAGTAGTACCCGCAATGTCCGTCACGATGTTGCGTTCTTCACCAATCAGTGCATTAATGAATGATGATTTTCCGGCATTCGGACGACCAACAACAGCAAATTTAGGCACATTTTCTTCCTCAATTACAATGGGCTTATCCTTTGGAAAAGAAGCTACCATGTCATCGAGCAAGTCGCCTGTTCCTGCACCGTTGATACTTGAGATACAATATAATTTCTCGCCTAGACCGAGCGCATAAAATTCATGAGAATCCATGATGCGTTGATTGTTATCAACTTTGTTCACAGCCAAGAATACTGTTTTTTTCACTCGGCGAAGTGTGTTTGCCACTGCTTGGTCGAGGTCGGTGATGCCACTTTCTACATCTACCACAAAAAGTATAACATCGGCTTCATCGATGGCTAGAGAGGCTTGTTTTCTGATTTCTTCTTCGAAGATATCATCGGAGTTTACCACATAACCACCAGTGTCGATGACTGAAAACTCCACGCCATTCCACAACGATTTTCCATAGTTACGGTCGCGAGTAACTCCCGCGGTTTCGTTCACAATGGCTTGACGAGATTCAACCAATCGGTTGAAAAAGGTTGATTTGCCCACATTGGGGCGACCAACTATTGCTACAATATTGCTCATTCTTCTTTATATAAATATGTTCCAGGGCAAAGCCCCTCCTTTAATTGTTAGTTATTAGGGGTTAGGGGGTAGGGGTTAGTGGCGCAGCCAATTCGTAATTGAATTAAAACTTTTCGTATCCAAAGTTGCTTAGTGAGCGTTCTTTGTCGCGCCAATCTTTATTTACCTTAACAAACATCTGCATGAATACTTTCTTTTGGAAAAATTCTTCAATGTCTAAGCGGGCTTCGCTAGCCACTTTTTTCAATGCTTTCCCTTGGTGCCCAATAATGATACCTTTTTGGCTTTCACGAGCTACGTGAATTACAGCACGGAGGTGAATAATATTTTCAGCTTCTTTAAATTCTTCTACTTCTACTTCCACCGAGTAGGGTATTTCTTTTTGATAATTCAGCAAGATTTTCTCGCGAATAATTTCTTGCACAAAGAAGCGCTCATTGCGGTCGGTCAACTCATCTTTAGGGAAGTAGGGAGGGCATTCGGGTAGCAATTCCAAAATGCGGTCGAAAATAGGGGCGATGTTAAATCTTTCGGTTGCAGAAATGGCATACACATCGGCTCCCGGAAGCATATTGCCCCAATAGTCGTAAAGTTTCATGACTTCTTCTTGCGAAGAAAGGTCAATCTTGTTAATCAGCACAATGACAGGCGCATTCGATTTTCGAATTTTCACTAAGTACTCTTCGTTTTTGTCGGATTTCTCCACGGTGTCAGTCACATAGAGCACCACATCGGCATCAATCAGCGCCGTGTTTACATAGCCCATCATCGATTCTTGAAGCTTGTAATTCGGTTTAAGAATACCGGGAGTATCGGAATAAACGATTTGAAAATCCTCGCCATTCACAATCCCTTTAATACGGTGACGTGTGGTCTGCATTTTCTTCGTAATGATAGACAAGCGTTCGCCCACAAGGGCATTCATGATGGTGGACTTTCCCACATTGGGATTTCCGATGATGTTGACAAAACCTGATTTGTGCGTCATGACTGAGTGTATAACTTTTAAAATGAGGAACAAAGATAGTATTTATTTTCAGTAACTCAATTTTGTGCTCACTTCGTGGCACCGTAGATTCTAGAAACAAACGCCCGTTTTGTCTTATCCCATAAATTTAAAGAATAAATCTCTCAATTTGATTAATAACCTGGGTTTCGGGTAAGCTTTCACCACATGATTTATTTCAAAAATAGCTGCACCTAGAAGCCTTTTGTTCTGCTTTTGGCATAAATACCACCTTTTCTACTCGAAACTCGCAAAGCCTCAGGTTGTTCTGCTCTAGAGCAGAACAACCTGAGGCTTTGCGAGTTTCGAGTAGAAAAGGTGGTATTTATGCCAAAAGCAGAACAAAAGGCTTCTAGGTGCAGCTATTTTTGAAATAAATCATGTGGTGAAAGCTTACCCGAAACCCAGGTTATTAATCAAATTGAGAGATTTATTCTTTAAATTTATGGGATAAGACAAAACGGGCGTTTGTTTCTAGAATCTACGGTGCCACGAAGTGAGCACAAAATTGAGTTACTGAAAATAAATACTATCTTTGTTCCTCATTTTAAAAGTTATACACTCAGTCATGACGCACAAATCAGGTTTTGTCAACATCATCGGAAATCCCAATGTGGGAAAGTCCACCATCATGAATGCCCTTGTGGGCGAACGCTTGTCTATCATTACGAAGAAAATGCAGACCACACGTCACCGTATTAAAGGGATTGTGAATGGCGAGGATTTTCAAATCGTTTATTCCGATACTCCCGGTATTCTTAAACCGAATTACAAGCTTCAAGAATCGATGATGGGCTATGTAAACACGGCGCTGATTGATGCCGATGTGGTGCTCTATGTGACTGACACCGTGGAGAAATCCGACAAAAACGAAGAGTACTTAGTGAAAATTCGAAAATCGAATGCGCCTGTCATTGTGCTGATTAACAAGATTGACCTTTCTTCGCAAGAAGAAGTCATGAAACTTTACGACTATTGGGGCAATATGCTTCCGGGAGCCGATGTGTATGCCATTTCTGCAACCGAAAGATTTAACATCGCCCCTATTTTCGACCGCATTTTGGAATTGCTACCCGAATGCCCTCCCTACTTCCCTAAAGATGAGTTGACCGACCGCAATGAGCGCTTCTTTGTGCAAGAAATTATTCGCGAGAAAATCTTGCTGAATTATCAAAAAGAAATACCCTACTCGGTGGAAGTAGAAGTAGAAGAATTTAAAGAAGCTGAAAATATTATTCACCTCCGTGCTGTAATTCACGTAGCTCGTGAAAGCCAAAAAGGTATCATTATTGGGCACCAAGGGAAAGCATTGAAAAAAGTGGCTAGCGAAGCCCGCTTAGACATTGAAGAATTTTTCCAAAAGAAAGTATTCATGCAGATGTTTGTTAAGGTAAATAAAGATTGGCGCGACAAAGAACGCTCACTAAGCAACTTTGGATACGAAAAGTTTTAATTCAATTACGAATTGGCTGCGCCACTAACCCCTACCCCCTAACCCCTAATAACTAACAATTAAAGGAGGGGCTTTGCCCTGGAACATATTTATATAAAGAAGAATGAGCAATATTGTAGCAATAGTTGGTCGCCCCAATGTGGGCAAATCAACCTTTTTCAACCGATTGGTTGAATCTCGTCAAGCCATTGTGAACGAAACCGCGGGAGTTACTCGCGACCGTAACTATGGAAAATCGTTGTGGAATGGCGTGGAGTTTTCAGTCATCGACACTGGTGGTTATGTGGTAAACTCCGATGATATCTTCGAAGAAGAAATCAGAAAACAAGCCTCTCTAGCCATCGATGAAGCCGATGTTATACTTTTTGTGGTAGATGTAGAAAGTGGCATCACCGACCTCGACCAAGCAGTGGCAAACACACTTCGCCGAGTGAAAAAAACAGTATTCTTGGCTGTGAACAAAGTTGATAACAATCAACGCATCATGGATTCTCATGAATTTTATGCGCTCGGTCTAGGCGAGAAATTATATTGTATCTCAAGTATCAACGGTGCAGGAACAGGCGACTTGCTCGATGACATGGTAGCTTCTTTTCCAAAGGATAAGCCCATTGTAATTGAGGAAGAAAATGTGCCTAAATTTGCTGTTGTTGGTCGTCCGAATGCCGGAAAATCATCATTCATTAATGCACTGATTGGTGAAGAACGCAACATCGTGACGGACATTGCGGGTACTACTCGCGACACCATCAACAGCCGATATAATAAATTCGGTCATGACTTCTATTTGGTAGATACTGCTGGTTTGCGCAAAAAAGCTAAAGTGAAAGAAGATGTAGAATTTTATTCGGTGCTTCGCTCGGTGCGTGCCATTGAAGAAGCCGACATTTGCTTGCTCATGATTGATGCCACCCGTGGTATAGAAGCACAAGATATGAGCATCTTCAACCTTGCCCTTAAAAACCGCAAAGGGATTGTGATTTTGGTGAACAAATGGGATTTGGTAGAAGACAAAGAAACAAACACCACGAAAGAATTCACCGAAATGATTCACGAACGTATTGCGCCATTCACCGATGTACCTATCGTGTTTATGTCGACACTCACCAAACAACGTATTTTCAAAGCGTTGGAAACTTCGGTGCAGGTGTATGAAAACCGTTCTCAACGTGTGAAAACCTCATTACTCAATGAAATTATCTTGCGTGCAATCGAAAAATACCCACCACCCTCAAACAAAGGTAAATTCATCAAAATTAAATATTGTACGCAGTTGCCAAGCCCTACGCCTTCATTTGCGTTGTTTGCCAACCTTCCTCAATATTTGAAAGATCCTTACAAACGATATATTGAAAATCAAATTCGCGAAAACTTCGATTTTTCAGGAGTGCCAATTCAGATTTTCTTTAGAAAGAAATAATAGTTAAACACCAAGCCAGAAAGTTACAAGGGGAAGCCTTGCTGCTTTCTGGCTTCATGTTATCCTTAAATCAGATATTTATTATCTATAACCCTAATTTATAATCATATGAAAATCGAAGTGTCAAACGGAGAGATTGTTGATAAACTAACAATCATTGAAATCAAATTAGAGCGCATTAAAGATGAAGCTAAATTGGTAAACTTGCGCAATGAATACGAGGTGCTCAACGAAGCTACGGCGGAAATCATTGCCAAAGACCATGAATATTATCAAGCGTTGCTCGATGTGAACAAACAATTGTGGGACATTGAAGACCGTATTCGCGAATTAGAACGTGCCAAAGATTTCGGCGATGAATTTGTGCAAGTAGCCCGCTCGGTGTATTTCAGAAATGATGTGCGAGCAGAGGTGAAACGCAAAATTAACGAGTTTACAGGATCGGCTCTCGTAGAAGAAAAATCATACGAAGACTATAAATAATGGGCTGATGCAAAAGATTCTCGCTTACCGTTTTTCAGCTATCGGAGATGTAACTCTCCTATTACCCGTGCTAAAAGGCGTGCTTAACGCCAATCCCGATGTGGATATTCACCTCCTATCGCGTCCTTTTTTTGCACCTATATTTAAAGGTATCGACCGCTTACACTTTGTGGGGGTTGACATTAAAAAGGAATTCACAGGCTTGGGTGGTATGCTTCGATTGGCAAAAAAACTAATGCGTGAAATAAATCCCGATGTGGTAGTCGATTTGCATCAGGTGCTCCGCACCCATGCACTCAATGGTTTTTTCCACACCTTATATGGTAAAAAGGTGTATTCCATTGATAAAGGTCGCGCCGAAAAGAAGCACATCGTGAAGAGTAAAGAGCTAGTAGAAATTTCAAGCACCGTGGAACGATATGCGCAAACATTTCGTTCGGCGGGCTTTTCTATCGACTTCCCACAACCGCCGCTTCTTCCCGTGGGAGATAGAGCCGAAATTTGTACTAAACTCGATTCCGAAGAAGATTTAACCAACTACAAACTGGTGGGTATTGCCCCTTTTTCAGCTCACAAACAAAAGGAATGGGGAATAACAAAGTTTGCCAAACTTATCGGTATGCTCGGAATGACAGGCAACATAAAGTTTCTACTTTTCGGAGGAGGAGCCTACGAGCTAGACCAGCTACAACTGCTTGCCAACAGTTTGCCTCATTGCATTGTGGTGGGCACCAAACTTAAATTTCACGAAGAAATACAACTTCTCCCCCACCTATCATTAATGATTTCAATGGACTCCGCCAATATGCATTTTGGCGCTGTGGCTGGAGTGCCTGTTATCTCGATTTGGGGGGCTACACATCCGGCTTTAGGCTTCAAACCTTATATGCAAGACGATGCCAACATCATGCAATATGAAGGCAATGAAATCAATTGCCGCCCATGCTCGGTGTTTGGCAATAAGGAGTGTATCTATAAAGACAGTGTGAAATGTATGAGCCTAATAAAAGTAGATGCCGTGCAACAACGTGCTGTTGAAATATTGTTTGGGTAATAATACTTTGATTATAACTACTAACCTGAGTTCTGGATAAGATTTTGCCTCAGGTTAAAAAAAAGAGAAGCACAAAAATGCGCTTCTCCTTGAAATTTCTATTCCTCGCCGTCCTCTATTGGCAGGGCATTGTTGTAGTCATCTTCAGTTATAGTGTAGGTGTGTACATTATGATACTCCCATTTACTTACTTTTTTTTCTCTGTTACATATGCATCTTCCGAATAAGGATTTCTACTGTCAAAAATTACAGTATCGACTCTGTAGTAACTGGTTGCTCTTGCATTATCAAACAAAATAGATATAGAATCTGTGTTAATAGGATATACATTTGCGCCTCCTATATCGGTATAGGATTTTGTAAACCTCTCTCCATGAGATAATTTAAATGTTATCGTGTCGATAGTTGGAGTGTTATCGGCGATAGATACTGAAACCGTAGCACATGAAGAATAAATTACGTCGTGACCACTTTCATTAATAATTCTGGTTTCTTCAGTAACATCTGTTTCTCTAGTAATGCACGAATGTAAGAGCAGTACAAGAGCAAATAATTTAAATAGTCTTTTCATTACCATATCTCCTCATATCTTTTAAATAGTTCATTAATTTAAAAGCAAGGAGAAACCCCGAAGGCTCTCCTTGCCACCATATTACTCATCTGCCGGCTCTATTGGCAGGGCATTATTGTAGTCTTCTTCAGTTATGGTGTAGGTGTATTTTCGGCGGTGTTTACCAACACTCTCTTTCTCGTAAGCATTTTCGGAGTAGGGATTCCTGTCGTCATCGGGGATGGGGTCAGCTTCCCAAGAGAATTTGTATTTAAGTTGCTTTCTTTCTGCAAATATAATATACACAGAGTCTGCATCCAGAGGGAAAGGGTTAACTTCGCCAATATCTGATTTTATCCTTATAGCTTGCTCTCCATTTTCTATATTTAAAACAACTTTTCTTTCATTGGAGATTTCCCCAAAGGCGATATATGTCACTTCATACCCACTATTGTTGATAATCACAGTATTTACAGTAACATCTGTCTCTTTAGTAATGCACGAATGTAAGAGCAGTACAAGAGCAAATAATTTAAATAGCCTTTTCATTACCATATCTTCTCCTCATATCGTTTAAATAGTTCATCAATTTGATTGTTTGTTACATTGTTTGGTTTGGCTGCCTTAAGGTTTGTCTTTAGACTTGATAGTCCATATGATTTTTTCACGATGGAAGACAGGTTTTTCATACTATATCCCGTTACACTATCGTTAGGATATGTACGAGAAGTTGTATTTCTACCACTCTGATTGTAAGAGTCAACTAAATCAACAAATAGAGAAGAGTACTCTATCTTATCTTTGAAAACGGTTGAAGATGAACTTTCATAAGGCCAATATTGCATTGCTAGGCTATTGTATGGGTATTTTGGTCCTAGTTCTTCATATTCCTGATTAGTGAGTGCCCATTCTACGGCATCGGCCCAGCATTCGTAAATAATTTTTGATACTTGCCAGTAATTTACATTGCCCATACTTACGCAGTGCGAGGCATGCCCCAGCTTGTGGGTTGTTGTTCTAAATACTAAACTGGCATCTTTTTTTACTCCGTTACGATACCCATAAATTCGAATGTCAGGCAATACGGCTCCTGGGCTTCCTGTGTTTCCCCAAAAATCGCCACTCCCATCCTTGTCAAAATAGCATATTTTCCAACGACCATTGGCCGCTCTATATGGGCGAGGGATGCCTAGGTTATTGCCGTAAAAATGGCGGTATGCTACTCTGTGAATAGTTGCATAACGCAGGGAACTTCTACTTGTGATGGTGAAATCCCAATTTCCTCTTTTTTTAGGTCCATTATACAAAGCTTGACCCCATGTGCCACTTCGAATATCCCAGCACTTGCGTTCCCATTTGATGCTGTAGTTGGCATCTCTTCTAAACCTGCCATCACAAGAGAAGTTCCCTTTAGAATCTGTATAGCCTTTATGTGTAGTGAACCACCTTCTAGCACGAACCATAGCCCCTACTAAAGCTATATCTCCAGCAATGTTATCTCTTACTTTAATGCATCCTGCAGGTCTCCATTTGCTTGCCTTTTCGGTGAAGTTGCTGCTGTTTCCTTCCTCAATATTCCCTGTAATTTCGAGTGCCTTATCTTCTAAAGCTTCCCAAGCTAAGACCGACATGCTGCCGTTTTTGCTTGTTATTTCCTCTTGGTCATCATCACGCTCTTCGAGTATGAAAAGTTCGGCTAAGAACTCATGCTTTATATCGGGAAAAACATAGTCTGGATTTACAACGGTATATTGCCAGGTGATGGCCGTATCGGGGAGTGTTGGGTCGTGATAATAGTCGCCGTTCTGAATGATTTCATAATCTAAAGGATAGCTATATAGACCTAATAGCATATCTGTCTTTAAAATCTGCAGCTCTTCTTCGCTTGAGGGCAGAAAACGCACATATAAATGCGTGGGTTCAATCACGATGTTAGATTTTAGCGTCATTCCTGAGGATTGGAGTTCTTGCAGCGCTTTTTGCATGTTTTCTACCTAGTATGGGTTTTCTAATTGTTCTCCCAATACCATTATATTTTCCGAGTTTTCAGTTTCGGGCGTGGTGTTTTCAATTCCTAAGCTATCTTCCTTGCTGCACCCCACAAAAGCAAGTGATAAAATTAACACTCCAAACAGCCCTAAACGCAGCTTGTCTGTCTGTCTGTCTGTCTGTCTGTCTGTCTGTCTGTCTGTCTGTTCAACCGACGAATCTTAAATAAATGTTTCATGATATTTGCTTTGTACAGCTGAAAAGCGGTGTGGTAATAAGGTTTTCCTAGCTGCGGTTTAATTGAAATTTAATCTGGTATAGTTTGCATATGTATTTTAACCTGTAAATTTATGTAAATTAAACATTAAAAACAATGATTTGTAAAAATATCTTCAGCGATTTGTAAAAAAGCATTAACTGTGATAACCTGATTATAAAACAGAAAAGAAGGTGTCTGAAAAGTCAATTGTAAATTTTATTTGCTTTTAAAATGTAAGCTTTGCCAGTCTGAAAGACTGGAGTATAGTAGCGTAGGGCATCGCCCTACGAACGGAATAATGGAGAATAGCAAGCGCCGAAGGCGCGAAATACATGGATATTTCGCACCTCCAGCGCTTATGTAATCAGGCTTGTTTATTTCATAGGGCGATGCCCTATGCTACTATACCAAATCCCGTTGGGCTTAGCTGGGGTGACGATTTGTAAGCTCCAAAAAACTAAAAACTCCTTTTCAGACACCCTCCTTCACACTACCTAAACTACTTTACTGGCTTCAAGATGAAGCTATACGAGTATTCCTCTTCTTCTAGTCGATATTGGCGGTGAGTCCATGCTCCCCAACTGTTGTCGCCTCCCACGCCTAGCTGTGCCAAGTCGATGTTCAAGAACACATCTGATTTAGCCACTAACTCTGCCGAATGACGATTCTTTTTGCTCAAACCAGGGTCGAAATCAGCCGACTCAAAGTGCAATGCTGCACCACTTAGCGGTTGCAAACCTTCCACACGCAAGCCGGTACCTTTGTTGTTAGTCAACGACACCCAACGAAGGTCGGTTTTATATCCATTCTCTTGCGGACGAATGTAAGCGAAGTATTGCTCAACAACATCGCTACGGTATATGCCCAACAAAGCACCTGAATTGCGGTCGTTGTAGTTCTCCCATGGTCCGCGACCATAATAAGCAAACTGGTTGTAGTCGCCCGAAAGGCGCAACTTCATACCAAAGCGAGGTAAACCGGGCAAGCCTTCAGCTGCCACATAGTGCACATCAACTTGCACACTACCATCGCCACGAGCGGTGTAAACCAACTGATAGTCGGAATTAATGTCGGTCAATCTGATATTGGCAGTTACCACCACCGCATTATCTTTTTCCTCCACTTTGATGTTTTTCAATTGACGATGATTGCCTGCCGTGCGATAAACATTTGCACGATCTTGCATGCCATTTCCGAAGTCATTGTCGGTTGGCGCACGCCAGAAGTCAGGAGCTAGCTCCGAATTAATCAGCCACTGCCCATCAGCTACCATGCGATATAATAAGCCTGAACGTTTGCTGATGCGCGTTTCCACTTTCTCGGTACTAATAATGATATTATCGCCCTCTTCTTTCACATTCACCTTTGCCGATGAAGTTTCAGGAGCAACGAAATAATCATTTCCGGCGAAAGCAAGCTCATTGTTTGCCACTTCATGACCAGCAGGCACAAGGTTTTCAGCTTCATTGGTAAAGGCACGCACAATCAGCATATGCTCCACACCAGCTTCGGCTTTCACCTCGGGCAATTTAATTTTTACACGGCTAGTTTCACCTGCTTTTGTTTTTGTTGTGAATGTGCCGTTGCCCACTTCTTCGCCGTTTTTCAGGAGCGACCAGCGGAAGTTAAACTTATCGAGATTGAGAAATAAATACTCATTATAGACTGTCAATTCACCTTTGCTCAAATCGACTGCCGACACGTGAATGTTTTGATATTGATGTTTCACCTCCATCAAACCAGGGTGAGGCGTGCGGTCGGGATTCACCAATCCGTTTAAGCAAAAGTTATTGTCGTTGGTGTATTTCTCGCCACCAATGTCGCCACCATAAGCCCAAAATTCATTGCCCGAAGCATTAGTTGCGAGCAAACCTTGGTCAACCCAGTCCCAAATGAAACCACCTTGCATATGCGGTGTTGAACGAATCAAATCCCAATATTCTTTGAAGTTTCCGTTGCTATTTCCCATGGCGTGCGAATATTCACACATGATGTACGGACGACCAGGGTTTGGCGTTTCGGCATATTTGTGCATATTTTTCATGCTAGGATACATGGGGCAAACAATATCTGTATTCTCATTTTCTCCGGCTTGCTCAAACTGTACTAAGCGAGTATTGTCTCGTTCTTTTATCCATTGGTAAGCATCATGAAATACTTTACCATTGCCACACTCATTGCCTAAGCTCCAAATAATGACCGAAGGATGGTTTTTATCGCGTTCTACCAAGCTATGAATTCTATCCATGTGTGCTGCATGCCACTCGGGAGAATACGCAGGATGAGTTTCTTTCTTAAACCACCCTTGCCACTCGGCTCCCATGCCATGTGTTTCAATATTAGCTTCATCAACCAAATACAAACCATATTCATCGCAAAGCGAAACCCATAACGAAGTATGAGGATAATGAGAGGTACGAACAGCATTCACGTTGTGAGCTTTCATCACCTCAATGTCTTTAATCATGGTGGCTCTGTCTACATAGTGACCTGTTTTTTCGTTGTGCTCGTGCAAATTCACACCTTTCACCAAAACAGCTTTGCCGTTAACTAGCAATTGACTGTTTTTCAACTCCACGGTGCGGAAACCTAGGTTTTGTAAGGTAGCCTCAACCAACTCGCCTTTGTCGTCGTAAAGTTCAAGCAAGAGTTTGTAGAGATTAGGCGTTTCGGCACTCCAGTGTTTCACATTTTTAATGCTCGCCGATGCGCTCACCGTGCCTTTGGCATCGGCAGCAGCCGACCAATTCTTTTTTGTATTATACACCGCTTTGCCACTTGCATCGAGGATAGCAATTGCCACTGAACCCGACGCTGCTTGCGCTGCATAGTTCTTCACATCTAAGTCAATCGAAAATTCGCCGTGTTTATAGTTGGCATCAAGTCCGGCTTTAGCGAAGAAATCATCAAGGCGCACTTGTGCATAGCTCACGAGGTAAACATCGCGCTCAATACCCGATAGTCGCCAGAAATCTTGGTCTTCCAAATAGCTACCATCGCACCAACGATAAGCCTCAACAGCTAGGCTGTTTTCACCTTTCTTCAGCTTGTCGGTAATATCGAACTCCACCACATTTTTCTTGCCCTGACTGTAGCCTACTTTCCGACCATTCACCCACACATACATGGCTGAAACACCGCCATCGAAGTGCAAAACCACTCGACGAGCGTCCCACGATTGAGGCAAAGTGAACGTCCTTTTGTATGAGCCAACGGGGTTGTGCTCGTGGCTCACATAAGGTGGGTTTTTGGGGAACGGATAAGTAACGTTGGTGTAAATGGGCGTGCCATAGCCTTGCAATTCCCAGTTGGAAGGCACGGTGATGTTGTCCCATTGGCTCACATCGTAGCTTTCTTTGAAGAAATCCGCGGGTCGCTCACTAGGTTTATACACCCAATTGAACTTCCATGTGCCGTTAAGATTCAGCACATAGTCTGACGCAAACTTGTCGTTTGCTAATGCCGCCTGTTTGTTGGCAAAAGGGATGAATTGCGCACGCTGCGGCTCTTCATTCACCGAGAAAACCTGCGGATTTTCCCAGTCGTTACTGCTCTGCCCCATGCTATTGAAAGCAAAGGCAAGCATGAATACACTTAATAAAGATGTTGTTTTCATTTATACTACTTTTATTAAAATTCTGTCTATGAATTGCCCCCATGAATCACCCTGGGTTTCAACCCATACCAATTCATGCAATCAAATCTTGAATTATTCCACTCTTGAACTGCCCTGGGTTTCAACCCAGGGAATAGGGAAAGGGAAATCTTAATATTTGATGTTTACTATTTTTTTATTTCTAAATTCTATTACCATCTCATCGGCATTTTGTACCACTGATTTCACGGGGAAAAGTTCTTTATTGCTCCACTTTTCGCCCGACTTTTTCCAAAGCATCAAGCAAGGATATATGCCTCCCGGAGTCATTTCTCCCGACACATTAATGAGCATGCTTTCATCGGCTTGTGGGTGCAATTTTGTGGCGTACAATGTTTCCATTTTCCTATTCCCATGCAGCTCCACCATGGCTAATTGATATTCACCATTGTCGATGATTGTTGCTAATTGACCTTGTTTGTTCATCCGACTGCTTTGGGTGATTTTGCCATGCAATTTCGGCAAAGCATAGTGCCCCAATCGCGATTCAATGGGGGCATCACCTATATATTTATCCACTCGAAGCACGCCATTTGGCAGCGGCATTTCTGCCAATTGCATTTTCACTTTTTCGTTGGTTTCGAGTACTACATCACGATAATACACGCCATTTTCAAACTTCTTAAAAGTGAAAAGTCGAAGGGCTTCCCACTTGCTGTGCTTGTTCTTCAAGACGTAGTTCATCGCCACCTCTCCCTTTTCGCCATCGGCTTGCCAAGGGAAAGCACTGCTATATGCCAAACGGTTGTAGTTCTCCGTTGAACGGAATTTCTGCCAATCATTCGCCACTTTTTCATGACACCATGAGCGCACCTCGGTAGCTCCGATGTTCGGATAATCGGTAATTAGCAAGTTGGTGGCTGGCGAGAAACGATTATATACTTCCCCCTTTTTCATTTCTTTTTCCCAAGCTCCTTTGTTTTCGGTGGCTGTCCAAAACGGATTGTCTTCCGAAATCAGCAATCCTAAAAAGGCTTTTCCCATCCAATAGATGCTCCGAAAGCCGAATAACCATCACGACGAATAGTTGCCGTAAACATATATCGATCATCGTATGAATAAAACGCACGAGCCATTAAACCATCGGCCGTTTGATGAGAATCTGATGTTCCGAAACTGCTATCTACTTTTGTTCCGTTTGATGTATTATGAATACCCAAAGCGTCAGATGGAAGAATGTTGCGAGAACTGATATAATCTGACCAATAACGGCGTTCTTCAGCCTCTTGAACTAAAGTAAC
>JBKEBD010000026.1:0-35158 GCA_047972995.1 Mangrovibacterium sp.
AAATTATTTTCAGAACAAGTAAAATCAACAAAAGTGTACTACAATTCGGTTTGGGGGAGTGAAAGTTGGGTCAAATATTTTTTATTCAGGCTAACTCAAATTTATGCCTAGACCCAAAAATATCCCCTGCGCCCTTTTCGTGTCCTTTCGTTGTCCACCGAAAATAAAAAAAGTCCCGTAAAACCTAAGTTTCACGGGACTTTGTCTGCTTTTGACCGAAATTGACTTTCGATTTCTGCTCCCCAAGTAGGACTTGAACCTACGACCTACGGATTAACAGTCCGCCGCTCTGACCAACTGAGCTATTGGGGAATTTCAATGTGCTTTATTTCCTAAAGCGTTGCAAAGGTAACACTAAAAAATACACTTGCAAATGTTTTACTCTTTTTTTGATGAATATTTTCAATTTTTCTCCTAACCTATTGATTCCTCTAAAACCAAAAGAGTACTACTCCCCTGTTTATCAATCAAAAAGAGAATTGACTGCTATATGCTAGGTCAAAAATATTTCATATCACTAGCTGATTCTAAGTCTGTTTTCAAAAACTAAGCCCCCTACTCTATTATTACAAAAAACATCATTTCAACCCTAACGTAGTACCATAAAGACACCTTAACCTGACATTTGACAATATTTTAAGCCATTAACAGGTGGTTAACAAGTCAGAAAGTACTTTTGCAATCAAATAAATATTTAAAAGCAGACTAACAATGAAATTATTTTCAACATTAAAAAATGACTTACCAGCAAGTATTGTGGTATTCTTGGTTGCCCTCCCCTTGTGTTTGGGTGTAGCTATTGCCTCTGGTGCTCCCCCTTTTGCGGGTATCATTAGCGGTGTAATCGGCGGTATTGTGGTAGGGTCTCTCAGCGATTCTCGATTGAGTGTTTCGGGTCCTGCTGCGGGTTTAACTACCATTGTGCTTGCTGCTATCCTCGACTTAGGCTTCGAATCCTTTCTCATGGCTCTTGTGCTCTCTGGTGTCATTCAATACGTATTGGGGCATTATAGAGGTGGTATTATTGGTCACTTTTTCCCTGTGTCGGTAATTACAGGTATGCTTGCTGCCATCGGTTTACAAATCATATTAAAACAAATTCCTCACGCCATTGGCTTCGATATTAACGACGTTGATATGTGGGCTTTCAACGACTCGCACGGACACAACTCTTTTTCTGAAATTTGGATTGGATTCTCTCAGTATTTCTCTTGGAGTGCCTTCATTATCTTTTCGCTTTCTTTAGGCGTGTTACTATTTTGGGATCGTCCGTTTGTAAAGAAAAGCACCATTTTATCGCTCATTCCGGGTCCTCTATTGGCTGTTGTTATCGGTTTAGTTTTAAATGGCATTTATTCGCCAAGCATGAAGCTCGATAATTCTCACTTGGTGAGCCTACCCATCATCGATGGATTCAATTCGCTTAAAAATAGTTTAAGCTTCCCCAATTTTTCGGCATTAGGTAATTTCCAAGTATATGTGGTAGCTTTCACCATTGCCATTGTAGGTAGTTTGGAATCGTTGTTGAGTTTAGATGCCGCCGATAAGCTCGATCCTAAAAAGCGTATTTCATCGCCTAACCAAGAGTTGAAAGCACAAGGTGTGGGAAATATTCTAGCAGGACTTATCGGAGGTATTCCGCTAACAGCTGTTATCGTGCGTAGTTCTGCCAATATTAATGCGGGTGCTAAAGGGAAACTTTCTGCCATATTGCACGGCGTACTTTTATTGGTAAGTGCGTTGTTCTTTGCTTCTTACCTCAACCACATTCCTTATGCTGCGCTTGCTGCCATTCTCATTCATGTGGGAATGAAGCTGAACAAAGTTTCTATTTACAAGAAATCTATTAGCGGTGGAAGCTCGCAGTTTGTGCCATTTTTCGTTACTATCATCGTGATTTTGCTTACTAACTTGCTTGCTGGAATTTTTGTGGGTATTATCGTTGGACTTGGGTTTGTATTGAGCAATAACTTCCGTTCGGCTGTTATAAGAACTCGCGTAGATAATAACTATTTAATTCAATTAACCCGCAGTATGTATTTCTTCAACAAGGCTCAACTTCGCCGAATTTTGCAGCGAATTCCCGATGATTCTAACGTGCTTATCGATGGTACTCGCATTGATTTCATTGACTATGATATTGAACAAACCTTAAATGACTTTGCAGAAACAGCTGAAATGCGTAACATTACCGTTTCTTTCAAACGCTCGAACACGGCGGTCATACCGATGTTTAAGGAAGTTGATTCATAGTTTTACTACAAAAGGATACAACAATATGGAAACATACAAACAAATTTTACTCTACAACCGAAGCTGGGCACAAGCTAAAAGAAACACAGACAGTGAGTATTTCAAGCGCCTAAGCATAAGCCAAAACCCACTCTATTTGTGGATTGGCTGTTCCGATAGTAGAGTGCCTGCTGAAGAAATTACAGGTGCTAATCCCGGTGATTTCTTCGTACACCGAAACATTGCCAACATTGCCAACGCCAACGATCCTAACTTTCTAAGCGTACTGAAATATGCTGTAGATTTTCTAAAGGTGAAACACGTGGTGGTTTGTGGGCATCATGGATGCGGTGGGTGTACCGCTGCTATTAACGATTTGCAAGATGAGCATTTAACACCTTGGATTAAGGAAATTCGAGACACTTACCTCGAAAACATAGAAGATATAAATAAACACAAAGAGGAGTGTCATCGGGTGGATAACTTGGCTGAACTAAATGTGTTTAAGCAAGTAGATGGACTTTCTAAAAATCCCATCATTAGAGATGCGTGGAAACGCGGGCAAGAAGTGTTTATTCATGGTTGGATTTTTAATCTTAGAACAGGCGAAATTGATTCTTTAAAGGAAATTGCCCCTAACAAGATTCCGGAAGAATGGCGAAAATAATTCGCATTTCATTTTAAATGAAAGAAGGCAGGCGAACAAGCGTTCATCTGCCTTCTTTGTATTTTGTATCTGAAATTTTGGGTGACCTATTGCCACTTTTTAACTTCAAAATTGTAAGTGCCCGAGCCTACTTGCACTCGAATGTAGTTATCGTTTTCCTCTAGCACTTTTATCCCCTCTTGGTTGCGAAGGGGCTTGCCTTGTTCTAGCACCTCAATGTTTTTATCTTTTCGTGGTATTTTTAATTCGGCAGTGGTGTTGCATGGTATCGAAACACTCCAATCTAATCGTTTCTTTTCTTTTTTCCATTGACTTTCTACAAAACCGTAAGGGCTATTATAGGCAGCTTTCACAAAACTAGTTTCTGCGGAAAATAGTGGCTCCATAATCATTTTCTTGAAAGCCACATCTTCCCTACTGGTTTTGATTCCTGCTAGGTCTTCGTATGTCCAGATCAGCAAATCGCCCAACATCATGACGTGGTTGTTCGAGTTCATTTTTGGATGTGCTGTGTTTCCGTTCCAAAGTTCCCAAATGGTGGTAGCCCCGTTTTCTATCATATATCCCCAACTAGGATAAGTGGTATTGGTAGCAATTGTCCAAGCTAAATCACCCATGCCATGATGTGTTAATGTTCGCATGAGCCACTGCATACCTATCACTCCTGAACTAAGATGGTTGCCATAGTCGCTTATTAAACGACGAATCGTTTGTTCGGTTGCCACTTTCGTGTTATCGGTGGTTAAGCCTATGGCCAATGCCAATAGATTATCGGTAAGCTTATCTTCGCCATAGGTACCTTGCGCAGCGTTGTAAAACTTAGCATTGAAAGCATCTTTTACCTTAGCTGCAGTTTCTTGATATTCTGCAATATCATCATGGTGTCCTGCCAATTGGGCAAAGGTTTGCATGAGCTGCAAATAATGATAATAATAGGCTGTAGAAATAAGCGCACTTGGATGTTTTTTATCGGCACTTTTTCCTCGTCCTTCTTCAATGGTAATAGGAGGAACACACCAATCGCCATAAGAATCTTTAGTAATGATATAGTTATCACCATAGCGATTGCTCATGTAGTTAAGCCACTTTTTCATGCCTGCATAGTGCTTTACAATGGGTTCAGCATCGCCTGTTTGCTGATAAATCATATCTGCCACCGTAAGCCACGTACCACACCACGACATATTGTCGCTATAATACCGCCAATAGGCTGGTGCTACATCGCAAATTTCGCCACTATTCAGTTGCGAATATGCTATATCATCAATCCACTTTTTATAAAGTGCTGCATTGTTAAAAACGAAATTTTCGCCATAACAGCCCATGGTTCGGTCGCCTAGCCAAGGCTGACGCTCATTGCGCTGAGGACAGTCAACAGGCACACCCTTATAGTTTGACAAAATACCCCATGCTGCATTCTGATATAGCTGATTCAATAGTTTATTATTGATGTCGAAATAGCCGTTAATCTCCATTTTATCAGACACTACTTTAGCTAAAAAATCGGCTGTAGTAGGTTCACCTGGGTAGCCCGAAACTTCAACATAGCGAAAGCCATAATACACAAATCGAGGTTCCCACACTTCGGTTTTTCCTCCTTTTAGGGTGTAATTTGCTTCTTGTTTAGCATCTCTCAGGTTAGTAGTAAATAGTGTACCATCGGGATTTAACGTTTCACCAAATCGCAGCGTTACCTTATCGCCAGCGTTACCTTTTACGCGCAATTGCAGCCATCCCGCCATGTTTACCCCTAGATCAAGTATGTATTTGCCATCGTTGAGCTTGTTTATGGAAACGGGCTCAATTTCTTTCAGCACACACATATTTTCATTCTGTTGTGCTTGATATACTGCATCGGGCTGTTCTACATATTCAGCTGTTAGCCACTTGCTATCGTCGTAGCCCACTTCATCCCAGCCCGTTAGTTCCTTACGAGCATCATAGTCTTCGCCGTCATATTCATTGTTCGATAGAATTGGACCATCGGCTGTTCCTTTCCATGAATTATCAGATTGGAAACGTTCTATCTTTCCATCACGGTAAGTTATTTCAAGCTGAAAAAGCAGTTTTGGAAAGCCAAAATTTTTAATCTTATAACCTTTGTAATGTTGACGCATAGTGTAGTATCTACCATTGCCCAACACCACGCCCAAAGCATTCTTGCCATCTTTCAAATCTTGAGTTACATCTAAGATATTATACATGATATTCTCATTGTAATCGGTTGGCGATGGAGCTAAGACCGATTCGCCTACTTTCTTACCATTGAGGTTAAATTCATATAAGCCTAATCCGATGATATACACTCGAGCCTTAGCTATTTCCGCCTTCTTTACATCTATTTCTTTTCGGAAATAACGTGCCGACAATCGAGAATGGAAGGTATCTTCATCCCAAGAAAAGGCTCGATCAAAACCAATCCATCGAGCATTCCAATCTTTGTAATACAATAAGCCCATCTCCCATTTTGCCTCGTTACTCCATGCGCTTTCACCTTTGTTTGTCCACAACTTCACTTTCCAAAAGCACTCAGTTCTACTCAACAATTCTTTTCCGTTGTACGAAATATATTGCGACTGGCTACTCTCTACCCTACCCGAATTCCATAAATCGGCATCGGTTTCATTGAGTTTTTCGGGTGAGCTTGCCACTAAAACTTGATAAGCTTCTTGATAAACAGCTCGCGCGCCTTTTTCACTTTCTATTTGCCACGACAAGCGTGGATTCTTTACATCAATGCCCACTGGATTCGAACGCTGTTCGCACGTGAGGTGAAAGGTGTTTATTCGCTCGGCATGAACATTTCCCCCAAAGAGGAATGCAAAAAACACGAGTAATAAGAGGTATTGTTTCATGTGTTTAAAATTTAGCAATAAGCTTTAGGCTCTTGTTGATTAAATCATTCTACTTCTGTACTCTGCTTGGCTTACGGCTTATTGCCTACAGCATGGCAGATGCATCTGTTTCGTTTATAAAAAAAGGAGTTCTAAGAAATAAAAATTAAACCTTAGAACTCCTCCAAAGATAGTAAAATCTATCGTACGTATGGAATCCACACGCTCATATCGTTCTTTCCGCGATTGTCCCAGGCATAATATGGAATCAATTTTAGGGTGATATTCTTTGCTATCCCTGTGCTTAACGGAGCATACAAACCACCTTGCCATTGCCCATTGTCGATAAGCACACCAGTGCCCAATAGTGCCATCATTTTGGCTCCGGCAATTTCAGTTTCCACAGGTTTCATTTCTTTTGAAGCATCAACTGCCACTCGTCCCACCTTCACGCCTGCAGGCAAATCGGTTGACTCTAAGCAATACACTACTGGTCCGCGCTGCGCTGCCACCAATCCCTGATTTGCTTCAACCAAAGGGTTCGATTGCATCAACCGCACAGGCATATCCATGTTAAATTGAATCACATCTCCTTTTTTCCATTGGCGAGTAACAGGCACATAGCTACCCGGTGTCAATTCTGCCGCCACAGCTTCTCCGTTCACCGTAAGCACTGCCGAATGGCACCATGCTGGCACACGCAAACTGATGGTGACTTCTTTCTTCACTTTCGCGTCGAAAGTCAAAGTTACATCGCCACTCCAAGGATAGTTCGTGCTTTGGGTGAGTGCAATTTTATCGCCATTCTTCAGCGTGGTCGTCAATTGGTTTGCACCATAGAAATTCACAAACAAGCCGCCATCAGACAAAGAATACATATAATTATTGATTTCCGCCACTGTGCGAGCAGTGTTTGGAGGGCAGCAGTTGCAATAGGTGATGTATGGCTCGCGAGTTTTGCTCCAACGTAAATCTAAGGGAGAGTCTTCAGAAGTGGCAAGCGGATTGGCGTAAAAATGGTTGATACCATTCAGCGAAACAGCTCCCAGAAGTGAGTTATACATCACGGTTTCCATCACATCGGCATACTTTGCCTCGCCCGTTACTTGCAGCATACGCCATTGCCAAAGTAGGTTTCCAATGTTAGCGCAACTTTCGTTGTGTGCCGTAAGGTTGGGCAATTCAAAATCTTGTCCATAGGCTTGGTGCACTTGCTGAATCAAGGGTTGGTCGTAGGTTGTGCCATTGGGCGAAACCCCGTCGTAGAGTGCGCCACAAGCACCGGTGATGTACATCTTGTTGCCTGTCAAATCGTCCCAAATATTTTCCAAAGTGGAAAGCAAGGTCTCATCGCCAGTTTCAGCATACACATCTGCCACACCTGCATAAAGATAGTTTGCGCGCACGGCATGACCCATTGCTTTGGTTTGCTGGCGGAATGGAATGCGGTCTTGATTGTGGTCTTCGCCATTTTCCACCATATCGCGAATGTCAACCAGCCCCTTTGCCAATTCCAAATAGCGAGGGTCTTTCAGCGTGCGATACATTTCCACCACACCCATGTAGTGTGAAGGACAAATGGCATTTTGCGCCAAGTCGAAAGCATGATTCTTATAGTAATCATAGAGGAAATCGGTTGCTTTAATCGCAATATTGAGCAAGTTTTTCTTGCCAGTCAATCGATAGTGCAAACAGCCTGCGGTCATAAGGTGTCCCATGTTGTAGGTTTCAAAATCCATGCGCTCCGCAAAGTGCTCATCTTGGTCGGGATTTTGTCTTTCCTTAATAACCACAGGGGTATGAATGTAGCCATCGGCACGCTGACTTTTTCCAATCACCTCGATGATGTCATCAATTTCCTGATCAACCTTGGGGTCTTTCTGATCGGCATTAACCACAATCAGCGCTTCAAGCATCTTGTAGAAATCGCCATCGTGAAACGGTGGGTCAACGTGTTTTCCATCCATCAATCCTGCTGCAATTTTGAAATTGGCGAAAGCATGGCTGATAGTATCATCCATATAGCACGCCATCATGTGAGGCACCATGTCGTGCTCGCACACGTGAAATCTATCGGCCCAAAAACCATCGGTCCATTTCACATCGCTTAGGTTCACCGATTCAAGTTTGGCAAACTTACTATCGCTTGTGTTCACCACCGATTGGTTTTGCGCCATTGCCGTCACCGACATTAGGGTCAGAGCTGCTGTGGTTAAAATTTGTTTCGTTTTCATGTTTTATGTCTTGCTTTTTTTGATTTTACTGTTTCACTTCAAAGCGATAAACGCCCGAGCCAATCTTCGCCAAAGTTGTTCCTTCATTAGTTGAAAGCACAATGCCTGCAACTTTTGTAATTGCTTTGCCCGATTCTGTAATTTGAGCCGCATCGGCGGTGGGCAGATGCACAATTGCCGTGGTATTTGTGGGCACGGTCACTTCCATAGTCAGTTTTTCGGCTTGACGTTCCCAACGCACTTTAATGTCGCCAAACATCGAGTGGTGCGTGGCTTGCGCATAGGTGAGCTCATCGGTGAGCATGGGGTTCACCTCGAAAGTTTTGTAGGCTGGAGTGGTGTTTTTCAATCCCGCTACAGTTTCATAGAGCCACATACCCACTGCGCCATAAGCATAGTGGTTAAAGGAATTCATGCCCGTGGTTTGGAAGGTGCCATCGGGCTTGATGCAGTCCCAACGCTCCCAAATGGTGGTGGCGCCTTTGGTCACTGGGTATAGCCATGAAGGGTATCGCTTGTTGAACAAAAGTTTATACGCCACATCGGCATGACCATAGTTGCTCAGGGCTTGGCAAATCAACGGTGTACCCACAAAACCAGTGGTGAGGTGACCGAAATAGTTCACATCATCAGCCAAACGCTGCGCAATCACATCAACCACTTCTTCATTTAAAACACCAAAACAAAGTGGCAAAATGTAGGAGGTTTGTGTGCCCGAAACGGTGCGCGCTGTGGCGGTGATGAACTCCCGATTGAATGCTTCTTTTATTTTAGGGCGAAGTGCGGCATAGCGTTTGGCATCAGCATCTTTGCCGAGAATTTCGGCTGTTTGCTGCATTAATCCTGTTGTATAGTAATAGTATGCCGTGGCGATGAGTTCCTTATCGGTGTTGGCACCTGCATAGCCATAGTCGGGCGCATTGTAGTTATAGGAAAAGTATTCGGCAAAGGCAAGCCAGTCGCCAAAATGGAAACCTTTGCTGAAAATATAGTTGTCGCCCGAGCCATCAATCATATATTCTTCCCAGCCCTTCATCGACTCATATTGTTGCTCTAAAATACCCACGTCGCCATAAGTTTGGTAAACACTCCAAGGGATAATTACCGCAGCATCACCCCATGCTGTTGAGCCGTAGCCATCACTCCAACCGGTGCCTGCCCCATCAACAACCACGTTTGGCGAAACCCACGGAATACTGCCATCGGCTTTTTGGTCGGCAGCGAGGTCTTGCAACCATTTCGCCCAGAAAGAAGCCGTTTCGAAGTTGAAATTCATGGTTGGTGCAATTACTTGCGCATCGCCTGTCCACCCCATGCGTTCATCGCGTTGTGGACAGTCGGTTGGCACATCTAACGTGTTGTCAATCACACTCCACTGAATATTGCTTTGCAGTTGGTTAATGAGCGTATCGGAACATTCAAAATCGCCAATCGGTTTCATGGCAGAATGCACTACGCAAGCCTCGAAATCTTCGGCACGTAGTTCACCCGAATAGCCCTCTACTTTCACAAATTGGAAACCATGGAAAGTGAATTTTGGCATATAGTTTTCCACCCCATCGCCTTTGAAGGTATATTCATCTTGCGCTTGGGCTAATCGGAGGTTAGCATCATAGAAATTGCCATCGGCATCGAGCACCTCGCCATGATTGAGAATAATTTTCTCGCCCGCTTTTCCTTTCAATTTAAAGCTCACCCAGCCCACAAGGTTCTGACCGAAGTCAATCACGCGCTCGCCTTTTGGCGTGGTGATAATGCGCACCGGTTTCAGGCGTTGGGTGATTTTCACCGGCTCACCATCGGAAGGCACTAAATTGGCATAGTCACGCGAATCCACTTTAACTCCTTGCCATGCTGCATCGTTAAAGCCCACTTTATCCCAGCCTGTTTGCTCCTTGCGTGCATCATATTTTTCACCATTATAAATGTCAGATTCCAAGAATGCTCCGGTGCTCGACTTCCAAGTATTGTCAGTCATGATTAGCTCACTTGAACCATCAGTATATTCCACCTTGATTTGGCACAAAACGGCGGTCTTTTCGCCATAGAGGTTTTTCTTACCCTCCCAACCGAAGTAAGAGCGATACCAACCATCGCCCAAAATAACGCCCACGGCATTGTTTCCTTGAAGAAGGTTTTTAGTAACATCGAAAACCTGATATTGCAAGCGTTTTGCGTAGCTCGTCCAACCAGGAGTAAAGTACTCATCGCCCACCTTTTCGCCATTCAAGCTCAATTCATATAAGCCTCGGGCAGTGATATAAGCTGTAGCTTTGCGCACCGTTTTGTTCAGTTTGAATTCTTTGCGGAAGAAAGGTGCTGGTGTTGAAATGCTCACATCTTCTGGCACTCCCGAGCTAATCCATTGGGCTTTCCACTCGGCATTACTCAACAATCCCACTTCAAAATAGGTAGCATTCGACCATGCCGTTGTGCCTGCACTGTTTGTCTTCACACGCACTTGCCAATATACACGCTCGCCCGATGCAAGAGCTATGCCTGCATAAGTAATGTGGTTCGATTGGCTCGACTCTACCCAATCGGTATCCCAAAGCAAGTTTTTGCCAGCTTTGAGGTCTTTTTCATTGGCTGCACAGCGCACCTGATAAGCCGATTGATAAACATTTCGTTTCTTATTGGCTTGAATTTCCCAACTAAATCGTGGCGTGGTTGTGCCCAATCCGATGGGATTAGTTTTGTATTCCGTACGTACATTTTGCAAGCTCAGCTTTTGTGCCAGAGCAGTTGTGGGGGCGAGAAAAAACAGCATCATGCCCACCGACATGGTGTACAATATTTTTTTCATCATCATTTATTTTATACAGTTTATTACTTCGGTTTTGCGTTCTTGGGGTGAAATCTTCATTTCTTTCAGCTCTCCATTTTGCAATTCGGCTTCTATGGTGGTGTTGCCCGATAGGTGCAACTTAAAGCGCACATCTACCGATTTATCCCACGCCGGGAAAAGATAGATTTTGCCTTCGGCTTCCTGCACTAACATTTCTTGCACGGCAATCATGCCCGAACCTCCCCAGTTGTGGTCGGGTGTCCAATCGAAACCGGGACCCCAGAATGCGGGAAAGCGAGTGTCGGCATCTTTCAGCTTTAAGCGCATGAGTGAATCAGCCTCGGCAGTAAGCCCCAATCGAGCTGCAAAAATAGCATCTTGCTTCCAGCCCACATGACTGCGGAATTTTTGACAATCAGGGTCGTACTTCCACACATTCAGTGCCAAATCTAACTCTGGTTTGCCCACGCCATATAATCCCCAAGGATAGACCGGATAGAGCTGAGGTTCCTCGGTATTGTTAATACGCTCCCAATGCTGTGCAGGGGCTAACATCGTGTGACCGTCAACCACTCGTGTGGGAATTTCGGGGATTCGAGTTCGGAAAGCTGCCCAATAAGCTGTGTCGATTTTCTGCAAGTATTCCGCAGGAAGTTGCAATAATTCGTCGGTCACCACTTGCAGAGCTGCAATGGTTGACGTTGAATTGTAAGTCATTTTGTAGGTTTCACACGAAGAACCTGGATAGAGCACCAACTTGCCATTGCTATCGAGTGCTTTCACACCACGTTTCATGGCTTCTTGCTGATAATGCTCATCAAAAAATTGCAAGGTATTTGTAATTAAATCGAGATATTCTGAAATGTCGTTTCCAGTGTATCGTTGTTTTTCGAGTGCCATATAACAGAACTCTAGCGCAGTGTCCCATTGGTGCTCTAACCAAGCATTTTGTTGCAAGCCGGGGTCGTATCCATCGCGACGTTTCCAACCATATTCACTCGGATTAGGCAATCCGAAGTTCTCAATTTGCTCCACAAAGCACGCACCATCATGCCCCCAATAGTGTTGACTTCGTAGTTCGGCATTTCCTCGTATTCGATTGTAGAAATTCAACTGAGGAGTGAGAAATTCGGCATCGCCATTTTTGAGCATCGGAAAATAAACCAAGCGTTGGTTTTGAGCCGTGAATGTTCCGCCACCCCAGTTTCTGAAATCGGGGGTGAAGTCGCGGTCTTTGTTGGTGAAGTGCGGGTCGTAGGTGAACAATCCGCCATTGAATTTGGTGGGATATTCGCCATAGGCATTGCACGCCAACATATAGCGAAAAAGCTGATAGTTTCGCCCCACTTGTGCATATTCTTCGTTTGCGTTTCGTTTGTCGAAGTCGATTTCCACGTAACTTCTCGACCAAAGGTCGTGCCACCAAACCAAGGTTTCCTTTTGTGCCGATTTGCGCTCGGCTTTACTGATGTTGGCTGACAGTCCTTGCTGCCAATCGGCTAAGGTATTGGTTTGTGCGGTGTGAAGCACCAAACTCACCGACTGTTTTTTCACCGGAGTTTTCGATTGCAGCACATAGGCTTTATATGGTGTCGATTCGTAGATTCCCTCTTCAGTTCCTGCACTAAGCAAACCTTTGCCATAGAGCCTTCCTCCGAACGTGCGATTCTCCAGTGGATTATAAAGCTGGTCTTTCACCGCATCCATTTGCTGTTGTTTCACCACTACATCAAACGTGGTTTCCCCCGTGTTGTGATGGTGAAAATCAATCGCTCCATCAGCCAATGTAATTTGGTCGGCTTTGGTGATTAGCCCATCAGGCGTAACCCATTTATATGAGTTTTGGAAGTTTTCGAACTTGCGCAACGGACGGTCTTCACTTCGCCAGCTTTCATAGCTCACAGTGTACTCCACCGGATTTGAGGCATTGAAATCTACATGAACTGCAGGGCTAAACACATCAACCCAAATGTTCATTTTGGCTTTCACACCTTCATTTTCGCCTGAAATCTGCACCTCTCCTTGCGCTAAATCTAAACGTTGTTTAAAGTCCTCGCCTGCAAAAGGGTTTGGCGATAGCTGAATGCGCACTCTACCGAGTTTCAACAGGCTGTTGTTTTCGTCGAAAGTGCCACTTTGCGCCACATAGAAAAGCACATCTCCGTCCTCCACCCACACATTCAGCCCCACATCTCCCCCCCCCGCAGGCATCGATTCTGAGGAATTTTGACTCTGGGTGTTCCACACTACATCATAAATTCCATTCAGCGCATTTGCATCAGACACATGACCGGTCAGCAAAAAAGATAATATTAGGAAAATCAATTTTTTAGTCATTTTGTAGTTTTGGTTTTAGCTAAATTAGTCTCTCCTACTTCACCATTACGGCACCATCCCATTCATCGGTTCTAAACGATGAAACGGGAATTCCGTTAGTTCCAAAAAGGCTAGGCACACAAAAATCATCGAAGCAATAGCGTACTGCCACAGGTTTGTCCACGCGAGGAGATGAAATGACTACCGATTTGGCACGCAAAAACACTTGCGCAGGATAGAACACTTTATTTTCGCCAGCCACCATGAAGCCAGTCACTTCTTTGCCATAGCTTGTCAAGCCCATGTCGGCATCGTTAAACGCCACTACCACCGAGCTGCCTTTAATTTCCAATGCTTTGAAAGAAGGACTGCTAGAGGTGAACCCTTCCATGCCGTACACTTTATTAAGGACTTTCATAGCAAAACGCTCGCCTCCTACTCGTTTTTTTCTTGGATGAATGCCATCTTTCAGGCCCACATCCATCAGCACAACCATGTCGCTATTTGGAATTTTATCAAGGCACTTACGCTGTGCATCGCGCAAGAAAGCTGAATTATATTTCTCCTGCTGATCATTAGGCGTAAAAACCGAATAATCGAAAGGTGCAATTTGAGCATAAATAAACGGAAAATCGCCAAGGCCCCATTTCTCGCGCCATTCTGCCACAGCTGTTGGAAACAGATAGCTTTCATATTCATCAGGGTCCACATAGTTGGTTTCACCCTGATACCAAATTGCACCCTTAATACCATAGCCAATCACGGGATGAAGCATACCATTATATAGCACTGTCGGTGTGCGATTCACCTCTGAAATAGTGTCGCCCGGCTCGGGCACATTGCGCCACTCAAAAGGGCGTGCGGTGTCGTGGCTCATCCATGCTTGAATGCACGAACCGCCAAAACTCACCTCGACCAAGCCCACAGGCACACCAAGCATTTCTTGCAAAAGGCTACCATAATAATAAGCCGTGGCGCTAAAATTACGCACCACTTCGGGCTTTGCCGTTTGCCATGCACCCTCAAAATTTTCTTGAGGCGTGGTTTTCGATGCACGAGGAACTGAAATGAGTCGTAATTGCTCGTTTTTCGATTTCAAAATATCTAAGTTTGAGCCTTCCACAGGTTGACCCGGAAAACCTTTCATCGGCATTTCCATGTTCGACTGACCAGCACACAACCACACTTCACCAATCAAAATATCTTTAATAACCAACTCCCCATCGTTGATTTTAATTTCATAAGGACCTCCCGCCTTTGGCGTAGATATTTTAGTACTGAACTTGCCATCTTTATCGGCTTTCACCAAATAGTTTTTCTTATTCCACGAAGTGGTAATATTCACCGACTGCTTAGCATCAGTCCACCCCCAAATGGCTACATCAGCTTGTTGTTGCAAAACAGCGCCATCGGTAAATAAAGATGACATTTTTATTTTCGCATTTGATGTAAACGTTGCCATCAAAAGTACCAAGACAATAATTAAACGTTTCATGTGTTCTAAATTTATGTATTTTGATTGTTTTCAGAAATGAGATGCACTGCTCGAAATAAACAAAGCAACACACCGCACTATTAATGCTCACAAATATACTGTTTTTTATTAAACCCTGTGGTGCGATCGAAACCAAAATGTATATCTAGCTAGGGCAACCGCATCAAAATCCGAAGCATTGCGCTCAATTTGGTCGACTGAATAGCTACTAGTTTTGCACGGGGCTGAATGGCAAAATTTCAGGGCGTGCACAGTTGTGCGCACTACATTTCTGACCTCAAAAAAGGGCATTAAAGAAAGGTGTTCAGCCCTTTGGGGGCTGAACTTATTGTTAAGTTGGTGAAAATGATAATGTTAATAAAAACACACTGCCAAAACAACATAGAAAACAACAAAATAATGTTCTGGCATGATAATTGCTAATTTGTTGCCCCTAAGTGCAGAAAGTGAGCGGATGCAAGATTTGCGTGCTGTATTGATGGGGAGGAGTAAAATCTACATTTTCGATTTCAAAGTTACCGGACCAAGTAAGCCTGCCGGAATTAGCGGTTGCCCTTCCAAACGATAAGGAGCTGTAGTCCATGTAACCTGCTTATCTGGTGTCAAATTATGGTCGCCAATCAAACGATTATTCCAAGTGTTTGCTACCTTAATCTTAATGCTGTTTTTTCCTTCTTGCAAATTAGCGAGTGGTAGCTCATAAGGCGGAGTCCAAACCACACCTATCGACTTGTCATTAATAAAAACCTCTGCCACATTGTGCACCTCGCCTAAATCAATCCAATATTTCGATTTCTTCAAGCTTGGATTCCAATCGAAAGTATTTTCATATATCACTTCACCCGAATAATATTTAATACTGTCGTTATCGCTTTTACTCCAATCAAACAAACAGCTACCAGTCAATTTTCCATCAACACCGCCAAAATCAGGATTAAATTGCAATGTCCAATCTTCAGCTATTGTGGTCTTCACACCCAAATCTATGCCAAATACATTGCCTAATAGTTTATCTGTCCCGAAAAGCACAAAAAACGACTCATAAGGCTGAAAATCTAAATCTAACAAAACTGTGCCATTCCTTTCCAGCCGATAAGGACAAGCTGAAAACATATCATGTTGTGGAGAATAGATTACAGGAACTCTATTATCGCGAAACTCAAAGGTTACTGATTGTACTTCATTGGTTTGGTTAGCCAAAAAGTAAACCGCTTTGTCATCGAGCTCTCGGTGTGTCCACGCCACTTTTCCACTAACTGAAGAAATAACAACACGCTTTACACCCAGAATATTCAACGAACTCAATTGATAATCACCACACAGCAATTTACCTTTTCCTACCTGATAATAACTCAATTGATCGCCATCAAGCGTTAAGTTCTTTTCATCAGCAAAAAGCTGATCCATAATTTTTCCCAATTCTGCATCATCGTCATTTAAACTAAGTGTTTTTGTTGGTCGCTGCTGCAAGATTATCGTGGCTCCGTCGCGGAGCAAGCTGTCTATCTTCCGAGCCACTTCCACACTCATGCGCTCGCCCCCATTAGGATTCATCTTTCTATCTCCCGGAATTACTAACACCGCATAGCTCATACCCGATGGCAACACAATCCGTCCATCTCTCACCTGAGCCAGGTTCAACAAGGCATCCTTATTGAAGGAGTCGTATTTATAACCTCGAAGCGGGTCAATCCAATCTTCTGGTCTAACCATATTCGCTTGCGTAGAAACTGTACGAGGCATTTCGTATTTAGGAAATTCTGCATTAGCTAAACGCTTTTTTTCGCTCGCTACTCGTTTTGTTCCATACAAACCCGGCAAAGTGTTTACCAATCGTTCAGGCAACACCGCACGACGCGGAATTTCCTCACCTGTAAACACCGCAATATCTACCACAGGTAATCCTTTTTGCAACAACGATTGACAATTCTCTAGATAATCCCAAAAACCCGAGCTCATATTCCACCACGTTTGATCGCGCTGCAAGAATGTGCCCACTTTATCGAGCGTAGCACCCGGCTTGCGGTCGAGCCACGGATTATGCACAAACACATGATTTACAATCTTATTTACACCCAATGCTAAGTTTCTATCGGCATAAGGTTTTAGCATGGCTGGTGTTTCGTTCCAATCTAATCGAATTTCGGTGAAACTTTCTGCCTGCACCACTGGCTTGCCGTAAATATGAGCTGCTGAAACAGCATCTAGCACATCATTGGGCTTATCATGCGATGGACTTTGAAACCAAAACTCACCGGCAGGATAATCTACATATTTATGATGTAGCATCCCATCGACCACGCCTGTTGGGGCATTACTTTCTTCTACTAACAGTGCGCCTTTTTCATGTGCCAAAGCTGCCATAGTGCCCGAAAATTTCTCTGCCAGAAGTTCGGCTACTGTTTCACGCACATCTTTGAGCACTCGTTCTGAGACATCGGCACTTTCTAATGGAACACCTGCCATTACAGGCAAATAGTTTAGCAAGTCATAACCTCTTCGAACCATAAATTCTTCAGCAAAATTACTCGACCAATTCTGACTACCACATTCCCAACTATCGCAAAGCAAGCGAGTAACCGTTTGTTTTGCCAACGTTTTACCTACTTGCTGATATACTTCACCAAACCATTTATTGAATTGCAATTTCACAGCATTTTCGTTGAATTTATCGCATTCTAAACCACGAGCACCTCCACCAATATAGTTTTCACGCCCTGTAGAGGTGTGCCCCATGCGGATAATCTTCCATTTTCCCTGAGGAGCATTCCAATTCAACTTGCCCTCAACTACATAATCTGAAATGTTTTGCAATTTTGTCATCGGCACACAATCGTTAGCTTGCAACAAACTCTCCGATGATGCTGCAATTCGCCAGATTGAAGCATTTTTTCCCTCAAATTGTGTAATTCGAGGCGAGCTCAACAAACGGATACCACCCAAAGCAAGTTTAGGACTCCATTTGGCATTATCTAAATCTTCGGCGCCGGGTTCAGAACCTTCTTTCTCGAAAACAAAACGATAATATTTTGCTGTAACTGGCGGTATTGATTGCGTATTAGGCTGATATAAATCTTGCCAACCCGAACGAGGAGGAACTAATCGATAGTGCTGAGTGAAGTTTTTACCATCATTGCTCACTTGAATAATTAATCGATTCGACTGATAGTTTGCCCATCCTGTTTTTATCTGTATGGTCTGGCAAGAAAATGGTTCATCGAAAGCAAATTGAATGTAGCCTTCCTTTTTGGAAGAAAACGATTTTGTATTTTCTCTCTCTGCCAAGAATTGCACATTAGCATCTTTCATGTTGGTGCTCACTTGCGGAACTGTATGCCAAGAATCTTGCTCATTTTCTGCCACAGGATAGGCATAAGTAGCAATATCCTCATAATATCCTTTATAATCTTCAGGCTGTGGCAATTGAAGGTTCAACTTACCTCCATTAACAAGAGTATCTGCCCACACTACCTTTTGCATGGAAAACTCGGGAGTAATCCAAGGACCACCAGCTGTGGTAAATCCATCGCAAGCATTGAATCCCAATTCAACCCCAACCCGATTAGCCTCTTTCACACAGTATTTCACCAAGTCCCACCACTTTTCGGAGTAAGTCACTACTTGATTTTCATAAATACCTGCCGTGTCTCGAATAGCAAAAATATAAGCCCCTCCGATTCCTTGAGCCTTCATTGCCTCAAGATCGGCCGTTAACCCTTCTTTGCTCACCGCACCATGCACCCAGTGCCAGAATGTCCAAACTTTAGCATCGTCGGCTGTTGGCTGCATCATTTCCTGACGTTTTTCACCTCCTGTGCACGACAGTAAATTCAGCAATAAAACTAGGAGTAGTGTGTGTTTAATGTTATTCTTCATCGATTTAAAATTTTAAAGTGTGAAGTTACAAGAAAGACTCTTTGTGCAGAAAACTTCTGCATATTCACAAATATAAAATAATAAAAGGAACTTCTGAATGTTATCATTTTTCAGAAACTCCTTTTGTTAACTAATCAAAATTCTTATCTTTTGCTTAATTTTTCAACAGATTAACTGTAATATCCTTCTTTTTACTAGCAAATGGCTTCAAGTAGAATGAATAAGTATAATCTTGAGCCTTGATGCGATATTGGGGCTCTGGAATGGACATTTCACCCCAACTGGTATTTCCCCCAACACCCATTGTTTTTAAGTCGATATTCAGCGTGAGGTATCCAGACTCTACCAACTCGTTGGTGTGCTTGGCTTGGTGAATATTTTCTTCTGTCCATGCCCAAACACTCATATTGAGAAGACTATCAGCCACCACTAAAATGCCTGCTTGTTCCTCCTTATTGGAAAGATACATCCAGCGCACATCTTCACGATTACCATTCTCTTGAGGAACTACATAAGGTTCAATAAACTCATCAAGTGGCAACTCGTAGATGCCAGACATGAAGCCGTTGTCGCGATCAGGATAGTTCTCATAAAGTCCTTTACCATACCATTTGATTTTACGATAAGCATCTGCAATACCACATTGCATACCCACTTTAGGCAAATCGGGTATACTATAAGCTTCATTTACATCAAGATTGAAATCTACTTTTACCTCACCATTGCCACGAAATGAATAAACAACAGTGCACGATGCTGAATCGCTCACAAGTGCATAGGTCGATGTGATTTGCATTTTCTCGGCATTCATAGTTACCGACTGCAACTCTGGTTCATCATACCAACAAGCTAGCTTGTGCTGTGGCTTCCATCCTGCCGACTCATTTTGAGTAAGCGGACGAGAGAAATTAGGCAATAGATCAGCAAATATTTGCTCCTCACCTTGCCACACATAAGAGCTCAAAGCTCCTGTTGTTTTGTTAATTTGAATATGAAAGTCTTTCCCTGAAACTACATAAGCATTTCCTTCCTCTTTTAATTCTGGAGCTTTATAGTTTTTTGTGCCTAGTTGAGTATTTAATCCGCTCAACTTAAATTCATCTTGAGCCACTACAAAATCTTTTGATGCCCAAAGTTTATCTTCTTTCAAGCTAAACTTGATGTGCGCCAAATATTCTGAATGTGCATCCATCTTAGGCAAATATTTTGCCAAGTTAATTGACATTTTTTCACCTGCTGGCAAATTAATTGCATCAATTTTCTTAGTTGAAATTAGCTTTCCATCTTTCAGAAACTCTAAGGTTGCATTATAAACATTGGCATTAAGCACTGCATGGCGATTCTCTACCTCAACGGTAAGCGTTTTGGCATATTCCAGTGTGCATGAAATAGGCTGACAAACCCACTTACTTTCATACATAGCGGCTTTGGGGCGACCATCGGCAGCCACAATACCATTTAAGCAAAAAGCTCCTGTGTGATATTTCTCGCCAAAGTCTCCACCATAAACATAATATTCCACACCATTTTCATCGGTTTTCACTAACCCTTGGTCTTTATAATCCCAAATACAGCCTCCAATCAGTCGTGGGTTTGAACGGAAAATATCCCACCATTCTTTGAGGTTTCCTGTTGAATTCCCCATGGAGTGCGAATACTCACAAAAGAAAATTGGACGATTATCGCCATTATCTTGATTGAGCAGCAAGAATGGTGTTTCAAGTGTAGGATACATACGGCTCACAATATCGATATAGCTTTCATCGAGTGGCGTTTGAATGCGCACGTGATGTTCTGATGGATAGTTTGGTGCATCAATCGGTAAATATCCTTCTACTTTTTGGTCGCCCATAGCGGGTTCAAAATGTACCGGACGGGTAATATCATAATCGTGACAGAACCCTGCAGTTAGTGCTGTTGCAGGACCACGACCAGCTTCATTACCTAAACTCCAAATAATTACCGATGGATGATTCTTATCGCGCTCTACCATGCGCACCGTGCGATCCATAATAGCAGCATACCAATCGGGATTATTAGCGAGTAACCCACCAATACCGTGCGTTTCATGGTTTGCTTCATCAATTACCAAGATGCCATACTCATCACATAAATCGTAAAAGTAAGGATCGTTGGGGTAATGTGAAGTACGAATACAATTGAAGTTAAATTGTTTGATTTGCTGTACATCGGCTTTAATATCTTCACGGCTCAATGCCTTACCCTTTGTTGGGTGATGGTCGTGACGATTCACACCCATGAGGTAAGTTTCTTTACCATTGATAAGTAATTTTGCCGTTTGTTTGTCGAACGCTATGCTGCGGAAGCCCACCTTGCAGCTTTTAGCTTCTGTTGTTTGACCATTATTATCGGTAAGTGAAAGCACCAAAGTGTATAAATATGGCGACTCATCACTCCATAAATGAGGTTTAGTCATGTGGTAAGTAAACATACCGAATTTCACATTATCGAGTCGAGGATATATCTCATTTAAGATTTCGTTGGCAGGTTTAGTGAGTACCGAGTCGAGCGCTTGCTTGCCATCGGCGTCATAAAGCATGACATTCAGAGTATAGCCTGAAATGGAGTCGCCTGTGAGGTTTTCTAAGCTCGGACGGAGCAATAAATCGGCATTTTCATATTGCTTATCAAGTTTCGTTTGCACGAAGAAATCGGCAATACGCACTTTAGGTTCAGCCAAGAGGAATACCTCACGCTGAATACCACTCAATCGCCAATGGTCTTGATCTTGCAGGTAGGAACTATCGTTCCATCGGCGCACTTGCACCGACACGATGTTCTCCCCGTCTTTTAAATAAGGTGTAATGTTAAACTCCGATGGTAACATACTATCTTCACCGTAGCCCAAATACGCTCCATTTACCCACACTTTGAAGGCTGAACTTACAGCTCCGAAATGCAACGTTACATTCATATCTTTCCAATCGGCAGGCACTGTGAAGCTGCGTTGATAAGAACCCACTGCGTTGTAATCGGTAGGTGCATAAGGAGGATTGATTGGGCGGAAAGGATAAACCGCACTCTTATAGATTGGCTTATCGTAGCCTTGCATCTCCCAATTCGAGGGCACAGGAATTTTATCCCACTCCGACACTTTCGACTGATAGAAATCTTTGGGTGCATCAGCTGGTTTTATGGCGAATTTAAAATCCCACTCCCCATTAAGGCTTACGAAACGACCGCTTTGCTCGCGTTCATTTTTCAACGCAGCATCTACCGAAGCATAAGAATAAGCCGTGGCGCGAGATTTATCTCGGTTCACCTCTGTAATGCGTGGATCAACCCACGGTGCTTCATCGGCATCATATTTAGCTGGTGGAAGCGGAATGCCCGCAGGCTCGCCTGTTACTGTCTGCCCAAAAGTTGCCAAAGGCAATGCAGCTAGCACCGCCAAGGCAAAACGATAGATATATTTTGTCATGCTTTTATTTTTTCGTGGTTACTTCACTTGCACCATTAGGGCTGCCGAAGTCAAACCGTCAGCCGTGGCTTTTATTTTAATTTCACCTGCAAGACCATCATTTTGCACAATGAGCAAACACATCCCATTGAATGCTTTACGATGATCAGCTTTGAATGGCTCAGTGCTTGCCTGATAGCCATTATCTACCCCTGCAATGAAGCCGTCGCCTTGCACATCGAAGTGAATAAGATTGTCGGCATTGGGCACTAAATTACCATCGGCATCGGTTACTTTCACTGTAATGAATGACAAGTCTTCACCATCGGGTTTTATTTCAGTTCTATCGGCTATCAGTTCAATTTTAGCTGCTTTACCCGCGGTCTTGATTTCCTTTTCAAGCACCACTGCTCCATCCTTATAGCTCACTGCTTTTATGCTTCCTGCATGGAAAGGCACTCGCCACATACAATTAAAGGTATCAGGACTTTTTGTTTTTCGTCCTTGCGATTCTCCATTAACGAATAGTTCTACTTCATCGGCATTATTATAATATGTAACCAAGTCAATTATTTGACCTTCTTTCCAATTCCAATGCGGATAAAGGTGCAACATAGTTTCTTTACTCCACTCGCTTTGATAAAGATAATAAGCATCTTTAGGGAATCCACACAAGTCGACAACTCCAAAATAAGAGCTACGAGCAGGATAAGGGTAAGGCAGCGGCTCGCCCAGATAGTCGAAACCCGACCAGATAATCATGCCTGCCACGAAGTCATTTTCTTTTACAGCTTTCCAAGTAGCACGGTGCGAAGCGCCCCAATAAGGATAACAATTGTCAAAAGCTGAACACGATAAATCGGCGTTGCCATCGAAAGGTATTTTGTTTCCTGCAGGCCAAACGCGATCGCTATCTGATGGGAAATCGTAGTGCCCACGTGTTGCCATTGAAGCACACACTTCGGAAGCTACCATGGCATAGCCTGGGAAGTTTTCAAGGTATTTATTGTAGTCGTAGTGCTTATAGTTGAAGCTCAGCACATCGAGTGCATTCGATTGGAAAAGATTGTTCTTTGCCGGATCGGTTTCGGTAAGCGATGTTGTGGTAGGACGGGTGGTGTCGTAAATCTTCACAATTGAGTCTAGCTCTTGCGTGATGGTTTGCCCCGTTTCATCAAACTGCTCACGAATTTCATTGCCGATACTCCACATAAAGATACAAGGATAGTTACGGTCGCGGAGCATCATGTCTGCGAGGTCGCGCTCGTGCCATTTGTCCCAATATAGGTGGTAGCCTTTCTTGGCTTTGGTTTTTGCCCACTCGTCGAACGATTCTGCCACAACTAGAAATCCCATTTTATCGCAAAGCTCGAAAAGTTCAACTGCTGGTGGATTGTGCGACATCCGAATGGTGTTCACTCCCATCTTTTTCAAAATTTCGAGTTGACGCTCAGCAGCTCTTCTATTGAATGCTGCACCCAATGCTCCCAAATCGTGATGCTGATTCACACCATATATTTTATAATGCTCACCATTCAAGAAGAAGCCTTCTTCGGCGCGCCACTCGAAGGTGCGAAATGCCAAAGGTGTTTCATAAGAGTCGATAAGTTCGTTGTTAAGCCACAATTCGGTAGTAATACTATACAAATTAGGATGTTCAGGACTCCACCTCAGCGGAGTGGCTACGGTAAATTCTTGATTTAATGCCACCACTGCTGAAGCTGCGCTCTGTAACTCAGATTCGCTTTCAGCTACCAATTTTCCTTGTGCATCGTTAATTACAGATTTCACTAAAATACCTTCGGTTTGAGCCGAAGCATTCTCTACTTTTACTTCAAGTTTTACAATGCTCGACTCTTTTGTAATTTCAGGTGTGGTAACATAAGTTCCCCAATGTGCCACATGAATTGGGTTCTCTTCTACCAACCACACGTGGCGATAGATGCCCGAACCGGTGTACCATCGAGAGGCTGGTTGCACTGAGTTGTCCACCTTCACAGCAATAACATTCTCTTGCGCACCAAATTTTAGATATGGCGTTAAATCATAGCGAAAGCTAATGTATCCGAATGGGCGTTTCCCCAAATAGTGTTCATTAATCCACACTTCGCTATTGCTCATTACCCCATCGAAATCGATGTAATATTTTTTTGTTTCGCCAGCACCTTCAAGGGTGAAACTTTTGCGATACCAAGCAGTGCCTGTGGGCAAAGCTCCCCCTTCAGCTGTAGCAGGGTTCTCTTTGCTAAATTCGCCTTCAATACTCCAATCGTGAGGCAAGTTTAATGTGCGCCAATCGGCATCATTATAATAAAATTGAAATGCTGTAGAATCATCGAGCAGGGCAAATTTCCAATCTTTATCGAAATTTGTTCGCTCTTTGTAGTTTGCTGTCGATTGACAACTCGGGAGTGCAAACAAGGCTATCAGTCCGAGTATATATAAAAAATTTCTTTTCATGTGTTTATCATTTGACAATAAGCTATAGGCTTTTACTGATTAATCTTTTTTCCTGTGTACTGCTTACTTAAAGCTATTATTTTCCTTTGGGGAAGCTAAGAGAACTTTTTCCTAAATCTTTTGATGTGGCTACGGCAATACCGCGTGCACCATCTTTATTTACGGCATTATAATATTGATAAACTACGCCATCTACTTTAATCACGAAAGCTTTGTGCGCAAACCAATTGTCGTAATCCTCGCTAGGTTCGATGAGGTGCTCGCCTTTCCATTCTGTCCAATGCACCAAGTCATAAGAACAAGCAAAGGAGTTGTACACCACTGTTTCTCCTTTTGGCCAATAGGCACGGAAGTAGAACATTACATAGAGGTCGCCCATGCGTTGCAACACGGCGTCGCCAGTAATTCCTTTGTGGTGATTCAACACGGGCTCAGTGCCAAATCGCTGCCAGTGTTTCATATCGTCTGATACTGCCATGGCAATGCGTTCAGCACCACGTGCGGGATTGATGCTGTCGCCTCGTGCATTATAATACATGACATAGTCATGCCCGGTTAGTCGTTGTTCATCTTTATACACCATCGTTTTATACATGGTGCTGTTGTCATACCAACGGGCATCGGCATCGTGAGGAGTCATTACTGGCTCTGGCAAACGATTCCACTCCTGCGCTACCCAAGGTTCGCGATTGGTGTATGCCATACCGAAAGAAAGTATTCCGGCTTCATATCCACGCGTGTTTCCGCCAAAGTAACTCATCCAATAGTTACCATCTTTAGCTGTCGACACGCCATAGTTTCCACCCCAATCATAGTCAACAAGGTTAATGTAGCCCGCCTTTTGATTACTATCCCAATCGGTGGTGTCGGTAAATGCCATGAGTGTGCCTTCTTTGTTCCAATCGAGGAGATTATCGCTCGATGCCAAATGCGTTTCGTAACCACGCCCATCGAAAGCGATATATACCATGTACCATTTATCGTTGTGCTTGAAAATGGTGGGGCAATCATATTTCATATCGAGGTTTTCATCTGCCATTATCAGGCCATATTTATAGGGTGTTTTCACCTCGTCATACACCTGTTGCATTACATCATTCGATACGGTTTGCGGAAGCTCTGTTGTTCCTTTAGGCAAATTGATTTCGAAATCTTTTGCTTTGTTTTGAGCCGAATGACCGCACGAAGCAAGCATCATTGCCAAGATGCCATAAGTAAGTAATCGTTTCATTATGCTATGTTTTTTTATTCTCGTGTTTTATTGATTTCAAAGGTATATTTTCCCGACAACAAACGATAGCTTCCGTCTTGCTGTTTGGTTACCAATGAAGAATTTTCTTCATCTGGCAAGCTCACTTGCCCGTTGAAAGGTAGCACCACCAAGGCATCTGAGCCCACAGGCACTTTCACGGTGAATGTAAATTCTTCATCGGTGTTTTTCCATGAGCTGAGCACTTCGCCATAAGGTGTTTGGAAAGTTGCTTCTACTGCTTGCAAATCTTCTACCACTTGAGGTTGAATGAGCAAATGCTGATAACCCACTGAATTTTCTTGCTGATTGATGCCTGCCAATCCGCTATATAACCACCCCATGAGGTGCCCCACCATGAAGTGATTTTGCGATGGTCGGGGTAAGGCCTGCCACGACTCGGTGAGCGAGGTTGCGCCTTTCTTTATTTGATAACCATAGCCCGGCACATCGTCGCGATTGTTCATTTGATAAATTAAATCGGCATGACCGTGTGTTGTTAAAGCTTCTAGCAAGCGTGGAAATCCCACCTCTCCTGTGGTATGCACTGTGCCCGCTTTGTGAATGGCTGCTATGAGGTTCTGCAAAAGCTTTGATTCGTTTTCTTTTTCCACTAAACCTAAAGCCAAAGGCATAGCCAAGGCCGTTTGGCTGTTATTTTCGTAACCGCCATTCTCCGGATTGAAAAATTGGGCATTGAAGCTTGCTTTAATACTATCGGTGAGTGCTGCATAATGTGCTTGCTTCGGTGCATCGCCAATGGCATTTGCCATTTCGGTCATTACCACGGCATCGTAATAATAAGTGGCAGAAGCAACTAAAGGCACCGATGTAAGTTGGGCATAACCCGGGTCTTTGTCGCCAATGTCGTACCAATCGCCCAAACCATGAGTTAGCAAGTGGTTTTCTGACCTGCTTGCCAAATAGTCCATGTATAGGTTCATCATGCCCCAATGTTTCTTAATGACTTCCTCATCGGCATACCATTTATTCAGCAAATAAGGCAACAGAATGGCTGCACTTCCCCATTCTGGAGAATCGCTATATGCTTCATCATAGTAACCAAAGTTGATGTATTCGGGCACAATGCTTGGAATGAGTCCTTTTTCGGTTTGCGCTGTTTCCATGTCTTCAAGAAGTTTGCGATAGATATGATAGACATCAAAATTGTAGTGCACACTAGGTCCCATGAGGTGTGTTTGCTCTAACCACCCCAATTTTTCGCGTGTGGGGCAATCGGTCATTACCGATTGATAATTACTTTTTATTGCCCAGTTGATGAGGCTATAAATTTGATTGAACAATTCGTTTGACGAATGGAATGTACCCACTTGAGCCGATGAGTTACGCACGTGTTGTGATTTCACCTCTAGCACTTTAGGTAAATCGGAACGGTTGCCACGGGCATCAACCCCACGTGCTTCCACATAGCGGAAGCCATAATATGAAAATTTCGACTCGAAGCTCGTGGCATCATCATTGCCCAATGTATATTCATAATAGTAAGGCGAGCCAGAGCCTTTTTGAGTAATTCGCTCCTCTTCTGTTAGAATTTCTGAAGGATAAAAACGAACTGCATTGCCACTATGTCCTTGTAGCTTAGCTGAAATTTTTGCCGACGCATTCTGACCGAAATCATAGAGCATCGTGCTATCGTTCACCGCAAAAGATCGTGTGGGTGAGAAAGTTTCCATTACTTTGTCCGGGTTATTAATGTCGGCTCGCAATTCGCCGGCTGGCGTATTCACCAACACTACATTTTTCCATGTGTGCGAGTTGAAATTTGCCTGATTCCAGTTTAGCAACTCCATGCGTGCATCGTAATCTTCACCACCATAAATGCTTGAAAACGTAATGGGTGACTGATGTGTTTTCCACGATGCATCGCTCACAATATTTTCTACAGACCCATCAGTATATTCTATTTGCAGATTACAAATTAAACGAGGGAAGGCGTAGGCAATGAGCAACTTGCGGTAACGCTCGCGGTTGATATATTGGAAACCATTGCCCACTACCGCTGCCAGTGCATTGGTGCCTATTGCTAGACTTGATGTTACATCGTAAGCATTATAATAAACGGTTTTGTTGTAGTTACTCCAACTTGGGGTGAAAATGGCATCGCTCACAGGATTACCATTCACCGAAGCCTCATACTGCCCAAGTCCTGAAATGAATAGCACTGCCGATTTCACATTCTTCGATAAGGTAAATTCCTTTCTAAACAAAGGCACTACAGCACGCTCTTCCACCACGCCTTTCGAGTCTTTGCCATAGCCGCTTTTGCCTTCTGTCACACGCATTGAATCTTCCAATTGTTCATATCCAATCCATTGTGCCCCTTTCCAATCGGCAGGCTGAAGTAATCCCATGATAAAAGCTGAAGCTTCCGACCAAGCTGTGGTTTTGTCTGTACCATCGAACACGCGCACGCGCCAATAATAAGTTGTTGAAGCCGCTAAATCCTTCCCGGCATATGCTACCGATTGCGATTGCGCTGAAAGCACCTTGCCGCTATCCCACAACAAATTGCCCGACGACAAGTCTTTTGGGCTCTTTGCCAACTGAATTTGATAGCCCGACTGTGAAGCTCCGTTTTCTGAACCTACTAGTTGCCAACTGAATGCCGGACGGACATTATCAATTAACGGCATAGCCGTAGAATAATTATCTACTTTTAGTTGCTCCAATTTTACCGATGACGTGCAAGCCACCATTGAAAAGAATGATAAAAGTAGTATCAAATTGATTTTCATCATGTTTAAAGTCTGTTTCTGCGTTATTTTTTCTCTTCTTGCAAGGCATAATCTGCCCAATTTTGCTCAAAATTAGGAAAAATAAGTGGTAACGTTTACATTTTTCGCTTACAAATTTTAAAGAATTGTAAATTTAATGTTCGCGGAAATCATTTTTCTGGTCTTTTAGGTTTAGAGGTACGGCTAAACTGTGTGATTGTTTGTTTTTGAAGTATCAGGCTCGGTAAAACTCATTGGGTTTAATTTTTGAAAAGAAAAGTTGACTTCCTGTTTGTAATTTTATCTGCTCACTTCTTGCCCTCGCTTCTATAATTACTCGCCTTTAAGCTCTGCTTACTGCTCTCCCCTCTCCTGATTTAACGCATAAAACATTCCTCATTGTCTGCTTTTACTTGAAATCTGCGCATTCTGTCCCTCGCATGACTTCTTTTGAGCCAAAACCGTACTATGCTACAATAGTCAACTATTGGTTTGAGCCAAAATGATGGCGTTCTGATTTTCGCAATGCTCCATTTGAGCGTAAACCATTAGATTCTGCGGCTAAAACAGCTCGTTTTGAGCTAAAAAAGAGCTTATCTATTTTGGTTTTTGTGTCAGTTAGCACAAAAAGAATGATTTCAACAGAAAAACTTTTAGATTTTTCATTGCTGATTTTCAAATAGATATACCAACAAAATGCTATTTTTTAGTATGGCAACTGCAAAAACTAAGTCATTTTTATATAGATATTAATGAAGGGGGTACTTTGTTGCTTATAACCTGAGTTTCGGATAAGCTTTCACCACAGGATTTACTTCAAAAATAGCTGCACATAGAAGCCTTTTTTCTGTTTTTGGCATAAATTCCGTCTTTTCTACTCGAAACGAGGCGATGCGAGTTTCACGAGGCAAAATCTTATCCGAAACTCAGGTTTATAGCTATACGCACCATCTATTATTTCAACACTCTAATTACAAACTCATGAAACACCTCAACACCAACATCAGAAATGGCGAGCTAAACAGTTCGTTGGAAGCTATTTTGCAAAGTACAAAATTAGCCAACAAACTAAATGATAATTATTTAGATAATTTATTCAGCACCATTCAAATTCAGCAAGATCAGTTGAATAGATACATTAAAACTGCTCGGGTAAAATCAGATTTGAAAGCCCAATGTGCTCAAATGAAAAATATTTATCGGGAACTCCGCAATTTGCTATCTGCCTATGCCCAGCTTACCAACACCCCTTTTACGTCGCCAGCTCAGCGGGTGTATGCCGTGTTTTCTTGCTATGTGTCGAGCATTAACTATCCTCAATCTCAATTAGAATTGAATTCTTCGATAACAGCTCTTCTTGCCAATTTAATCGATGAAGATCAGGTTCTGCCAAGCGATATTGCGCTACTTCCTTGCGTGGAAAAGCTCATTGAGCGGCTTAAAGCTGCCCAAAAGATTTGCTGAATAGCTACACTAGCTATCATCGGGCAAAACTGCAAAGCAACACGGCTACATCGTGCAAAAAAGAGGTTTTGCAACTCATCAATCAAAAGTTGGTGCTTCATATATCTGCCATGTGCTATGTGTCGGAAGCCGATTATAGCGAGCTTACCACTGCTATCTCTACAATTATTGATGATGTGAATGAGAAGATTAAGCGAAGGGAACAACGAAACTTAAACAAAGATTACGATATGACTAGCGGTTCATAGTTTTTGCTAGCTATTCAAAATCAAGGAAAACAAAACGCCGCAGGCTCGAAATAAAAGGTATTTCAAACCTACGGCATTATATCATGTGATAGCCGTGAATAGCTATCCTTTAAATTGGAGTTAAATTATTGCACTTTCAAAAATTCGAACCACATCGGACGCTCTCCCTCTAGGGTAATGCGCAAGTGGTAGGTTCCGGCATTAATGATAGAGCCTGTGTCGGTGCGGTAGCTTCTCCAACGGTCGCCCGATGGCTCAAAAATAATTTGCTGCTCGCTCATGGGTCGTCCATCAATACTTTCAATAGTAAGTGTAACGGGCACATCGCGATGTGAAGGATTGGAATAGCGAATTTCTAAGCCATATTTCGATGCCAATCCGGTTTGGAATGTCCATTCTATGGCTGCGTTTTCCTCTACCATGCGAGCATCTTTTTTCCATTTCACTTGCGCTCCACCACTACCGATGTTTTGTGCATCTTTTGCCTTGTAGGTAACCGATGGGCGAAGGTCGCGCGCATCGTCAAGCGTGGTGAATGGCACCAATGCCAAGAGTGCAAACTGATTTTCATCGTAAGCAGGCAGGTTCAACTCTTCTGCGGTTTGCACACTCTTTTTGTAAAGCGGATAGCTTAGCAACTCGCCATCTTTTATTAGTTCAATATCTTGCTCTTTCACCATTTTAAAGCCCTCTGGCACATTGGTTCCTTCTTCCAATGCCACATACACATCGGCATCTTCATTCCACTGCATTCGCACGGGGCGAGTGGCTGAAATTTCTTCGGGTTGCAACCATTCAGCACCATAAAGTTTAGGGGCAATTCGCACAAATTTTGTGGTGTTACTGCCATCAATATAATCGCCTGTGTTTAGCCATTTCTGACTGCGCCAATCTGCCTGACTGGTCAACATTTTTGCAATGCCACGTGGTGCATCGGCAGCCTCAACTTGTTTGTCTTTTGTTGAAATGGCAATGGCTGAAATAATAGCTTCACCCGATTTCACTTCTGGAAATGAAAGCTCAAGCATACCATTTTTTACCTCTACCGACACGGTTTTCACCAACAATTTATCGTGCCCCACCTCACTCCAAATATCGAGATCTTTCAGCACTACTTCACCATTGACCGCCACGCTAAATTTACGCCAATCTTTACACTGCATTGAACCTCCGGTGCCATACCATGGTTCTACAAAATAAAGATCTACGTTGTATTTTCCATCGGGCACAGGGAAATGATATTTTAATTTGTGCATTCCGTAGCGGAAAGATTGAAGCAAATTCCAATCAAGTGTACCTTCAATTGGGTCGTAGGTTTGTCGCTGACTGCCAAAAAACGGAGGCATCCCTGCGTAACCATCTGTCCACGAGGTAGAACCCCAAGCATTATCATCGCCATTCCAATGCACATCGGCTTGCCACTCATTACCGAAGGTATCAACATAATCGGCACCACCACAGTTTACCCGATAAATGTAATTGCGTTTGGCATTGGGCTTTGGCATTGTAATTTCGCCTGCTAGCGAGCTCAATTGGTCGGCTTCGGGCAAGTGGTGCAGCACAATTACATCGTGCGCCACTTCTTTGCCATGCTGATAAGCCACGGCATAAAGCACATTGTTTTGCACATCAATCTGGTTAAACACAAAGTGCTTTCCTCGTCCTGGATTCTTCAATCTCCCTAGTGATTTTTCGCGCACACCCGAAAATAATTCTACTTCCTCACAGTTGGAGAACACACGCACGGTGTCTTTCAATCCGGTTGTTGTCCATCGGTCAGGCCAAGTGTGCGATACAATGTAAATCATCGGCTCTGTTTCGGGCGGCACGTAATTGGCTCGATACATATAATAAGCATCAATCATTTCACCCCAAGGCGTAATGAGCCCTTTATAGTTTATCGGCCCTACACGGTCGAGCTCTCGCAATCCTTCCCCTCCTTGTGTTCTTCCGGGATTTTCATGCGAATTGAGCAACCAGTGGTATTGTCCGCAAAGTTTATCTTTTACCTTTTCTGCTAAAAGTATTTTCGACTCCATGAGCAGGGTGAATCGGTCTTCACTCCAAGTGCCTTTCTGCACAAAACCACCCTCGGTGTGTGAGTCGATGCTTCGCCACGCGCCATACTCGCCATTAAGTAGTTGTTTTGAAAGTTCCTCATCGTAAGCCCACGGATTTCCACCATAAGTACCCGACCAGTTTTGCACCACATTCCAATCGGTACCATCCCCACCGTTGCAGGTAGTTACCAAACGTTGCGAGCTCGTGGTAGGATCGAGTTGTCGAATAATTTCGGTACATTCTTCTGAAAAATCTTTAGGCAATGTACTCTCATTTTCCAATCCCCAAAGAATGACCGAAGGGCTGTTTCTGCGTTCTTTCACCCAATCAATAAGCAACGTTTTAAAATTCTCGCGGAATGCCGGATTGTCGAACCAAATATGCGCCGACATTTGTGTCCACCACAACACCCCCAGTTCATCCCAATAATGATTGTAGCGCAAATTGTGCGGTTGATGTGCATCGCGAAATGAATTATAACCTGCTTGCACCACTTGATCTACGCGCGATTTCACCATTTCATCGGTGAAAGCATGGCTACGCCCCATGAGGTGTTCATAGTCGGCTGTTCCGTTAATGAACACAGGCTTGCCATTGAGATAGAAACGATTGGTGGCATGGTCACCATAAATATCCCACTTAATCCATCGGATACCATAAGGGGTGTTTAATTGATCGACCAACTTATTATTTTGAAACACCAATGTTTGCAAATGATAAAGGTAAGGATCTTCTAAGCTCCACAATCGGGGGTCGATAATATCGTTTAATTCTTGTGTGATGGTGGCTATTTGTCCGGCTTGCACATCGTTGGTTGATGAGTTCATAATAATCTGATTGCCCATCGCATCGAGCAGGCGATTTTCTACTCGAATTTGCACATGCTCATCGGTGTAGTTTTTTACTTCTGCTTGCACCATTAAATCGGCTTTTTCTGCCGATATGTTATTGTCATTCCACACGTGCACCCCGAAAGGTTCAATGCGAATTTGCTTCGTTGTAATGAGGTGAACAGGACGAAAAATTCCAAGTGGCTGACTACCCTCGCAAAATCCCCACTCTAAGCTACAACCGCCACAAACCCAAGGTAAATCTCGAATTTCAGCAGGATGATCAGCACGCACTACTAATAAATTTTCGCCATTCTTCAACTGCTTTGTTACATCGAGTGTAAAGCTTGTACGACCACCGGCATGATAGCCTACCGAATCGCCATTAAGCCACACCGTAGCATAAGAGCCCACACCTTCAAACCACAATACATAGTGTTCATCGGCTTTCATTTTTTTCACATCGAAAGTTTTACGATAATATGCCGAACTGTGCAAGTTTCCATGCACCTCTCTGCGGTAACCCGCATAGTCGTCCCAATTGTGAGGCACATTGATTTTCAGCAATTGGTCATCTACAGTTTTTCCTGCTTTGAAGTTATCTACTGCGTGTAAAGAATCTACCAAAATGGTTTCCCAATTGGCATTCAAATTTTCACTCTTTCGAATAGAGTTATTGGCATCGATGGGTTGTGCTTGCATCAACATCGGGGCCCCCCCCAAAAGCATCAGCAAGAAAAAGAATTTCAGTCTTAAATTTATCATGCTATTTTCGGTTTTTATTTTTCAAATTCAGGCACGCTAGAGCTTCACACACTGCCACTTCCCCTCATTTATCAGCCCCAAGTTCATGCAAAGCTAACATTATTATCTTATTTTACGAAAACGTTTACAGACATTATGAATTACAATCTATCGCTTGCATACAAAGAATAAGATGTACGAACTTCTTTTCTAGCCATGCAGCAATGGTTTGCACTGTAAGTAAATTTTGTTTGAAAAACATTCCATTTGCACAAAGCAGAGCTAGCTTTCAAAAAACGATATTCTTTAATCAAAAGAGGGCTATTTTGGCTCTATACCATATATTTTCATAAAAGGATATTGATATCCTTTTATGAAAATACTTATCTTTGTAAAAGTAAAACAATAAAAATAATCATGAAACAGGTACATGCACATGAACTGCTAAAGATGATAGCAGACAAAACAGTTCCCATGACTCTCGATGAGATAAAAGTCATGGCTATAAACTCAAAAGGTGATGATGCTCAATATTATGCCTGCTCGGTGAGCGACCTAGATACCGATGGAATAATAGACTTCTTTATAGAACGAAGGAAAATTATTAAAAAAGGCAATGGGTATGTGGTGAATTTTGGTGAAGTATGTAGCCACCATTAACAATTCATATTTGAGATCACTATCATCCGAAAGTTTTTTCGAGGTTCAATAAAAAGCCTGAAGAATTCCTATTTTTGTTTTCACGACAAAATCAAAAACGATGGAACTCTTCAGGCGAAACAAAAATGCAGACAAACCAGTAATCAAGCAAATTTTAGATCTAATTCCTACATGGCTTCTCTAGCTGTGTTGCCAAACATAGGTCAGATAAGGGATGTAACAAATATAAAACATATAATCAATTTGTTGCTCTAATTTTCGGACAGCTGTATAGATGAGATTGCTCCATGAGATTTCTGCAGGTATTGGCATGAGTAAGAAGCTGGTAGCTAACATTGGTCTAAATTAAATCCCGGCTCGCTCTACAATGAGTGATGGTAATGCCAAACGTGATTGGCACGTTTTTGAGAGCTTGTATTACAGACTTCTAAGTCATTATAATAGAGTTTTAGCAAAGCACCATTACAGTCATCAAATTGAGCAAATCAAGAGCCGTTCAGTGAAATTGATAGATAGCTCAGTAGTGTCCTTGTGTTTGTCAATATTTGACTGGGCAAAATATCAGACAGCTAAAGGGGGCTTGAAGATACACACTCACTTCTAACATGCCCACTAAGCACGATGCGAATTTCCTCCAATTGATTGCCTCGTTGCACAATCGTATCGTTTTTAGCATAATGCAATACTCGATAATGCAATTGTTCAAATTCTTGCTGGATAACATTAACCGGAACACCTTTAAATAAAGGAGATTTACTAATTGTTTGGAAGTTGATGTTCATAACTAATGTGATTTTTTTGTTTTCTATCTCATTACGATGGAAAGATAATGTTTTTTCAGTCA
>JBKEBD010000032.1:0-7119 GCA_047972995.1 Mangrovibacterium sp.
CAGAAAATAACTAAAGAAACCAAAGAATCAAAGGATTCAGGAAAAAAGATGTGGAAAATGATAAATAAGTTAAGAGGAGTTGACCTGAGATAGGAGAAGAAAATAGAAGTGTGTGATGAGGTAGGAAGAAAAACAGAAAGGCAATTAGTACCTAGCAAGATGAAGGAGTACTGGAGTACCATATATAGAACACATCCAAATGACATCCATGAAGAGTGGAATGAAGAGATTAAAGAGGTATACACTGAAGAGATAGATGCAAAAGAAAGGAGCCATAGAATAATATATGAGAGGAGAAATGACGTTCTAAGAATACCAAAGGATCTGAGAGAACATTATGATGGATTAAGGGGCAGGATGGAGCCTGAAGGAAGAACAGCATTGAGAATACATTACAACAAAGAAGAGAGGACCTCCAAAAATTCCAAAACAAATACTGGAACATATGGATGCACTTGATGGAGAAATAATGTGGCAAAGAGGAGGACCAATGGACTGGGAAAACAGGAACAGTAAGCAGGTGAAGAAAGCTCTTAGTAAAATAAAGACAAATAAACAACCAGGACAAGATGGAATAAAATGAGAGATACTAAAATGGCTTAAGGATAACCCAGTATGTCTGGATGAACTGACACAATGCCTAAACAATGTTATAACTAACAATGAAATACCTGATGAATGGAGGAAATAAAAAATGGTGATTCTTCCAAAAACAAAGTGTGGATGTATAAAATGGACCCATGTCACTGTAACATTTACCCATGTCAATGTGCCTATTCAAATGTGCTGCGCAGTCGCCGTCATGCTATGCGCCTGCGCGAGCAGAGAGAGAGCTTCTTCCACTTCGAGGCATGTGTGCACCTCACCTCACCTCTTCACTTCCTTATCTATCTCCTAGGGAAATAAAGATTCTACAGCAGGAAGACTACCTATTCTTCAACCCTGTGATTGCCCCCCATTGCATGCAGGACTTCAATCAACATGGCGCAGTGATTAAGGCCCCAGGAGAAGATTTCAAGCTTACACCCCGCCACCGGGACCCGCATGGACGCCGCCATTAGCTGTTTATGTTTTTCTGGACCAGCGAGACGACTTCTAGATCGCCTTCAGTGGATTTACTGTGCAGTGTCAGTGCAGTGTTACAGTGGAGTGGTTATGTGCAAGTGCAGTGCAGTGCTTATTCAGTGTGCGGTTTCCGGGTGTTCTCGTTGGACATTTTAATGGACGCCACGATCGCCTGCACTGACTACTTGCTCTGTCACACCCTCCCTCCTCGTCATTCGCCATTGCACTGAGCGTCTGTGCTCCGGCGTCTCTCTGGGCGGGCTCCCAATGAGTTGCCAACGCTCGCCCGCAACTCCATTTCTGCTTCTCCGCGCGAGTTTGCCGTGATTTCTGAGGGAGAGGATTTGTTTTTCTCTTCAGTTTTCTGCAGTGGTGCGTTGTATCTCGTGAAACAAGTCAGGATGGAAGAATTCCCACTTGTAGAGCTTTCAGATGATACCCCACATGACTTACCACCTGCAAGACATGAACATCCGCCCACACTCCCACACACCAACACGCCCATCAGTGCTGAGGACGAGCGCTGTCAGCCTGAGTTGCCGTTACTCTCTCCAAATTTAACCCTACCGCCGCCGTCTAGGACACATGATGGAGACTTACGGGTACTAATAAGATATTTGGAGGAAAGCAGATTAGCTACGGAAGCTCAGTATAGGCGTGAGGAAGCGGAGAGACGTCAAGATGAGGCAAGAAGGGAAGAAATCCGTCGAGAAGAGGAACACCGAAGATTTCAACAATTTCTCCAGCTACTCACACCTTTTACACAAGGTCCAAGTCAGGTTCACCAACGGTCTGCTACCGAGACTTCGTCACGCCCACCCACCCATGTCAACGCTACCCCACAAAAGGCTAGCACTCAGGCACCCCAACCGCTGAAGTCAGACGTTACATTTCAGAACTTCAGGGCCTGGAGAAGGCGCTGGGACGACTATGCTGTCATGGTGGACTTGTCTGCTCTGTCATTACCGAAGCAGCAGATACAGTTACGGATGTGTCTGTCTCTCGAGACCCAGCGATTGTTGGAACACACACTTGGTGTACCTCCAGACACCGCGAACACAGTGGAAGAAGTCCTTGACGTTCTACAGAACCACTTCAGGAATCAACGAAATGAAGCTCTACGCCGCCGAGATCTTCTTACATGCAAGCAAAAGGACGGTGAATCTTTTGACGACTACTACGTACGCCTGCAGTCGATTGCAGAGGAAGTTGACATATGCCCTGGAAATTCTAATGTCTGCAAGGAGACGCAGATAAAGATGGTACTTCTTATGGGAGTTCATGATGAAGAGCTCACACAGAAGATTATTGCCCGGGACTCTAATACCACACTTCAGGACGTGGTGAACGTTTGCAGAGCCCATGAAGCCACCAGGACAGCCACTTCTGCGATTCGGGCCCCTACTGCTTCTGTCGCCAAGATTTCAAGATACCGCCAGGATAAAGGTCGTAACCATCAGCCCACTTCTACGCCGTCGACCAAGTCTAATACCTGCCAGCACTGCAACAAGTCTCACAACTCAGACAAGTGCCCAGCGGCTTCGAGCACTTGCAATAACTGTGGACGGAAGGGACACTGGGCCAGAACCCCAACCTGCCCTGCACTCAAGGTGAAATGCAAATACTGTACCAAGACAGGCCACTACGACAGATGTTGCCGGAAGAAGACTGGTGATGCCAAGGCTGATAAGCATGTTACTCCGCCTTCAAGCACGACCACTAACGTTCGCAAGGTTCAGGCCCATGCAACTCCTTCACCTTCACCCGTACCAGTTACTGTGTCTTATCGGGATGTATCTTCCCAGATCAGTTTCATACCTGACACAGGTGCGGAGGTCAGTGTTTTGGGACCACAACACCTTGCACATCTTCAGATTGACAGGAGTGACCTCCTACCTCCCACAGTTTCCAAGACTTTCACTGCAGATGGGTCGGAGATGTCGCCACCGCTTGGATCCTTAGAAGTTACCTTGACCCTTGCCAAGAGGTCATGCCAAGCCCGGTTACAGGTGCATGATGGTGTCACCACTCCGCTACTGTCCTTCAGCCATTGCAAGGAGTTGGCTATTATTTCGCCTAAGTTTCCTAAGCCCATTCTGCAAGTTACTCACGTACATCGATGCACTGAGTTCCCGCTCACCGAAGCTACCCCACCTGCCGAGGCCAGGGACTACTTTGTCAGGAACTTTCCGGATGTACTTGCATCGAAAGATGATCTCAAGACTGCTCCACTACAGCCAATGAAAGGAGACCCTATGAAGATACACATTAAACCCGACGCCACACCATTCGCTCTTACCACTCCACGTCAGATCCCCTACGCCTTCCGTGATGCAGTCCAGGACGAACTGCAGAGTATGGTGGCTCAAGGAATCATCAAGAAATGTGGGGATGAGCCTTCCGATTGGTGTCATCCCATGGTAGTTGTACCCAAACCCAAAGGAGTCAGGATTACCACTGATTTAACTAAACTTAACAGTCAAGTTGCCCGCCCTGTCCACTCTTCGATGACGCCTATTGCAGCTGTTCGTACGGTTGATTCTACAGCGAGGTACTTCACAACTGCGGACGCTCTCCATGGTTATTGGCAAATCGAACTGGCAGAGGAGGACAGGCATCTTACTACTTTCATTACACCTTACGGCCGATATTATTACTGTCGCGGACCGATGGGCTTCGCCGCTACCGGAGATGCATACTGCTACCGTGGTGATCTCGCCCTCCAAGGTCTAACGAAATGCGTCAAAGTGGTTGATGATGTATTGCTGTTTGACGACGATCTTCTGTCACATTACAAGAGGATTCAGGAGCTTCTCACACGCTGCCGTTCACACGGTATCACTCTCAACAGGGATAAATTTATCGTGGCAGCCACTAAGGTCAACTTCTGTGGATACACTCTTTCGGACAAAGGAATCGCCGCCGACCCGGACCGTGTTGCAGCTCTTCGGGACTTCCCTACACCTGCTAACCTCACCGATTTACGCTCATTCATGGGGTTGGCGAATCAGTTAGCCGAGTTTACGCCCGAGATCGCCAAAACCGCCAAGCCACTTCGACCTCTCTTGAGCCCATCTCGCTCATTTACGTGGACTCCAGATCACGACTTGGCATTCAAGCAAGTCAAGAAAGCCTTGTCCAGTCCACCCATCCTCGCAGCATTCGACCCAGGACTACCTACATATCTCCAGACTGACGCATCTCGCCTGTATGGTATAGGTTACGCCCTACTGCAGGATCATGGTTCCAGTCAACTTCGCCTCGTCCAATGTGGCTCCCGTTTTTTGGCAGACGCCGAGACAAGATACGCCACCATAGAGTTGGAAATGTTGGCAGTCAGCTGGGCTCTTCAGAAGTGCCGCCTCTATCTTACAGGGCTCCAGTCTTTTACAGTTCACACTGACCATCGTCCACTAGTACCGATTCTGAACTCGTACACCTTGGACATGATTGAGAACCCTCGATTACAGAGATTACGAGAGCGCATGTCCCACTTCACCTTCAGAGCCGTATGGCGTGCTGGTAAGACGCTCCGCATTCCAGATGCCTTCTCACGCGCACCTGTCAGCCGACCTACACCTGAGGATACATCGGACTCCGCTTCTACTATGGCACATCTACGGTCCGTCATACCTTCTGCGGCATATCAAGAGGACGCCGCCCCGCGGATCGAAGCTGACCGTCACCTACAGGAGTTAGCAAATGCAGCCCAACAGGACTCTGACTACGTTCGCTTACGTGACTGCATATTGGCTGGATTTCCTGCTAACAGGTATTCTCTACATACATCCTTGCTGCCTTATTGGAAACTCCGAGACTCCCTCTCTGTTGACGGATCACTCGTACTACTAGGCGCTCGGATCGTCATTCCTGCTGCTCTTCGTCGCCAGACTCTCGCACGGCTACATGACAGTCATCGAGGAGTCGAGGCTACCAAGCGACGGTCACGCCAGACGGTATTCTGGCCTGGCATTGATTCTGATATCACCAATACTGTCGCCGCCTGTGAGTCGTGCCAGCTTCTACGCCCTTCACAGCAACAGGAACCGCTTCTCAATGATGATAAGCCCACCAGGCCCTTCGAGTCAGTCTCTGCTGATTTCTTTCAAGTTGCTGGGAAACATTTCCTAGTGATTGTCGACCGACTGTCGAACTGGCCAGCTGTCATCCCTTGCAAGAGTGACACCACCGCCTCCTCCACGATCCGATACTTCTGCAGCTACTTTCGAGAGGTGGGGGTACCTCTTCGGTTACGCACAGATGGAGGACCACCTTTTTCGAGCAGTGAGTTTGCTGATTTCACTCGTCGATGGGGGATCCAGCATTTCACGTCATCGCCCCATTACCCGCAGTCAAATGGCCACGCCGAGGCTGCTGTTAAGGCCGTCAAGAGGCTTATCATGGCAACAGCACCGTCTGGTAACATTAATTGTGAAGCCTTCGACCGGGGACTCATGGAACTGAGGAATGTCCCCAACCACACCGGCTGCTCACCTGCTCAAGTTCTGTTTGGTCATAACCTCCGCAGCTGTGTACCTGCTCATCCGCAGTCCTTCAAGAGTGACTGGAAGGACTTGGCAGACGACTGGGACAGACGGGTCGCCTCCAGAGCCGCCCAGGTCAAGAAGCACTACAATCAACACGCCCGTGATCTTCCCAGGCTGGCTATGGGTCAACATGTTCGCGTTCAGGACCCCACTTCACGCCGGTGGGATAAGGTCGCCATCGTTATGGGTGGTGCTCGCTCCAGGGAATACGAGGTTAGGCTTCCAAGTGGCCGAGTGCTACGTCGAAACCGCAGATTCTTATATCCAGTGCCCGACCCACACTCTGACACTACACCTAACATCCCTGTGGTCCCTTGTCGTGACATGGAAAAGTCTAATTTCCAGACAGACATGGAAAAGTCCAATTCAGTTTCTCCTCCCAAGACCCCACGTAGATCTCCAAGGCTAAATAAGTCCTAACACAGTGTACACTGCCAATAAGAAGTCCCTGTATGTTTGCTCACAATGTACACACTTTGTAGACACTTGTAGGATTTTCATATTACCTGTGGAATTGTATCTACTTTGTTACTTTTCACCGTTCGACTTCTTCGAACGCAAAGGGAAGGGGAGGTGTGGATGTATAAAATGTACCCATGTCAATGTAACATTTACCCATGTCAATGTGCCTATTCAAATGTGCCGCGCAGTCGCCGTCATGCTATGCGCCTGCGCGAGCAGAGAGAGAGCTTCTTCCACTTCGAGGCATGTGTGCGCCTCACCTCATCTCTTCACTTCCTTATCTATCTCCTAGGGAAATAAAGATTCTACAGCAGGAAGACTACCTATTCTTCAACCCTGTGATAGCCCCCCATTGCATGCAGGACTTCAATCAACAGTTCTGATGCAATTTGCGCGACTGTGTATTTCATGATATACACTGGATAAATTTCCAACCCGTTTCACTGGTTTATATCAGGGCAAAACATCTCTCACTACCATCTGCATCATGTTTGATACTGAGAAACGGAATGCCCAGAGCATTACACAGTGAAACTGTTTTTTTTTTCTTCACCGTTTACCACAACAATCACGACAGGATAACTTGAGTTGGAGTACAGAATGTCCGATTCCAACCTTAGTGTGACGAGGTTGTCATGCCACACAACACCACACCGCCACGCAACAGGCTGGGTGAGTGTGGTGAATTTCGGGTTCAGCAGTGGGGCTTTCGGACGAGTGCTGACCCTCCTTGGCGATCGCACACGTGATAATGATAACTTTCAGGATATAGTTGTATTTAAAAGCAGTTGTACTCTCAATATATGGAGTTACTTGTTCGGTTCAACTAGTCTCATCTTGACAGCGACGGTCAGGTACAATCCACTATCACAAAGCAAATCACTAGAAATGTACAAATATGGCATTAAAAAGACAAGCTACTCTGAACAGAAGTTTATCTGAAAATATCAATTGTATTAAAAACTGAAGCAAAACTAATAAGCAGTCACTTTAGAAGTGCAAATATTTTTAAGTCATTTTGAGATAAATCATTATTATTCTACCA
>JBKEBD010000011.1:0-62833 GCA_047972995.1 Mangrovibacterium sp.
CAGGAAGAACTACCTCTTTGCAGGATCCGACAACGGAGCAAAGCGTGCAGCGATGATGTATTCCTTTTTTGCCACCTGCAAGAAGCAAGAAGTTAATCCATATCAATGGCTCCATAGAGTATTAGAAATAATACCGAGCTACAAAGTCAATAAACTTGCAGACCTACTACCGGGAACACTAGAGCTATAAACTCAAAAAGAGAACTCAAATGAAAATCCTCGTAAGATAATGTACTTGCGAGGAGGGATACAGATAAATTGAAGAATCGCCATAAGTACGAAATAAATATATTTCGTACTTATGGCGATTCTTTTTTGTGTAATTCTATTTCAGCTCTAGCAATTTATTGGCGGTGTGAATATCACTGTATTTACCCAAGTCCATCCAAATAGAATTAGCATCTATAAAAGCCCCAATCTTTTCTTGTTGTGCCAATCGCAGATACATATCGATGCTTGAAAATGCACCCGTTTCTGTAATTAGATTCAAAAACTCGGGCGATATAATCTGAATTCCACTGAATGCAAAAGGAGAGGCATTGTCAATCAAATTAGGACGCGATGTTTTGGTTTCGCCTGTTTTAATGTTTTTCCATCCGCAAAGAAAGTCTTCATTAAAGAGCAAATAACGAGAGGTTTCTCGCTGACGAACTACCAAGGTAGCTAGATTGTTTGCCTTGGTGTGGTATTCTAATAGGTTGGTGAAATTTAAATCACTTAGAATATCTACATTTACAATCAAAATAGGCTCGTTGCCCGCTAAGAGCGATTTAGCATGGCGAATTGCTCCACCGGTGTTCATCAGCATTTCGCGTTCATCGGATACTTGAATGTTTGCACCAAAATTGTCGTGTGCTAAAAGATAGTCTTCCATTAGGTCGGCAAAATGATGTACATTAATGACAATGTCTGTAATGTTAAAGCTGATAAGTCGTTTAATGCAGCGTTCGAGCAGAGTCATGCCTCCTAATTCAACCAAAGCTTTTGGGCGGTCGTTTGTTAAGGGTTGCAGTCGTGTGCCTAAGCCAGCCGCAAATATCATAGCTTTCATAGAATAAATTAAAAATTACGAATTAGGAATTACGAATGTTGCAACCCTGCATTATTACATTGCTACATTATCGCATTACCACATCATTCTTCAAGGCAAGCATCTTGATGGCAGTAACTGCTGCTTCATCGCCTTTGTTGCCCAGTTTACCACCTGCGCGGTTCACGGCTTGTTCTTCATTTTCAGTGGTGAGCACACCAAAGATAAAAGGCTTATTGTATTTCAAGTTTAGATCTACAGAACCTTGAGTTACACCTTGGCAGATAAAATCGAAGTGACGAGTTTCACCTTGAATAACGCAACCAATAAGAATGATGGCATCGGCATCGGTTTGTTCGGCTACATATTGTCCTCCCAATGGAAGCTCGAATGTGCCGGGAACGTGTTTAATAATGATATCCTCTTCGTTAGCACCATGCTTTAAGAGTGTGTCTTTAGCTCCTTGAGCCATAGCGCCTGTAATGTGATAATTCCATTCGGCAAGCACAATTGCAAATTTCATGCCTTTGGCAGATGGTACAGAGTTTAAGTCGTATTCTGATAAATTTTTTGTTGCCATAAATTAAAGTTTTATCCCTAAGGGGGGTAATTCATTAAAAATTGTCTTGTTGTACAAACATAAAAAAATCCCCTGCAATGAGGGGATTTTCTTAGGATATTTTGCGTAAAATATTAGTTCAAGTTCAATTGCACACGTGCAATGTATTTGTCGATGCTTCTACCTTCAATTGAAGATTTATACTTGTCTTTAATTGTTTGGTAAGCAGCCAATGCTTCACTATAGTTTTTCTCGCTTTCGTAAGCTTGACCAGCTTTTAGCCAATAGATAGGAGCTGTAAGTTCATTGTCGAAAGAAGCTGCTTTTTTGTAAGCCTTAACTGCTGCTGCAGTATTGCCTAGTTCAAGTTGGCAGTCACCTTTCAAACCTTCTGAAATAGGAGCTAGAAGAGGATCAGTAGTTTTGAAATCTTTCAAATAACCCAAAGCTTCTTCAAACTGACCTAAACGAGCATAAGAAACACCCACATAGTAGTTAGCTAAATTTCCAGTTGCTGTAGAACCGTAGTTGTCGATAATATCGAGGAAGCCTGCGTTTGTACCATCACCATTTATTGCCAAGTTGAATGAGTCAACATCGAAATAGCGTTGAGCAGCTTCAATTTCAGTTAGCGCACTTTGTTCTTTAGGAGCAACTACAAAGTTGTTATATGCCATATAAGCCACCGCAACGATTATAATTGCAGCAACAACCCCGATAATTCCTTTTTGATTTTTCTCAAGGAATGCTTCTGTTTTTCCTAGTACATTCTCTACTTCTTGTAGATTGTCTTCTTGTGTAGTTTGATTGTTATGATTTACCATCTTAGTTAATTGAGTTTTCTAATCTTTTTAATCGGATGACAAAAATATATTTTTTTGTCAAAAATAAAGCCTATATCGCTCGAAAAAATACATTCAACAGCGAAAAGCAGCAAAGTAATTTGTTTTTAGTCCTTATTTACGCACCAATTGCACCACATTTTCCACATGGTGAGTGTGGGGGAACATATCCACAGGCTGAATTTTAGTTACTCGATATACTTCATCGAGCAACGATAAATCTCGGGCTTGAGTGGCTGGATTACAGCTCACGTAAACAATGCGTTTAGGAGCTGCTCTCAATATTGTTTTTATCACATCGTCATGCATTCCTGCGCGTGGCGGGTCGGTTATAATAACATCGGGAGTACCATGGGCTGCGATGAACTCATCGTTGAGCACATCTTTCATGTCGCCAGCGTAAAACTTGGTGTTTTTAATTTGATTAAGCTCTGAATTTATTTTGGCATCTTCAATAGCTTCAGGCACATATTCCACCCCAACAACTTCTTTGGCTTGCTTAGCCACAAAGTTTGCAATAGTTCCGGTTCCGGTGTATAGGTCGTAAACCATTTCATCGCCTGTAAGCTCGGCAAAGTCGCGAGTTACTTTATAAAGCTCATAAGCCTGAGCTGAGTTGGTTTGGTAGAAACTTTTCGGACCAATTTTGAATCGTAGTCCTTCCATTTCTTCGAAGATATGATCGGCACCTTTAAATGCAATAATATCTTGATCGCCAATCGTGTCGTTTGGTTTCTCATTAATAACATACATGATAGAGCTAAGTTCGGGGAACTCGGCTTCAATGGCACTTAGCAGAGCTTCACGTTTTTCTACATCTTCATGATAGAGCGCTAAAATAAGCATATTTTCGCCTGTTGAAGCTGTGCGCACAATCATGTTTCGCAAGAAGCCCGATTGGTTTCTAATGTCGAAAAACTCTAACTGATTGGCTTTTGCATAATCGCGGATGAAATTGCGCAAGCGGTTCGATGGTTCGGGTTGAAGCCAGCATTTGTTAATGTCGATGATTTTATCGAACAAACGAGGGATGTGAAAGCCCAAGGCGTTCATGTCGCTCATTTCAAGTTCGCTATCGATTTCATCGTATGATAACCAACGTTTATTGCTGAAACTAAATTCTAGTTTATTACGGTAAAATGTATTTTCTTTCGAGCCTAAAATAGGTGAAACTTCGGGCAATTCAATATGTCCTAATCGGCGAAGTTGGTCGCCCACTTGCTTTTGTTTGTAAAAAAGTTGTTTCTCGTAGGGCAGATATTGCCATTTACAACCACCGCAAGCACCAAAGTGTTCGCAGAAAGCCTCTTGGCGGTTGGCTGAGTAAGTTTGCACTTTTACCACACGAGCCTCCATATAGCTTTTGCGTTTTTTTGTTACTTGCAAATCTACCACATCGCCAGGCACCACATGAGTGGTAAACACCACCATGTCATTCACCTTTGCAACGGCTTTTCCTTCAGCACCAATATCGATTATTTCCACGCCTTCAAATAAAGGCTTGTTTTTTCTACTTCTTCCCATTTTATTATTCAAAAATTCGCCGCAAAAGTAATCTTTAATTGTCAATAAAGAGTGCAAAAATTGTCACGAAGTTGAAAAATAAGTGCCCTATGCTTGTACAACAGTATAAAAATGAGCTCTTTTTTTAACTTTTTTTGTTTTATATGTTGATTATGTGAGAGAAAAGGAATAATTTAGAATCTTCAATGGAGTGATCCATAATCGAACTACAAATTAAATCAGATATGGTTATGAAAAAAACAATCCATGTACTCGCATTGTGCTTATTGTCAACATCTCTATACGCACAGGAAAATAAACCGACAACGTTTAATCTTTCAGCCGAAATTCGTCCGCGTTATGAATTGCGCGATGGCTACAAAGCACCTAGGAGAGAGGGGCAAGATGTAGGGCAATTTATTTCTAATCGTGTGCGATTGAACATGGATTATACGCAAGGGGCCTTGTCCACCTCGTTGAAAATTCAAGATGTAGGCACTTGGGGAGATAAAAGTGTTTTCGGCAATGGCGACACGCATAAAATAGGTTTCTATGAAGCATGGGCAGCTTATCGTTTTACCTCGAAATTTGAATTGAAAGTAGGGCGACAAGCTTTGGCTTATGATGATGAGCGAATTATGGGGGCTATTAACTGGTCGCAAACCGGATTGAGCCATGATGCCATGGTAATGAAGTTTAACAACGCTGCGGGCGATATACGCTTAGATATTGGTGCTAGCTACAATCAGGAATCAGAAAAGAGTGTTAACACACCTTATCCATACACCAACAAGGCGATGCAGTATTTGTGGCTGAATCAGGCGGACGATAGTTTTTATTGGAGCTTCTTGTTTTTAAATAATGGAACGCAACAAATAGACGATGTAAATTTACGTGTGAGATATAGCCATACTTACGGTATCTTTTTGAATAACGTGCGCAAATCGAATTGGGATGTTGGCGGTGCGTTATACGCTCAAGGCGGAAAAGATGTGAATGGAAAACAGATAGCGGCTTACTATGTGGCTGGACATGCAAAGAAAAAATTGTCGGAGAAATATAAATTAGGTGTTGGTGTGGAAATTCTTTCCGGAACCGATATGTTTGATGATGACGGTAAGAACCATTCTTTCGACCCTATTTATGGTACTAACCATAAGTTTAACGGCTACATGGATTATTTCTATGTGGGCAACCATAAAGGAGGTGTGGGGCTGCAAGATTACTATGCACAGCTAGACTACAAAAAGAATAAATTGTCGGCTTCATTGGCTGTTCACGCCTTTGTTGCTGCAGCCGATGTTTATGATACAAGCTTAGGTTCTGACCCTTATTTGGGCACCGAATTAGATTTAACCGTGAACTATCAGGTAGATAATCAGTTTAAAATTTCAGGCGGATATAGCTGCATGAAAATGGATGAGATGATGAAAGTGGTAAAATATGGAACAGCAAATACACCCAGCGATCGTTCTCTTGCCAATTGGTTGTATGTTTCGTTAGCTTTCACTCCTCAGTTTTTGAATATTTCGAAATAATAGAAAACCTAAAAAATAGAGGTGATTTTCGGAATTTACCAATCATCATCTTTTTGCAAAACGCCAGAGGTTTGCCCGATGAAAATCAGGTACTCCTTTGTCGTTTTGTTTTTCTGTGGTTTTGTTAGTTTTGTATTGATAAATATTCAGTAGGGTAGTTCAATATGAGCAAAAATAGCAATGATATATTGTTTAATTTTTTTCTGTGGATTGTCTAAAATTGGCAAATTTAAAGAATTTCTGGAGTCAAATAGGTCTTTTATTTAGTACTATTGTTAAATCCGTTGCAATATATTCAGTTTTTTTAAAGAAAATTGTCGAATATGTATAATTTTGTACTAAAGCCAATTCGATTGGTGTGTTAAATAATAATAACAATAAACATTGTAGCTGCCAAATTTATGACAACTCCTCAACGTATTTCAACCTACACTAGAAGACTAGTTTATATATATATATTCTTGAGTTTGCTTGGAATCGTGGTTATTGTAGCCATTAACCAATTAATTTCATACCGTGACCTTTCGGCAGCGGCAGAAGAGAAAGTAATTCAAGATTCTCGCGAAATCTTAGAATGGAATGTAGAAAGAACCATTAATGCTATTGATGGCAATTGGAAGATACTGTACAAAGCCGAAGTAGAAGAAGCTAGAAGCGAGGCAGACCAGCTACTAGCTATGTATATTTATTATTTGGCAAGTAAACCAAACTTGACGGCTTTGCAAGAGCAGCAAGAATTGGTGAACTATGCCAATGAATTGACCCGCCATCAGACAACGCTTGCCAAACTTCGGGTGGTTTCTTACGATGGCACCTGCTTGTATTCGCAACTTAAGTCCGAACTCATTGGCACCAACATCCTAGATGAAGTTGATGAAATGGGCAATAAGCTAACGCAATTAGAGTTGGAATCTATTCAAAATCAAGATACAGCTACTATTTATTGTCGTCATCCGAAGAAAGCTTATCAAGCTAAGGCTATTTCGGTGAGACGATATGATGAATTTCAGTGCTATGTTTCATACACTTATTTTTCCGACAGAGTGATAGACCAGCTTGCAGCGGTAGAAAATATTCGAGCTAGAGATTTGTTGCACCCATATGGTGGCTATAATTTCATTATGAAACCCGATGGCACAAATATAATGTGGGATCGCGAAAAATATACTCCAGAAAAAGAAGAAAACTTGCTAAGATCGTCTAATCCTATTCTCAGAAGAGCTGCGCTTGAAATTATTAAAGAGGTGAACAAGAATCCTGATGGATGCCATATTCAGTATGAATATAAAAACAATGTGCACGGTGAGTATGGAGAGTACACCACATTTGCCTATGTAAGATATTATCCCGAGTGTGATTGGATTATTGTTTCTGGCTTCGATTACTTAGAGGTTCAAAAGGAATTTATGGAGAAAAAGAAAGAATTCCGTGCAAGTATCGTTCGTAATGTTATTTGGGTGCTGCTGTTCATTGTGCTGATTGTAGTTTTTGAGTATGTAGCCATGCAGAAGTATCTGAGAAAGATAGCCGAGGACTTAGGCTTGGTAGGCAAATTCCTTCAGAAGGACACTCTCGCAGACAGCGTATCTGCTGACCAATTTCACTTTGAGGAAGGCTACAGTATAGCAGCTCGACTGAGCAATGCAAATAAATCGTTAGACACGACCATTAAGAAATTGGAGTTAGAGCAACGGAAATCGCAAGAGTCAGACCGTTTGAAATCGGCTTTCTTGGCAAACCTTTCGCATGAAGTGCTCACTCCCATGAACTCGATTGTAGGGTTTTCAACTATACTTGCCGATTGCGATGATGATTTGAAGGACGAAGTTTTAGAAATGATTCAGCAGAGTAGCAGAGAGTTGTTTTCGCTTATAGAGAGCGTGATGGAAGTGGCTAAAATGGAAAGTGTGGTAACTGAAATTGCAAATAAACCAGTTCGTTTGGGCAATGTTTTTAATGATGCAAGAAAAAGCTTTTTGGCTGAAAAGAAACGCAACGGAAAGAATCTGAACTATGAATTGAAGTCGAACTTAGGAGATGGACTCGTATTTATGGGAGACGAAGGTTATATTGGGAAAGTACTAGAATTATTGTTGAGCAATGCGGTGAAATTTACGACAAAAGGAACGATTACTTTAGGTGCTGAAGTTGATAGCGGTGAAATTCATTTTTCGGTGAAAGATACTGGAGTTGGTATTGCAGAAGATGAATTTGAAATTATTTTCAATCGTTTCACACAAGGGGGAACTTTAGAGAATCAGCTATCGAGAGATTATAGGGGAGTTGGCATTGGTTTGACTTTGGCTCGCAACATTGTAGAATGTATGGGAGGTGAAATTTGGGTGAAATCAAAAGAAGGTGAAGGATCGATTTTCTATTTCAGTTTACCTTTTATTGTTCACGGCAGATAGCAGCCATTAGCTAAAACTTTTCACGAGATTATCTGACCACACACACTCAATACAAATGCAAGCACGACAAAGGGCAGTTCTGAGGAACTGCCCTTTGTTTTATCTAGGGATATCCCGTCTTGAAAAAGTGTTACGGGATTAGACAATGAAAAAGCGTCTAATTAAAGTTTTCCCATGGCTTTGATTGAATCGCCTTTAAACTCGCCAGCTTCAAGCTTTGCACGAACTTTTTTGAAACATTCAATGGTGTAAGCCACATCTTCAAGTGTGTGTGTTGATGTTGGAATGATACGCAAGATGATTTCACCTTTAGGAATTACTGGGTACACAACAACGGAACAGAAAATATTATATACTTCACGCATTTCTACTACCACGTTAGTAGCTTCTACCACGCCACCTTTCATGTAAACAGGAGTTACAGGGGTGTTGGTTTTACCAATGTCGAAACCTGCTTCTTTAAATCCGTTTTGAAGCGCATGAACGATAGTCCACAATTGATCGCGGAATTCAGGATGTCCTTTCAAAAGCTCTAAACGTTTTTGAGCACCTACTACTAAAGGCATAGGCAATGATTTCGCAAATGTTTGCGAACGCATATTGTAGCGAAGGTAATCGCACACTTCTTTTGAAGAAGCCACGAATGCACCAATTAGTGCCATCGATTTAGCGAAGGTACAGAATAGTACATCTACTTCATCTTGCACGCCGAAGTGCTCAGGAGCACCAGCACCTGTTTTACCCATTGTTCCGAAGCCGTGAGCATCGTCAACCAACAAGCGGAAGTTAAATTCTTTCTTCAATGCGCAAATCTCATCGAGTTTACCCATGTCGCCCGACATACCGAACACACCTTCTGTGATAACCAAGATACCACCGCCTTGTTTTTCGGCTAGTTTAGTGGCGCGCTCTAATTGTTTGCGTAGGTTTTCGATGTTATTGTGAGGATACACATAGCGTTTTCCCATGTGCAAACGCACACCATCGAGGATACAAGCGTGAGCTTCACTGTCGTAAACAATAACATCGTTTCTACCCACTAAAGCATCAATAATCGACACCATCCCTTGGTAGCCGAAGTTCAACAAGAAAGCATCTTCTTTGCTCACAAATGCAGCAAGGTCTTTCTCTAGGTTTTCATGCAAGGTGGTTTGTCCCGACATCATGCGTGCACCCATAGGGTAGGCCAATCCCCAATCTTTAGCACCTTTAGCATCAGCTTCGCGCACTTCGGGGTGGTTTGCCAAACCAATATAGTTGTTCAAACTCCAGTTCAAAACTTCTTTTCCTTGGAACATCATACGAGGTCCAATTTCGCCTTCTAGTTTAGGGAATGCAAAATAGCCATGAGCTTCTTTCATGTGCTGACCGATACTACCTTTGTTCGAGCGGAATTTATCAAATATATCCATCGTATTATTTTTTGTTTTTATTCTACGGGGCAAATCTACAGCAAACTGCAAAGTTGGGAGTGAGTTAAAATACTTAATTTTTGAAAGAAGCCTAAAGTGCATACCCCAAGGCGAGGGTGCCCCAAGATGAAGAATGTAGAAGAGAAGGGCACCCACTTGGTGGAAACTAAGATCTAGTCTTCATGTTCGGTTTCTTCTTTTTTCAAATCGGCCAAAAGATAATAGGCGGCATTCAACACAATGGGCGTGTTGTCGGGCATGGGGGTTAAAAGTTTAACTTCGGTGTATCCGTCGTCTTCCTTTCCTGCAACTACTTCGGTCATCTTAAATTTCAATTCATTGGCATGGGCTGCTATGGGTTGAATTTCAGCAAGTAGCTTGTTTTCTACCGTAAAGATGTAAGACTTTGTGCCTTCAGAAACTATGGCATCGTTGGGCAATGTTCTTACATCATTGGTATCGGTGCGTATGCGCCCTGAAACAAACATACCGGGCATTTCGTTTGTAATTGCTTGATTAAGTTTGGCGTGCACGCGAATGGAACGTGTGTTGGGGTCGAATTTGGGGTTGATAGCAAACAGGGTAGCACGCAGCTCTTGCGAACTATTGCCCACTCTGAAATAGACTTCTTGTCCCACTTTAATGAGGGGTACATCTTGTTCATAAATGGTAAAGTCGGCGTGAATTTGGCTGTTGTCGGCAATGCGGAAGAGCACATCTTCATTGCTCACATATTCACCTAGTTTTACGTTCACCTCGTTCACCTTGCCATCCATAGGCGAAAGAATGGGGCTTGTGGTCGTAATAATTCCTTGCAAGGCATCGTTGGTAGATATGTGCAGCAAGCTGAGTCGGGCTTTTAGCCCCTCATATTTGGCTTTTTCGCTGTGATATTGCGAAGCTATTTCTTGAAATTCTTTCCCCGAACCCACCTTGTTTTTGTAAAGTTCTTCTTGTCTTTCGTATTCTAATTTTAGGAAGTCGAGCTTATTGGCCGATTCCACAAAATTTTCTTGCAATGAAATATAGTCGGGGTGCTCAAGCACGGCAAGCGTTTGCCCTTTCTTTACCCTGTCGCCATCGAAAACACAAATTTCTTTCACATTTCCCCCAATTAAAGGCGCAAGTGCTGTGTTTGCTTTTGGGGGCACTACTAGTTCGCCATTGGTTTTCACAACGGTGGTGAGGTTGCGCATTTGAAATGTGCCCACTTCTAGTTGGAGTGCTTCTTGTTGCATGGTACTTAGTGTTAGCGTTTCGGTTGAATGTGTTTTGTGCTCTTCGTGCGCATCTGCCGAAGAACCCGAATTGTTGCTGCAAGCTGTTGCACTAGCCCATAGCATGGTTGCTATAATGATATGCTGTTTCATTTGATTGTAATTTTGAAGATGATGAAATTTATGGTTTAGCTATGTAGTTCAACTGTTCTTGCAAACTGTAGAACACTTGCAGTTTGGCAAGATATTTTTTCTGCGTGTTGAGTGCCGATTCCATGCTTTCAATGAACTGAATGTAGTTTATGCTTCCGAGCTTATAGCCTAGTTTGCTTGCCTCTATTTGTTCATCAGCCAAGGGAAGGGCTTTCTCTTTGTAATAGGTAATGGTTTTTAAAGACGCATTCAGCTTATGATAAAGTTGAAGATAAGAAGCGTTTATTTCGAGCTTCTTTTGCTGATATTGTTGCTCTTCTATTTCGTAGTTAATTCGAGCTTCTTTGTTCTTGCCTGCTTGTGAGAAAGCAAGTAAAGGCATGGAAATTCCAGCTTGCCAACTGTAGCAGCCCGACAGCCCATCAACTTCTTGAAAGTTGTAAGACAGGTTGAACTTCGGAAGGGTGTTTGCTCGTTCCGATTTCCATTCCGATTCCGACACGTTCACTTGCTGCTGATAAAGCAGAAGGAGAAGCGTGTTTTGTAAAGAGTCGGGAGCAAGGCTGTATTCTTCCCCCATGGGGTCTTTTTCATTGGCAACATTAAAAGCTTCGGGCAGCATGAGATATTGGTTGAGCTCTTGCAGCGAAGTTTCATAGTCGGTTTGAGCTTGTTGAATATCAACCATGAGCTCCTGATATTTAGCCTGAGCGGCTAGATATTCTACCTTTGAGCTTTGTTGGGTTTCGTAGCGAAGTTGGGCAGCTTGCAAGAAATTGGCATATATGCTGTCGAGCTGCAAATAGAGTTGGCATTGCTTTTTGTTAATTGCTGCTTGGTGCCAAGCTATGCTTACATCGCGCGTTAAGCTACGCTCGGTTAATTGTTGTGCATATGTTGCAAGCTCTATTTTTTGATTGCCGAGCTTATTTTTAGCATGAATGCCCAACACATCAATTTCGCTTTGTGCTATTTCAAACTTGTTTCGTATGCCCGGTACGGCTTTGTTAGTTTCTTCTTTGCCGGTGTTAAATGAGGTGTTTCCCAAATTGTAGGCTGTCGATTTGTGCGCTTTTTGCTTTTCTACCTCTAGGGCAGCCGCCTTCATAGACGGATGGTTGCTAATAGCGGTAGAAATAGCCTCGTCGAGTGATATAGTTTTGTGCTCTTGTGCTTGAACTTTTCCGCCCCCCAAAAAACAGCTAGCAAGGAGTAATGTTAGGGAAAGAACAGCCGGTTTTAGGTGTTTCTTTTGCTTGTCTTTTTTCGATTCAACCAACTGATAAAGCACGGGCAAAACCAACAGGGTGAGCAGGGTAGAGGTAATCATTCCACCGATAACAACAGTGGCTAATGGTCGTTGTACTTCGGCACCTGCAGAGCTTGAAATTGCCATGGGAAGAAAGCCGAGTATGTCGGTTGATGCGGTGAGGAATATGGGGCGAATTCGTCGCACAGCAGCTTGCTTGATAAGCTCACGCAAAGGGAGTTTGCTTTCGGTTTTCAACTCGTTGAACGAGCTAATGAGCACTAGTCCGTTCAGCACCGCCACACCAAAGAGCACAATAAATCCTACACCAGCCGAAATACTTAATGGCATTCCACGAAGATATAGCGAAACAATGCCTCCCACGGCAGCAAACGGAATGGCAAGGTAAATCATGAGTGTTTGTTTAAAAGATTTAACGGCAAGGAACACAAGCAAGAAAATGAGTAGCAATGCCAAGGGCACCACCACGGCTAGTCGTTTGCTGGCACGCTCTAAATTTTCAAAAGCACCACCATAGCGAATGTAGTAACCTGCGGGAAGCTCTAAATTAGCATCTAGTTTTTGCTGTATTTCTTCTACGAGCGATTTAATATCTCGACCATCTACATTAATGCCCACATAAGTACGCCGATTGGTATTGTCGCGGCTTATTTGCATTGGTCCTGCTTGGTAGCTAATGTTTGCCACTTCTTTTAGCGGAACCTGATGCCCCTCGGGGGTGCTTACATATAGGTTTTTAATGTCGTCGATACTTGCTCGATGGGCATCATCTAAGCGAATGGCTAAATCAAACATTCGTTCTCCTTCATAAATTACACCTGCCACACCGCCACTGAAAGCTGTTTCTAAGAGGGAATTAAGGTCTTTAATGTTCAGCCCATATTGTCCTATTTTTGTACGATTGTATTTCACGGTAATTTGAGGTAGCCCTTTGGTGGCTTCGGTTTTAATGCCCGATATGCCCGGGATACCACTAATGAGTTTTGAAATCTCATCGGCTTTGTCGGCAAGTACATTTAAATCTTCGCCATATAGTTTTATGGCAATATCTTCGCGAATGCCCGTGAGTAATTCGTTGAATCGCATTTCGATGGGTTGCGAAAATTCGAAGTTTATGCCCGGCAACACTTTTAGTTTTTCTTCGATACCTGCAATAAGTTCGGCTTTGCTGTGCACTTTTTTCCATTCGTCTTGGGGCTTAACCACCACAAAAATATCGGCAATGTCGATAGGCATAGGGTCGGTGGGAAGGTCGGCTACCCCAATGCGCGATTGTATCGACTCAATTTCATCGGGGAAGTTGGCTAATACAATTTGCTCAATTTGGGTAGATGCTTTTTGGGCTTCCGACAATGATGTGCCGGGCTTAAGTAAGGCCTGCATTGAAAGGTCGCCTTCATCGAGTTGAGGGATAAATTCAGCCCCCATGTAGGTGAATAAAATCACGCCAACAATGAGCAGCCCCAAGGCAGCCCCGAGCACAAGCTTGCTTTTTCGAAGTCCAAAAGAAATAACGGGTTGATAGGCTTGTTCGAGTTTGGCAATGACCTTTTCACCCCATGTTCTCTTGTCGTTTTTAGGGGCTTTCAGCAGCAGCGAAGCAACCATGGGAATGTAAGTAAGGCAAAGTAAAATTACACCAACTATGGCAAACATGAAAGTCATAGCCATGGGTTTAAACATTTTGCCTTCCACACCTTGCAGCGCCATGATAGGAATAAACACTAAAAGAATGATGATTTGCCCGAAAAATGCCGAATTCATCATCTGACTAGAAGAGTCGTATGCCATTTTGTCGCGTTGGTTCTGGGGTATGTTTTTTTTAATAAACTCGCGCTTATGTAGCTGAAAAATAAAACTTTCCACAATGATAACAGCACCGTCTATCAGTATGCCAAAGTCAATAGCCCCTAGGCTCATGAGGTTTGCCCACACACCAAAAAGGTGCATCATGATGAACGAAAATAAAAGAGCCAGCGGTATGGTGGTGGCAACTAAGATTCCCCCACGTAGATTTCCTAAGAAGATAACCAACACAAAAATGACAATGAGCGCACCAATAGAAAGATTTTCAGCCACTGTTGAGGTGGTGCTTTTTATGAGTCGGCTACGATCGAGAAAAGGTTTGATTTTAACCCCTTCAGGCAACGATTTTTGAATCAATGCTACACGTTCCTTTACATCGTTAATTACGTTGTTTGAGTTCTCACCTTTCAGCATCATGATCATGCCCCCAACAGCTTCGCCTTTAGCATTTTTGGTGAAGGCACCATAGCGCACGAAGTTGCCGTAGCGCACTTCTGCCACATCGCGGATGAATATGGGGGTGTTATTTTGCGTGTGTATTGGTGTGTTTCGCACGTCGTCGAGCGAGCGCATTAAGCCTTCGCCTCGAATGAAATTCGCTTGGTGATTCTTTTCAATATATGCTCCTCCTGTGTTTTGATTGTTGTCTTGCAAGGCTTGAAACACGTCGTTAATACTGAGGTTCATGCTGCGCAACCGATCAGGATCGATGGCTATTTCATACTGCTTACCTCGTCCACCAAAGGAATTGACTTCCACCACACCGGGCACCATGGCCATTTGTCGTTTTACAATCCATTCTTGCATCGAGCGCAAGTCCATGTCGTTATATATGCTGTCGTATCCGGGGTCAAGTTCGAGGGTGTACTGATAGATTTCGCCCAAACCAGTGCTGATAGGAGCCATGAAAGGTTCAGCGAAGCCTTCGGGTATCTTTTCTTTCACCTTGTTCAAGGCTTCGCTTACCAATTGGCGAGGGAGATAAGTGCCCATATCGTCTTTAAAAACAATGGTAACTACTGATAACCCAAAGCGAGAAACAGAGCGTATTTCGCTTACCCCGGGGAGGTTAGATACGGCAAGCTCTACCTGATAAGTCACAAATTGCTCCATATCTTCGGTACCGAGATTTGGTGCGGTGGTGATTACTTGCACCTGATTGTTGGTGATGTCGGGAACGGCATCGAGCGGAATTTTAGTCATCGACCACAGTCCGCCAACGATTATAGCCACGGTCATAAAACCAATGGTCAGTTTATTTCGTATGGAAAAGGATATTATTTTATTGATCATTTCCGATTCTTTTTATATCGTTTGTAATGAAAACACTAGGGGTGTAGCCATTGGAGTAGCTAAGTAATTAGCCACTAGAAAAGCGTTTAAAACCCTCGATGTTTTTAAGGAAATACTCCTTGCTTCGAAATAGAAAGCATTTCAAGGCAAGCGTGCGAAACAAGGTTTCGCCGATAAAATTAAGAAACGGGAGGAGCTCGTAAAGGAAGTGCTGTTATGAGCTCATGAGGTGAAAAGTTTTTGCAAAGTTGAGGGAGAGGAGTAGCATCTTTCGAGCAGACGAAAAGGGGGGCGTTATCTTCCGCAAGCAAAAATAAACTAGCCGAATGAATCGCTAGTTGTTGGGGTAAGCAAAGATTGTCTTGCTTAGCGTCGAGCAGATTGAAGGCATGACAATGAGCTAAAGGCGCTGAATTGTCGTTGTTATGATTCTCATAGCTAGAATCTAGCGCCGAATGAATTAGCTCAGGATGATGATCATGCGGTATGATGGTGTGGGCAAAGACAATGAGTCCTGCTAACAACAAAAAAAACTTCTCGCTATAGTATTTTATATTTTGCATGAAATCAATTGATTATCAATCTGAACCACAAGAATAATAATATTCGAACAGATGAGGTTTTAATCGGCGGTTAAAAAAAGTCGGTTTAAAATAAAATATGGGTTTATTAACTCTCGTGCAGAATTACAATGCCATAAACCTGTGGGGTGGTAGTGTTTTTTTGAAGGGGAATTTGAAAGAAAAACAATCATCTTGTTTTAGGCATAGTTACTCATCATTGTACGCACGTTTTTACTTGTACTTTTTCACATCGTGTTGCCTATCTTTTTGTTAGGTTTTTGTCTGTCGAAAATATACATGCAGTTTAGTGCTAACATCATCCATTTCACCACAAAAATACAAGTTATCTGAGTTGCTGAGTACTTTTTTTCAACAAAAATACAAGCTATATGAATTGCCGAATGCTTTTTCTCAACAAAAATGTATATTTGAAACTGAAATAAAATAAATGAGCATTGCCAAATGCAATACCTTAGCTAATACTTAAACCGATGAAAACACTATTTCTCTTCAGCTCTCTTTTAATTACTTTCAATTTATGTGCAAATAATCCCTCATTGCTCACCGCCGATGAAATTGTAGCATCAATTCAAACACCTGAAATACCCAACTATCAAATCAGCATTCTGAATTTTGGAGCTAAAGACGATGGTAAGTTCAATAATGTAAAAGCTTTTCAGAAAGCTATTAACCATTTGAAGAAGAAAGGTGGGGGAATGCTCATTGTGCCTTCAGGAGAATATTTCTGCGATGGACCAATTCACCTTACAAGCCACATGGAATTGAGGTTGGAAAAGGGAGCACGTTTGTTTTTCAGCGGACAATCGAAAAGCTATTTGCCTGCAGTGGAAACCAGTTGGGAAGGCACGTTTGTCTACAATTATAGTCCGTTCATTTACGCCAAAGGCTGCACCGATATTGTGCTGAGTGGTGAAGGAGTGGTTGATGGTGAAGCCAAAGATTCGTGGAGTACTTGGCGTGCCAAACAAGCAAATGCTCAACAACGAAGTCGCGATTTTAATCACGCTTCAACGCCTGTTGAAGAACGTGTGTTTGGCGAAGGCGACTACCTCCGTCCTCAACTCATTCAGTTTTTTGATTGTCAACGTGTGCGAGTAGAAGGCATTCGCTTAGAAGATTCTCCGTTTTGGTGCCTACACCTGTTGCGTTGCGAAGATGTGGTGGTTCGTGCAATTAGCTTCGACGCCTTCAATGCCAATAACGATGGCATAGATCCAGAGTATAGCAGAAACGTGTTGATTGAAAATGTGAAGTTCAACAATGGCGATGATAATGTGGCGATAAAAGCAGGTAGAGACCACGAGGGACGTGCAGCAGCTCATGGTTCGGAAAATATTGTGGTTCGAAATTGCGTGTTTAGAGGTTTGCACGCCTTGGTAATTGGCAGTGAAATGTCGGCAGGTGTGCAAAATGTTTTTGTGGAAGATTGTACTTATGCAGGATACTTGAAGCGAGGAATTTATTTGAAATCAAATCCCGACCGAGGAGGATTCATCAAGCATATCTACGTAAATAATGTAGATTTTGGCGATACTGAAGATTGCATCTACATCACGTCGTATTATCATAATCAAGGCGAGGGTAATGTAACCGAATTTGAGGATATTAACTTCTCAAACATTCGTTGCGAACGAGCCACCAACACGGCCATTGTGTTGCAAGGCTTCCCGTACAAGAAACTGAGTGGGGTAAAGCTAACAAACATTCATATTAAAGATGCTAAAAATGGGCTGAGCATGGAAAACACCCAAGGTATAGATATGAGCGATGTTACCATTGGAAACCCAGCAGGTGCACCAAGTGCAGTAGGGCATAAATAAGAAAAAGCAAACCAAATGGTTTGCTTTTTCTTATTTATTGTTGTCATTCATTAATGTTGATGCCCTTCATGACAAGCTTCGCCTTCGCCTTTCTTTTCATCTTTTTTTGCCAAACTGCTTTCATAGCCCAAGTTGGTTAGCGCTACTTGTAAGGCAGCATCCGAGTTCTTGTCGGCGCGATACTTTACCGTTACTTGTTTCTTGGCAAGATCTACCGAAACATCTTTCACACCTTTTTCGTAAGGCAAGTTTTTCATAATCTTAGCCTCGCATGAGTGGCAGTCGATTTCGCAATTGAAAATTACTTCTTTCACGCCTTTTTCATTGGTTGTTGTAGCTTCTTGAGCTTGTGCAGACACGCCACCTAGTAGCAAAGCTGCAATTAAAATAAGTTTTTTCATGTTTTTTTGTTTAAGCCACTACCAGTCTCCCCAAGGGGGAGGAGGTAGTGGCGAAGTTTGTTTTTATCTCTCCCCCTCGGGGGAGTTGTAGGGGGGCTTCTACTCTTTCCCTAAGTTATATTTAATTCCGGCATAAAACATTCTACCATAAATCGGAGCCCACACGCGGCTAGCATCGAAATCGGCACTAAACGGACTTTCAGGAGCAATGATCGCATCCTTTTGCGTGTAGCTGTTCAAGTTTTCGCCTCCCACATAGAAACTCCAATTGCGGTAGTTCTTCGTGATTTGTGCCAAAAGCACCACATAATTGTCCGAGTAATTTGCTCGTTGATTTGTCACATCGTTTTCCGCAGTAGATGGCAATCGTTGGTCGCCATTGAACTGCGCGGTGAAATCGAATTGCCACTTGTCGAGGTTTGTACTGTAATTTGCCGAAAGCAACCCTTTATATTTATTGGTGAAAGGAGCTTCTTTCAACTCACCGGCATAAGTAGTTTGCACATCGTTGTAGCGATAGGCTGCAGTCAACACAAAACGATTGAACACCTCGTAGTTACTTTCCACCTGAAAGATGTTAGAATACGACTTGCCATCGAGGTTATAAAAATGCACCTCATGACTGTTTTGCTCCATATCTACCACCAACTGATTGGTGAAATCGGTGCGGTAGTATTCCAAATACACATTCAGCGGACGACCGCCCACATGGAAATTGTTCACCATGCTCAAACCATAGTTCCAAGCCTCCTCTTGCTTCACCACATCGCTATCAAAGATAAATTGTTTCGAGCTGGCCATGTATTTCGAATTTTCGCTAATCACATCGGGCGTGCGATAGCCTTTCCCCGCGCTTGCACGGAATGAAATGCTTTCGCCAATGCTATATTTTGCATGAATTCGAGGGGTGAAGAAACCCTCATAAAGCGTGCTATAGTCGTAACGAGTACCTAGCAATAGAGTGAAATTATCATTGGGCATATAGGTGTATTCGGCAAATAATCCGCCCACGCTTTCCTCATAGCCTGAGTAGTCACTCATTTGGCTGAAGATAGCTTCATTTTTATCGTAGTTGAAACTAGCGCCCACATTATAGGTGTGGCGAGTGTCGAAAAGATAAGATGCATAAATGAAATTAGCATAAACGTTTTGTTGAGTCACATCGAAGATATTGTGCCCATAAAACGACTGACGGTCGAAATAGTTATACGATAAAATTGTTCCAATACTGGTTGCTTCACGATTCAAGATGAAACCATTTTTAGCGAACACATTGAAGCGGTTCACATCCACATTGATGCCGTAGCGATCGGCTTGTTCCTGAAAACTTTTATTATGGTCGAAAGCTGTTTGCCCTCCTTGGCGTTGGTTAGTAAGGTAGGTGAACCCAAACTTCGACTCCCAAACATCGCCCTGATAATTCCATTGATTCATCAGCACAAGCATATCGCTCATAGGCTTATCAAGAAAGCCGTCATCATTCATGTCAAGCTCGCGGAAATTTTTGTTGGCGTGCACCATAAACGATGTGCTTAACTTTTCGTTGATATCGGCAGTGTAGCCCACATTCAACTCCGTTTTACCATCCTGATTGCCATAGGTGTTGAAGAAAAAACGCTCGGTGCCGCTTGGCTCTTTCACATCAATGTTGATTTGCCCCGTAATCGACTCATAGCCGTTTTTCACCGCTGCCGTTCCTTTTGAAACTTGAATAGAGTTAATCCATGTTCCGGGAAAATATTCTAAGCCGAAGGCAGATTCTGCCCCGCGCAAGATAGGCACGTTGTTCATGGTGAGTTGCGAATATTTACCGGCTAGTCCGAGCAGTTGAATTTGCTTCACACCCGACACTGCATCGGCATAGTTCACATCTACCGAAGCATTGGTTTCAAAGCTTTCCGAAAGGTTGCAGCATGCAGCGCGAGCCAATTCCTTGCTCGTAATTTTTTGCACCGCATTGGGTGTAAGCATCGACATACCCGCCGAACTTTGCCTACCACCAATGACCACTTCATCCACTACCTCTGTATTAGGTTGAAGTTTAATTTTCAGATAAGCGTCATCGCTGATGTGCTTGGTTTGTGATTCCGTTCCGATGAACGAAAAGGTTAGCATATGGGCATTTTTCGGCTTTTCAATGCTGAATTTACCATCGGCATTGGTGTATGTTCCTTTGGTTGTACCTTCCCACACTACGGCCACACCGGGCACGAGTTCTTGGGTATCGGCAAAGCGCACTTCGCCTTTAATTGTTTGTGCGTAAATAGAAGTGGCACACAGCAGAGCCACTACTATACTAAATATGTTTTTCATGAAATTTCAAATTGTAATAAAAGATTGTTGGGATGCTAGATATTTAACTATTGGATATTTAGACTTAGGACTGTCCAACAATACAAGATCTAAAAAACCAACCTGCATTAGACTGTCTAACAATTAAATCCTAGCAATACAATTTGAGTTTGTGCTGACGAATAGACAGTATTCTCCCATAGTTTTCCTTTGAACCAATCAGAGTAGTTAAAAGGGGAGTGCTGTTGGGCTGCTCCGATAGCTGCAATGAAAGCAAGTCGGTAGCGTGCCAAGTTAAAAGCACCAAGCCAGTGAAGCTAAACACAGGAATAGTGTGTTTTTCGCTAGCTAAGAAAAAGTCGGTAAGCTTGTAGCTAATCGTATCTACATTGTGATCTTCACAGCAATCATTGGTTTCCTTTTCAGTCTGACAACAATCGTGTGCGGCATCATGCTTTTGCTCGTGACAAAGTTCTTGGGTATTATCTACATACATTGAAACATACTTTTGCTCAGAACCTTTGCAATAGTGATAATAAAACACCACACCCGTAGTGCTTAGCAGCGTGCTAAGAACAACAATTAAGGAAAGTGATATTTTAAAAATCGGTTTCATTTGTTGTCAGAATTTGTTCGATTACAAGGCTTAAACTCTCCTCTAGTAGAGGCTTTTTTGTCTTTGTGTATCTTAATCTACTATGTATTTTCAGCCAAAGATAGTATGTTTTTTCTTAAAAAGCAACATGAAGTAGAGCTTGCAGAGTTTAGCTAATCAATGTTTTCACAGCGTCTAAAAACAAACTAGGCTGTTCGGCGTGCAACCAATGACCTGCATGAGGAATGTCGATAATTTGGGCACTAGGGTAAAGCCTTTTAATGAGGGGAAGATCGTTATTGCCAATATAAGGAGAGTTTAGCCCACGAATAAAGTCCACCTTGAATGGGAGATTTTCCGTTTTTCCTATTAAATTGAGTTCGTTTACCCCGTTAATAATTTCATCGAGGTTATCGTAAAGCACCTCCACGTTTAGGCGTAAGTCGAAGGTGCTTTTTTCTCTATCCCAAGGAATACTTTTCGAAAGAAAAAGAACAAGCTCTTTGCTGTCAAGCTTCAGTTCTAGAAAATCTACCACCTCTTGACGTGAACTAAAAGAATGACGGAGGTGCTGCAATTCGAGCAGCGTTTCTAAAATGTGCTGGTGTTGGTGAATCTGGCTGTTTTCGCCCAATGCCATATAATCTTTCGGGCAAATGTCTATCACCAAGAGTTGTTCCACCAATTCGGGGTGGTCGGCAGCAAAACGCATAGCTGTTTTTCCGCCCATGCTATGCCCCATAATGATGGCTTTGCCTATTTGCTGTTCCTCCATAAAGTGCAAGAGGTCATTGCTCATGGCGTTGTAATTGTGCTCCGAGAAGTGAGGAGATCGCCCGTGGTTACGTTGATCGATACAGTAAATCAGATTCGTCTCGCTTAGTTTGCGAGCCACGGTCATCCAATTATCCGATGAGCCATAAAGCCCATGGATAATTATGATGGGTGTTCCGTTATTGCCTGTCTTCCGAAAAAATAAATTAGCTTCTCGGGCGTTGCTCATAATATTAATCTTCTAAGCAGTTTAGATATTCTTTAATAGTTTGGTGCAAGCCCATATAAAGCGCATCGGCTATTAACGCATGACCAATAGACACTTCATCGATGTAAGGAATTTTCGAGGTGAAGTACTTCAAGTTTTGCAAGCTCAAATCATGACCAGCATTAATGCCTAAGCCCAACTCTTTGGCTTTCTCGGCAGCTTTAATAAACGGAGCAATGGCAGCCGAAGGATCTTTTTTGTAATTTGCAGCATAAGGCTCAGTGTAAAGCTCAATCCTATCGCAGCCCAACAGGTGTGCGCCTTCCACCATTTTTACATCTGGATCAACAAAGATAGAGGTGCGAATGCCATGCGACTTTAGTTTTTCAATAATTGGTTTCAAAAAATCATGATTAGCAATAGTGTCCCAACCATGATCGGAAGTTAATTGCCCCGGTTTATCGGGCACAAGTGTAGCCTGATGGGCTTTAACATCAATAACCAAATTCATGAAGCGTTCATCAGGATAGCCTTCAATGTTCAATTCCGTTTTGATATGCGGCTTAATGTCATACACATCTTGTTTGGTAATGTGGCGTTCATCGGGGCGAGGGTGCACTGTGATTCCGTGAGCTCCAAATTGTTGGCAATTAATGGCAGCGTGGGTTACGCTAGGCGCAGCTCCTCCACGCGAGTTGCGCAGTGTGGCTATTTTGTTTATATTTACACTAAGTTTTGTCATAATTAAAGCGTTATTTGTGTGCAAAGTTAAGATTTAATCGTTTGTTTGAACCAATAAAATTAAAAACACGATGAGCGTAGCTATTTTTGGATTAGAGGTGAAACCTCAGTTTATCGCTACGGTGAATGAACTATTCCTGCTGCTAAATAAACGATTAGTAAGTTTTTATGTTCATGCCGATTTCGCGAAAAAGCTTGTTGATTTATGTCCTGATATGGCAAAAAAAATCGATACCTTTCGTTTTGAAAGCGACTTGCCCGACGATGTTGATTTTCTCATTTCTATTGGTGGCGATGGCACGGTGCTCAAATCGTGTATGTATATGCAAAGTAAAAACTTGCCGATCATTGGTTTGAATACAGGACACTTGGGGTTTCTTTCGGCCATTTCTACCGAAGGGCTAGAGCAGGCTGTCGATATGTTGCTAGCAAAACAATACACCATTGAAGAGCGAATTCTTCTGGCATTCGATGAAGACCAACAATTGTTTGGCAACTATAATTACGCGCTAAATGAGGTAACAGTAACAAAAATGGATACCTCTTCCATGATAAAGATTCACACCTTTGTAGATGGAGAATACCTTACGAGCTATTGGGCCGATGGACTAATCATTAGCACACCCACAGGTTCTACCGCTTATTCTTTGAGCGTTGGTGGTCCAATTCTTCCCCCCGGAGCGCAGAACTTTGTTATCACGCCCATTTGTCCGCACAACCTCACCATGCGCCCCATTGTTATCCCTTCTTCAAGTGAAATTGAGTTGAAAGTAGAGGGGAGAGGGCATCAGTTTCTAAGCTCACTCGATTCACGGTCGAAGGCAATGGATTTCCCCGCTACGATAAAAATACGGCAAGCCGATTTTAAGGTAAAAACCATTAAACTCAGCGGACAAAGCTTCTTCGATACCCTTCGAAATAAATTGATGTGGGGAAGTGGAACTCGAAAATAGCAGAGAGATTCTTAGTAGAATTTTTTTTGTTAGATGATTAAAAGCAAAAGTAGTTTGTTTGATTTGTTATGTTTTTTTCATGCCATATGTTTGGCGAGAGAATCAACTTTCAGATGTTTTTCTTATTTTTGCGCCAATGGCTTCATAGTTCAATGGATAGAATATCAGATTCCGGTTCTGACGATATGGGTTCGAATCCCATTGAGGTCACATTTTTATATGTATAATTAAAAAAGAAAAGATGGCAAAAGCTAGTAATGACGTTCAGCAAGTATTTACAATTATCGGGCGAGGAACAAAGGTTGTTGGAGATATGAATGTTGATGGAGACACGCGTATTGATGGCATTTTAGAAGGAAATATTAACTGCACCGGAAAACTTATTATTGGGCTAGAAGGGAAAGTGATTGGTACGATTGAGTGTACAAACCTTGAGGTGCTTGGAGCAGTAGATGGCACTATCGAGGTGAAAGAAAAAACATTGCTTAGAGATAAGGCAAGACTAACGGGCGATATTGTTACGAGTGTATTGAATATTGAACCTAATGCTGTGTTTACTGGAACTTGTGACATGAGCGGTGAACCGAAGAAAGCAAAGCCTGGAGCAGAACCAGCCGCCGTAGTTCAAACTTCAGATGATGAAGATTTCGATTTGTAGATAATACATAATTGTATACATATTCTAGCAAAATCCATATATCATATTAAAAAAGCTCGACTGATAATTTCAGTCGAGCTTTTTTAATATGATACTGCAATGTAAATTACAAGCCTAATTTTTGACGAATATCGCTAGGGATAGCGTTTTTGTTAACCATGATGCTCATGGTTTTATATTCTACAAAAGGAATAGAAGCATAGAAATAACCTTTGTATTTATTGTATTCACCCCAAGAGTTTTTTACAATATAATAAGGAGTTCCGTTTTGGTCTTTAGCTTTACCAATGATTTCCATACCGTGGTCGTCGGTAGTTTGGTAATTATCGTAAGCCTCTTGACGCATTTCTTGTGTGATGGTTTTTTCTTTTCCGGGTTTGTCCAGTTTGTAAAGAGCAGCGTCTTTTTCACTAGCCGACATATTTTCCCATTTCGCAATCTCAGCGTCGTTCATTTCTTTAGTGTCTGCCTCAGGAATAACAGCTACTCCTTGGTTTTTAGTAGCAAAACCTTTTTCGCTCACGTCAGATCCCCAAGCAATGGTATAGTCGTTATCAATAGCATTGTCTATAACAGCCATCATGTCTTCCATTGGCACATTGTAGCTTTCGCCCCAAAGCCAGTTGTCGGGAATAGCCAATATGAAAGGCTTATAGAATGGGTGATGTGTGTATGAAGTAAGTTCTACATAGTCGTTCATGTCAAGACCCACATAATCTTTAGCAAAAGATTGAGGAGTATATTTCTTACCTTCATATTCAAACTCGGTAGGTAGCTCACCTAGGTAGGCGTTTAGTGTGCCATCAACAGCTTTAGTCCATGCAGGGCTTAATTTGCGGTTTTTGTTTTCAATAACCGAGCCCACTTGAGCTAATAACATAGCATCCATTTCGCCATGCACGTGATTTTCTTCGCCATATTGCAAGCCAGAATACACCTCTTCAGGAACGATACCATATTTTTCAATTACATAAGGCACATCGCGCGAACCAGCACCAGCACCGTAGTTCAAGTTGCCATGCAAGCGCACAAATTTTTCCGACTTTTCTTTATATACGTGCCACACGATGAACATTTCTGATAAATCAACTTCGGGTTTTCCTGCGCGAAGCATTTCTGATTCAATGAAGCTAATGGTAGAGAAAGACCAACAAGTGCCCGAACGGTTTTGATTTTTAACGGGAGTGTGAGGCAATTCCTTTACTGTGGTGAATTCGTAACCACCTTCAGTTTTCGTTTTCTTGTCTTTGGCAAATGCCATTGAAGACAAAAGGCACGCACTTAACGTGAATGCTGCAAATTTGTTGTTTAACATCATATTTGAATTGTTATTTAGGAGTTTTCCTATTATAAAGCCTCGAAAATACTAAAAAATGATGAATGACGATTTCAAGAAGTGTAATTTTAGAGGTGTTTTTGAAATTAAAGGATTTTTAGCTTGCAATTGTCACCCATTGGCAGAATTTATATTGATACTATTGCCGAGTTGTTTTCTTGTTGATAGCGTGAGAATATTGGGGCAAACCCAAATGAGATATAACTCATTCTTATTGTTTTGCCTGAATTAAAAAACTATTTTTGTGCTTCTGTCCCACAAATGAAAATTGAATCAGCAGACTATGTTTTTAATATTTGATACCGAAACCACAGGCTTGCCCAAGAACTGGAAAGCCCCCATCACCGACACCGATAATTGGCCAAGAATGGTGCAACTGGCATGGCAAATGCACGATGTACAAGGAAACTTCATAGCCGCAAAAAATCATGTGATTTATCCTGATGGATATACCATTCCTGAAGATGTGGTGAGGGTGCACGGTATTACCACTGAAAAGGCTATAGAAATTGGTATTCCGCTGAAAGAGGCGTTGGCAGACTTCATGGCTGATGTAGCAAAAAGTAGATTCATTGTGGGGCATAATGTGACTTTCGATGTGAACATTGTGGGCTGTGAATTGGTGCGTAAGGGAATGCCCGAAGAGCTTTCTAAACATCCGCTGGTTGACACCATGACGGGCAGTAAGTTGTTTTGTAATTTACGGAAGAATGGTGCACTGAAAAACCCTACGCTTACCGAGTTGCACATCCGATTGTTTGGGGTGCGATTTGAAGAAGCTCACAATGCAGCTGCCGATGTGGAGGCAACATCGCGCTGTTTCCTTGAGTTAATTAGAGTGGGGGGGCTGTATTACGATACTGCCGATGGCGATACTAGCGAGTTGCAATCTACGGTGGGTGTTTTGCGTTTCTCCACACAAGAATATGAGGCATTTCTGAAAAATAATCCCACGACTATTCAGGCAGTGGGTATAAAATATGAGTCTTTTAAAGAGAATATTTTTGAGGAATTCTCATTAGAAGAATATGAAAAGAAAATCAATCGGGCGGCAGCAGAAAACGATGAGGTTTTCTCTTTTGTGCACCTGCACGTGCACTCGCAATATTCTATTCTAGATGGATTGAACAAAACAGTGGCAATTGCAGAAAAGGCATTTGCCGATGGACAACCGGCAGTGGCGCTTACCGACCATGGAAATATGTATGGTGCTAAAGAGTTTCACAATGCCTGTAAGAATGCTCGCAAGAACGTATTGACTAAAAAGCTGACTGAGGCTAAGGCGAAAACGGGAAAAAAAGAATTCACCGATCAGGAAGAACAAGAGCTGCAAGAGCAGGTAAATGCTCAGTTTCCGAGTGCGTTTAAACCCATTATTGGGGTAGAGGCTTATTGTGCTAGAAGAGGGCACTTGCGAAAAGACGATAAAACCGACTCGTCGGGTTACCATATTATTTTGTTAGCTAAAAACGAGGTTGGTTATGTAAACCTGCTAAAGCTAACATCTATTGCAAGCACCGATGGTTTTTATTACAAACCACGTATTGATAAAGAACTTTTAGCTCAATATCATGAGGGAATTATTGTTTCTTCGGCTTGTTTGGGGGGAGAAATATCGCAGCATATCATGAATGGAGATGTGGACGCTGCACGTCTATCGGTGCAATGGTTTAAAGATATATTTGGCGATGATTATTATTTAGAAATTACGCGTCATCCAAACCACGACCCAATTTTTCGTAAAGACACTTGGGAGAATCAGGCTAAAGTGAGTCAGGTTATTCTGCAATTGGGAGCAGAGTTGGGGGTGAAGGTTATTGCTACCAATGATTCGCATTTCACCAATGAAGAAGATGCAGAACCGCATGACTTGTTGGTATGCATGAACACAGGGAAAGATTATGATGATCCTACGCGGATGCGCTATTCTCGTCAGGAGTGGTTCAAATCGAGGAAGGAAATGAGCGAGTTATTTGCCGATATTCCGGAGGTGCTTACAAACACAATGGAGATTGCAGAGAAGGTGGAGTATTTTGAGCTTGACCACGATCCGTTTATGCCACCTTTTGATATTCCGGCGGAGTTTTCCACTTTCGAACAGTATAAAGAAAAGTTTACAGAAGAAGCGCTGATAGCCGAATTCTCGGAAAAAGCAGTGGAGAGATTGGGGGGCTATGAAAAGACCCTACAAATAAAGTTGGAGGCTGATTATCTAGAGCATCTTTGCTTTGAAGGATCGGTAGAACGTTATGGCGAAGAGCTTGAACCAGCGGTAAAAGAACGATTAGATTTTGAGCTGAATACCATTAAGACCATGGGTTTCCCAGGGTACTTCTTGATTGTGCAAGATTTCATTAACTGGGCTAAAAACAATGGAGTGTTAGTAGGTCCGGGGCGAGGATCGGCTGCCGGTTCGGCGGTGGCATATTGTGTGAAAATTACCGATGTTGACCCGATTAAATATGACTTGCTGTTTGAGCGTTTCTTGAATCCCGATCGTATATCAATGCCCGATGTGGATATCGACTTTGATGACGATGGTCGTCAGCGGGTTTTAGATTATGTGACCGATAAATATGGACACGATAAGGTGGCGCACATTTGTACTTTCGGAACAATGGCAACCAAGGGTTCTATTAAAGATGTGGGGCGTGTGCTTGGGCTCCCCATTCCAGAATCGAATCGTTTGACCAAGCTAGTTGGCGATGAAAAGAATTTCAAGAAGGCTTATGAAAATGTGCCAGAGCTAGCCGAAGAACGGAATTCGAGCGACCCAATCGTATATAAGACCTTGAAATATGCCGAGGTGCTAGAGGGAACTATTCGCCAAACGGGAGTTCATGCTTGTGGTGTACTTATCGGGAAGAATCCGCTGAATCAGCATTTGCCCGTTATGCCAACTAAAGGCGAGGAACTGCTCACCACGCAATATGATGGACGATTTGTAGAAAATATTGGACTACTGAAAATGGACTTCTTGGGGCTGCGCACCCTGTCCATCATAAAGGAGACTATCGAAAATATTAAGCTATCTAAGGGTGTTGAGGTGGACATCGACCATGTGGATTTGGAAGATGAGAAAACTTATCAGCTATTTGCCAATGGAGAAACCACAGCGATATTCCAGTTTGAGTCGCCGGGCATGAAGAAGCACTTGAAGGCTTTGGTGCCCGACCGTTTTGAACACTTGGTTGCCATGAATGCCTTGTATCGTCCGGGACCAATGGAATACATTCCTAGCTTTATTGAGCGACGTCATGGTCGCCAACCTGTAACGTATGACCACCCACTAAGTGAGCCTTACTTGAAAGATACATACGGTATTACTGTTTATCAGGAGCAAGTAATGCTTCAGTCGCGTGCGTTAGGCGGGTTTACACGTGGTGATTCTGATGGACTTCGTAAGGCAATGGGTAAGAAAATCATTTCCATGATGAACACCCTTTCTGTAAAGTTTACAGAAGGCTGTTTGAGTAATGAAGATTTTGTGAAAGCCTGCGAAAATGGAGAGTCAGCCATGAAAGATCCCAAAGCACTAATCGAAAAGATTTGGAAAGATTGGGAAGCATTTGCCAGCTACGCATTCAACAAATCGCACTCGGTTTGTTATGCCTATGTAGCTTATCAAACGGGTTATTTGAAGGCTCATTATCCTGCGGAGTACATGGCGGGAGTTATGAGTCGAAATTTGAGCGATATATCGAAGATTACCACTTTCATGGAAGAGTGCCAACGCATGGGGCTCGATGTGAAAGGTCCTGATATTAATGAATCTTACCGCAAGTTTACGGTGAACCAACAAGGTGTTATTCGCTTTGGAATGGCGGGGGTGAAAGGTGTGGGAGATTCAGCCGTGGAAGAAATTATTAGAGAGCGCGATGATAATGGACCATTTAAAGATGTGTTTGATTTTGTGCAGCGTGTGAGTTTGAAAACGGTGAATAAAAAGAGTATCGAATCGCTAGCTAATGCGGGAGCTTTCGATGGTTTTGGCATGAAGCGTTCGCAGTTTTTTGCTTGTGCCGAAGGAAGCAAAGATGTTTTCTTGGATAGGTTGGTTCGATTTGGACAACAAGTGCAGAGCGAAAAGGCTAATTCTATGATGTCGTTGTTTGGCGATGCTTTGTCGGCAGCGGCTATTAAAACTCCTGATATTCCGCAAGTGCCAGAGTTTCCAAATTTAGTTTTGCTCGACCGAGAAAAAGAACTTATTGGAATCTATCTTTCGGCTCACCCACTTGATGATTATAAGTTGGAGTTCGAACGCTTTATCAGTAAAGAATATAGCTTGCAAGATTTGAACGAACGCATTGATGAACTCGATGGAAATGAAATTACTTTTGGCGGTATGGTGGTTGATGCCGAGGTGCGGATGTCGAAAAATGGAAATCCTTTTGGGAAAATTGTTTTAGCAGATTACAAAGGAATTTATGAGCTTATGCTTTTCGGTAAGGACTATGTGGAGTATGGTAAATATTGTAAACCAAATATTTTCATTATGACCAAGGGGAAGGTGACCGAACGTTTTTTCAGTAGAAATGTTGACCCCGATAAGCCCAAAGATTTAGCCTATAAAGTGCAAGCTATCGACCTTCTCGATGAGGTGCGCGACAAGAATATAAAGAGTGTAACTATTAATTTGTCCTTGCAATCGTTAACTCCAGAACTCATTAAGGATTTACTAAGGCAAATTGATGCAAACCTAGGCGAAAAGGAACTTCGACTGAACGTTTGGGACATTGAAACAAAGCAATATGTAAATTTATTTTCGAGAAATACACGGATTAATTTTACAAAAGAATTAGAGCGTTTTTTGCGCGAGCATGAACAGATTTCTTTCAAAATTAATTAGATTTGCGCTGAACATAGCGAGGGAATAACTCGTTATATGAATGATAACATTAAAAATTAAATAAAAAATACGTTATGGCTATTGAAGTAACAGAAGCTAACTTTGAAGAAGTAGTATTGAAATCAGATAAACCCGTATTGGTAGATTTCTGGGCAGAATGGTGTGGTCCTTGTAGAATGATTGCTCCAATTGTAGAAGAGCTATCTCATGACTACGAAGGTAAAGCGCTGGTAGTGAAAGTGGATGTGGATAATGCTTCCGAAATTTCAATGAAATACGGTATTCGTAATATCCCTACGTTGCTTATCCTTAAAAATGGAGAAGTGGTAGATAAACACGTAGGTGCTGTTCAAAAATCGGCATTAGCTGCGAAAATTGACGCTGCACTTTAATCTTTTGTAAGAAGTAATAAGCTGTAAGCAACAGGTTAGCCTTTGCTTACAGCTTTTTTTTTGCTTTGTATGCAAGAAAATAAGCCTTTGACTTTAGGTTCATATGCAATAATCCAACAATCGACAAATACAAACAAATGAAAGATCTCGATAAAATAAAAGCACAAGATGCGCACGAATTAAACTATCATTTGCCTGATGAGCAGGTGGCGATTCATCCGCTTGCTGAACGCGATTTGTCGAAATTGTTGGTGTGGAACAACGGACAAATAAAAGATACAGCTTTCAAATCGTTGGCAGATTACATTCCTGAAAATAGCTTGTTGGTATTTAATAATACGAAAGTTATACGTGCTCGTTTGCACTTTCAGAAAGCCACAGGCGCACACATCGAAATCTTTTGTTTAGATCCAGAATCTCCCTCCGATTATCAGTTAGCATTTCAGCAACGAGAATCAACAGTGTGGAATTGCATGGTGGGCAACCTGAAAAAATGGAAAGGCGAAAAACTTTGTTTGTTCATCCATATTGATGGGGAAGAAGTGGCATTTTATGCCGAAAAATTGGACCGCAACGATACCGCAGTGCAAGTGCGCTTTTCGTGGGAAAATGAAAACTATGATTTCGCTACGCTCATTGAAGCAGCAGGCGAGTTGCCCATTCCTCCTTATTTGCATCGAGAAACAGAGGAAAGTGATGTGGAACGATATCAAACGGTATATTCCAAAGAAAAGGGGTCGGTGGCTGCACCTACTGCAGGTTTACATTTCACCGATGATACTTTCAAAAAGCTTTCAGCCAAGCACATTTCTACCGCTGAAGTTACGCTTCACGTGGGAGCGGGCACCTTCAAACCCGTGCAAAGCGATAAGATTGGCGACCATGAAATGCACGCTGAACAAATTATTGTGAATAAATCGTTTGTGCAGCAACTGATGCAAAAGAAAGGTTTGCTTATTGCTGTGGGTACAACCTCAATTAGAAGCCTCGAAAGTTTGTATTGGCTTGGGGTAAAGATGTACGCAAACCCAGATTTAGCACAGTCGGATTTCGATATTCCTCAATGGATGCCTTACGAAGATGAGCTAAATCTATCGGCTGCACAATCGTTGCAGGCTATTCTCGGTTACATGGAAACACATCATGTTGAGCAGCTAGCCTTTCACACTCAAATTATTATTGTGCCAAGCTATGAGTTTATGTTTGTGCAGGGCATGATTACTAATTTTCATCAGCCACAAAGTACCTTGCTATTACTTATTTCGGCTTTTATAGGCGATGATTGGAAGCGCGTGTATGCTCATGCTGTGGAAAATAATTATCGTTTCTTGAGCTATGGTGATAGTAATTTGTATTTGAAGAAGTAGGGGAGAGTATTTTTGTTTTGAGGTTAAAATAATTCGCAAATATTGCGAATTAAAAATGAAAGTTACTTTTGTACTATCAAAGAAACAAGGTATGAATGTGGAATTTGAAAAAGAATATTTTTCAGATCTTTACGAAAAGGGAAAAACAACAGATAAGAAGCATAGAATGCCCAATATCCGATAACAATAGAATTCGCTTTGTTTTTTGAAGCAGCTTTAGGTATTAATGCGGACTTGCTAGTGAGAATGCAAACTGATTATAATATGCAAGTGGCTAGAAAAAATGACTCTTTGATTGAAAAGCTGAATTGTATTAAAAAAATAGCTGCTGTATTTTAGTTGGTTATACTTTCATTCAACTTTTTCCATTCCTTGCGGAACACCACTAACACAATAATGGCTGCTACCGCATCGGAGATAGGCATGGCAAGCCAAGCCCCCTGTAAGCCAAAGAATTTAGGGAGAATAAGTATGAGTGGAATCAGCACGATCACTTGTCGGAGTAAAGGCAGTATGGTTGCAATTCTTGATTTGCCAATCGATTGGTAATAGTTGCAAATGATGATTTGAAATCCAATGATGGGTAAACTAGCCATGGCAATGCGCAAGCCTTGTTCGCTCATGGCGAGCAGTTCAGGACTGTCGCTATTGAAAAACCGAACCAACACATCGGGAAAAAGTTGCACCATCGCAAAACTCACCACACCAATGCCAGTGGCTGCTATGATAGAAAGTTTCAAGCAGCTTTTCACACGTTCATATTGTCGAGCACCGTGGTTATAGCCAAAAATGGGTTGCCCCGCCATGTTTATAGCTACCATACTCATGATAATCATCATCGAAATAGAAATAATAACTCCCATTGCTCCTACAGTCAAGTCGCCACCCAAGGTTACCAATTGGCTAGTCATAATGCCTTGCACTACTGAGCCTGCAATCTGCATGGCAAAAGGTGGGAAACCGGTAGAACTAATTTCTTTTGCCAATTGGAAATTAAGTTTTAAGTGTTCCCATTTCAGCAAAATGACGGCACGAGAACTGCGGAAGTGAATCAGCACCCACAACGATAGTATAGCCATCGAAATGACAGTGGCTAAGGCTGCCCCTGAAACTCCCATGCCTAAGTGGTAAACAAAAATATAGTCGAGCAAAATGTTGCTTCCGGCACTCACTAGCATAGAAATCATGGCAATTCGGGCGTTACCCTCGGCGCGAATGATGTTGTTGAGCGAGAAACCCACCAACTGAAATATGGTGCCCATGAGAATGTAATTTAAATATTCATTGGCATAGGCTAGTGTGGTTTCTGTTGCTCCAAACATTTCCAACAGCGGAGCTTTCAGCAGTAAACCAATGACTGAAATGCACAGAGAAACGATAATCATTAGCAAAAAAGCAGTGCCGAGTACATGCTCGGCTTTGGCTTTGTCTTTACGCCCCAAATTGATAGATACCAATATGCCGCCCCCAATACCTAAAAGCATTCCAAAGGCTGTCATGGCGAGCATGATGGGGAATACAATAGAGATTCCACTTAGGGCAGCTCCACCCACCAATTGCCCAATAAACATACGGTCAACAATGTTATATAGCGCATTGATGAACACGCCGATAAAGGCAGGTACAAAATAAGATAAAAGTAGTTTAGATATAGGTTTTTGAGCAAGATCGTTTGTTTGACTCATAGTTGTGTTTTAAATTTTGAGTTGACAAATTTACAGAATAAATATATTGTTTTGGTTCTTAAGTGACAAATAATAAATTTTTACACAAAAAGTTTAGATAAGCTTCAATTTTCAGAAAAAGACCTCCTCAAATTTGATGCAGTCGAGCTGTTTTTTACCATATCGAGTATACTTCAATTGGTGAAATAATTTAGGCACAGAGTCCAATTCCGAATCCTCTACGCTCTTTGTTCATGCTTTTTTCGCATTAGGAAAGTTCATCTTTAAAGCGTATTTTTGCCCATCAATAAAAAAGAAACTTAGCATCTTTGCACTCCTACTAACAGGGAGTAGGAGGGGCTTTAAATAAGAATATCATGATAGCACTTGGCACAATCAATGAATTGGAAGTGGTTAAAAAAGTAGATTTCGGAGTCTATTTAGATGGCGGACAAAGCGGAGAAATCCTCATGCCGAGCAGATATGTTCCTGAGGACTGCGAAATTGGTCAACGTTTAGAAGTGTTCGTTTATCTCGATGGCGAAGAGCGCCCTGTGGCAACAACAGAGCAACCTTATGCTCAAGTGGGCGATTTTGCTTTCTTGGAAGTGATGGAAGTAACCGAATTTGGAGCATTCCTAGATTGGGGAATACTTAAACAACTTTTTGTGCCTTTCCGCGAGCAACAAGTGCGCATGGAGGTGGGCAAACGTTTTGTGGTGTATGTGTATGTTGATGAGCAAACTAACCGCCTTACTGCTTCATCAAAACTAGATAAATTTGTAGATAACTTGCCCGTAGATTATGAGCAAGGCGAGGAGGTAGGACTCATTATTGTGGGGAAAACCGACTTGGGATATAAAGCCATTATCGATAATTCGCACTGGGGGCTTATCTTCAATAGCGAGGTGCACCGTAGAATTCGCATTGGCGATAAAGTAAATGGCTACATTAAAAACATTCGTGAGGATGATAAAATAGACCTTAGTCTCACTAAGCAAGGCTATGTGAAAGTGGAAGGCATGGCAGGTGAAATTCTCGATAAACTTCGTGCAGCTGGCGGATTTTTGGCTGTGCACGATAAATCATCGCCCGAACTCATTGCTGAAACCTTCGGCATGAGCAAGAAAAACTTCAAAATGTCGGTAGGTTCACTCTATAAAGAACGCCTAATTACCATTGAATCCGACGGAATTAGATTAAGCCCCCACTAACTCCCCCCCCCCTGCGGGGGAGGATAGAACCACGGGATTGAATTTTTGATAAATCTTTTAGTATGATTGCGCTCTCTCCCCTCTTAGGAGAGCTGGAGGGGGCTAAAGCACATTAGAATGAAACTATGTATTGCCGAAAAACCAAGTGTAGCCGGTGAAATTGCCCAGATATTAGGGGCAAGAACCCGAAAAGATGGCTACTACGAGGGAAACGGATATCAGGTGAGTTGGACTTTCGGTCACCTTTGCACGCTTAAAGAACCTGCCGATTACACCGATGCTTGGAAATATTGGAACATGGCATCTTTACCCATGATTCCCGACCGATTCGGGATTAAAGTTATGGACGATAAAGGCGTGCAAAAGCAATTTAAAACCTTAGAATATTTAATATCTAACGCTTCTGAGGTTATTAATTGTGGTGATGCTGGGCAAGAGGGAGAACTCATTCAGCGGTGGGTGCTAGTGAAAGCGGGCAATAAAGCACCGCTTAAACGCTTGTGGATTTCTTCGCTAACCGAAGAGGCTATCCGCGAGGGATTTCAAAAAATACTTCCGGGTGAAGACTTCGATTTGCTTTATCAGGCAGGCTCTGCCCGTGCCATTGGCGATTGGCTGCTAGGGCTTAATGCCACACGAGTTTACACTTTAAAGTACGGGCAAAATCGCCAAGTACTTTCCATTGGTCGCGTGCAAACACCCACGCTTGCCATGATTGTAGATCGTCAGCTTGAAATTGAAAACTTCGTGCCTGTACCTTTCTGGGAAATCAAAACAACTTATCGCGATACGGTATTTTCGGCTGCTTCGGGTCGATTTGAAAAACCCGAAGATGCAAAACGAGTACTCGATGAAATATCGGGCGAAGATTTGGTTGTTCAGAAAATAATAACTAAAAAGGGCAAGGAATATGCCCCTAAGTTATTTGATTTGACTTCGTTGCAGGTGGAGTGTAATAAGAAATTAAACCTCACTGCCGACGAAACATTACGCACCATTCAATCGCTATATGAGAAAAAGGTAGCAACCTATCCTCGTGTAGATACCACCTTTCTAAGCGACGATATTTATAAGAAAGTACCTCAAACGTTGCAAGCGTTGAAAGACTATCAGCCGCTCATTGCTCCGCTTTTAGATGCCAAACCGTTGCGCAAATCGAAAAAGGTGTTCGATAATAAAAAGATGACCGATCACCACGCCATCATTCCCACAGGACAAACGGCTCATCTTACCGATGAGGAACGTCGGATGTACGACATGATTGTGCGCCGATTCATAGCGGTGTTTTATCCTGATTGCGAAGTGTCGAACACTACCGTTGATGCTACCGTGCTGAACCATAAGTTTAAAGCCACGGGCAAGCAGATTCTTAGTTCTGGTTGGCGCAAAGTATTCGGAGAAGATGGAATTCCTGAAGATAAGATTCTTCCGCACTTTCAAGAGAAGGAGCAAGGACCCCACACCCCCGATTTGCAAGAAAAGCAAACGCAACCACCGCAGTATTTTACGGAAGCTACCTTGCTGCGGGCCATGGAAACGGCAGGTAAGGCGATGGACGATGAAGAGATTCGAGAGTTGATGAAGGAAAATGGTATTGGGCGACCATCAACACGTGCCAATATCATTGAAACTCTTTTCCGACGACGATTCATTCAACGAGAACGCAAGCGCATTACGGCAACAGCAACAGGCATCGATTTGATTCAAACCATCGAAAATGATTTGCTGAAATCGGCAGAGCTTACAGGGCAATGGGAGCGCAAACTCCGCTTGATTGAAAATGGAGAGCTTGATATGCAGCAGTTTATGGTAGAAATGAAAACCATGGTATGGGAACTCATTCAGCAAGTGAAACAATCGCCGAAAAAAGAAATTGCAATTCAAGAGGAAGAAAAGAAACCAGCAAAGCCTGAGGCTAAAGAAAATAAACCGAAGGCTGCGGTAGAAAAACAAACCTTGGCTTGCCCTAAGTGTGGCACAGGCGAAATACTGAAAGGAAAAGCAGCGTGGGGCTGCTCGCAAGTGCGAGAAAAGAGCTGCGATTTTATTGTTCCTTTTGAGCAGTTCGGCAAGAAAATCACCCAAAAGCAATTTGAAATGCTAATAGGGAAAAAGAAAACTTCATTAATAAAAGGTTTCAAGCAAAACGACATTAAACTTGATGGAAAACTTCAACTAAACGCCGATTATTCGGTGATTTTAGATGTGGAAATAAAAGACGATACTGTTTGTCCGAGTTGTGGGCAAGGTAAAATATTAAGAGGGAGTACAGCCTTTGGTTGCTCGAACTTTAGGGGCGGATGTAATTTCAGAATGTCATTTGAAGTAAAATAGTTAGAAAGCAGCCCCCCCCCAAAAAAAAATCTCTTTGCGAAAATACGCGAAGAGATTTTTGAAATTCCTTTAAATTGTTTCCAAGAGTGTTGGAAGGGGGAGTGTGCCAGAGGTAATGCCCTTCAACTGCTTTTTGCCCTCAGCACTCAATGAAAAGTTCATTTGTCGCTTGTCGGATTTGCCAATGTTTCGGCTGATGAACCCTTTGTTTTCCACCGATTTAATCACCTTCGAGGTGTTCGAGGAACTCAAGCCAAGTGCTTGTGCAATTTCGCTCGATGAAAGCTCTTGGTTTTGGAGTGTGCATAAAAGCATACCCTCGTTTAGGCAAATACCAAACTGCTGCTGAAATAAACATTCAAAATCGGCTATGGCACGATAGAGGTCGCGAACTCTACATAGCGTATTCACAGATGAATTTTCCATGCCTATTTTTTCAATAATACCTTGTCTATTGCTTCTTTTAGTTGAGCTTTGGGCAATGCTCCCGCAGCCATTTGGGGTTGTTCATTCATTGGAATGAAAAGCAAACTAGGGATACTTCTGATTTGGAAGATGGCGGCTAGCTCTTGTTCTGTTTCAGTGTTGATTTTGTAAATGTATATATCGTCTTTATATTCTTCGGCAAGCTCTTCCAAAATAGGAGCTACCATTTTGCATGGGCCACACCAATCTGCATAAAAATCAATCAATGCAGGTTTGTCGCCTAAATATTTCCACTCGGTAGGATTTTCCTCGAAGTTAGCCACTTTGGCTAGAAATTCTTCTTTTGTTAAATGAATTGTTTTCATTGTTTTCTCTTTCTTAGTTTTTTCTTTCTGATTGTTGGCATAAGTTGGCGTTTGTGTTGCACCAATGAACAGGAGTGCCGCTAGGAGTAGTAGTTTGTGTTTCATCGTTATTTGAAATTAGTCCAAGATCCACCATCGTAAATATGGCTGAATCCGTTTGCTTTTAATATACTTGTCGCCACTTGGCTGCGCATTCCACTTAGGCACACAGTAATAATAGTAGCTTCTTTTTGGAGTGTTTCAAGCTTACTGCCTAATTGGTCTAATGGCATATTGATGGCAGTTTCAGAATGTCCCGCATTAAATTCGCTGGCAGTACGCACATCAAGCACAATAGCGCCTTGGTTAATCAGGCTTTTTAAATTTGTTGTCATAAACTGATATTTATAAATTCTTTTGGGTTAACGCATAACTTTTTGTTTTTGATTATTTGATGAGGCAAATATATAAACCATTTTCCATTGGAAAATAGTTTTGTTGGAAATAATATTTTTTTAATAAAGGTAGCTTTGATTGTAATTTCACATTTAAATAACTACAAAAGACAAACGAACACCCCGATGAAAGGTTTAGCTTGGTCAATCCCAGTTGGCAGAATAGTATTGTTTTTTCTCTTACTTTATATTGTGGATTAAAGTATTTTGGTGAAGCAAAAAAAGCAGTAGAAAGCACTTCGGTGAAGTTACTAAGGGCAAATACACCAGTGGTAAGCATTTATCGCTACTTATATAGAAGTAAATCACCCGTTAGTGGAATTAAATAGTGGCATTTCAACTCAAAATATATGAATCCTATTTTTGTATTTGATTTATTTTGGGTTGAAAAAAAGACTTGGCGACATAGACTTTGGTCTTTTTTTGCACAAAAATGGACTTGATCGCTTAATCTTGCTTGCATTTTTGTTGTAAAAAGACTTGGTCGCTTAATCTTGTTTGTATTTTTGTTGTAAAAAGTAGCGGACGTTACAGGATACTTGCGTTTTTTTTAACTAACTAATTTGTAATTTCCTATGGAATAGTGCTTTGTGGAAAAGTATAAGTTATGTTAAGAAAAAGCGAAGCAGATGTATAGTGCCATGCAACCAAACGGTATCCCGAAGCGAACCCTCGCCATGAGGTGAGCACTAGCTCGTTCTTCCTACTTACCCACACCCACACACTTAGACTTTGTACAGTGCAGCATTGAAATTAGGGCAATATTTTGAAAGGCACTCCGGTTATTATGTTTTCAGTTGAAATTTTGAAATAAAAAGCCTATTGAACAAGTTAACTCAACTTCCACTTCAAAAAATATTTTCAACAAAAAAATGATTGTTTTTCGATGTGCAGAAACTATAACTCATTAAAAGTAAGCAGAGGCATTTTTTTGATTTTCTCTTCAAACCGAAATGTAGTACACTTTTGTTAATTTCTCGTGCTGTATTTTGGGAGCATATTAGTATTGTCCTGAAAGGGTTGAATAATAATAATAGTCATGGGTTAAACCCATGGTATAAAATTTTACACATAAAAACAGCCCCCAATGGGGTTGAATAATTCATGTTGTTGTTCAACCTCATTCGAGGTTGTTGGGATTTATCAAGTCGTTTAAAAATACCTACGTTTAAGAAAATAAAAATATGTAGGTCACAGCCACCTCACTAATAATCTTTCAAGTTAATGATGACAAGAAACGTGTGAATGTAGGAGAGAAAATTGGGTTAAATATATTTTAGTTTAATTCTGACAGCGGCTAAAATAAGTCGAAAAACTAAGGGATGAAAGCTCAAACTGCTCGAATTGCTTTTTTAGTCTGTTAATTTATGTAGTTCCACCAATGAATGAGGAGAAAAACACTATGGGCTCAATTTCATAGCCCGAAGTAGGGGTGTTAACGCTTACATGGTTGTTTCTTAGCTGTTTATTGCTTCTTTGTTATTATGTGGTTGTTTTGTAGTTGCTTGTGTACTTACTATTTGTAACTTACTTTTTCATAAAATGGAATTTGATGTGTATGGGACTTAGTTTTAACAAAAAACTGAAAACGTTTTACATTTCTCTAAGTACCATGTCTACAAATGATTACTGTGTTGTATTTGACTTATATAATATCTTTATGTAAATTATACGTTACTGAAAGTTTGTTTTTACAATTCTTGTCCTTATGTTTGCACTGTAAAAATAGAAATACTATTGATTAATCTTAATTTTATTATTCATGAAAAAATTAAATTTATTGAAATGGATTCCAGCCTTATTTTTAGGTTTAGGAACAATGGCGGTATCTTGTACGGAAGACGAAACAAGTGATCCGGTTTTTGTATTGGAAGTGGCAGAACCTACGGTGGCGCTTGACATGAACACCGAAAATTTGACTGCTCAAATTGAAGCAACAACAACTAAAGATGGTGAAGCTTTCAGTGAAAATTACACCTACGCTGTAGCACAAGCAACTATTGCTTCTGTTAGCGATGCAGGTTTGATTACAGCTCTTGGTGGTGGTGAAACTACAGTTACTGTAACAGGTGCTACTACAGGAAAAACAGCAAAAGTGGCAGTAACCGTAATTGGTGAAGCAGCTCCTGTGGCAACACCTTCTTATAACTTAGATGGTTCGCTTTCTTTTTCTTGGGATGCTACAAAGATGACTATTGCTTCAATGAAAATGCTTAATGAAGCAGGTGATGTTGAGCTTTTGGAACAGTTGTATAATGCAGACGGTAGTATAGTACAAAGGGGAGATTACGTATTGACAGAAGACTTTACTAATGGTTACTTTAGCTTGAAACCAGGACGTTCAGGTGGTTTCAATGCAGGAAGTACGGTAATTATCCAAGCTTTCGATGGTGAAGAAGAAACTGTGTTTGATGACACATATACTTTGCACAAGGGTATGGCTTATACAGCTACTACAAGCTCAATTCTTTTCTACTGGGAACAAGTATCAGAAGATAGTGGCTTTTCTCCAAAAACAGCAAAAGTTTATTATAGAAATGCCCCGGTAGAAGAAGGCGCTAGCTATACTAAAGGCGATGAAGTAACTTCAGTTACTGTAACTTATTCTGATACGCTTTCAATTAATATTGAAGGTTTGGAATCAAACGAATCATATTGGTATGAAATTTTAGACGATGCAGGAGAAGTATTGTACGAAAGCAACTCAACTATTCCTTCACCTATCACCGGTGTGAAAGCAGGTATATCCGAATCAATTTGGTTTGGCGATGCAGCTTCTGCAGGAAATAAATTTGCGGAGTGTCGTCGTATTGTTGACCGTGTGTCAATTGGCAATGGCTTAACTTATGACATGATTACTAAAGTTGAAGTGAAAGATGCTTCTGGCAAGGTATTGGTAGAAGCAGAAGCAAGTGAAATAAAAGATAACTATGAGTATGCTTACATTACTACAGCTACTCCTGTTGCTTTTGATACATTTGAAGATGCTCTTGAGCCATCAATTATTTATACGCATAAAAAGATTGATCCAGAGGACGATGCAAATGGTGAGTTCAACTGGATTTCTATTTGTGAATTGCCATATTCAGAAGAGAGTTATACTATTTACATTACAGCTGATGGAGAAACTTACAGCCGTGAATATAAAACAGCTAAAAAAGCAGATACGCACAACCGATCTCAAGTACGTGCGGAAGACGTAATTTATGCCGATGCTGCGGCTATTAATGCGAAAAGCTTAGAGTTTATGGCATTCTCTACTGTAGCCGATGATACTTGGGAATATACTGTAGGTGATGCTGCTGTGGCTACTGTGTCAACAGAAGGTATTATTAAATTCAACGCCAATGGTATTTCTAAGGTTACTGCAACTTCAGCCGCTGGTCTTACTCAATCTTATGAAGTTGCTGCTGCTCCTTCATATTGCAACAACTACAGTGAATTCCAAAATATGACTGCTGGAACATCAGAAACATTGACATTGTATTCTCCAAGTGGATATGAATTTGCATCGGCTACTTCAGATGATGACGCTGTTGCAACCGTTGATGCAGAAGGTAAGATTACTGCCGTTGCTGAAGGTTCTACTGTAGTTACGATTGAAGATAAACAAGGAAACCAATCAGTAATGACTGTTACAGTGGTTCCTGCTTCTGCTGAATAAGCAAACAGCTATTTCAAGACGTTTATTTTATAGTTGATATATTAGGGAGGGTTCCATATGGAATCCTCTCTTTTTTTGAATAAACACTTGTAATCTTGAGCTATCTTCAGTTATATGCGGTGAAGTATAGCTGCTGCTTAATATTTGATTAACATTGACTTGTTTTGTTTTTTTGAAAACGTTTTCATTTTAACTTATTGAAAGTGTATTTGTTGGAATTTTTTTTTGAAGACATATGCAGAAAACTAATTAAAATAAATGTGTAAAAATAAGCTAATTAGCTAGGTAGTTTGTTCATCTTTATATAAGTTTACGCTGTGAAAATAAAGGAAGAATGCATATATGTTTAATAAATTAATATAAACAAGATGAGAACAAATTTAAGAAAAGCGATGCTAATGGTCGCTGTTATTATGGTGAGTTGTCTATCATTTCAGGCTCGTGCACAGTATCCGAATGAGCCAGATAGTGTGAAACAAGCAACAAAAAAAATGATGGCACAAGCCATGCATGATTCTGACAAAGCTTGGTGGGAAGCCTACAAAGTGGTTCAGGAAGAAGCAAATCATGGTAAACCATATATTCCTTGGGCGCGTCGTCCAATCGATTTGCCACAAGCAGAAATCCCTGCATTCCCCGGAGCTCTTGGTGGTGGTAAATTCTCTTTTGGTGGTCGTGGTGGAAAGGTTATTACTGTAACTAGCCTTGCCGATAAAGGACCTGGAACATTGCGTGAAGCTTGTGAAACAGGTGGTGCGCGTATCATTGTGTTCAATGTGTCGGGAATCATTCATTTGAAATCGCCTCTTATCGTGCGTGCCCCTTATGTAACTATTGCAGGACAAACAGCTCCTGGTGATGGTATTTGCGTTGCAGGAGAGAGTGTGTGGATTAATACACATGATGTAATCATTCGCCACGTGCGTTTCCGTCGAGGTGAAACCAATGTGGGGCGTCGTGATGATTCAATTGGTGGTAACCCTGTGGGTAATATCATCATCGACCATGTGTCTGCATCATGGGGATTGGATGAAAATATGTCTTTCTATCGTCATATGTATAACGATAGCACAGGTAAAGCTAAAGAAGAAAAATTGCCAACAGTAAACGTAACTATTCAAAACTCTATCTTCTCTGAAGCCTTAGATACTTGGAACCACGCTTTCGGTTCAACTTTAGGTGGTGAAAACTGTACATTTACACGCAATATGTGGGCAAGCAACGCCGGTCGTAACCCTTCAATTGGTTGGAATGGCGTGTTCAATTTTACCAACAATATTGTGTTCAACTGGGTGCACCGCTCAATTGATGGTGGCGATTACACTGCCATGTATAACATCATTAATAACTATTTCAAACCCGGTCCAGCTACACCAAAAGATTCACCTGTAGGACACCGCATTTTGAAACCAGAATCAGGTCGCAGCAAATTAGGTTACCACGTATATGGTCGTTGCTATGTTGATGGCAACATCATGGAGGGCTATCCTGAAATTTCTGCCGACAACTGGGCAGGTGGTGTGCAAGTGGAAGAGCAAGCCAACACCGATGGATATACTGATGCTATGAAATGGACAAAACCACTCCCCATGCCTGTTTATCCAATCATGTCGGCAGAAGAGTCGTTTGACTTTGTGCTCGCCAATGCAGGGGCTACTTTCCCTAAACGCGATGCTGTGGATAAGCGTATTGTAAAACAAGTGAGAACAGGCGAAGTAGAATATCCTAAAAATGTAGATCTATCAGATGTCCCTCGATTCAAATATCGTCGTTTGAAAGAAGATTCTTACAAAATTGGTATCATCACCGACCCCAAAGAAGTGGGTGGATATCCAGAATATACTGGTAAACCTTATATAGATACTGACGGCGATGGTATGCCTGACAAATGGGAGAAAAAACATGGTTTGAATCCAAACGATGCTTCCGATGCTACTGGCGATATCAATGGTGATGGTTATACTAACATCGAAAAATACATCAACGGTATCGACCCATCGACCAAAGTAGATTGGACTGACGATGCAAACAACAACGATACGTTGAAAGATTTGAAAAAACTGTTTTAAGACCTTGGCGATCAAACGCTAAACGTTAGATATAGAGCGACAACCTGAATAGGGTTGTCGCTTTTACTATTCCCAATGCATAATCCTACAAATAAGCTATAGGCTGTAGTGTAGGCAGTAAGCCAAGCAGCACACCAGAGAATGATTAAATCAGCAAAAGCCTACAGCTTACACTTATAGTCAAATTTAAAACACATGAATAAAATTTGTTCCATACTAGTGCTGCTTCTCATCGGGATGACCTTCCATGCAGAGGCAAAGAAAAAAGAAGCACCCATTCCACCGCTTCAATATAAAGAGGGTAAACTCATCTATACTACCGATGAGCAAGGAAATAAGATTCCCGATTTCTCCTATAGTGGCTACAAAGCTTCTGCTGAATGCATACCGTTTGTGCCCAACAAATTGGTACTCCAAGCTTCTGGATCCGATGACAGCCAGAACATTCAAAATGCCATCGATTATCTTTCCACATTGCCCATAGGAGCCGATGGATTTCGTGGAGCTATTCTGTTAGAATCGGGCGAATATCATTTAAGTGATAGATTACTCATTAATCATTCGGGCATTGTAATCCGCGGGGCAGGAAACACGCCCGATGGAACAACGCTAATTGCAGATGGCACAAGCAGAGAAACCTTGTTCCGAATTGAAGGTGAAGCTGTGTCTTTAGTTGAAAAAAAGCTTCAAGTGCAGGGCGAATATGTGCCTGTAGGAACGATGAAAATAACACTTGATGATGTTTCAAGCTTGAAAGTAGGCGATAAGATTGCACTTTCTCGACCAGTTACCCAAGAGTGGATTGACAAAGTGGGAATGTCAGATTTCGGAGGAGAATCTTCATGGTGGGGTTGGAAGTCGCAGTTTCAGTTCATTCGTTGGGATAGAAGCATTGCAGCCATTAATGGCAATGAAATTACAATTGATGCCCCAATTACCACGGCTATTGAAAAAGAATTTGGGGGTGCTTTCGTGCAAAAATATGAGCAGGACACCCGTATTTCAAATGTGGCGGTAGAGAATCTGAATATTATTTCGGCATACGATTCAACAAACCTTAAAGATGAAGAGCATTGTTGGAATGGCATTAGCTTTCAGCACGTGGAAAATGCATGGGTGCGTCGTGTGAACTTTAAGCATTTAGCAGGTTCGGCAGTAGCACTTTATGAAGGCGCTTCCAAGGTAACGGTGGAAGACTGTATTTCTACCGAACCCATTTCTGAAATTGGCGGTTTGCGTCGATACACGTTCTACACCGAAGGACAGCAAGCTTTATTCTTGCGTGTGTATGCCGAAAAAGGCTATCATGATTTTGGCACTGGCGCATTTGTGGCAGGACCGACAGCCTTTGTGCAATGTACCTCAGAGCAAGCTTATAGCTTCAGCGGTACGGTGAACAGTTGGGCTTCGGGCATCTTATTTGATTTGGTGCACGTTGACCGTCAGGCGTTGAGCCTTAGCAATCGCTACATTAGCGATTTTGGTGCTGGTTGGACAGCGGCTAACTGTCTGATTTGGCAATCTACAGCGTCGATGATTGAAAACTTTGCGCCTCCCGGGGCTAACAATTGGGCTTTTGGTACATGGGCGCAATTCTCGGGTTCGGGTTATTGGAATTTTTGTAATGAGCACGTTAATCCGCGCAGCTTGTTTTTTCAGCAATTGGCAGAAAGAGTGGGAGAGGAGAACACCCCCAAGAATTCTGTGATTGTTTACCCGGGAGAACCAACAAGCAGCCCTACACCTGAGCAAGCAAAAGCCTTAATGGATTATGCGATGAAGCCAGCCATTACACTTCCTGAATTTATTGCCCAACACGTGGTTGATAATCCAATCTCTCTAGATAAATCCGGAGCAAAAGATTTTGCCAAAATAAAATATAAGGTGAAAGACGAGAAAAAGAAGCAAGCTCCCCAAATGCGTGTGAATGAACACGGTTGGTTAGTGCGAGGCGATGAAGTGCTCACCGGAAAGCAAGAAGTAGTGCCTTGGTGGAACGGAGGACCTCGTCCGCGCGATGTGCAGCGAGCAAAACCAGCCTTAACCCGATATTTCCCGGGAAAACAAGGCACCGGATATACCGACAAGTTGACAGATGTGGTGGATTATATGAAAGAAAATAATCTGGTGGCAATGGAACAGCATTATGCCTTGTGGTATGACCGCAGGCGCGACGACCATGAGCGTACCAACCGCATTAATGGTGAAGTGTGGGCTCCGTTCTTAGAACTACCCTTTGAGCGTTCAGGCGAAGGCTTGGCGTGGGATGGTTTGAGTAAATATGACCTCACAAAATACAATAAATGGTATTGGGGACGGTTGAAAGATTTCGCCGACCTAGCCGATGAAAATGGTTTAGTATTGATGCATCAAAATTATTTCCAACACAACATTTTGGAAGCCGGAGCACACTGGGTGGATAGCCCATGGCGCCCAACCAACAACATCAATGATACCCAATTCCCCGAACCGGTGCCCTTTGCTGGTGATAAGCGTGTGTTTATGGATCGCCATTTCTATGATGAAACCAATGCGGCTCGTCGCCCGTTGCATGAAGCATTTATTAAACAGTGTTTCAATAATTTCTCAGATAATAATGGCGTAATCCAAATGATTAGTGCCGAATATACTGGTCCGTTGCACTTCATGGAATTTTGGCTTGATGTAGTTGCCGATTGGGAAAAAGAAACAGGCAAAAGAGAACTAATAGCACTGAGTGCCACCAAAGATGTGCAAGATGCTATTCTTGCCGACACCAAACGATCAGCCTTAGTTGATATTATTGATATTCGCTATTGGGGCTCGCGTGTTGATGGCACCGTTTGGGAACCACAGAGCGATATGCACCTTGCACCTCGTCAGCATATGCGCATCAACAAAACAGGAAAGAAAAGTTTCCACACCATATATCAAGATGTGTTGAGCTATCGTTTAGCGAATCCGAGTAAAGCTGTGATGAATTCTTTCGACCAATCGGAGGGTAGTGCTTGGGCAATTTTCATGGCAGGTGGGTCCTTGGCTGGAGTTCCTAGAGTAGAGTCAGCCGATTTCTTAAAAGTAGCAGCTCAATGCGAGCCTGTGGAATCGAAAGAAGAAGGTGTATATATGTTGAAATCTTCTGGAAACGATTATATCGTATATTTGGACTCGGGTAAACAGTGTGAATTGAACTTAAATGGTGAAAAATATGCTTTAGAGATGATAAATCCAGTAGATGGAAGCAAAATAGCAGCAGATATTCATTTGAAATCGTATAAAAATTACACATTAAGCGCAGTTGATAACAAAAAAGTAATATATTTGCTCCGTAAACGTTAACATAGGATTAAGGAATACGTAAAATAAAAGATATAATACATTAAAAAACAAAATATGAAAAGAACTTGGAAAATATTTAGCCTGTTGATAGCAACAGTGTTTTCTATGTCAGCCATCGTATCTTGCTCAGAAGATGAATCAGCTTGGGATGGCACTTATCTTTATCATCCCATTAATATGGTGGTGACAGTAAACGATGATAATACGGCTACCTACACTTGGGAAGATCGTTTAGATACCCCATCGGAAGGTTATTATGTAACTACCTACAACGGATTGATTGAAGAGGGTGGAGTGGCTCTTGGCGAAGTAGGTACTGTTCTTCGCGAAGACAGTGTAACAACGTATTCTTATACTATGTCAACTGCGCTGTTGAGTGGAACGGTTTATGAAGTAGAAATTAGAGGTTTCGAGGGTGAAATATTAGGATACCCTGCAACTGCAGAATTTGAATCGTTGATGATGCCAAATGTGGTAGGAGAAGCCGATGAAAAAGTTACAGTAACTGCTAATACAGCTACTTTTACTTGGTTGGCTCGTTATCGAACTACACCAAAGAAAATTGTGATAACACCAAAAGAAGGTGCTGGAAATCCTTCGGCAACAGAACAAGCTGTGGTTGTAGAACAAGAAATTAACAATCCATCATCTCCAACAATAACTGTTGATGGTTTGGTATCTTTCACCGGATATACAGCCGAATTGTTTGATAAAGATGGTGGTGTTGTTGGTCGTTATTCATTTAAAACATCAATGAGTGGTGGTTTGTATGTGTTCAATAGCGAAGAGCTACAAGCAGGTATTCAAGCCATGTTGGAATCGGGTGGTGCTATCATGATATCTACACGAGATGTGGGTCCTGACTATGTGTTTGAATACACCGGAGAAATGCCAATAGGTGATTTTTATTTGATGGGATCTGATGATTATGCTACAAATCCAGATTCATTGGCAACAGTGAAATTGAGCTTGACATACCCCGACAATGCCGGTTTACTCTCAATCATGCGTTTGAATATTGATGGTCAAAACGAACTGAAGAACTTTATCACGTTAGCACATAAAGATCCGAGCACAGCTGTTCAAGGGGAATATTCGCTATGTTCTGGTATTGCTATTCAAGACTGTTCGGTGGCAAACTACACAGGTAACTTTATTACCAGTGGTGCAAAATCATATCAGCAGTTAGAGAGTGTTAAGGTAGAAAACTGTACGGTTGCTAACTTCCCAACAGGTAGTTTGGTTGACTTCCGTTCATGGAAAAATGCTAAAGAAGAAGCCTTCGGTTCAGCTGCGAAGGAAATAACTTTTACATCATCAACTATCTACAATTTTGCAAATGACGGAACTGCAGATACAGCTCCTGATGCTGAAGGAGAATACACACCGGGTAGACCGTTGGTGCGAATTGAAGATGCAAAATTTGCAGAAAACAACACGAAAGGTAGTTCATTTACATTCGATGCTTGTACGATTATTGATGTGGCGAAAGATGCGATGATCTTTAATGTAAAATGTTATAACTATCAAGGAAAAGATTATGCAGGTGGATTGTATTCTAAGGACTGTTTGTTTGCTAATATTGGTGAATCTTCTTATTCAACCAACGTAGGACAGATAGCTTCAGGCTATAACTTTAAACCAACGACGAGTGAAGCTGCCAATGCAAAATCAATGATTTCAAGAACGCCCACGGCAATGAATTATGGTGCAAATTCGATTACGGATAAGAACCCAATTGCAGGGAAAGAAGTAACAGCTACTTTTGCTGATGTGGATAACTTGAATTTCAAGATTAGCGGAACAGCTACTAAAGGAAATCCAAGTTTATACAAATAAGATTTTGGTGCACTGAAATACGAAAAAAGACCGAAGAGTTTGCTCTTTGGTCTTTTTCTTTTGCATCGTTTTTTGAGGGGAGTGAGTGTGGTAGATAGTGGTCTGGTTGTGTTGTTAAACTAGAATTTAGCTTATATTCGCTGCCCATAACCCGTTTTTAGTTTTTTAGAGAAGATTTTTATTTTAAATTTAAATAGTTGTATCCTATTGGAATTCAGTGATTTGATTTGTAGATTTAGCGAGCATAAACCTAGCGATTGAAATTTTTTTACAATTCTCTGATAAAAAGATGTGAACGTTTACATCTTTTTTATACTTTTGGACTCTAGTAGGTTAATTAATTGCAAACTGCATATTACCTACATGAGTATCATTTTTCAGAAATATATTCAAACTAATTAATAATTTTAAAATTAATATTTATGAGAAAAGGTGTTTTTACCAAGTTAGCTCCAAGTAGTGGAAGTCTACCTTTTCTAACAAAGATTAGCTTCACTATGGTGTTGGTGCTCTTTGTTTGCACTTCGGCTATGGCTGCAAGTGAGTCGGAGGTCGGCAACAAAACAGTTGTTGAGCAACAAGACGGAAAGACGATTACCGTATCTGGAAATGTGCGCAGTGCCGATGGTCCGCTTCCCGGTGTTACCGTGTTGGTAACAGGCACAAGAACAGCCACGTTAACCGACATGGATGGAAACTACACACTATCGGGAGTTCCAGCAGATGCGTCGATTACATTTAGCTTTGTGGGATTGAAAACAACCACTTTGTCTGTAAATGGAAAATCTAAACTAGATGCAACTTTAGAGCCCGACAGCCAACAATTGGAAGAAATTGTGCACGTAGGTTATGGCACACAAACTAAAGGTACATTGACATCGGCAGTAGCCACAGTGTCAGCTAATGAGATATCTGAACTTCCAGTGTCTAACCTTTCGGAGTCATTGCAAGGTTTGGTTCCTGGTTTGAACATTTCAAATGTGTCTGGCCGTCCGGGAGAAGCTGCCGATGTGAGCATTCGCCAAACATTCAGCTTGTCTAAAGATGGTGGTACTTCGGTGCCATTGGTTATTATTGATGATGTTATGCAATTGGATGCCAACACTGGTCAACCTACCTTAGAGCAATTCAATATGCTTGACCCATCAGAAATTGAATCGGTAAGTGTATTGAAAGATGCAAGTGCTGCTATTTACGGTGCTCGTGCAGCTCAAGGGGCAATCATTGTAACTACCAAACGAGGTAAAAAAGGAAAAACAAAGATTACCTACTCTGGTCAAGTAACATATAACGACGCAATTAGACACAGTAAAACTCTTTCAGGTGCTGAATACGGACAATATTGGAATACTTTGCTTAATGTAGATGGTAACGCAGATGTCAATAATTTATATTCAATGAATGAAATTTATGATATGTCGCAAACCAACTATAACTGGTTAGATGAAGCGTGGTCTGGAAGTTTTACTCAACGCCATTCTCTTGGTGTGAGCGGAGGTTCTGATAACGCTACTTACTATGCCGGTATTTCAATGTATGACCAAGGCGCCAACCTTGGTTCGCAAGACTACAAGCGTTGGAACTTCCGTACCAACGTGAGTGTGAAAGTGGCTGATGGTTTGAGTTTGGAAGCAAACATTGGTGCTAACCAAGGCAACATGGAACGCTCATACACCAAATCAAGCTCGGGTATCTCGAATGGTTATGCTAGAGGTTCGCGTGCTGACTATGCTGCTTTGCTGCATATGCCATCATACATTCCTTGGGAAGTAGAACATGAGGGCGAAACATATTTCTTCTCGCCAATCTTGGGTGCTAACCAATCGACAACAGCATCTTTGGTAAACTCAAAATCGTCGATGGCAGGATGGAACTACTTTGCCAACGAAGCTGCGGGTTCTAAATCAACAGAAGAGTCGATGTCGTACACCGCAAACTTTGCATTGAAATATGATGTTCCTTTTATTAAAGGGTTATCATTGAAAGGTACATTCAGCGTGCAACAAAGCTATGCCGATGGAGACCAAGTGGCATTGCCTGTTACGCTATTATATCAAGAAAATACGAACCAAGCTAATAACCACTTGTACAACCCTAACGGACAATTTGCAGTGGCAACAAACAATGGAGGCGATAACTTGCAAGTTTTATATGATTCTTCATACAACCGTCGCAATCAATATAACTTCTATGTGAACTATGCTAGAAGCTGGGGCGAGCATACTATCTCTGCTATGGGATCTATTGAGCGTTCAGAAGGTTTCCGAAGTTCAAAACGTATGGTTTACTCTAACCCCGATGATCCTTATTTGGGAGGTAGCTCTACAGCGGGTGATATTCAAGATGCTTCTTACATCCAGAAATTTCAAACAGCGTCTATGTCATACCTAGGACGTATCAACTATTCTTATGGTTCAAAGTATCTATTGTCTTTCTTGATTCGTTCGGATGCTTCTACAAAATTTGCTCCCGAAAACTATTGGGGAACTTTTCCATCGGTTTCAGCGGGTTGGATTATCTCGGAAGAAGATTGGTTTGCTAACGCTTTACCTTGGGTAGATAATTTGAAACTACGTTACTCTTTTGGTCTTACAGGTAAGGATAATATCCGCTCTTGGTTGTGGTTGCAACAATATGACTACACTAGTGATGGTGGTATGGGATTTGGTTCTAATGGTGGTGATAAAGTGGAAGGCTTGCGCCCCGGAAAAACGCCTAACCGCGATGTGAAATGGGATAAAACCTATAAAAACAACTTTGGTATTGATGCTGCAGTGCTAGATAACCGTTTGAGCGTTGGTTTCGACTATTATTATGATATGGCTCGCGATATGTTGACAGTAACTTCTGCGCAGTTGGGAACTCCAATTACAACTGGTGGATCGTTTACTGAACAAAACTACAGCTCGATCAATTCTTGGGGATATGAAATGCAAATTGGTTGGAGTGATCGTATTAATAAAGACATGAGGTATAACGTGTCGGTGAACTTTGGTAGAGGAAATAACAAAGTAGTGAAATATTACGATACAAACTATCGATATGAAGCTGACGTAGCAACAAAACAAGGCGAATCAACTCTTCGTCCTGATTATGGCTACAAAGTTTGGACAGGTACTTCAGGTGGCGATGGAATCATGCGTACGCAACAAGATATCGATAACTATTGGGATTATTTGCAAAGCAATTCAGAAGCTTCGGGTAGCGATGGTGCGTATTACTTCGGAACTACTGATAAATCACAAATGAAACTCGGTAGCTTGGCTTATCAAGACCGTTTCGGAAAACCAGATGATAATGGAAACATGACTAAAGCCGATGGTAGAATTGGTGAAGATGGTTCGCAGGATTACTATGAATTGGCAAAAGCTAATGCACGTAGAGGTTTTGTAACTAACTTAGGTTTCTCTTACAAAGCAGTGTCATTGAAAGCGCAAATTAGCACATCGTGGGGTGGAGCTACCTTTATTGATCGTGTGGTACTGCCTACCAATGAGTTCTTTTGGAATCCAGAATCTTTCTGGGCTGATATGTATAACCCTGCAAACCCAATGGCTGGATTTTATCCAATTGCTTCGCAAACTTCAAACTTGCAACAATCTGATTTCTGGACTGTAAATTCATTCCGTTGTTTCGTGAGAAACTTATCGGTTGCTTATAACATTCCAAAGGCAACGGTGAAACGTTGGGGATTAGAAAGTGCATCGGTGAGCTTCACAGGTTACAACTTGTGGGACTTCTACAATCCATATCCAGACAAATATCGCAATATGTATGATTCATCAACAGCGGGTTACCCCACATTGCGTTCTTGGTCGATTGGTTTGAATGTGCAATTCTAAAAAATGAAGTAGAAAGAAGATTATTAAAATTTTAATAGAATTACAGACATGAAAAATATTATAAAGCAAATAGGATTAGCTATGCTGTTTATGGCAGTGGTTACCTCGTGTAACGATAGTTTCCTAGAAGATGTGGGACCTATCGACCGTTTCGGTGATGAAATTTATGAGAGTGAGACTCAGCTGAATAATCACGTGGCAGTATTATACACCTACTACTTTGCATCATTCACTTCGCCAGACCGTTCTTTGGTGGGAGAATTTACAAATATGCCTTCTCGATTGACTGAAGAACGAGGTGGGGGTATTTCAGATTATCCATGGATACAAAATGGAACATCTTATTCTTTAGGTGATGATTGCATGTTCCCTTCATATTATGGCCCTGACAGATTGAGCTCTTCGGTAACGAATTATTCGTATGACAGAATTCGTTATGTGACTGATGTAATTGAGAAGATTGATGAATATGGTACGACCTTGTCGGAAGATTTTAAAAATCAAGTGAAAGGGCAGATGTACTACCTTCGTGCATTGCAATATTACGACTTGATGAAAGTTTATGGTGGTGTGCCTATTGTAACTACAGTTCAGTTTGCAACCAATGAAGATCCATCAACTCAAATTCCTCGTGCAACTACAGCGGCTTTGGTAGATCAAATTTTGGCTGACTTCGACGAAGCGGCAGAACGTTTGCCAGCCGTATGGCCGAATGCAGCAAAAGATTATGGACGACCTACATCGGCAGCAGCTTTGGCTCAAAAAGCCCGTGTGCTTTTAACTTTTGCTAGTCCGCTATTTAACCCTAACTGGGAAAATTCTGATCGTTGGCAAAAAGTCCTCGATGCAGGTCTTGAAGCCGAAACAATGCTTTCAGGCAATGGTTATGGACTATATGGTAGCTCGGCTAAAGATTGGGAAGCTATGCTAAACAATTCAGATTATGCTGCAGCAAGCAACATGGAAGCTATCGTTGTTCAATTGCTTGACGCTCCAGCATCGGGTTCAAGTATGGCGTATCAAAATGCTTGGGAAAATGGTTTACGATTAAAATCGCAAGGAGGAACAGGCGGCGTAGCTGCTCCAGCAGAAATGATCGATCTATTTCCATTGGCAGATGGCGAGCGTGCTACACCGGGAAATGGTTATGATTCATTCCACTTCTTTTTGAATCGCGACCCTCGTTTTTATCGTACTTTTGCCTTCAATGGTGTGGTTTGGCCTTATTTAGAAGATAAAAAATCGACACTATACACTTATATGTGGCAAAATGGCGAGTCGAATTATTTTGCAGATGACAATGATGATTTGAGCAGTCCAGTGGTGGTGCGTAAAATGTCGGGAAATGCTGCAGCTTCAAGCGGAAACTATGCGTTGTCGGGCATTAACATTATGGAATATCGTTATGCAGAATTACTTTTGATTATTGCCGAAGCTTATGCAGGTGTGGGCGACAATGCACAATGTGCAGCCTACATTAACAAAGTGCGCGACCGTGTGGGAGCTGGTGATATCAATACGCCATCTGGAAAATATGCCGCATTCAATGCTTGCTTGTTTGAAAGACAAGTAGAGCTGGCTTATGAAGGTAAGCGATTCTGGGATATGCAACGATGGATGTTGTTTAATGATGAGAGCGATGATGCGATTGCTGTGAATAGCACTTGTAGAAAAATAGGTGTAGATCCATTAAAAGGAGGAGCACGTCATGGTTACTTCTTAAAATGTAAAGCATCGGCAGGAAAAGAAGATCCGATTGATGCAGAAACAAGAGTATCGGCTAACCCCGATGACGCTGATTTCGACACCCAATTGGCTGCCTTGGCAGATTGGTATGACGCTAACTTTGAAGTGGCTGATTTGACAAACTACATGGACCAGTATTTGGAAGTAGAGAATGAATTTAATTGGCAAAACAATTATTATATCAATGGTTTGCGTTCAAACTTGCTAACTCAAAACTTTTGGATTCAGCAAACCAAAGGCTGGGAATCAGGAACTGGCGCAGCTGGTACTTATGATTGGCAAGCAGAATAATACTTAAGTTTAGAAATAAACACCCTGAAATCCGGAAGGCAAAAGCCTTTCGGATTTTTTGTTTTACAGCACACGATATGCCAAAAACAAACGAGTTTTATTTGGCGCGATTAATGTGTTTCTCACCTCTGGCACTTGTGCAACTAGCCCAACTTTCAATCCTGTATTCACTCCTTCCTTGTCATTATTAACCTGAGGCAAAATCTTATCCGAAACTCAGGTTATTAACCTAGGTGATTATTGAGGTGGCGGATGTGACCTGCAAATTTCATATTCTCAAACTGGGTGTTTTAAATTGCTCTGAAAGAGCACCAATATGCTCAAACAATACAATATGTAAGATTAATACAAGTGTCCTACAATTCGAGTTTTGGGAGATGATACAGAATGCTATCGTTTATTTTCATTGTGTTATAGTTGCATTGATGTCGAAAAATAGCCAATTTTTTCTTGAAAATATTTAGGGAAGTGAAAGTTGGGTTGGGCTTGTTTAGCGATGAGTTGAAAGTTTATCAGAGCTATGCTTGAGCGGTTTTTATAAGCTCAAAAATTATCATATATCCTAACGATTAAACAAGATATTGTTGCGTCATATGAATATTAACATATGTTTACGATTCTCAATTGGTTGGGGCTAAGCTTGTAATCATCATTGAAAATCTATATATTAGAGGCTTCAAAAAAACCGAATTGTATTTTTAGGGTATATATTGAGGTTTTTTCTTCTGAAGCTAGGCGGGTTGTAGCTTGCTCCTCGCCACTTGAGCTTTCTTAGTTTGTTGGATAGGTAAAAGTGCCTTTCCATCTCGATTCACAGATTAGAATATCTGTTCACACAAGATGTTGCCAATTGTAGATGCACGGTGCATTGTCGAGACTTTTAATAGAATATCTTAGATCAACTCACAAACAGTGTCAACAATGCCGCATGTTTTTTTGTTAGGATGGTCTATTAATTTGGAGTCATAAAAATTGAATGTTATGTCAAAACTAGATGTTGGTGTTAAGCCCAAAATCGAAGTCAAAAACCTATCTCTTATCTTTGGAAAAAAGAAAGAGGAGGCACTTGCCATGCTTGAGCAAGGAAAATCGAAAGCAGAAATTCTGAAGAAAACAAAGTGTATAGTAGGAGTTAATCGGGCAAATCTTCATATTAATGAAGGCGAGTTCTTCGTTATTATGGGGCTTTCAGGAAGTGGGAAATCAACCTTATTACGCTGTTTAAATCGCTTAATTGAGCCCACAGATGGAGATGTTATTGTGAATGATTTAAACATCACACGAGAGAGTAATAAAATGCTGATTGACACGCGGAGAAAACAAATGAGTATGGTGTTTCAAAGTTTCGCCTTACTTCCGCATAGAACCATCCTCGATAATGTGGCATTCGGATTAGAAATTAGGGGAGAAGAGAAGACTGTTCGATTAAAACGAGCACAAGAGGCAGTTGAAAATGTAGGCTTGAAAGGTTTTGAAGCTAAATTTCCACATGAACTTTCAGGCGGTATGCAGCAACGCGTGGGTATTGCCAGAGCTATTGCCAACAACCCTGAAATTTTGCTCATGGATGAGGCATTCTCTGCACTCGATCCACTTATTCGTGTGGATATGCAAGATGAAATGCTAGAAATTCAATCGCGCTTGAAGAAAACCATTGTGTTTATCACGCATGATTTAGATGAAGCCATCAAGCTTGGCGATCGTATTGCGATTATGAAAGACGGTGTGATTGAGCAAATAGGAACTCCCGAAGATATTCTAACCAACCCGGCGAGTGATTATGTAGAAGCCTTTGTGGAGCGTGTAGATCGGAAAACAGTTATTAAGGCTGAAACGCTCATGCGAACTAAATTCCCTTATTGTAAATTGGGCATCGATGGACCACGCACCGTAATTCGTAAGCTTTCAAACCTAGGGGTTGAAATGCTGCCCGTGCTCGACAGTGAAAAGCGTTTCATGGGTTGGGTTTGGCTGAATGATGCAATAGAAGCGAAAAAGCAAGGCATTAACTCGATAGAGGGGTTAATATATACTGAAGTGCCTACTGTAACAAAAGAACAAACGGTGGAGGAGATGTTGCCACTGATTACGGGGCTTCGATCGCCTTTGCCTGTAATTGAGCATGAAACAGGCAAAATGCTGGGAATAGTTACGCAAACGGCGCTCATTATTGAATCTACGCCGTATGATAAAGAAGAAATCATCGGGCTTAAAGAACAAGCTATTGAGCAGACAACAGAAACTAGTCAGGAAAACGAAGCCTTAGCTAATTCAACCGATGATGAAAACGAAATTACGCGATCAACAAAACACAATTATCTAGATGTGAAATAGATGCAATTGCGAATTACGAATTAGAAATTATTAATATGGAACATAAGATAATAGATATAGGACAATATGTAGAGAAACTGGTGGTGTGGATGACTTCCCACCTAACGTTTCTATTTGATTTTATAAAAAACTCAGGAAATGGAGCTATCGAGGGTATCGAATCGCTTTTGATTGGATTACCTTTTTATTTGGTAATTGCTCTGCTAGTCATCATTGCTTGGTTTAATGTGAGTAAGGGAGTGAGTATTTTCACGCTGCTGGGAATGCTATTAATATACTTCATGGGGTTTTGGGTAGATACAATGGAAACGCTAGCTTTGGTGTTGGTTTCAACCGTTGTGGCACTAATTTTTGCTATTCCGTTGGGAATTCTAACCGCAAAGAATGCTACTTGTGGTAAAATCATTCGCCCCATACTCGATTTAATGCAAACCATGCCTGCTTTTGTTTATCTCATTCCTGCAGTGTTGTTTTTTAGTATCGGAAAGTTGCCAGGAGCCTTTGCTACCATCATTTTTGCCATGCCTCCAGCCGTGCGATTTACAGCACTAGGTATTCAGCAAGTACCCACTGAGCTTATCGAATCGGCTCGGGCTTTTGGGTGCACACCTAAGCAGATGCTTTTGAAGGTGGAATTGCCCATTGCTAAAAACACCATTTTTGCCGGATTGAACCAAACCATCATGATGGCACTATCTATGGTAGTGGTGGCAGGAATGATTGCTGCAGGTGGGCTAGGAGAGCGAGTGCTTGAAGGTATCAATAATCTGGATATTGCTTTAGGATTTGAAAGTGGTTTGGCAGTGGTTATATTAGCAATTGTGCTCGATAGAATCACGCAAGCTTTCGGCAAAACTCGTCCGAAGAAAACCAAGTATAAAAAAGATATGCAACTGATTGTGCTTGGCGTGTGGTGCTTAGCGGCTATATTTTTCTTTATCCATGAGCGAATGACAACACAGAAGCTAGAGCAAAAAACAGTTTCAATGGCTTATGTAGATGGATGGGACGAAGGTAAAGCAATGACCATGATTGCCAAAAATCTATTGGAAGAGCAAGGATATCAAGTGAAGATTGAGCGCGCTGCTGTCGATCTGATTTTTGCATCGATGGCAAATGGAACTACCGATTTATTCCTCGATGCTTGGCTGCCTATTACGCACGGAACAAAAGTGGAGAAATTTCAGGATAAATTAGAGCCATTGGGCACATTATATGATGAAGCCAAAATAGGACTCTGCGTGCCAACTTATGTGCCGATTAGTTCTATTGAAGAATTAAATATCAATAAAGATAAATTTGGCGATCGTATTGTGGGCATTGAAGAGGGGGCTGGAATTTCGAATAAAACGAAACAAGCTATTGCAGATTACGACCTAGATTTTAAGCATATGACTTCTTCAACCGTTGCTATGCTTTCAGAATTGCAACGTCAATATGATACGCAAGATTGGATTGTTTTTACAGGTTGGAAACCCCACTGGATGTTTGGGCGTTGGGACATTAAAATGCTAGAAGACCCTCAAGGAATATTTGGCAAAACAGAACAAGTTTGTGCTTATGCGCGAAAAGGATTCTCAACAGATCATGCCGATTTAGCTCGTCTGATAACTCATATGCATTATGATACTGATGTCATGGCAAAGTTATTGTCTGCATTGCAAAACACCGAGGATTATCAGCAAGGGATTGAAGATTGGATTAATGCTAATCGTGATTTAATAAATAGTTGGAAATAGGTTACTTAATGAAAATGTTAACGGCAAAAATGAGGATACCACCCCCCTTTGAAGTTTTGTCTAAAAAGTTATATAATCGCAAAATTCAAATGTTCGTTTTTCAAAAATCAAATGTACGCCAATCCGACTAGAATAGTGTGAGCATATTAGTCGGATTGGTTAAATCATAATTTGCGGTTAATACCTCCAGCTTCTTCTTGGCTGGTTTGACTGTGGCATAGGCAACCGATACCGACTGCTCAATACTGTGAGTATGCCAGCCATTGTCTGTTGTGTATCTTGCCAACAGCTCGCTAGGATAGCTACTCAGCAAGAACTTACCCTCAAGCTTTGATAACACCTTCAGAAGCATCTCAAAGTCTTCTACTGTATAACCATCGTAATGCCCACAATCACTGTTGTAATATGGTGGGTTGCAATAAAAGAAAGCATCCGAATAGTCTCTACTCCTAATGATACGAAGTGCATCTGTACACTCTATCTGCACGTTTTGAATGCGCTCAGCAAACTTAATTGTAAAATCATTCCGCTTGTTGGTTATCTTTTGTGAAGTGGTCGGGCGTATCTTATCGTAGCCCCATGAGCCGTCTAACATTGAACTGAAGCTTTGGGCGGCAAGTACCCATACAGCCCATGCTCTATCCTAGTAAACAAATGAGGGTTGTTATACATTACTTCTGCATCTCGATGTAGTGAGCGAGAATGTAAGCTTATGCGCACCATCTTCTCAAGTTCTACAAACTCGTTTTGTACGCACTCATAGAAGTTTATTAGTTCTCTATTTACATCATTAATAACCTCTACCGAGCTTCTATTCTTTGCCCAAAATATCGCCCCTCCTCCAACGAAAGGCTCAATATACGTTTGATGCTTTGGGAACAGTGGCAGGATTGTAGCTACGAGGTTCTGCTTGCCTCCATAGTATGATGTTGGTGTTTTCATTGCTTCTTGATTTTAAAATATTTCTTTCCATTGTTCTCTTATCTCGCTAGCTATACGTGCCATCATTACAGGAGGCACACTCATACCTAGCATATACTGTATCTTGGTTGCGCTGACTGTTAGGAAATCGAAGTCCTCGGGGAAGCTTTGCGCTAGAATCATCTCTTTGATGTTCATTCTACGTGGTTCTTCATATAGTGTCATCTTGCTTCCCTCACTTGCCACAAGCGTAGATACAGGCTTATGATTACGAACATATACCTCACCCATGCGCATATCAATCTCATTAAAGCCTATTACATCAAAGCCAGCCAGCTTGTAACCCATCGTACTTCCACCTGTGCAGGCAAAGCAACTAAATACTTTTCCTTTATCTTTTGAGAAATTAGCATCTGCCAACTTCCACCTATAACTATAATTCATATCTTTGCAGTCTCTCTAACATTTTATTGAAATAAATAAGGCACCGAACGGCCTACCGAAGAAGATATTAGTCCTCAGCGGTGGCAGTTCGGTGCCTTTGTGTGTGAGAAAAGGTCAGAGAGTTCTCACATGACGTTGGGGATGTTTTAGGCTACTTCCTCAGTCTCCACATCCTCCGTCTTCTCTCCCTCTGTCAATTCTTTTAGAATCTCCTCTGCAACCACATAGTGCGTCAATAAGTCGGCTTCGTTCGTAAGATTAATGTTCTTACGACCTCCCTCTACTGCAATGTCGCCTACATAGCCTTTTTCGGTCTCTTGAACAGACACTCGCATCGATTTCAAAGTTGGTGTTTGCCCCTGTTCTTGCACGATTACAATCGTCGTATTGTAAGTGGCTGTTTCGGTGCTTCTCACTCCTTCGTGAGTAGTTGTTGTTCTTGTAATTTCTAATGTTTTCATTTTTAAAATTTAAATGATAATAATGTAATGGAAATTTATATTGATTTGATAAGCCAAGTTGGGTAACCACTCCATGAGCCTATGCAAGTCACAATTGCCATACTTCCCTGGCTTAATATTAGATAGTCATTGCGTGTTGAATCATCATATAGCCGTTGTCCTGAACTGGGAACTACTACTAATTGCCCAGTCCACCACTGGAAGAAGAATATGGTTTGGCCTGTTAATGGGTTCAGAGGTAACATCACCTCATACTTTGAGCCTGTAGAGTTGAATACATAAGTATCTTCGGTAGATAGCGTACAATTGCCTGATAGAGATTTGGTATTAAGCACTAGTCCAGAAGCCTTTAATACTTCAAAGTAGCCTCCAACGGCAGGTGCAGTTCCATTAGTGCTAGCACGTCCATAAACACCTGCTACAAAGCCATTGGGATTGGTAATGTCTGTGGCAACATTACCTTGACCAAGTCCAACGATTGAAGCTTTCGCTTGGACTCCTGTTGAAGCAGGATAAATTGATTGTAATGCTGTATTCGCAAATATTCCACCATTGCCTACGACAGTAGATGAATTAGAAGCAGCTGAAGTAGCGCCACGAACTGAAATACTGCCATCACCCGATGACATGCGTATTACTGTCGTGCCTGACTCTGTACCGGAGATGCCATCGGCTACCTTATCACTCTTCAATTCAATCAACTGTTCATCACTATCAACAATCATTTGACTACTCCCATCACTTCCCTTAGCATAGAATGCACCTGATTTACTCACCTCTAAAGCTGCTGCACTATCTCGGCTGCCTACCTTTAAATCACCTCCTATTTCGATTGCATCTGCTAATACATTACCGGTAAGTTCTATTGTTTGTGATGCTAAGCTTATTTTATTTGCCGTAATGGTTAGCGATGATGCGAGCTCAGTGTCCTTTTCATCTGCATATTCATTAGCTTCATCTTTTACATCAACGGGAGAGAGTGACCACGCTGTTGCTTTGTTGCCTCTTTCTATTTGAATCAATTCAATTTTACTTGAACCTGACACATTAGATTCAGGATAATTATAAATAGAAAACTGTCGTGTTTGAGGTGTCGAATAAGAATATAAAGGGTTTCGCTTAAATGTCCCTTGCCAAATGTCATCTTTTACATTTACAAGATAGCATTGCAGCGCATTGCCTGTATCTCCCCACAAACCAAACCTTTCACTGCTAGTTGTACCCTTTACTGTGATAGTATAATACTCCCCAACTTGCCAATCTTCACTTAAATATCCTTGAACTATATTATAACCTGAGCTCTGCCAACCCTTATTGCTGCTTAGTGCTAAGTTCACCCCGCCTAATTCAATCCCATCTACCAAATTATTTGCATAGTCCTTGCTCTCACTAACAGATAATGTAATATCACTAGCATTCTGAACTATCTTACTCTCTGCAGAACTCACTCTATTACCTAGATCATCAAATGAAGCTTGCGACACTTTGCTCTCTATCTTATCCGAATGCACTTTGAGCGATGCACTCGTTTCAGTTTTGAAAGCATTCAAGCTACTTTTGATGCCCGTGTCCTGCGTATCTGCATACGCCTTTGCCTTAGCTTCCGCAGCATCAGCTTTTGCTTTCGCATCGGCGATTGCTCGCTTTTCTTCATCAGAAACAATGCCATCAGCATATGCCATTGCTTCTACTTTCATGGCATTTGCCCGTGCAGATGCAGC
>JBKEBD010000031.1:0-7847 GCA_047972995.1 Mangrovibacterium sp.
AGAAGATATATTATCTTTAATTTTCCCAATATGTTTATGATATTAAGTGTTGGCATTTTTAGGCCTTTGGTCTAAGAAACAAAAGCCAAGAAAAGCATTAGGTGATTATAGCGACGGGGTTCCACCTCTTCCCATTCCGAACAGAGAAGTTAAGCCCGTTAGCGCCGATGGTACTGCAGAAATGTGGGAGAGTAGGTCGTCGCCCATTTATTACAGCCCTTGTTGACAGCAATGTTAGCAAGGGCTTTTTTTGTTTTGGCAGAATCCATAATGCATAGTTGAGAAGTGCTGAGTGTATAGTATGATGTCTCAGATATAGAAGGATATTACATAGTAAAGCAGTGCGAAGTGCAAAGCTAGAAGTACATATACCATTGTACACCGCACTATTTTGCACTCTCCAACTTCGCACTTTAAAAGTTGTGATACATGGCTCTGTTTTTCGATAAATAATCTATCTTTGTGAGCACATACGGTTTCGACGCGTTTGCTCGTTGTTCGAATCAAAAGGGAATCAGGTGTAAGTCCTGAACTATCCCCGTAGCTGTAAGTTTCAAGAAGCGTTAGGTTCTCACGCCACTGTCGCATTGTTTTATGATGGGAAGGCACCTAACTGGAAACAAGTCAGAATACCTGCCGTGTGCACACTAATATAGTTCGAGCTTTCGGGAGAAAAAGCATCAGAATAGGCAAATTTTTTTGTTTTGCTTTCTTGTGTTTTGGTGGGCTTTTCTTCTGTATTCTCGTATAGAAAAAGAAAAACATACAGAGACAATGATTCAAACGGTTGTAAAAAGAGATGGTAGAGTAGTTGGTTTCAACGAAGAGAAAATCATGGCTGCTATTCGCAAAGCGATGTTGCACACAGAGCAAGGTGAAGATTCTGTATTGATAAGAAAAATCACCGATCGTATTGCTTGTCATAAAGAAACGCAAGCTACAGTGGAGCATTTGCAAGACATGGTAGAGTTTGAACTAATGAAGAGTTCACGTAAGGAAGTAGCAAAGAAATACATTTCTTATCGAGATAAGCGAAATATTGCTCGTAAGGCCAAAACTCGAGAGATGTTTTTGGAAATTATCGATGCCAAATCAACCGATATCACGCGCGAAAATGCCAACATGAATGCCGACACTCCAGCCGGTATGATGATGAAATTTGCTAGCGAGACTACTAAGCCCTTTGTTGATGACTATTTGCTCACCCCCGAGGTGAAAGAAGCTTTGCGTGGAAACTATTTGCACGTACATGATAAAGATTATTATCCAACGAAGAGTTTAACGTGCGTACAGCATCCTCTAGATAAAATATATACCAATGGCTTCTGTGCAGGGCATGGAGAATCTCGCCCAGCTAAACGCATTGAAACGGCAAGTATGTTAGCTTGCATTTCACTAGAAACAGCTCAAAATGAAATGCATGGCGGGCAAGCTATTCCAGCATTCGATTTTTATCTAGCACCTTTCGTACGAAAGAGCTATGTGGAGGAACTAAGAGTGCTTGAAGAAGTTAATGCTGCCGACTATACTCATCTTTACGAAGGAGAGATAACCGATTATTTACGTCATGACTTAGCAGGATTACAAGGTGATGAGCGGGTAAAACAACACGCAATCAATCGTACTGTAGGTCGTGTGCACCAATCGATGGAAGCTTTTATTCATAATATGAATACTATTCATTCTCGAGGAGGTAATCAAGTGGTGTTCAGTTCTATTAATTATGGGACAGACACTTCAGCAGAAGGAAGGTGTGTAATCAGAGAGCTGTTGAACAGTACATATGAGGGAGTAGGCGATGGAGGAACGGCTATTTTCCCTATTCAAATTTGGAAAAAGAAGCGAGGCGTAAGTTATTTAGCAGAAGATCGAAACTATGATTTATATCAGTTGGCTTGTAAAGTAAGTGCGCGCAGATTTTTTCCTAATTTCTTGAACCTTGATGCCTCTTTCAATCAACATGAAGATTGGAAGGCTGACGATCCTCGCCGATTTGAACATGAGGTGGCAACTATGGGGTGTCGCACCAGAGTGTTTGAAAATCGTTTTGGCAAGAAAACATCAATCGGACGAGGAAACCTTTCTTTCTCAACGGTGAATTTGGTGCGTACAGCTCTAGAATGTCGCCATATAGAGAATAAAGAAGAGCGCATAGAGGCCTTTTATTTCAAATTGGATGAATTATTGCAGTTGGCAGCCATACAGCTCGATCGTCGCTTTAAGTTTCAGCGCAGTGCAGCACCTAAGCAGTTTCCATTGCTTATGTCGGTGTTGTGGAATGGTAGCGAGAATTTGCAAGGACAAAATAATATAGAATCGGTAATCAATCAAGGTACTTTGGGCATCGGATTTATCGGTTTGGCAGAAGCCTTGAAAGCTTTAATTGGAAAGCATCATGGTGAAAGCGAGGAAGCGCAAGAGCTTGGATTGGAAATTATCACCTACATGAGAGATAAGAGCAATGAGTTTTCAGAAAGCTATCAGCACAATTACAGTGTGCTAGCCACACCAGCTGAAGGCTTGGCAGGGAAATTCACAGCTCGCGACCGTAAAGAGTTTGGATTTATCGAGGGTATTACCGATCGTGAATACTACACCAACTCTAACCACGTACCTGTTTATTACAAATGTTCGGCTCATCATAAAGCCAAGATCGAGGCTCCTTATCATGCGCTCACAGGTGGTGGACATATTTTCTATGTAGAAGTTGATGGCGATGCAACTCACAATCCAGAAGCTATCATGAGCGTGGTAGACATGATGGATAAATATAACATCGGCTATGCATCGGTGAATCACAATAGGAATCGTTGCTTGGCTTGTGGTCATGAGAACTCGATTGAAAAATTAGAATCTTGTCCAAAGTGTGGAAGCACAAGCCTTGATAAGTTACAACGCATTACAGGATATTTGGTAGGTACTACCGATCGATGGAATGGTGCTAAGTTGGCAGAGTTGAACGATCGGGTGGTGCATGACTAAGCTATCGATTCTTCAGATTCTTCACGATACTACTGTCGATGGTCCCGGATTTCGAACTTCGATTTATGCTTCAGGTTGTGCACATCGTTGTGCATCTTGCCACAATCCGCAATCGTGGGATGAATCTCATGGTGAACTTTGTACGATAGACGAAATTCTAACTGCGATCAAGGAGGCTGAATTTGCGCAGGTTACTTTTTCTGGTGGCGATCCGTTGTATCAGGTGGAGGGCTTTACGGCATTGGCTCGGCGGATAAAGGAGGAAACCGATAAGAATGTTTGGTGCTACACAGGCTATGCATTCGAGCAAGTGCTGCAATCGGAGCGACTAGCCCAAATTCTACCCTTCATCGATGTGCTTGTTGATGGGCGTTATGAGGCCGAACACCATAGTATTGATTTGCCATTTCGAGGAAGTTCGAATCAGCGTATCATTGATGTAGTGCAATCTTTGAACCGAGAAGAGCCAGTATGGGTGGCGGAATATCAGTTTCGATGAGCTACATTTGAAACTTGATAAAAATTAAAAATCACAAAAAAAGAATAGCTAATAAACTTTGGCGCATGAAATGCAGATATATTTAGCCAAACAGGAAACTTGGCAAGAGAATTTCTTGTTGGAATGGTCATGTGCTATTATGCTACTTCTAGTGCAGCGTGTGCCTGTAATTTAAAAGAGAACGATATTATCGTTGATATTGAGAAATTAGGTGAGTCTATCGGTCATGCCTAAGACTTAATTGTAATATTATGAAACAGATGAAAACATCTTATGAACAATTTTTAGATCGTCAGAAGTTGCTAAAGAAGCAATATGACGACAAATATTATGAGAAACAGCATGCGCGCGGCAAACTAACTGCACGCGAACGTATATCGCTTTTATTTGATGAAGGCACATTTGAGGAAACTGATGCTTACACACCTCCTGCAAGTTCTACTTTCGGAAAGAAAACGCAGAAAGTATATGGCGATGGGGTTATTACTGGATTTGGAGAAGTAAACGGACGATTAGTTTATGCTTTTTCTCAAGATTTTAATGTGCTTGGTGGCTCTTTGGGTTCTATGCACGCTGCTAAGATTGCTCGGGTTCAAGATATGGCGCTAAAAACAGGTGCTCCTATTGTGGGCTTGATTGATTCGGGTGGTGCCCGAATTCAGGAGGGGATTAGTAGCTTAAATGGATATGCTGATATTTTCAAACGCAATGTGCTTTCATCGGGAGTTATTCCTCAGATATCAGTCATTATGGGTCCGGCAGCAGGTGGAGCGGTTTATTCGCCAGCCTTAACCGATTTTATTTTTATGACAGCAGACACGAGCTATATGTTTGTAACTGGTCCGAATGTGGTGAAGGAGGTGCTTAACGAAACCGTGAGTACTGAAGATTTGGGGGGAGCATCGGTGCATGGTTCCAAGTCGGGTATTGCCGATTTTGTGTATTCCGATGATGAAAATACCATCTTGGGAGTGAAAAAATTGCTTTCATTTTTGCCATCAAACAATATGGAGAATGCACCACGAGCAATTTCTTCAGAAGAATGGCATCAGCAAGCCGAACGATTGAGAACCATTGTGCCAGAAGACCCTGATAAACCCTACGATGTGAAAGAAATCGTGCGTTTGTTGGTTGATGGAGGAAACTTCATGGAGGTTTCAGAAAACTATGCGATGAATATTTTCACTGCCTTTGCTCATATTGATGGTAGAGTGGTGGGTATTGTGGCAAACCAACCTAAGGTGATGGCGGGAACACTAGATATTGATTCTTCAATTAAGGGTGCTCGATTTATCAATATTTGTAATGCGTTTAATATTCCAATTCTGACTTTGGAAGATGTGCCGGGTTTCTTGCCGGGAACCGACCAAGAGCATGATGGTATCATTCGTCATGGAGCGAAATTACTTTATGCTTACACCAATGCTACGGTGCCAAAGATTACCATTATTTTGCGAAAGGCTTACGGTGGTGCTTACATTGTGATGAACAGTAAGGGAATTGGTGGCGACTTTAGTTTTGCATGGCCAACAGCAGAGGTAGCCGTAATGGGACCTGATGGAGCTATTGCTATTTTGTATCGCAAGGAATTAGCTGAGGCCGACGATCCTGCGGTGTTGAAAAAAGAATTGACACAGAAATATCGCGATGAGGTAACGAATCCATATATCGCTGATGAGAAAGGCTATATTGATGAGGTGATTGACCCAGCACAAACACGTCATAAAATTATAAACTGCCTAAAAGCTTTGGAGAGAAAATCAGAAGGACGTCCGCGACGTAAACATGGAAATGTACCCTTGTAATTAAATTGAAAAGTAGATGACTACAAAGAAAATAAAATCAATATTGATAGCCAATCGTGGTGAAATAGCCATTAGAATTGCGCGCACAGCTAGGCTAATGGGAATTCAAGCGGTGGGCATTCGCACGAAGAAAGAACCCAACGCACATTATCTTACGTACATGGATAAGGTGCTTGATTTCCCAGAAAGAGATGACGAAAAGGTGCCCGAGTTTTTAGATATTAACAACTTGGTTTATTTGGCAAAACGAAATAAGGTAACGGCTATTCACCCAGGCTATGGTTATCTGTCGGAGAATGCACAATTTGCTATTAAGTGCACGGAAGAGGGAGTAGTGTTTATTGGACCATCGCCTCGTGTTATTCAAAATATGGGCGATAAAGTAATAGCCAAACGTATTGCAGCAAAAGGCAATGTACCGATGTTGGGTGGTAGCGATGGTAGTGTTGATACTTTTGATGAGGCGCATGAGGTGGCGAAGAAATTGGGCTATCCGATCATCATTAAGGCAAGCGCTGGCGGTGGTGGACGAGGAATGCGCATTGTGCGAGAATCTTCGGAGTTAAAGCAAATGTATTATGCAGCATCGAATGAGGCTTTGTCGGCATTCAACAACCCATCAGTGTTTATGGAGAAATATTTAGAAAATCCCCGACATATTGAGGTTCAGATTGTGGCCGACAGCTTTGGCAATGTGCTGCATTTAGGCGAGCGCGACTGTTCGGTGCAACGCAAACACCAGAAATTGCTTGAGGAAGCACCTTCGCCAGCACTCGATGAAAATTTGCGCGAGAAGGTAACTACCGCAGCAGTTTCTTTGGCAAAGGAAGCGGGCTATGTAAGCTTGGGTACTGTAGAGTTTTTGCTCGATAAACAACAGAATTTCTATTTCATGGAGATGAACACGCGAGTGCAAGTAGAGCATCCGGTAACAGAAATGATTACTGGACTTGATTTGATTGAGTTGCAAATTCGCATAGCCAATGGAGAGAAACTAGCCATGTCGCAAGCCGATGTTAAACTAAATGGCTGGGCAATAGAATGTCGCATTAATGCCGAAGATGTGCAATCGAGCTTTTCACCTTACTTGGGCTCGGTGTCGGCTTTGCGATTCCCAGAAGGAGAAGGTGTGCGAATTGACAGTGGCGTGGTGGTAGGTTCAGAGGTAACTCCACATTTTGACTCGATGTTGGCAAAACTTATTGTTCATGCCGAAACTAGAGAAGCTGCCATTCAGAAAACTCGCGAGGCACTAGCTAATTTCTATGTGGGCGGTATTAAAACAACTATTCCATTTGATAAAGCGGTGTTGAATAACGCTGTTTTCCAAAAAGGAGATTTCGATACTTCATTTATTGAGAAAGATATGCCATCGATGGTGCATCAGGAAGAAGGAGAAGAGTTGATGGCTGCGGTTTTCGCTACGAATCATTTTTTGAATCAGCAGCGTGTGGAGGTGGAACAAGGCAGTAATAATGATGCTTGGGTTCTTCGAAACCGAATTAAAAACTTATAAGAACACAAAATGACTGAAAAACAATTGATAGCCCTAAATAAAGATACAGGGTTAGAACACAAGATAAAGGAATTGGCGCGTCAGATTTTTCAGTGTGCCGACCAAGAATGTCAAATAGAGGTAGATTATACCAACGATGGTTTCACCATGTTGAAAGTAAACGATAAGGTTTATCCTGTTGAATTGATTTCTTACCATCAGAATGAATATGTATTGTTGCTCAATGGCGTGGAATATAACTTTTCGATAGAAAGTGAGTTTTCGTTGCAGCGGCAGAAGATGCTGAGCAAGCAGGCTAGTGAGTCGCCAATTATTAGATTGAAAGCACCAATGCCAGGTAAAATTTTGGAGGTAATGGTGAAAACAGGTGATATGGTAAAAGCTGGAGATACTTTGCTTATTTTGGAAGCTATGAAAATGCAAAATGCAATATTAGCGAGCACCAAAGGAATTATCAAAAAGGTACTAGTAAATGAAGGCGATACTACTAGTAAAAGCGATTTGCTGATAGAATTGGAAAAGGAAATCTAAGTTTTAAAGAGACAAAAAACAAGGTCGTAGAACAAAGACACGAATAGTGCTTTGCCTACGACCTTTTTATTTATAGGATGTCCCGTCCTGAAAAAGTGTTACAACAAAAAAAGTTGCAATGGAAAATACATACAAGAAGCGTACACGCTGAGCTTTAAACTTCAAGTAGTTTATTGCGAAGAAATTAAAATGCGACTTTTATTTCGCCCATACTTATTCTTCTTGGGAAAGAGGCTTAAGCGAATACACAAATAAGTTGATAATACGTATCCCTCCGAGCAAGTACATCTTTACCATCTTCATTAAGCCTCCTTACTTTGCGGTCATTAAACAAATAGAACTCCGCCAACAGGAATGGATGCACAAGCATTACAAGGCATGGCAGAGAAGAGGTATGAATCATACTCAATATTGCCGAGAGAATCACATCGTCCTTCGTCAATTTCGCTATTGGATTAACAAATTCGAAGCAGAGCAAGAGGAACACTCAGTACAAGAAGACGCTTCTAGAGCT
>JBKEBD010000010.1:0-46838 GCA_047972995.1 Mangrovibacterium sp.
AGGTAGCTCAGAAGTCTGAGGATTTATTACAAGATTATCTCACAAAATATTAGGTAGGAAAAGATACAGATCAATTTGTGTTTGTAGAAGGAATATTATTAGAACAAGAAGCTGACTTTAATGCAGCACATAATGAATTAGCAACCTATCGAGATAGAAATCAAAATGTGCGTAGTGCGGTAGCTTTAACAGAGATGGAGCGTTTGCAGACAAAGTATAATCTAGCTTTCTCTATTTATTCAGAATTAGCAAAACACTATGAAACAGCTTTGATTAAAGTAAAAGAAAACACTCCGGTTCTTACAGTAATAGAGCCTGTGCAATTACCACATGAGCCATTAGCACCTAATAAACCTCTGATTGTTATTATTTGGGCATTTTTAGGAGGTGTTATTTCTGTCGGTATTGTTTTTGGACGAAAGTTTCTCTCATCGGTGAAAGATGATTGGGAAAGTTATGAAGAGAAAGAAGATCAGCTAGTGTAATTAAACTAGCGCGACATAAGACCCAGTGTAAACTGAATCTATTCGATAAAAAACGGGAAGTTGCAAAGGTCAAACCTTTGCAACTTCCCGTTTTTGTTTTTGAAAATCTTTGCAGTATAGTTTAAAGAAAGATAGAAAAAAGTATAGCCGAGAAACGGCACATTCACTCATCATAAACCACGAGTTTAAAATACAATTATTTGGATGCAGCCTCGGCTTGTTCTTTAAACCACTCTAGAGGGTGTGAGCTTGGGCGTTCAATAGGTAGTCCATATAATCGTGCTAGCACAAGCGATGAAAGTACTCCCAATGATCGAGCTACTCCAAAGAGTACAGTGTAGAAAGAATATTCTTGAATGCCATAGTGATGCAGCAATGCACCAGAGTAAGCATCTACATTAGGAAAAGGATTACTAATCTTACCGATGTTGCTAAGAATAGGTGGCACAACCTCGTGAAGTTTATTCACAATATCCACGATGTTATCGTCTTTAATATATCGATTAGCAAACTCTTGCTGAGCTGTGAACCGAGGATCGGTTACACGGAGTACAGCATGACCATAACCGGGCACGACACGCCCTTCTTGGAGGGTTTGTTTTACGTAGTTTTGTAGTTGTTCTTTATTTGGATTTTCTACGCCGAGTTCATTAATCATATCGAAAATCCATTCCATCATATCTTGATTGGCATAGCCGTGTAAAGGTCCTGACAGTCCAAGCATTCCAGCTCCAAAGGCATAATAAGGATTACTCAGTGTAGAGCCTACCAAGTGAGTGGTGTGTGCCGACACGTTTCCACCTTCGTGGTCGGCATGAATAATCATATAGAGACGCATTAGGTCTTTCACCTCTTTAGAATCGAAGCCCATCATATGAGCTAGGTTTCCTGCCCAATCAAGGCGAGGGTCGGGAGAAATATGCTGATCTTTATGATAGCATCGACGGTAGATGTAGGCTGCAATACGAGGAAGTTTGGCAATTAAATTGAGCACATCGTCGTACATAAAATCCCAATAATACTTTTTATTCACGCCAGATCGATATGCTTTTTGAAAGATTGACTCGGGAGCTGCAGCCACAATTGCCGTGTTGAACATGGTCATTGGGCGAGTGGATTTGGGAAGAGCATCAATCACATCGAACACATATTGGGGAACATGGGCACGTGTAGAAAGATTTTTTGAGATGTTCAGCACATCTTCCTTTTCGGGAATATCGCCCACAAGCATCAGATAAAGCAAACCTTCAGCCAAAGGTTCGCCATCGGCTTGCAATCGGGGGAGTTTTTCTCGAATTTCAGGAATGCTGTATCCGCGAAACCTTATGCCTGTTAGGGGGTCGAGGTTTGAGGTTTCGGTGAGCAGAGCGGGCATTCCTTTCATACCACTTAAAACTTGTTCAATCGTGATTTCACCAACGACTGTATCGCCATGTTCTCTTCTTAAACGTTGATATTCGGCGATGTGTTTGCTGTTTTTCTCGAAGAAAATATTTTTGATATACTCCATGGTTTCAGAATTAAAGTGTTAGATATGCTTGATGATAGCTTGGGCAAACTCAGTTGTAGATAACAATTGTGCATTGCTCATCATGCTGTGCAAATCGGCAGTTACTTGTTTTTCTGTAAAGCAAGCTTCCATGGCTTTTACTAGTTGCTGGGCGGCTTCATTCCAACCCATATATTCTAACATCATTACTGCTGAAAGTAGTAGGGAACTAGGATTGGCCTTTCCCGTGCCTACAATATTTGGGGCAGTGCCGTGCGTGGCCTCAAAAATAGCATGACCAGTTAGGTAATTAATGTTTGCTCCAGGCGATATGCCAATACCTCCCACTGTGGCTGCTAGCTGGTCGGAAGCATAATCGCCATTGAGATTCATGGTAGCAATTACCGAATGTTCGGTAGGGTGGAGTAAGCTTTCTTGCAAGAAGGCATCCATGATGCAGTCTTTAATGATGACTTTACCTTCTTGTTGTGCCTTTCTCAAGGCTGATTCTGCAGCTTCCTTTCCTTCGGCTTTACTGATAGCTTGATATTGATTCCAAGAGAATGTTTGGTTAGGAAATTCTGTTTCGGCAAGAGCATAACCATAGTTTTTAAATGCCCCCTCGGTAAACTTCATAATGTTACCTTTGTGTACTAAAGTTACGAAAGGGAGTTTGCGCTCAATTGCGTATGCAATGGCAGCACGAACTAATCGTTCTGATCCATCTTTCGATATGGGCTTAATGCCAAACGATGTGCTTTCGGGGAATCGTACTTTCTGATTGACGTTTAGTTCTTCGAGTAAGGTATAAACTTTTTTTGCTTCATCGGAACCCGATTGAAACTCGATGCCAGCATAAATATCCTCGGTATTTTCACGGAAAATGTGCATATCTACCAATTCAGGATGTTTCACAGGAGATGGCACACCTTCAAACCAACGCACAGGGCGTAAGCAAACATACAGATCGAGTGTTTGGCGAAGAGCCACATTGAGCGATCGGATTCCACCACCGACAGGAGTTTCTAGAGGTCCTTTAATGCCCACCAAGTATTTTTGAAAAGCTTCGAGGGTTTCATCTGGAAGATAAGAGCCTGTTTGTTCAAATGCTTTCTTTCCTGCAAGCACCTCTTTCCATTGTATTTTTCGGGTTGAACCGTAAGCTTTTGTTACAGCAGCATCAACTACCTGTTGGCTTACTACAGTAATTTCTGCTCCAATGCCATCGCCTTCGATGAATGGTATAGTTGGATAATTAGGGACATTTAGCTGTCCTTCGGCTTGTGTTATGATTGAATTCATGTTTATTTTTTTTATACGAATGAAGCTACTTTGTACTCTTTTTAATCAGATTAAGTGCCGATCCTGCTTTGAACCAAGCAATCTGCTGTGCATTATAACTATGGTTGGTTTTAATCACCTCGCGAGTACCATCGGCATGAACAAGCTCCACATTAATGGGCTCATTTGGTGCAAAAGAAGACAAGTTTAGGAGGTTGAATGTGTCATCTTCCTGAATCTTATTATAGTCGCTTTCGCTGTTGAAAGTGAGCGCAAGCATACCCTGCTTTTTGAGGTTGGTTTCGTGAATGCGAGCAAACGATTTCACCAACACCACACGCACACCTAAATGGCGAGGTTCCATGGCTGCGTGCTCTCTTGACGAACCTTCACCATAGTTATGGTCGCCCACTACCATGGTGGGAATGTTTGCAGCCTTATATTGTCGCTGCACCGCAGGAACTTCACCTAATGAACCATCTATTTGCGATTTAACACAGTTGCATTTTTCATTGAAATAGTTCACAGCTCCAATAAGCATATTATTAGAAATATTATCGAGATGCCCACGGTAGCGTAGCCAAGGACCTGCCATTGAAATATGGTCGGTGGTGCATTTCCCTTTGGCTTTAATGAGTAATTTCATGTTGATGATGTTTTCACCATTCCAAGGCTCGAATGCAGCAAGCAGTTGCAAGCGGTCGGAGTTCTCAGCCACAGCTACTTTCACCGATGAACCATCTTTGGCTGGCGCCTGATAGCCTGCATCTTCTACGGCAAAACCCACAGAGGGGAGTTCTATGCCTGTGGGTGGGTCGAGTTTCACTTGCTCGCCTTGTTCATTAGTAAGATAATCGGTGATTGGGTTGAAAGTTAAGTCGCCAGCAATGGCTAAAGCGGTAACCAATTCGGGTGAACCTACAAAAGCATAAGTGTTTGGATTGCCATCGGCGCGTTTCGAAAAATTACGGTTGAATGAATGTACAATGGTGTTTTTTTCTTGCTTTTCTGCTCCCGCTCGGTTCCACTGACCGATGCAAGGTCCACAAGCATTGGCAAACACACTAGCACCAATGTGTTCGAAAGTGTTGATGAATCCATCGCGCGCTATGGTGAAACGCACTTGCTCCGATCCCGGAGTGACTGAAAATTCGGCTTTTGCTTTCAATCCTTTTTTTACGGCTTGTTCGGCCACCGATGCAGCACGAGAAATATCTTCATAAGAAGAGTTAGTGCATGAACCAATCAGCCCTACACTCACCTTGGTATCCCAATCGTTGGCTTTGGCTTCTGCTGCCATTTGCGATATGGGAGTGGCACGGTCGGGAGTGAATGGACCGTTTAAATGGGGTTCTAGCTCATCGAGATTAATTTCAATGAGTTGATCGAAATAGTTGCTAGGATTGGCATATACTTCGGCATCGGCAGTGAGGTTTTTCTGATGTTCATTAGCAAGTTTAGCCACTTCGGCACGACCAGTTGCACGGAGGTATCGTTCCATCGACTCATCATAGCCAAAAGTAGATGTAGTAGCGCCAATTTCAGCACCCATATTGCAAATGGTAGCTTTGCCGGTGGCAGAAAGCGATTGTGCGCCCTCGCCAAAGTATTCTACAATACATCCGGTTCCACCTTTCACGGTGAGTATTCCGGCTACTTTCAAGATAATGTCTTTGGGGGCTGTCCAACCGTTAAGTTTTCCAGTGAGTTTTACACCAATAAGTTTAGGAAACTTCAATTCCCAAGGCATACCAGCCATTACATCTACTGCATCGGCACCTCCAACACCAATAGCGAGCATTCCTAATCCTCCTGCATTGGGAGTGTGTGAGTCGGTTCCAATCATCATGCCACCGGGGAATGCATAGTTCTCAAGCACTACCTGATGAATGATGCCAGCACCGGGTTTCCAAAACCCGATGCCATATTTGTTAGAAACAGATTCTAGAAAATCGTACACTTCTTTGTTGTTTTCGCGAGCAAAATTCAAATCGGTTTTCCCCGTAACGTTCGCTTGAATGAGGTGGTCGCAATGCACAGTGGAAGGAACAGCCGTAGTGGTTTTTCCGGCATTCATGAACTGCAGCAATGCCATTTGAGCTGTTGCATCTTGCATAGCCACGCGGTCTGGAGCAAAGTCTACGTAATCTTCACCCCGTTTGAAAGCTTCTAGCTTGTTGGCGTCAAAGAGGTGAGTGAATAAAATTTTTTCTACTAGTGTTAATGGTCTTTGAAGCACTCGACGGGTACTTTCTATACGTTGTTCTAAATGCGAATAAGTTCGCTGAACCAAATCTAAATCGAACATAAATGAAATTGTTTTTATATATTGTCTTACAATTCAACAGTTGATACTGATAAAAGTTTAGTCGTAAAAGTAGTGAATCATTATCATATTAGCTGTAAAAAGATGATAATAAAAACAATTTGTTTAGATATTGGGGGATATAGCTTATCTTGAAAAAGAGTAGCAGGTTTTTGATTAGAGCATATTTTTGTAGATGTGATTAGAGGTACAGGGCAAACGCATGTAGAATATAATTAGTTATTGCAAATTAAACTGTTGATTTTTAAAGGAATATAATTTCATATGTGCGTAAAATTATTTATATTTACGTATCTGTCCAAGCAAGTACGTCAACCAATACTTATTAATCTGACAGTTGCGTCCTTCAATAGCAAAGAATTCTCCGCCCGACTTACCAGCATTGGCAGCATATTTGCAATAAAACTAGTATTTGTCTGTAATAAATATTACTTCATCAGCTCTACTTTAAAATGATAGCTTCCTGATGCTAATGTAAGCTTTTGTTTATTGTCATCAACTATATGTGACAAAATACCTTTGCCAGTTGCTGATATAACTTTTTGATTTGCAGGAATGATAAAAATTGCCGAAGTGTTGGCTGGAATCGAAATATTGTAAACTACTTTGTTGCCGTCCGTTTTTCAATGACTTTTGATGATGCCGTTGATGCTTGCCACCGAGGCGTTCACTTCGCAGATTCGTTGTTGGTTTTCGGGAATGTGTGTACGAAGGTCGAGCTGTGGCATAATGATTATCTTGCGGAAACCAGCACCGTCCGAGCGAATGCCGGCCATGTAGGCATACATCCATTCCACCACAGCACCATAGGCGTAGTGATTGAAGGAGTTCATGCGAGCGTCGCCAAATCCATCCTTGATGGTGTATGAGTTCCAACGTTCCCAGATGGTGGTCGCACCTTGGTCAATACTGTATAGCCACGATGGATTGTAGCGCTGTAGCAATAGGTTGTACGCCATGTCTGCTTGCCCGAATTCACTAAGTGTTTGATTGAGGATTGCTGTTCCGAGGAAGCCTGTCGAAAGCTTGTTACCATTGTCGGCGATGAGTTGAACGAGGTGTTTTGTTGCTTCAATTTTGACCACGTGTCCTGTTTCGAAACCCGATTTATTCTTACTAGCAATAACATCTAGATGTTCTGCCGTGATTACAGGCCCTTTGTGCTCGCCGATACGTTCTAAAGTTGAAGGCAACTCTTGCGCTTGCAAAACAGTTGCAAAGCTCGATAGAAGCACTAGAATAGGTGTATTGATTAGTCTTACCATAGCTATTATCTTGTAGTGAATTCTTCTCTGTTTATCATGACTTTGTTTGCTTGTATATTCTTGATAAAACCAGAAGGCGGACTTGTCTTCTTAACACCTTCAACATTCCAATTCTCAAATGTAAAGTCCGATAGCTGATATTGGTCTGAGCTGTTGATGTCAAATACATTGGTACAGCTTACTTCAATGTTTTTCAAGCTAATGTTTGACGCATATGACATGGGCATAGTTTCCTGCCCTTGCAAATCGAAAAACTGCGTCCAAGGTTTAACATATATCAAGCTTTTAACCTCGCCTTTGATGTCTTCTACACGGATGTATTCATAGGTCTGTGGTGTGTCGGGGCGCATCTTAAGGTTGAGTAGGTGATAAGTGTTTTTGTCGAGAAGCGTATTCCTCCGAAAGATGATGTTATAATTGTGTATTGACTCGCTACCACAAGTGAAGGCTGAATGACAGAAACCAAACTCGGTATCTTCAATAATCACATTCTTGTTCATCCTATTTTCGGGTTTCTTATCAGCTGTAACTCCCTTGCCACCCTTCATTGATATGGCATCGTCATTCACCGAAAAGTAGCATCCTTTCACCAAGAAGTTTTGACAGGCATCAATGTCTATTGCATCAGTACTAGGTGCTTTCTTACGGGGTGAAGTAATCCTAACGTCGATCACTTTCACATTCTCGCATCTATAATAATGTGTTGACCAGTAAGGCGAGTTTTTTATATTCACACCCGAAACCTGTACATCTTTACAATTGGATATATATAAAATACGAGGTCGCAATTCCTCCATGTTCGTACAATTCGGATTGATTTTTCTGCGAATCCAAAACGATTGCCAATAACGTTGTCCATTACCATCTATAGTGCCTTCTCCTGAAAGTGTAAAACCGTCCACTTTATCAGCATTAATTATACCTGGGAAGTATTTCAGTGTTTGTCCCTCCATACGAGTCGTTACGACTGGAAAATTTCGGATATCATCACTCCCTTTCAGCACACTCCCTTTTTCCAAATGCAAATGCGTATTCGGTTTAAAGAAGATAGATCCAATAAGAAATGTTCCCTCAGGTACCACAATTACACCTCCTCCTGCTTCATTTGCTTTATCGATAACGGACTGCAACTCCTTTGTCTGAACGGTAGAAGCATCGTTCTTAACCCCATGTTCCGTAATTATATATTTCTTGCCGAGAGTAGAAATATCCACAATTTCACTTTGGCAGAACCATTCAGAAATAGGACTTCCGTCTGGCCATAGGTCGTGAGCAGAAAGATTGCTAGCAATAGCAAGTAGGAATATTAGTATGGTTGTTTTTGTGATTTTCATCGGTTTGATAATTGTTTTTTAGTTGTCAGATGTATCTCACATGAAATTCTAATCATTCTTCTGTGTGAAAATGAATAATTACAATTTACATGTTCGTTTCATGTTTTATAATTAGATTTTAGACTAGCAGCCATTTTGTTATCTATATTTTTTGAACGCAAAGGTGCTAAGACGCAAAGTTGACACAAAGTTCTTCGCGTTATTTGAGACTTAGCGTTTTTGCGTTTAATCATTTACAATTCGCACACAAACTACACCGTGCCTAGGAATAGAAAACTCTTGTTTTTTACCCCATGCACCCATGTCTTCGTGTTTCCAAAGGTCGCGAAAGTTGGCTGTTTTGTCTATGCCAAGCTCTTTTGAGCTGAGCGTATATGTTGCGTCCTTTCCTCCAGGGTTGTAGAGCACAATGGCTAATCCGTCGTGGTCTTTGCCGAGCTTCTTCTCCCAGATTTCAACGCCAGTCTTTTCGTCCACCTTCAAGCGACGACCTTGGTAGAAACCTACGTCTTGGTTCAAGGCAATAACTTCTTTATTGGTCAGAATATCTACCGTCTCTTGGCTCATAGTTGTCATGTCATTACCTGCCAAAAGCGGCGAGTTCATAAAACACCACATGGTGAAGTGCGTAACATCTTCGTCGTAGCTCATACCACGCCCTACTTGCAACATATCAAGGTCGTTGTAGTGTCCGGGCGAGCTATACATATAAGTATCGGCAGCGATGTCAATAATCTTGCGAACCGAACCAAAGTTGCCTCGAATGTCCGAAGAGATGCGCCACGAGTCTGCCAATTTCTCCACCCATTTACCCGGATACTCCCAACGGCAAACATTGATGCGTGCATCGGGCTTTGCTTCGCGGATGGTTTCGATGATATAGCTGTACTGTTCCTCTTCGTTCAAGCCTTGCACCTTTCCACCACACCAATCTATCTTGATGAAATCGAAGTTCCAATCTATAAAGTAAGTCTTTGCATCATCTACTTCGTGCCCATAAAATCCCACGCCGATACCGTGCGGGTCATCATCATATTTAGAACCGCAAGTGTTTTCTCCTCCTTCGGAATAGATACCTGGCGTTAAACCTTTGCTACGGATATAATCCGATAACATACGCATGCCCGAAGGGAAACGCACAGGGTGCGCATATAGTCGCCCTGTCAAGCTATCGCGTCCGCCAAAGAAACCATCATCGATATTGATGAATTGATAGCCTACATCTGCCATTCCTGATTCTACCATCGCATCTGCTTGTGCTTTGATAATATCTTCGCTGATGTTCACGTGGTAATTGTTCCAACTACTCCAACCCATTACTGGAGGTTTTACTTCTTGTGCGTTTGCAGCACTGCTTGCAAATAGTAGTGCAATGGCTGCCGTTAGTTTTGTAAATTTATTCATAGCTTGAATTGTTTTAAAATCATTAATCCTTACAAAGATGGGGTACAGCACTCAAATTATAGTTATCAATTTCTGCCAAATATAAATCATTTTGTGCATGTAAAGCAGGGCAAACGCATGTAGGAAACAAACTAAAGGATTATTGAACAAACAATTGATTATCAATTTGGTAAATTTGTATGATTGCATGGGTTTTATTATATTTATCTGTAAATAAGTGGGTTGTATAAATGATAAATGAAACAATATAATCTTACTTTTGTGAGATGAAAGACCCTAGAGCACACAATGTAGTCCATTCTCTTGAAAGTATAGTATTCATTGCAATTGCTGCGACAATATGCGAAGCAGATAATTGGGAAGAGTCGCTGAATTTGGTATGCTTTGGGAAGATTGATTAACAAGGTTCCTTAAACTTGCCTAACGGAACGCCATCACATGACACATTCAATAGATTCTTCTCCGTTCTTGACCCTAACGAGTTTGAGAATGCCTTTCAAAGGTGGATGAAAGAAGCTTATGCTCAAGTTGTCAGAGATGTGATAAGCATAGATGGAAAAACAAAGAGAGGTATTAATGGGATTGATATTGTTGCCACTCATATCGTGAGAGCATGGAGTAATGAAAGTGAGATTGCATTAGGCCAATTGAAAACTGATAGTAAGTAATGAAATCACGGCAATCCCAGAACTTCTAGACACTCTGTTGTTAAAGGACTCTGTTGTAACGATTCATGCCATGGGATGCCCAAGAAAAATTGCTGAAAAATTGTAGAAAAGCAAGCAGACTATATATTGGCTCTAAAAGGCAATTAAAAGGAACTTTATAGAGATGTTATTGACAGTTTTAAATTCTTGAAACCAACAGATACAAGTCAAGATTTAGATGCCGTTCATGGTAGAATAGAAACTCGAAGGTGCTCTGTCATTGAAGATCTAAGTATGCTTATCGATCATGCAGACAATCCTTGGTGTGGATTAAAATCCATAGTAAAAGTAGATAGTGAGCGTATAAACAAAACAACTGGCGAAATATCTTTGGAAACCAGATACTGCATCAGTACGCTGAATGATGCTGAATTCATAAACAATGCAGTTTGAAAATCATCATATGTTTTATGCTTTACCCCGTCAAGGGAATCAGCATCTAGGCAAGTTTGAGCATTACTCGTTGTTTGTTGCAGATGAGCAATACAAGATAAAACAAACTGCTCTCCCTTGTTTAGAGGACATTAGAACGTACAGCGTTAATACATATTTGCAAGAAGACTTTCGAACAGGAAACACAATTACAATCGATCGATTTCGGAGTTTTGGGATTCCAACGACCAACAGTACTACCCCTATCAGGTGCAGAACCTTTCTACCAATGCACGAATGTCGCTCAATCAGAATGTAAAAGCTACGGGCGGGGTGCTTTCGGCTTCGTCGTCCTTGCATCGCAGTCAGACCTTCAAAGAAGTGGGCGATGACTTTACGACCTACATCTCTAATCCGATCTCGTTGACCTACGCACAAAACTTCTCACGCATCAATACCTTCAAATGGCAAGTTCAGCTAGATTCTTTGATGTATAATGAGGCACGGATGCAGTATCTAGAGGATGTGGAAGCGATGAAGATTAAAGCAATCGATTTGTATTTCTCGCTGTTGATGGCCGAGGTGAGTTGTCAGATAGCAGAGCAGAACAAAGCCAATGCCGATACGCTTTATTATTTCGGAGAATAAAAGCTGGCAATTGGAGCGATAACACGTGATGATTACCTCAACCTACAGTTGCGCAAGGTGAATGCAGAAATAGATTAGGACACCCGAAAACAAGATTATATGCAAGCGCAGTTGGCAATCAACAACTTTCTAGAGTTGCCTATGGATACCGAAATTAAGTGCGAAGTACCTAGCCAACTGCCCAGCTTTGCTATAAATGCCAATACGGCTCTAGGCAAGGCATATGAAAACAACCCAGACATCATCGCACTAGAGGCAAACCTTGTGCAAGTACGGCGCGATGTGAAGGCTGCAAAGCGCAACAGATATTCTGCAGACTTTAGAGCAACAGTGGGCTTGAATCAGAATCAGGATAAGCTAGCGAATGCCTACAAAGAGCTACAAGACCAAGAAACGGTATCCTTTACGGTTTCTATCCCGCTGTTGGACTGGGGCGAAGGGCGACGCAGTATCAATCGGGCACAAGTGAATCAAATGATGCAGGAAGAGTCGGCACGGAAGCGGAAAGATGCCATAGCTATTGAGATTATGAACATGGTGAGTGATTTCAACATCCGCTATAAGCAGGTGGCTGCCTCAGAGAAAGCCAACAGCATAGCGCAAGAAGCCTACGATGCCGTGCAGCAACAGTTCATGTTGGGCAAGTCGAGCGTATTGGAGGTGAACAGTTCATACACCAGCATGCAAAGCGCTCAAAACAACTACATCAGTTCACTGAATCGCTTTTGGGTGCAGCTGTATTCTTTGCGTAGGATTTGCCTCTACGATTTTGAACAAGGACAAGACATATCGGCCGACTTTGATGCTTTGCTCGATGTTGATTACAAATAACGCAAACTATAATTGAATTTCTTATACGACGACCGATTGCCGTGTGCATGACTTTCTTGGCGCTGCTCATTGTTGGCTTGGTGGCCATGCAGATGATACCAGTTTCCATGCTTCCCGATGTGGATATTCCTGAGATTACCATTAGAGTGTCGGCGCCCAACAAGTCAGTGGACGAAGTGGAGCAAAGCTATGTGAGCCGTATCCGCAGGCAAATGCTACAACTAACGCATCTGGATGACATCGAGAGTGTGAGTTCGAACGAGTCGGGGTCTATTGTTATTCGCTTCGATTATGGCACCGACATTAACTATGCCTTTGTTGAGGTAAACGAAAAGATGGATGCCATCATGTCTAACATGCCCAGTGATTTTGAGCGTCCACGTATCATTAAGGCTTCTGCTTCTGATGTGCCCGTGTTTTATCTCGGCGTGAAGCTGGCTGGGAAGGGATTGGCCGAAGACGAACGCCGCTTTATGGAGATGAGCGAGTTTAGCGAGCAGATTATCAAAAAGCGCATAGAGCAACTGCTCGATGTGGCGATGGTAGATATTACAGGGATGGAATATCCAGAGATTAGCATTAAGGTGAATTTTGATGAGCTGCATAAGTTTGGGATTGATTATAGTCATATCAAAAGTGCGTTGGAGGAGAATAATATTTCGCTGGGGAACATCACCGTTAGTAGTGGGATGTATCAGTTCAATGTGAAGTATTCTACCTTTCTAAAGAACCGTCAGGACATCGAAAACGTAGCACTAAAGGCTAACGGGCGCATCTTCTACATTAGAGATATTGCGCAGGTTTCTGTTGCTCCTCGTGTTGGTCGTGGGGTGAGTGTGGACAAAGACGGACAGGTGATTATAATGGCCGTTATCAAGCGCTCGGATGCAAAACTAGAGTCGTTGCGCATCGAAATTCAAAAGCTCATCAAGATCTTTCGAGAAGACTACCCACGCCTTAGTTTCGAGGTGATGCGTAACCAAACAGACCTACTCGACTACTCTATTTCAAACCTCAAAGGTAGTTTGCTCATCAGCGGGATTCTTGCCTTCTTGGTGATGCTGCTTTTCATCAAAGACTTCCGCTCGTCGCTGCTCATAGGTATATCGGTTCCTGTGAGTTTACTGGTATGCATGCTCTTCTTCTTCCTTTTCGACATCTCGCTCAACATCATCTCCCTTTCTGGTTTGATACTCGGCGTAGGGATGATGATTGACAACTCCATTATCGTTATCGATAACATATTGCAATCGCACCGAGACTCAAAGGAGGAGCTAGAGAAGTCAGTAAGCCAAGGAACCGTTGAGGTGTGGCGACCGCTTTTAAGCTCTGTGCTGACTACCTGCGCAGTGTTTATCCCGCTCATCTTCTTAAGTGGAATCGTTGGCGCCTTGTTCTACGATCAAGCCATGGCGATAACCATTGGTTTGTTTTCTTCTTTGGCAACATCTATCTTGTTCATCCCCGTGCTTTATGCAGTATTGCACCGAAGGAAGAAAAAGCAAAGTGCCATATTTGATAAGATTGGGATTTATGATTCTATTGAGGATGCCTACAAAGGGAGCTTCGACTTCTTGTTTGCTAAGCGACGTTGGTTCATCGGCGTTTGTTTACTCATTACTGGGCTTGGTATATGGGCGTTTGTGAACATCGACAAAGAACGCTTTCCGAAAATGGACGAGGCAGAGCTAGAGGTGTATGTAGACTGGAATAAAAACATCTCTGTTGAGGAAAACCAACGCAGAATATTGCAACTTGTTTCGCAGCTTGACTCTTCGTTCGTGCAATTCTCGGGGATGATTGGCGAGCAAAGTTTCATTGTTGACCATATGCAGATGCTATCGGCTTCGGAGGCGATGCTTTATTTTAAGATGGCAACGGTGGAAGATAAAGAACGGATAGAAGCAGAGATTGCGCAACACATCCGCAGTCAATCTATGAAATGCGCAAAGCTCAAAGCTTGTTCAACCGCCTTTTTGCCGATGATACCAACGAACTAGACCTGCTCATTCGCAAGCATTCGTCCACCAATGTTATTACTCCCGAGGAATTGCGCGAGCTGTCAGCCGAACTCAATCAGATAGTGGATGCAACACCCAATAATAAGCTTTCACATCAAGAGTATTACGAAGTTTTGCCTCGTTTCGATAAGCTACTGATGCACGATGTGCCAATCTTCCGTATGAATGACGTACTGAAGAAGGCGTTCAATAGCTTGCAACTATTCGCTCTGAAACAGGGAAACTACGAGGTGCCTGTGGTGCTTGCAGGGCAGGGGAAAGACATCTACAACATCTTACAATCTGAGCGGGTGATGTCGAACAAGAAAGTAGCCATCCCTATGAGGGAACTCATTACTGTGCAAAGGCGCATGGGCTATACCAAAGTCCACGGCGATGAGAACGGAGCTTATGTGCTGCTGGGCTATGATATGGATGAAGAGCGTTTAAATGGCGTTCAAACAGCGATTAAACAGACAGTGGCAAATCAAGAAGACTTGCAAATAGACTTCGATGGTTCACTGCTTGGCAATCGCAAACTGTTTAGCGAACTGTTGATGGTCTTTGTAGTTGCTATCCTCTTGCTTTACTTCATTCTTGCGGCGCAGTTTGAGTCCGTGTGGCAGCCCTTGATTGTCTTCATCGAAATACCGATTGACATTGCAGGTGCGTTGTTGTTGTTGTTGTTGTTGTTGTTGTTGTTGTTGTTGTTGTTGTTGTTGTTGCTTTGGCTTACGGGTAATTCTCTCAACCTGATGAGCATGATTGGGCTGGTGGTGATGATTGGAATTATTATCAACGATTCAATACTAAAGATTGACACCATTAACCGTTTAGTTAGCCAAGGGCACTCACTCATGGATGCCATTCACATTGGCGGTCGCCGCCGTTTGAAACCCATCGTGATGACCAGTTTGACCACCATCTTTGCTATGGTTCCCTTCCTTTGGGGTAGTGGCATGGGCATCGCGCTGCAACAACCGCTCGCTTGGTCCATCATCGGAGGAATGACCATCGGCACCATCGTTAGTTTGTATTTTATTCCGCTGGCATATTACTTTATTTATCGGAGGAGTAAAAAATAAAATAGATTATTGAAATGCACTGCAGATTTTAAATATAGAACCTAATAACCTGAGTTCTGGATAAGCTTTCACCACAGGATTTATTTCAAATATAGCCGCACTTAAGAGCCTTTTGCTCTGTCTTTGGCATAAATTCCGTCTTTCCCACTCGAAATATCCCGATATTCCTTCGTGGAAAAGCCGAAATTTCTACTTAAAAAACAGAACAACCTGAGGTAAAATCTTATCCAGAACTCAAGTTAGTAGGTTTTATAAGGGGTTTGTATTTATTTTGATGCGGTTACTTTCCGATACAGAAGTTTTTAAAGATATGTCCAAGTACTTCATCGTGGGCAATATCTCCTGTGATTTCTTGTAAGGTGTAGTTGGCTTCGCGGATGTCTTGGGCGAGGAAGTCACCGCTGATTTGTTGGCTGATGCCATCAAGCACTCGTTGAATGGCGGTTTGAGCATTCTTTAAGGTTTCATAGTGTCGAATGTTTGATACAATAATATCGTTGCCTTCCGATTGATTGAGGGGACTGTTCTCAAGAAGAAGATCTTCTAATTCATAGAGGTTTTGTTTCTCTTTGGCAGATAGGAATACGAGGTGTTCATTGTGTGCTAAGCTCAAATCAAGCATGAACGACGAAAGTTTATGGCGTTGCACTTGGTCGGTTTTGTTTGCCACAATGATGAGTTGTTGTTCCTCAATGCGCTCACGAATGGCTTCAATATGCGCCGATATTTCTGCAATTGATTTGGTGAAATCAATCACTAAAAGCACCATTTCGGCTTCTTCCAATTTAGTATAGCTGCGCTCGATGCCGATTTTTTCAATGGCATCTGATGTTTCGCGAAGCCCTGCGGTGTCGAAGAAACGGAAAGTAGAACCATGAATGTTTATGGTATCTTCAATTACATCACGTGTAGTGCCATGAATGTCTGAAACGATAGCTTTTTCTTCATTCAACAGGGCATTGAGCAGTGTAGATTTACCCGCATTGGTTTCTCCCACAATAGCTACAGGCACTCCATTTTTGAGTGCATTTCCGAGTTTGAAAGAGTTGGCAAGTCCTGAAATGTGAGCTTCAATTTCCTGACAAAGACTTAGAAGCTCTTGGCGATTAGCAAATTCCACGTCTTCTTCGCTGAAGTCAAGCTCTAATTCAACCATAGCAATGAAGTGCAACATACGCTCTCGAAGTTTTGCAATTTCTTTAGAAAATCCACCGCGCATTTGCTTCAATGCCATTTGGTGGTTGGCGGCATTGCTCGATGAAATGAGGTCGGCGACTGCTTCAGCTTGAGACAAGTCCATTTTGCCATTTAAGAATGCACGTTGGGTAAATTCGCCTGGTTTTGCCATGTGCGACCCCTTGTCGATAAGTAGTTGCAATATACGTTGTTGAATGTACACCGAACCGTGGCAAGAAATCTCCACCACATCTTCGCCAGTGAAAGAGTGGGGGGCTCGAAATAGCGTAACGACCACTTCGTCAATATCATTATCGTTGTCGAAGATGGTGCCAAAGTGTATGGAGTTTGCTTTTTGTTCACCTAGCAATTTGCCTTGTTTTGGTGAACGAAAAACTTTTTCAGCTATGTTGATGGCTTCATTTCCTGAAAGGCGAAGAGTGGCAATGGCTCCCATTCCTGGGGAAGTGGCAATGGCGCATATGGTTGTGTTTTCCATTTGTTTGTTTTTGTGTAGAGCAGCAATATTTTGTGTCTCGTAGTATTTTTGAACTTTGGCACAAAGATAATATTTATTAGCTATGGGTTGATAGCTTTGACAGGGCAAACGCATATAAGAACAGTTAGTTCGTAGGACTTCAATCTTAATAGAACAGCTAGTTGAGCTAGTCACCTTTATTCCCCTTTAGGGGATGGATATGTATCTCCTAAAGTGGAAATTATTGTTCGGCAAACCGTTTTTCTATTTAGATTAATCGCCTTTGGCGAAAAACATACACCAATATTTCTACATGCGTTTGCCCTGATAGCTTTGAGAGGTAGGCTTATGGTTTTAGATGACAACTTGCAGCCGTTTTTTATTTAAAAAATGCTAGCTTTCTGATTGATTGATATTATATTTGTATTTCAGAAATATAGAAATTCTATTTAAAACAGATAAATAAATGAAGTTATTAGAAGGAAAAACAGCCATCATCACGGGAGCTTCTCGCGGTATTGGTAAAGCAATAGCCTTGAAATTTGCAGAGGCTGGTTGCAATGTAGCTTTCACCGACTTGGTGGAAAATGAAGCTATGAAACAAACGGAAGCAGAATTAGCAGCCATGGGTGTAAAAGCTAAAGGCTATGCCTCGAATGCAGCAGATTTTGCAGATGCCGACTCTGTGGTAGAACAAATTTTAAAAGACTTTAATAGCATTGATGCTTTGGTAAACAATGCAGGTATCACCAAAGATACTTTGTTGATGCGTATGACAGAAGAACAATGGGATGCTGTGATTAATGTGAATTTGAAATCGGTCTTCAACTTTACTAAAGCGGTGCAAAAAACCATGTTGAAACAAAAAAGTGGTTCTATCATCAACTTGAGCTCTGTTGTTGGTGTGAGCGGAAATGCTGGTCAGTCTAACTATTCTGCATCGAAAGCAGGTATCATTGGTTTCACGAAGTCGATTGCTAAAGAATTGGGTTCTCGCGGTGTGCGTTCAAATGCAATTGCTCCCGGGTTCATCATTACTGAAATGACAGGTGCTATTCCTGAAAAAGCTCGCAAGGCTTGGGAATCTACTATTCCAATGAAACGTGGTGGTACACCAGAAGAAGTTGCTAAGGTAGCTTTATTCTTGGCTTCAGATTTGTCATCTTTTGTAAGTGGTCAGGTTATCAACGTGTGTGGTGCAATGAACACTTAGGATTTGATTGAAAGTCTATATAAGAAAGAGTTATCCCTAGGGTAGCTCTTTTTTGTTACCCCATGATTTGGACAATGAGCAATTGCAAACTTGACGGAGTGTCTCGTCCTAAAATAAGTTTACAGGTTAATATTTAAATACTGTTATTTGTTTACATGTTTGTTTTACTCCTGACATTGGTTTACAAATGTAGTTTCTTTTTGCCAATTATTTTTCCATAGTTTTCTTATTTCTAAAGGTTCGGTAGAGTCGTGAACATAGCTAAGAGTTAGATTACTAATGCTCATGTGAGGTCTTTCATTGTTGAACAGAGCGATAATCTTTATGAGTACATATTTTGCTTTCTTTAGAATTTCAACCTTTTGAGCACAAAGGTATTCTTTTTTTATAATTCCATTGATACGCTCCGCAATAGCATTCTCCCGAGGATCTCCATTTTGAACTCCATTATCCTGTAATTTAGGGGTTAGAGTTGTTGAAAAACAGTCGATTAGTGAATGAAAAAAAACTTTGGTTCAAAAAAAATGTTAGATACTCTTCGTAGGATTACTCTCTAAAAGAGATTATTTAGCTACTTTTGAAATGGGAAGACACAACGACATTATTTCATAACTAAAAGTACAATGCCATGCGTTTCATATTACTCTCATACATTTTATTGATTAGCTCATTCGTTTCAGCTCAGAACCATATTGCAGGTAATTGGTGGGGAACACTTCGCACGCCATCTCAAAATTTACGCTTGGCATTTCGCATTGTTTGTAGCTCGGGGGAAATAAAAACAACCATGGATAGTCCCGACCAAGGAGCAATGGGGCTGCTTGTAAATCACACGGTGTTTCATGCCGATACTATAAAAATGAGCTTAACCGAGCTTCGAGCATCTTATGTGGGAGTGTTGAAAGGCGATGGTTCAATAGAGGGCACCTTTAAGCAATCGGGCATGAGTTTTCCTTTGAACCTGCATTGTGGAGAAGTGGAGTTAAACCGCCCACAAACGCCCAAAGCTCCTTTTGATTACCAAGTGGAAGAAGTGCGATTTATAAATAAGCACGCAGGGAATATTCAACTGGCAGGCACGCTCACTTTGCCCAAAAATGTGGCAAAAGCTCCGGTGGCTGTGCTTATTTCGGGCAGCGGATTGCAAGACCGCAATGAGTCAATCTACGGACATAAGCCATTTGCCGTTATGGCAGATTATTTAACCAATAGAGGAATTGCGGTGTTGCGCTTTGATGATCGTTCTTTTGGGGAATCGGAAGGTGATGCTACGCACGCCACTACGGCTGATTTTGCTACCGATGTGGAGGCGGCGATTGATTTTTTGCGAAAGCGTAAAGACATTGATAAAAAAAGAATCGGACTCATAGGGCACAGTGAAGGAGGTTTAATTGCCCCGATGGTGGCTGCTCAAAGAAAAGATGTAGCATGGGTAGTGCTTCTAGCTTCTCCGGGTGTGTCTGGCAATGAGTTGCTTTTAGAACAGCAACAACTCATGGGAAAGGCTGGAGGAATGAACGACAAACAGTTGGAAGCATTGCAATATAACAATGCAAAGATGTTTGACATTGTAAAATCATCGGCTACAAAGGAACAAGCGAGCGATTCAATTTGGAATTATATGGAAGCTAGCGGATTGATGCAAGAATTTACATTTAATCGAGCAGCCTTTGCAAAGCAAGTGGAACAGCTAACCACAGACTGGATGCTATATTTTTTGAAGTATGACCCGACAGAGGTATTGCCCCAAGTGAAATGCCCGGTGCTAATTTCAAATGGAAAGAAAGATTTGCAAGTATCTGTAAAACAAAATGTTCCGCCGCTTCGCTTGGCATTGAAGTTGAGTGGGAATAAGCAAGTAACAGTGAAAGAATATGAGGACTTGAACCACCTGTTTCAGGAATGCCGCACAGGTTCTATTGGTGAATATAGCTTGTTGGAACAAACAATATCTCCGCAAGTGCTGCAAGATATATGTGCATGGGTGAGTAAGGAGTGCGAATAGCCCTTACGTAACATTTAAACCACCTGTTGTTTGTGGTTCAGTGGTTTAAGAATTAGAATAACTGTGCATACTTGCTTTTGCCGATGGCAGATAGCTCACACCTTTCCATGTAATCATGAGGCAAATAAACGCAAAGACGAGCAAATATAAAGCAAATAGCTTTTTGCTTGGTCTATACTTACGGAAATGCACGTAAACCATATAGGCTGCAAATGTGATGAACGCCCATGTTTCCTTAGGGTCCCAACTCCAGAAATGGCACCAAACCTCTTTTGCCCACAGTGCACCCATGAGCAGACCTAGCATGAGCAAACCCGAACCAATGTAAACTAAATTATCGGTTTGCTGCATGAACTGTTCGCTGTACGACTTCTTATATAAAGCATATATTGCCATGAGTGTGGCAGCTCCGAGCATGGCATACGACATCATATAAACGCTCACGTGAGGTACAAACCACACCGATTGCAACGCAGGCATGAGGTTCTTCGATTGAACTTCGGGTTTCAGCAAATTAAGAAGTAGAAACATACTTGCCATGAGTGCTCCATAAACAGGAATCCATTGATACGACCAACGACGATAAATGAAATAACTTATCCCAGAAAGAAACAGTCCGTACCACAAGCGAGTTTCGCCCATGGTGCGCATAGGTGGTCTTTGCAGGTTTGCCCACATGAGTGCAATGAAAGTACCAATAACTATAATGGCACTTACAAACAAGATATTGCCTAGTTTTTTATAGCGAGGGGCAAAGCACAAAAGACTACTTCCCAAAATTAGTAATACCATGGTAACAATGGCGAAGAATATATAATGTTCCCAGTTCATTTTTTTAAGTTATGAGTTGCAAATGTGAAACTTCATTCGTAATGGCTAATTTATAGTCGACTTGTTTCTCCAAAACAAGAATAAACTTCCAATGGCAAGCATAATAATAGAGCCAATGGTGTACTTACGCCAAGGGTCGAAAACTAAATCGAACACCGAGGTAATAGACATAGTGCCAAGGGCTTTGTCGTAGTCTGATTGATAGATCATCCAATGATCGGCAGCAAAAGGATGATTTACTTCAATGCGCTGATTCGAGATGCTTTCGCCACTTTTTAAGAATATATCAACATCAGAATAAAAGGCTTTTGGTTCGGGCTGAGTCATGGCAATTACTAACGAATCGCTTTTTTCGCCAATAGCAAGAAACTTATAAAGTTGCATATTATTGCCTGCGCTAATCCAAGAGCGTAATTTCTCTCCTGTATTTACGTTTTCAGCCGTAATAAAAGCAGCAGGGCAGGCTCCGGGCATGGGTATCTCTTGATAGGTGCTATCGTTAGCCCGAATGCCATTCATGAAGAACTCATTGATTTCAATTTTCCAATCGAGTAATTTTCCTTGAGGTTGAAGCGTGTCAATGTTGAAGTATTGCGGAAGTTCTTCGGGCTGCACTTTCCCGCTTCCTCTATGTACAATAGCAAGTTTTGGTGCATATTCTTCCATTACAAAATCTTGCAACTTAATGGCGATAGGCAGTTCCGTAGCTTTGCCCGTAGCTTCATTAATAGCTCGCCACTCCAATTGCCCTTCGCGCACTGTCATATTATATTGCTTGGTATCGGCAGCCCCAGCCCCAGTAAAATAGAGGGTTAGTAGCAGTCCCATGTGGTTAAAGAAGAAGCCGAGGTTTTTCATCGAAAAACCAAATTTCAAACGCTTAATAGTGGCAAAGCACAGGGAAACTATAAGATAAATATAGGCCAATACGAAAGGGTAGAAGCTCGTCATTTGTCGTAGCCCGATGCTTCCAGCCCAATCATGGGCATGAGCCGAAGGCGATATTTGTGCTGTAAGTCCGAGAACAATTGCCCACACCGAAATATTAACTGTGCTTACAATAGCTGCCTGATAGCTTGCAAAAAAACGACCAACAATCGATCGATTTAGAATGAGGCAGCAAATAATTGCAACACATATGATTAATAAAAACATATAGCCATGCAAAGGAAAGGCTAGCTTGCTTAACGGGAATGCACCCCAGAAAAATTGAGTCATGAGTGCAAACACGTTAAGCACTACAGCAAATAAAATGTGTTTCCAGAAATGTTGTTTTGATCTTTTGGGCATATTGTTTTGGGCTATTGCTAGGCTTAAAGCTTAGCTTGAATCCAAGCGGGAACTCGAGTTTGCAAAAATTGTTCTTTTTCGGCAGAAATTTGTTTCATGTCTAAGCCAATAAGCTTTTGAGCTTCTTCCTTAGATGCATATTGAGGACGCTCATATTTATCTTGAATATGTAGCGCATAAAATACATTGTTAAGGGCTTGTCTGGCTTGGTGTGCTTTGTCGATACCATGAGCCAAGATACGTTGAGTTTCTTGTGGTGCATGGAATGAAGCTCCGTGTGAAGCCACCCCAAAATCCCAACGCCATTGAGCCTGACGAATATACTTTAAAGCTTCTTCCATTTGAGCTTCTGTAGCTCCATTTTCCCAAGCAAAGGCAGCTTCTAGATGTGCATCAGATAGCAATTCTTCTAAGCGATCGCGTAATTCAAAAGCTTTGTTCTGACGAGTATATACCATTTGTTTAAGTTCGTCCTCGCTATCGTTGTGGCAAGTTTGGCAAGTACGCTTAATGTTTTTCAGCGGACTCATAATTTGGTGGTCGGTGAATTTAATAGATCCATCGGCCATGTATGGCATATGACAGTCGGCACAAGACAAACCACGCTCAGCATGAGGTCCCATAGTGAAAGTTTCGTAGTCTGGATGCTGAGCCTTAATCATAGGAGTTCGGCTGAGTTGATGTGTCCAATCTGAAAATTCGATTTCATCATAATAGCGTTCCATATCTTCCACAGTGAAACCTTTGTCCCAAGGAAAGGTAACTACATTGCCTTGTTTCGTGAAATAATATTCCACGTGGCACTGTGCACAAACAAGGCTGCGCATTTCCTGATGTGTAGCTTTGGTGATGTCTTTTCCTTGGCGGGCAAAAGCTTCAATTAAAGCCGGACGAGAGATTTGCAATGCCATAGTTACAGGGTCATGGCAATCGGCACAACCGATAGGATTCATGATTTCGCTTCCCCATTTTGCCCATTTGTGATTGTAGAACTCATTAATGCCTACTTCGTTCATCAAGCGAGGAACATCGGGCGATTTACACGTCCAACAGGCAGCAGGCATAGGTCCGTCTTCATCGCCCGATGGCGCCGCTGTTCGTAAAATTTGACGCACATCATCTACGGCATAAAAGTGCCCACGAGGCGCATTATATTCCTTAGAGAAGGCATAGCCTGCCCAAAGGATAACCATGTCGGGGCGTTTGGCTAGTTCATCTTGTGGTTTGTTGCCTAAGTGCTGACTTTCAAAGTCCATGTCGGCAGTTTTTGCCCATGTTTCATATTCCCGAGGGTAGTTTTCACCCCAAAGAGCATTATCGGGTTCGATACCTTGAATATCGACTACTTTATTTTGCAAAAAAGTACTCACTGCTTCAGAACGTCGTTCGGTGATTGATGCAGCAAGCATGCCAAGCAAGAATACGGCAATGAAGCAAACGGCGAATAGCGTGATAAGTTTGCCTTTACCTAGCTTTTGTTGATTCGATTTTGTCATTTTATGTATTGTTAAGTTGTTGGGTTATTAGATATTTATTCGATGTTGAGGGCACAGCCCATTCGTAATTCTTAATTTGTAAGTGCTTTTAGCCAATCGGGTACAGGCGACTCGGGTAGGGGAACTAGTGCATTGGGAGCCGAAGAAAGGTTGCTCATTTTGCCATGGGCTACATCGCGGTGGCAGTCCCAACAGGCTTTACCATTGCCTTCTTGAGTGTCGGCAAAACAAACCATGCCAGTTTGCACTAAAGCAGTGTTGAGCGATGTGTGACACCGAATGCAATTGTCCATTATAACAGAGGAACTAGCTTCTTTAGCTCTGATGGTCATGGGTTCGTCGCGCATGGTAAACACATAAGAATGATACAAACCATCCATGGCTTTAAATGCGTATTTGCTGAATGTGCTACTGTGTGGCACATGGCAATCGTTGCAGTGGGCACGTTCGCGGTGCGAGCTGTGAAACCAAGAAGCATATTGAGGTGCCATAACGTGGCAATTTACACAAGTGGCAGGATCATCTGATAAGTATGACCAAGCTCTAGATACGTAAAAAGTATATGCCCCTAATCCACAAAACACGCCGAAAAGCACAGTGAATGCAATTTGCCAGTTTCTAGGTATTTTAGGAATCCACTTCATATTTTAGGTTTAGTTTTCGATTCGATTTTGCAAATTAAGCTTCTCGTGAGTGAGAATGTTAACTCGAAATTCAACTCAATAGGACTAAAATATATTTTTTAAGTATTCGAGTCAAGTTTTTACGTAACAAACGGACTATTTATCTTAAATCTAAGTAAAATAAATACTGCGAAAACATCTGTTCATTAACCTTTATCAAAGGGAGTTAGCTGATGTTTGGAGAGGAGGAGATCCATATAAAAATATTAACCTGAGTTTCGAAATAATTATTTATTAAAAGTTTATTCGAAACTCAGGTTAATCGTTATTTAGGTAGGATACCGATATTTGTTTATGTGTTTTCTCGAATTAAAAAGGACAGCGAAAATTCACACTATATCTAGATTTTTGTTAAGTTTTTTCAATCCAATTTGGAACAACATTTAATAAGAAATCTTCCTTATCGGCTTTAATTTGTGCCAAGTCAAAGCCAATAAGCCTTTGAGCTTCTTCTTTCGATGTAAATTGAGGGCACTCATATTCTCTGAAAATTTGAAGATCATAAAACACATTGCAAAGAGTTTGCTTAGCCTCATGTACTTTATTAATTCCGTGAGCCAAGATGCGTTGTATCTCTTGTGGAGCATGAAATGATGCACCATGAGAAGCTACAGCAAAATCCCAACGCCATTGGGCTTTTCGGATGTATTTCTATGCTTTTTCATTTCTTCTTCAGTAGCACCATTTTTCCAAGCAAAAGCCGCTTCAAAGCGAGGCGTACAATTGTACGCCTCGGTATATTCTCATATTGTAATCGTCTAGTCAATCACATTAATCAGCAAACCAGAGCGTAGCTTTGGTTCAAACCAAGTAGTTTTTGGAGGCATGATGTTGCCAGAATCGGCAATGTCAATTAACTGCTGCATTGAAACCGGATATAGAGCAAAGGCTGCTACCATTTCGCCATTATCAACACGACGTTTTAATTCGCCTAATCCTCGAATACCGCCTACAAAGTCGATGCGTTTCGATGTGCGCAAGTCGGTGATATCTAAAATAGGGGTTAGCACATGGTTTGAAAGAATCGTTACATCAAGCACACCGATAGGGTCGTTGGTGTAAGTACCATCTTTAACATTTAGTTTATACCATTTCCCCCCAATGTACATACTAAATTCATGTAGAGAGGCTGGTTGATATATTTCTTCGCCTTGACACTCTACTAGGAAAGCTGTTTCGAGTTTGGAAATAAATTCGGTTTCTGATAGACCATTCAAATCTTTTACCACACGGTTATAGTCCATAATGTGGAGTTGATTGTCGGGGAAATGTACCGACATGAAGAAGTTGTATGGTTCGCTACCATCGTGATTAGGATTTTGAGCTTTGCGCTCTAAACCGATGCGAGCAGCCGCAGCTGTGCGGTGGTGTCCATCGGCAATGTAAGTAGCATCAACTTTATTGGCGAAACATTCTTCTATTAGTTTATTGTCGGCTTCGCTGTCAATAGTCCATAGTTGGTGCAAGAATCCATCGTCTGCCACGAAATCATATTCGGGGGCTTGTTTTGCAACAATGGAAGCAATAAGTTCGTCGAGTTCTTTCACCGCTTTGAAAGAAAAGAACACAGGTTCGATGTTGGCGTTTAGCCAACGAGTAAGCACCATACGGTCGTCTTCTTTGTCGGGGCGAGTAAGTTCGTGTTTTTTAATAATTCCTTTTTCATAATCTTCGCAAGAAGCCAAGCCAACAATACCATATTGTATTCTGCCATCCATACCTTGGGCGTAGATGTAGAATTTAGCCTCTTCATCGCGTTGAAGAAGTCCGTCGCGTTGGAATTCTTCGAAATTTTCTTTCGCTTTTTGATAAACGGCATCGGAGTGGATGTCGGTGCCCTCTGGACAATCAATTTCAGCGTGTGTGATGTGCAATAGTGAGATTTCATTCTTCGCCGCCTTTTCGGCAGCTTCTTTAGAATTCATCACATCATAAGGAAGGCAGCTTAAGGGAGCTGCAATTTCACATGGAGGACGGAGTCCTCTAAAAGGTTTAACTATTGCCATAGTTTTTGGTTTTAGGGATTTGAGATATTAGATCGTTAGATTGCTAGACGGTCTAATGTCCAGCAATCTAACGATCTAATATCTATTCTAATTTTCATCTTCAAAAGCTTTCATTACATCAACCAAAGCTTCCACGCTTTCAAGTGGCATAGCATTGTAGATTGATGCACGGAAACCACCCACATCGCGGTGTCCTTTGATACCTACCATGTTTCTTTCTGTGGCGAAAGCTACGAATTTAGCTTCCAATTCTTCATATCCTTTAGCCATTACGAAAGTTACGTTCATATGTGAACGATCTTCTTCAGCAGGAACGTTGGCTTTGAATAGTTTGTTGCGATCGATTTCAGCATAAAGCGCATTGGCTTTTGCCGTATTAATTTTTTGAATTGCTTCTACACCACCCAAAGCTTTCAACCATTTCAAGGTTTGCAAACAAGCAAACACAGCTACCATTGGAGGGGTGTTGAACATAGAGTCTTTAGGAATATGTGTTTGATAGTTTAGCATGGTTGGAATTTGACGACCTGTTTTACCTAGTGCATCATTTTTCACGATAACAAGCACCGCACCCGCTGGTCCAAGGTTTTTCTGTGCACCGGCGTAAATACAGTCGTATTTCGATACATCAATCGGACGACTAAAGATGTCAGACGACATATCGGCTATTACAGGAATAGCTACTTTGGGGTCGTTTTTGATTTGTGTACCGAAAATGGTGTTATTTGTTGTAATGTGTAAATAGCTAGCATCGGCTGGTACTTCATAAGATTTAGGAATGTAGTTGAAGTTTTTATCGGCAGATGATGCCACTTCCACTACCTCTCCGAAAGCTTTAGCTTCAGCAATAGCTTTTTTCGACCATACACCGGTGTTAAGATATGCTGACTTTGTTTTCATGAAATTATAAGGCATCATGTGGAATTGCAAGCTTGCTCCACCTTGAAGGAAAAGTACAGAGTAGCCTTCTGGTACGTTAAGAAGTTCTTTTACTAGAGCTACTGCTTCATCCATTACAGCCACACATTCTTTGCTGCGGTGAGAAACCTCCATGATGGAAAGACCTGTGCCAGCGAAATTAATGGCTGCTTCTGCCACTGCATTTTTTGTGAATTCAGGCAGGATTGAAGGACCTGCGTAAAAATTGTGTTTTTTCATGTCGTAAATTTTATCTATTTTAGAAATGCGTATCCACTATAATAATGTTAGTAGATGGAATGTTTGACTATTGTTTTGCGTAAAAATAGTCATTAATACTTTTAAAAATGGTTTAAGGTTTTCTTTTTTCTTACGAAAAATACGTTTTTTTAATCTTTTAATCTAACAAGTCGTAAAGCTTGTAGCTATGCGACAGTATAAAGGTATGGGTTAATTTTTATTTAACATTAGTTTTCGATTGAAATTTCAGTGTTAATATAGAATTTAAGTTTATTTATGAAGAAGGATACGATGTAGTTTGTTTGGTATGAATAATGCAGTTTGTGATGAGAAAATAGTATATAAATAAAGATTTGTTTTTAGTATTGTTTATTAAGATACGAGATTTATGTATTTTAGCCGCTTCAATGATAAAAACTATTAATGGCGACAACGGAATTAACTTGTGAATACATCGAAAAGAAAGCTATTTTTAAAATTACCTTAGAAGGATCTCTCGATATAGATGGGGTGTTAGCAACTTGGGAATATATATATCGTCATAATTTGATACCTCAAGGAACTAAGCGTTTCTTATTTGATAGTCGATTGGCAATGTGCGAGGAAGCAATACCTCAGCATCAGAAGGTGGGAAAACTATATAAAAAGTATGCCGCTGTTTTTAAAGATGCTCGAATTGCAGTAGTTACTCGATGCCCTGCAATTATTGTACACACGCTGCATATGCAGCGAGAATTTAAATCAGTACTTCACGAACGATTTCAAACGATTGATGCTGCGGTGTCGTGGTTAATGTCAGATGTTGAGGTGAAGTATGCAAACTAGAAGACAGCAAGGGAAGCAGAGGGGTTGCGAATAACACAATAAAGACTAGCAAAAATTTTGCTAGCCTTTATTGTGTGTGCTGATCTTGCTAAACAAGTTCGTTTGGGTTGATTTCCGATATATCTAGTAGCTTGTTCATGATAGCATAAACGGTTAATCCCGATATTGATTTAATATTGAGTTTTTCGGTGATATTCTTACGGTGAGAAATCACGGTGTGTATGCTGATATTTAAGCTTTCGGCAATTTCTTTGTTTGGCAATCCGATGGCAATCTTTTTTAGTACATCAATCTCACGTTGGGTAAGATCTTCAGATTGCACTGTTGATGCAGGCTTCTGTCTAACAACAGATTTGCGTGCTAGCTGAATGATTTGCTGAATTTGCAAATTGTCGGCATCAAGCGATATTTGAGAATCATAATAGCCTGTAATGGTAGGGTGATTAGTGTCGGCACTTATAGCTAGAAGAAAGACCTGATTGTTTGCCTTGATTTGTTTTTCGAGAGATGGGGAAAGCTTAATGCCATCTTGGATTAAGATAAGCAGAATGCGTCCTTCAATTTGACAAAAGGGCTGTAGCTCGCTCGGGTTATGAAGTTGAGTAATCTCGAACTTGAAAAACTCTTGCAAGATAGATGTAAGCCCTGTTCTAACAATGGCTGAGGAATGAATGATAAACAAATTTTCTTCCATGGCTATTGGTTTTGATGGTTAATCTTGTGTTCAAGTTCAATGACTTGTTTCACTAAAATCACATCTTCAATGCGGGCATGGTCGTTTAAGTCTTGCTCAAAATGATAGAGCGTGTGTAAGAAGTCGTTCATGTAGTTTGCATCGTAGATACCATCGAGATACTTAATGGTTAAGTTCTTGAGGTCGCTCAATTTTTCTTCTACATCGGTGTGTATTTGCCCGTAGTCGTAAATTCGTTTTTTCGATTGAGTATAACATTTTTCATTTACCAAATGTGTAATGTAAGGAAATGTTTCTTCCTCTTCTTGCTTGAAATGTAACAACAATTCTTCTTTGTAGTTTTGATAGAAAGAAGAAATGAGCTGCAAGTTGGAGTTTTCGCCACTTTCGCTTTCCACTACTCGAATTAAGAGTTGCTCTATTTTGGGAATTATGTAGGTGATGTAGTAATGGTGTGTTTGTTGCAAGTATTCAATAAGAAGGAGGGGAGAGAAGGCAAGAAGTTTTTGCTCGGGGAAGTAGTTCTTATTGATGTAAGTGTTGGCAATGGCTAAGAAGAAATCGGTATTAACACCGTAATCGGTGCATACTTCATCGATGCTTTTTTCTTTGAATCCGAGTTTGATGTTGAATCGGCTCATCACGGGAAGCAGATTGGTTTCTGCAATGATGAGTGCACTCATTTTATCGTTATGTGTAAATATTTTCATAGCTGGCAGCCTTTCCACTTCCCCCGAGGGGGAGGGGTGGTGGCATAAAGTGTTTTGTTAATATAAATAGCTTACCCATTCCTCTTTAGAGGGCTTTAATGGAATGGTATCTTTGCAATCATTTCGGCAAGATCGTTGATTCCTTTTTTGAGTTTTTTGCCCACCATCATTTTAATCATCATGCCCATTTCGGCGTGAAGAGTGAGTTTCATTTTTGTTTCATAAGGAGTAACTGGAAGTAGTTGAATCCAGAAGGTGATACCTACCGGTAGGCTGCCGGAACTACTTACTTTAATTGTTTTTGAAGGTTCGCGGTTGATGATGCGAATTTCAGCTTGCCCCATGCCTGAAATATTGAATCGGCAAGAATCGCTGTCGTATTCAAAGTCGCTGACCGTAATTTGGGGTGCTGCTTCGTTGATTTGTGCTAATAACCCATCGTTTACGTATTGAGCAAGGTTGCTAAAGTCTGATAGGTAGTTGTATATGATGTCTTGATTGTTGTGTACAATCTGAATATCACTTTCGTATTTGCTAAGCGCCATATCTTTGTTTGTGTGAAGTTACAGAGTAACAATGTATGAAATTGCAGAGAAAGCTCGCTTGCGTTTTTGCGGGCATTCTCAGCAATCTCTAATTCTCCGTTGAATTTATTTTCCCCATTCGGCTGGGTTTTCTCTCCAGCTTTTTAGTGAATCTAAATGACTAGCTGCTACCACCCCTGTTTCTACAGCATGATCGATTAGCAATTGGTAGTTGCTAAGTGTTTCAAGTTTGATGTTAGCTTGTGCAAAAGCTTCGGTTGCAACAGGGAAACCATAGGTGAAGATTGCAAGCATACCAAGAATATCGCCTTTGCCAGCTTCGCGCACAGCCTCAGCAGCTTTAAGTGAGCTCATTCCTGTAGATACTAAATCTTCAATGATAACTACTTTCTGTCCGGCTTTTAAATCGCCTTCAATCATATTTTCTAGTCCATGACCTTTAGGTGCTGAGCGTACATAAATGAATGGTAAGCCTAGCAATTCGGCAACAAGCACTCCGTGTGCAATAGCTCCTGTGGCTACTCCGGCAATTACTTCTGCTTGAGGGTATTTTTCGCGCACTAAATCGGCAAATGCTTTTGCCACTAGGGTGCGTGCTTCAGGGTAAGAAAGTACCTTGCGATTATCGCAATAAATGGGCGATTTCCATCCAGATGCCCATGTAAAAGGAGTTTCAGGCTGAATTTTGATAGTATTTATCTTCAGCAATTGTTTTGTAACGGCTAATGAGTTATCTTGCATTTTTATTCTGTATTTATTTAGATATGTCGCAAATGTACAAAGTTTTTTTTAATGAAAGTGAATTGCTTTTTAAGCAAAAAGGAGAGGAGTTTGAAGCTCCTTCTCATATGGTATGCAAAGATGTTGTTCATTTTGATGATGTGGTGTTGATTTTAGAGGAAATTGAGAAGTTGGGTTTGCGTCAGACTATTGTTTTGAATTGTGCAGATTTTCAGAAAGTACATCGAGGTTTTAATGTGGTGCGTTCGGCAGGTGGTTTAATTCAGAATAAACATTCGGAGTGGTTGTTTATTAAGCGGATGAATCGTTGGGATTTGCCTAAAGGGCGCATTGAAGAGGGGGAAAGTTCGGAAGAGGCTGCCTTGCGTGAGGTGGAGGAAGAGTGTGGAATTCATGGGCACACAATTGTGCGTAGTTTGTGCACAGGCAGACATATTTTCCGATCGCCTTATTATCCACACCCGTATAATTGGGTGTGGAAAGAAGCCGATTGGTTTGAAATGGGTTATAATGGCGATGAGTTGCCCATTCCTCAGGAGGAAGAAGATATTACGGAGGTGCAATGGTTTGCTAAGGAACGATTGAATGTAGTTTATCGTTCTACATATCAAAACATAAAGCACTTGATGGATGCTTTCTTGTAATGATTTTCGGGTTTCTCGAAGCTCGGGTTATTACTTATCGGCAAAACGGGGTAAAGAATATTTTGGAGTCTGCGCCTAAAAATATGATATTTGTACTTTGTAAAAAAAGATAATGAATGCTCCAAGAATTAAATCAACAACATATCTCCTTAACCCAACTTGTCAAGGTCAGAGTATGAGGAAGTCATTTCCCATGCATTCAATTTTATGATTTTTGGTCTTTGGGCGAAATCCCAAACGTTTAGTTTCATAAATAATCCAACTCTCACTCCCCAAATTATCTCCTGCTCCGGCAAAACGCCGTTTCGCATTATTTCACAAAAATAGCAAACGGCAAAATGCTTTTTTTCCTGATTTTATTACTGACGACTGGCTGCAGCTCTTCGTTGCTCGAATATTGTTCTATTAAGCTGATTGACCATGCCCTCTAGTGGGTTCTGTGCTGGAGAGATAAGAAATTTTCCATCTTTAGAAAGAAGGAACGAGTAGGGGAAGGCTATGATGTTGTAATCTTTCAAGTTGTTTTCGCTAGTAAAAAAGAAGGCACCTTTCCATGTGTTTAGCGTTTTTGCATCAAGCTTGGCTTTGCAGCTTTCGGGCATAATAACGATAAACTGCACGTGCGAATTGTATTTCTCGTATTGCTGTGCAATTTGGTCGAGATGACTTCGACATATGGGGTTGTTTGTATTGCTGAAGTGTAGGAAGTTTATTTTTTCGCGACTAATTGTGTCGTTAAGCGTGAGGTGTTCGCCGTGAACGCCTTCAAGTTTAATGTTTGGCGCTTGGGTGTCGACAGCCAGATAGGTTAAGCGTTGGTACAGTTTGTGCGCTAGCTTTTTGAATTTTTCGGACCAATTGCTACTTTGAATTTGCTTGAGAAAGCTGAAAAGTAGGTCTTTGTGGTAAAGGTTGAGGTAGAATGCATCGTTAATAGCATCAATGATTGTTATTCGTCGTAAGTCATCGCCCCAATTGAGTTGGTTGTAAAGGTAATTTTCTAGCTGACTAAGTTTTCCAGAAAGGATAGCTTGTCGAAGCTCATGGTTGTTGTTTAGCTCGGTTTCGGTGTAGAAGTAGTTTGTAAACACTTCGTTGTATAGGTTGTTGAATGCAGGATTGTTGAATGGCAATGATTCTACGTTCATATATTGTTGGGCGAATTCATTGTCGTCCATCATGTGGAGTTTGTATTCTACCAATGCTAGCCGGTAATAAATGTATTGTCCGAAGAAGGTGTAAGACGATGCGGGGTATTGGCCAAGTACCTCGGCTTTGAAGTTTTGAAGTGCAGCTCTAGATTTGCGCATGAAAAGGTCGTCGAAGTATTTGTCTTCGATAGCGGAGAAGGCGATTTCAAAATCTTGAATTTGCCAGTTAATATCGACTTTTGAGAGTGCTTTTAAACCTAGTGGGACGTTTTCGGAGGAAAAATAAGGACTTCTTTTTTCGGCTTCTGCCAATGGTTTGTGTGGTGGGAATTGCAAATGATAGCTTTTCCCGGGTACGAAAATAGTAGAGGTGTGCCAACGGTCGAAATCGGCATATACGTAAGTGGTGTTGGTGAGTACAATGTCGGTTTCGAATTGCCCAAGCTGATTGATTTTTATTGTTCCTAGCTTTTGGGGAAGGAGGTTAAAGGGATCAACAGGGCGGTATAAGTCAATTTGGTAATTGGCATAATCGGGTTCGCAGCCACTGAGACGTGTAGATTTCATCTGAGCAAAGAGTGTGGTGCAGCTGCAAATGGTCAATATAAGGAGTGAAATGAGGATTTTCAAGGGATTTATTGTTTTAGTGGAACCTCTTTAAGTGCAGCGGGAATAAATTCGCTGATATCTCCACCGTGGGCAAATATTTCGCGCACAATAGAGGAGTTAATGGGGGTGTGTTCAGGCATGGTGAGTAGAAACACGGTTTCAATGTCGTTGTTGATCTTTTTATTCATTTGGGCGATAGCTCGCTCATATTCAAAGTCGGAAGAGGTGCGAAGTCCTCGCAAGATGAAGTTTGCACCTACACTTTGGGCAAAGTCAACGGTAAGACCTTCGTGCTTTCGCACTTCAACTTTGGGTTCGTTTTCAAATGTTTTTTCAATCCATTTGAGTCGGCTATCTACGGGGAAGAATGTGTTTTTCTTCGAGTTGAAGCCAATCATGATGTATATCTTGTCGTACATGGGTAGGGCTCGTTGCACAATGCTTTCGTGTCCTACGGTGAAAGGGTCGAACGAACCAGGGAATATGGCTATTCTGCTCATAGTTTTTTGTTTTAGGGTGTTGTTTTATTTGGTGTGCAATTAAGCGATAAACTGATGGATAAACAAATTTAGTTTGGTGCGATAACGAAAGAATCGACATCTTTAACGGTAATTTCATTGCTACTGAGTATGATGAGTCGTTCGACAACGTTGCGGAGTTCGCGGATGTTTCCTGTCCAAGGTAGTGAGCTTAGTTTTTGAACGGCTGATTTTGCTATTTCTTTGGTTGCCATGCCGTAGCCTTGGCAGATTTGGTGAATGAAATGTTGAATAAGCAGCGGAATGTCTTCGGTGCGCTCGCTTAGGCTAGGCACGTGAATGAGGATGACACTAAGTCGATGATATAGGTCTTCTCTGAATTTTCCGGCTTCAATTTCTTGCATAAGGTTTTTATTGGTGGCGGCTACAATGCGCACATCTACTTCAATTTCTTTGTCGCCTCCCACTCGTGAAATCAAATTTTCTTGCAGTGCGCGAAGTACTTTGGCTTGGGCTGAAAGGCTCATGTCGCCAATTTCATCGAGGAATAGTGTACCTCCGTCGGCGAGCTCGAATTTCCCTTTCCGTTGTTTTACGGCAGAGGTGAATGCGCCTTTCTCGTGCCCAAATAGTTCGCTTTCTATTAGTTCAGATGGAATGGCTGCGCAGTTTACTTCAATGAAAGGCTGTTTGGCGCGAAGGCTAGTGTCGTGCAAACGACGAGCTACGAGTTCTTTGCCTGTTCCGTTGGCACCGGTAATAAGCACTCGGGCATCGGTTGGTGCTACGCGATCGGTCATGTTGATGACTTTTTGAATGGCTTCGGACTGACCTATGATTTGGTATTTTTGGTTTACTTTCTTTTTGAGCACTTTGGTTTCGGTGATTAGTTCTCCCTTGTCGAGTGCATTTTTTAGGGTGATGAGCAAGCGGTTTAAATCGAGTGGTTTTTCTATGAAATCGAAAGCTCCAATCTTAATGGCTTCCACTGCGGTATCGATATTACCATGACCTGAAATCATGATTACGGGTGCGTGAGTTTCCATGGCACAGATTGCTTCGAGCACTTCAATGCCATCCATTTCAGGCATTTTAATGTCGCAAAGAATGACATCGAATTCTATTTTGCTCAATAGTTCTAATCCGGTTCTCCCACTTTCTGCAAGTTCAACCTCGTATTGTTCATATTCGAGAATATCTTTTAGCGTGTTGCGAATGCTGCGCTCATCGTCGATAACTAATATTTTTTTCATGGGTTCGTAATTTTGCGGTAGGCTAAGCTGTAAAAAATAGGCTTCGGGCTTAGCCTAGGTTGTTTAATTGCTAAGTAGGGCTCCATCTTTTAGTGAATAGTCTGTTTGTGTGATTTGAGAAATGGCAAACTTTTCTACGATTAATTGAATGAGCAATAGGGCTGAAACAATCATTTCTACACGCATTTCTTCCATTGTTTGCATGGCAAGTCGATCTTCGGTAGTGGATGCAATGAGTTGAGTACAGACGGTGTTGAAGTCTGCAATTGAAATTTTATGGGCTTTTCTTATTTTGGTGTTTGGGGCTATATTTTCGGTGATATCAGCCACGGTGTCAAAACTTCCAGAGCAGCCAATTAGTGTGTTGATTTTGTAGTTTTTTAGTGTCCAGAGTTCTGCCATATTGACCTCAAACCAAGCTTTAATGTCTTCGCATTCTTGGGCTTTAATAGGATTAGATATTTGAAATTGTTCTACCACTCGGGCAATGCCAGTGGGGAAACTTTGCTTCCATGCTACTTGATTGTTTTTCACTAAAATAAATTCATTGCTTCCTCCGCCAATATCCATAATAAGCGAGTGGTCGGGTATTTTTCCCATGGCTAGTTTTACACCATTGAAAATATAGTTGGCTTCTTCATGACCACTAATTATATGGAGGGTAAGTCCTGTTGCTTCAAACAATTGTTGGGCAAATTCGGCTTTATTTTCGGCATCTCGCACGGCTGAAGTAGCAATTACTTTTATGCTGTGCATTTCGCCAAATGGTTTTATAGATTCCAGGTGTGTGTGCAGTGCATTTATGGCTCGTTGTGTGGCTCCGGGGGTGAGTAGGTTGTTGTTGATTCCTCCTTTGCCAAGTTTTACAGCTACTTTGCTGCTGTGTAGCATTTGCCATTCGTGGTTGTTGTGTGCAGCCACGAGTAGGTTGCACGTGTTTGTGCCTAAATCAATAATTGCTTTTTTCATTTGTTTGTAGTTGTGCTTTGGGCTGTAAGTTTGGTGTGCTATTGTTTTTTTAGCCTGCTAGTTTAGAGCTTACAGCATGAAAGTTTCATGCGAACAAAGGTAATATTTACAATTTAGATTAATCGTCTATTTTTTTATCTTTGCGAAAAAATAATACCGATGTTTATAGAAAGAGATTTTGCACATCAGAACAGCCGCGGAGCCATTGAGGTGATTTGTGGCTCGATGTTTTCAGGAAAGACCGAGGAGTTGATTCGCCGATTGCGAAGGGCTCAGTTTGCTAAGCAACGAGTGGAGATTTTTAAACCGCTTATCGATACCCGTTATTCGGAAACTGAAGTGGTGTCGCACGATGAGAATTCAATTCCGAGTACGGCGGTTGATAATTCCTCGTCGATTCTTCTGCTTTCGGGAGGCTATGATGTGGTGGGGATTGATGAAGCTCAGTTTTTCGATGATGGACTGGTGCGTGTGTGCACACAGTTAGCAGAGCAAGGTACACGAGTTATCGTGGCAGGTTTAGATATGGACTTTAAAGGTGCGCCTTTTGGACCGATGCCTCAGGTGATGGCTGTGGCAGAATATGTGACCAAGGTACATGCCATTTGTTTGCGTTGTGGGGGAATTGCTCAGTTTTCGCATCGGCTTACAAAGGAAGAAAAGCAAGTGATGTTGGGAGAGAAAAATGAATATGAGCCGTTGTGTCGTTCTTGTTTCAATAAAGCCACATTAAAATAATTAAGTGTTGAATGAAAAGAGGGTGTTTGAAAAGTCATTTGCAAATTTTATTTGCTTTTAAAACGTAAGCCCTGTTAGTCTGGAATATAATAGTGTAGGGCATTGCCCTACGAAAGGAGTAGTAGAGAACAGAAAGCGCCGGAGATGCGAAATAGTAATGTATTCCGCACCTCCGGCGCTTGTGTAATTTTTGTTTTATTTTATTTCGAATAAGATTTCGCCACCTAAGGCAATTCTTAAATGAATATTTGGTGTTAATACTTCAACCATTTCCACAGTTCTTTCATATTTACTTTCTTTCCATACATTAAAATGCCCGTGCGATAAATTTTAGCGGCAGCCCACACACAACCAAAGGTAGTAGCTAAAAGTAAGACTAAGGAAAACCCAAGTTCCCACCATGGAATGCCCGCAGGAATACGCACCATCATGCACACTGGCGAAAAAAGAGGAAACATAGACGACCAAAAGGCAAGCGTGCTATGCGGATTATCGGCCACTGGTGTTACCATAATAATGGCCATGACCAAAGGCAGTGCAACTATGCTTACGAGTTGTTGCGCATCTTCGTCGCTGCTTACAGCTGAACCAATTGCTCCCATAATTGCGGCATAGAGTAGATAGCCTAAAATGAAAAATACCAAAAACGACACTAAAATCAGTGGAAGATTCAAGCTGTGAATAGAGCTCAAAATATCGCTCATGGCGTGAGGACTTGTTACCTCTATGGGAGTATTGTTCATTCCTGAACTTGCCATGATGTTTTGCGAAACATTCACCGCTTCGGCATTGCCCATGATCATGCTCGATGAAATGCCAAGCACAACCGCAAGCAACACTACCCAAATGATGAACTGCGTGATTCCTACTAGCCCGATGCCCACAATTTTGCCAAACAGCAACGGCATGGGTTTTACCGATGACACCAATACCTCGCTTATGCGGTTGGTTTTTTCCTCAGCCACTCCACGCATTACCATTGAGCCATACATGAAAATCATCATGTAAATAATGAAACCGCCTAAAAAACCGACAATCGTGTTGATTTCGGTAGAAACCTTGTTGGTTGTTCCATCATCATTTAGCTTGATACTATCTAATCGGATGCGAGTGTTTGCCGCTGCTAGCTGGCGTTCTAAATCGGGCTGTCCTAGTTTTTCAAAAATACCTGCGCGTTTATCACCCGTAATTAGGTGTTCTAGTTGCTCTTTCACAGCCGATAGCGTGCTGCGTGGTACTTGGTTTTTAGAAAATATTTGAACTTGGTTTGCAGCAAACACATTATGAGGGATGTAAACCATGGCATGGTAAGCCTCGGTGCTGTTTTCTGCTCGATATTGTTGATAGACTTCCCGAGGAATATACGCAAAGTGAATGAGTTCTGTTTCCTTTAGGCGATTTAAAAACAAACCTGTTTCATCGAACACCGCCACGGTTTGTTCCTCTTGACTTCCTTTAAGGCTCATCCAAGTAGAAAACCCAATGAGTGCAGCAAATGCCAAAGGCACCAAAAGCGTAGTAATGATGAATGATTTCTTTCTTACCCGAGTGAGATATTCGCGTTGAAGTATTAATAATGCCTTGTTCATGCCAATTTAGTTATTAGTTGTTAATGCAACCCTGTGATTCGTAATTGTTAATTCGTAATTGACTACTGGTTATTCGTGACAGCTTGAATAAACACATCGTTCATGGAAGGAAGGACCTCGCAGAATGATAGAATTTGTGTTTCCGCATTCAGTTGCTGAATAAATTGTCTGTCGGAGAATTGCGGTGTTTTCTTGAATCGGAAGAAATGACGATTTGAACGAAACTCGTCTATCTCCATCGAAATATCAGCGTGCGATAAAATGCTAGGAATTGTTTCTTGTGCAGCAATTTCTAATTCGAAAACACCTAGTTTGAATTCATTTTTAAGGTCGTAAATATTGCCGTCTAAAATCTTTTCCGAACGGTTAATTAATGCCACATGGTCGCATATTTCCTCTACAGACGCCATATTGTGAGCCGAGAAAATAATGGTTGTTCCTCGTTCCTTTAGTCCCAAAATTTCTTGTTTAATTAAGTTTGTGTTTATGGGGTCGAAACCACTAAATGGCTCATCAAAAATTAGTAGTTTAGGCTCGTGCACCATTGTGGTAATAAATTGCACCTTTTGCGCCATACCCTTTGAAAGTTCCTCGATACATTTTCCCCACCACGATTCAATTTCAAACTTTTCAAACCAAAATTTCAGATTGCGCATTGCATCGTTCTTACTCATGCCCTTCAGTCGAGCCAGATATAAAGCTTGCTCTCCAACCTTCATTTTTTTGTACAGTCCGCGTTCTTCGGGCAAATAGCCGATTAACTTCACCGATTCCTCTTGCAGTGGTTTTCCTAAAAATGACACATAACCACTGTCGGGCGCTGTAATATGATTGATAATACGAATTAAAGTTGTCTTGCCAGCACCATTCGGACCTAATAGCCCAAAAATACTTCCCTCTGCCACATCAATGCTTACCCCATTGAGCGCCCGATGTTCTTGATAATCTTTAATAATGTCTTTTGCCGATAAAATCATGAGTGATTAAAATTGAGTGTAAAGACTACAAATATAAGTTTTTTTTGAGTTTGTAAATCAATCATTAGGCAGGCACGCTCTTTTTGTCGGTAAATGCAGATGCTGTTTAAATCAAAAAAATAGGTATTTTTGCGCCACACGAAAAAGAAAACATAATGCGCATAGATATATTAACTGTAGTGCCAGAGCTTTTGGCAAGTCCATTTCAACACTCTATTTTAAAAAGAGCCCAAGATGCAGGTGTGGCTGAAATTGTGGTGCACAACATTCGCTACTATTCCACCGATAAGCATCAGCGTGTGGACGATTATGCTTTTGGAGGAGGTGCGGGAATGGTCATGACCATTCAACCCATTGAAGATGCGATTAACAAACTAAAGTCTGAGCGTCATTACGATGAAATATTCTTCACCAGCCCCGATGGCGAAGTGCTCAATCAGCAAATTTGCAATCAATGTTCCATGATGGAAAACATCATTATCCTTTGTGGACATTATAAAGGTATCGACCATCGCATTCGCGAGCAATTAATAACTCGCGAAATATCAATTGGCGATTTCGTTCTTACAGGCGGTGAACTTGCCGCCGCCGTTATGGTAGATGCCATTGTGCGATTGATACCCGGTGCCATGAGCGATGAAACATCGGCGCTTAGCGATTGTTTTCAAGATAACCTTCTGAGTCCGCCCGTTTACACACGCCCTGCAAATCACAACGGATGGGAAGTGCCCGAAGTGTTGCTTAGTGGAAACGAAGCGGCTATTAGCAAATGGCGCGAGGAACAATCTTTCCAAAGAACCAGAGCGTTACGCCCAGATTTGCTCGACGACTAAAACTGACTTTTCGTTCGTCCGCAAATGTCTAGATAGGGACAAAACCCGCAATCGTCAGAACTCTTTTGGTCGAACACATTGTCGGTGCTAAATAAATCGTTAAGCAGTTTTTCAAGCACAGTTACAAATTCTTCGCGCACTTCGCTGTAATTAATTTCCCTTTTATTTAAAGTAACCTCTGGTGAGAAGGGCGAATTATTAAAGTCGCCAATTTTATAAATATTCGGACTGATGTCAGAATTCGAATGAAGTCGAGTGTAAATCTCGCAATAAAGTAAGGTTTGGAAAATCTCCTTCGGACGCTTCTTGTGCTCCCGATCGGTTAACTCGTCGATAGCACGGAAGGTTAATAGAGCACCTTGTCCGGTTTTATAGTCGATAATGCGTGTTCCCTGAGCAGTGCGGTCAATTCTATCTACCGTGCCCCCAATGCGCAGTAACTCCTTTTTGCCATCAACCACAACCGAAAAATCAGATACACATTCATCCTCTAAACCAATCATGTGCAACGGTGCAAACTGCTTGTCGTGGCGCAGCATCTTGCGTAGGTAATGCAATAAACTAGCGGCAATAAGTCGATTATTCCCCGAAAGCTCTACCTTTTCAAGCGATTCATCCTTAAAATAAGCCTTTGCAAAAGCACGATGAATAGCTCTATTCAGCAACAATTCATTTTTCGCCACTTGTTCCAACTGCTCGCTGCTTATCGTTTGGTTGCCAAATTTCTTATACACTAGCTCTGAAGCTTCGTGAAAAAGATTACCAAAAATACGATTATCCACATCTTCCTCTAACTCATTGACCTCTCTTATGCCAGCCACATAGGTTAAATAAAACTTCAATTTGCACTCCAAATAACTGTTTAATGCACTCGGCGAAAGCTTATTTTCCTTATATCGCTGCAAAAGTTTAGCTCGTCGCTCGGGCGTAGAAGGAACGGCAATGGCTTGCTTTTCACTACTTTTATAGTTGAAGTCTAGTTCTAACCGCTCAATATGACGAGAAGAATCGTAGATCAACTGATAAAGGTAGCGGCTCATTTCGCCTGTAGTTATGCCATTGTTCGATGAATCATAAACAAGCACCACCTCTTTCGCTCTATTTAGCATACGATAAAAGTAGTAAGCATACATGGCATCGTGTTCCTCGTAGGTGGGAAGTTCAAAGGCCTTTCGTAAATTATAGGGAATAAATGAATGGGTGTTTTCGGGGCTTGGCAATCTTCCGTGATTTACAGAAAACATATATAATTTTTCGAAGTCGAGATTACGAGTTTCCAACACCCCCATTATCTGCATTCCCGATAGTGGTTCGCCCTCAAAAGGCACACTAATCCGATTAATAACCTGCTGCAATAAACGGAAAAATAAACTCAATGAAATCGCTGCCTTTTGTTTGTGCAAGGCATCTGCTACCTGTTGAATGCTTAGGTAAGCCTGATAAAGATACTCGGACTCTAGGCTTATAGCTTCTGAGTTGCTCTCGTTATCTTGTTGATATCGGTTTGCTAGCTTACTGAGTATGCGCAAAAGATAAGATGTAAAATCAGCCCAATTATTATGCTGTTGAAATAGGAGTTCGAGCAAATCATCGCCTTTAAAAAACTCCAACTCCACATAAATTTTATTATCGCGGTGAATGTTGTTTACCAAATCCTTATACTCAGGTTTGGTAATAAGTTGGTGGTTCAACAGCGAAATTACAGGCTTGTAATAATAGGCATCATGCTGATTGTAAACCCGAAAATTTCGTTGTAAATGAATCAAAAGGTTAATGAAGCTATACACCGGAGTATTATTAATGGGGTATCCCATTGTAATGTTAATTTCCTCTTGCCAAGATCCAGCAGCAGAAACCGTGGGCACAAGCAAATTCTCTTCAGCCAACACAATGGCATTATCATCAAATCGAGCACTCGCTTTCCGTTGAGGTGCAAAATGAGGGTGATTTATAACCTGTGTTTGTGCAATCTGACTAGGAACCGAAACAATCGAAATGCGCTGTTTTTCTTTGTTTCCACCCTCTAATTTAAAATCGGTTGGTGGTGGAAAAAAAGCAATATTCTTGCGCATGAAATAGCCAGCCTCGTGAATTTCGTCGAGCAAAAATTCATCGTCATAGTCCCAAAAGAATAAACTGGGTTTGTGTTTTTGTATCTGTTTAAATAACTGAATTTCGGCTTTGTTTAAAGCATTGAACCCAATGAACACATAATGTTCAGCATCTAAACTTGCCGAAGTATTTTCATTCCACATTTCTACCAAGTCGCGATAAAACATTCCGTTATAGCAAGACTTCCTACTTTGAAGTTCTTTTCGGAACTCATGATACACCTCGCCCAACTTAGCCCAAGTGTTTAAAAATTGCGTACGATTGGAGGAACCATTAGCATTTAAATCGACTCCCCAAAAAGATTTGATAGCTTTCAGTTGCTTCTCCGATAGGTAGTCGAAATGTTGTTCAATTTCTTTTAGGTCTTTAATGTTGCGAAAAAGGTCGTTGGCATCAAGCAAATACTTATCGATGTCGTTGAAGTCGTGTAGCAAAATTTCGCCCCAAAAATAAAACTCATCTAAAGGTTCGCAATGGCCAGTAACACGCTGATAAACCTCATGAAGCAAGAAAATCTGACCAATAGTTTCTGACTCATAATTTGCCGAAAGCTTGCCCACAAAATCGCTAATAGTAAGCACCTCGGGAGCAATCATTACCTTATCGATGCATTCATTAAGATAGGCTGTAAAGAACACACCCGACCTACGGTTAGGCACTATAATAGTTGAATTTTCTAAAGAAATGTCAGTTCGATTTACAAGATATTGCGCTGTTTGTTTTAAGAAAGGATTCATGCGTTGTGCTTCTGCTAAAGTGAAAAGCAAATGTAACACTTATCTTCGGAGAAGCACCTATTCAAAGTGTTATTCCTAATGAAAAACAGGCGGAATAATGCAATTTTTTTGCGGTAAGATTGTGAATTGAATCTTTTGTTTTGTTTATTAATATAGTTATATGCTTATTTATTTAGAAAATGTAAGAAGTCTTTTATAGCTTTGTGCCATAGGAAAATAATTTAGTATACTTACGTAATTGATAATGAAAAAAATAACGCTGAAGTTTTGGCGAGCATTTGGAAGTCTTGAAGAGCAAAGACGCATATACATATTAAGCCTAGTTGTAGGGATTATTTGTGGGGTGGCAGCACTTACACTAAAAACTTTCGTACACTTTGTGGGGGAAGAGCTTATTGGGCATCTGAAAGAAAATGGCGATGGCTACTGGTATTTGGCTTTCCCATTGATAGGTATCACTATCACCGTAATAATTATCAAATACTTTGTAAAAGACGACCTTGGGCATGGGGTTTCACAAGTGCTCAGTTCCATCAGCATGAAGAAGGGGAAGATAAAACTTCACCATACGTTCACTAGCATGATAACCAGCGGATTTACCATCGGATTCGGTGGTTCGGTAGGAGCCGAGGCACCTGTGGTGCTCACCGGTTCTGCCATTGGTTCAAACTTAGCTCGCATACTCCGATTGAACGCCTCTCAAACCATGTTGCTATTGGCTTGTGGAGCCACAGGTGCTATTGCAGGTATCTTCAAAGCTCCCATGGCAGGCATTGTGTTTACCCTTGAAGTGCTCATGCTCGACCTAACCATGGCATCTTTATTGCCCCTGCTCATTTCAGGAATAGCAGCATCGGTAGTAGCTCATATTTTCACCGGAAGCGACATTTTGTTCAAGTTCGACCCTGCCAATAATTTCTCTACCGAAAATATTATATATTACATCATTTTGGGTATTTTCCTTGGGCTTATATCATTGTATTTTACCCGCTGCACCTTTTTCTTAGAGCGAAAATTTAAAACCATAAATAAACCTTTTTCGAAAGTTTTATTGGGGGGTGGAACGCTTGCGCTGTGCATCTTCTTATTTCCGCCACTTTGGGGAGAAGGCTATTCTACCATAAACCACATTTTTGCGCAAGAAGGGCACGTGTTGCTTCAAGATACATTGTTTGCAGATTATGCTCAAAGTCAGTGGACATTAATCGTCTTTCTATTTGTTATGATGTTTATCAAAGTTATCGCCATGACTGCCACAACAGCGAGTGGGGGAGTGGGTGGTATCTTTGCGCCATCGCTCTTTGTAGGAGCAGTAGGAGGATATTTTGTAGCTTTAACATTGAATTTAGTGTTGGGTTTAAACTTGCCAGCTTCAAACTTTGCTTTAGCAGGCATGGGCGCAATGATTGCCGGCGTAATGCACGCTCCCTTGTTGGGGATATTCCTTACCGCTGAAATTACTGGGGGCTATCAGCTTTTCATGCCTTTAATGATTGCATCGAGCATGTCGTACATTACAATCATGGCTTTCGAACCGTATTCTATTTACACCAAAACTTTAGCAAAACAAGGCATTTTAGTTACTCACCACAAAGATAAAGCGGTATTGCACTACATGACTGTGGGCTCGTTAATTGAAACAAACTTTGCATCGGTTTCTCCTGAGGCTAGTCTTCGTGATTTGACCAAAGTTATTTCGCAATCGAAACGAAACCTATATCCGGTGGTTGATAATGAAGGAATGATGAGGGGAATGATAAAGCTTGACGATGTGAGAGAGCTCATGTTTAAGCAAGAGTTATATGATATTGTGTTTGTGAAAGATATCATGTATATGCCTGAATTTTATGTTTCTTCGAAAGATTCTATGCTAAAAGTGGCAGAAACATTTGAGGCTTGTGGTCGATTTAACCTAGCAGTGCTAGATGAAGGGAAATATTTAGGATTTATATCAAGAGCTCGTGTTTTCTCGAAGTATCGTAAGGATATGAGCTTGGCATCAAATGAATAAACTTATGGACAGCAGAACACCTCCTTTTTATGCAGCGGCATTAATTTTGAGCACCATTGGAAATGCTCTTATGGCTCTTTTTTTCCTTTGGGGAACTTTGTGTTATGCTAGTTTTTCATCGTGGGTTATTGGAGTTACAAATTTGCTAGGTATGGAAGGCGTAACTAGGGGTTATCTTTTCCTCATATTGTGCAGCCACTTGCTATCGCTTGTTGGCTTGCTCTTGCTCTGGAAGAAGCAAAATAAAGGACTTTTTGTGTTTCTAATAGGTAAAGTGTTGCTCATTGTACTCCCCATAGTTCAACTAGGAGTCGATGCTACTTCAGGAATACAGTTGATATTTGCCTTTATGTTTAGTGCAATATTTAGCTATTACTACAAAGAGAGTGGAAGAAGCGAAAAAAAGTAGAAAAAAATCACGCGTAAATTTGGAAGTAAAAATATAATACATATCTTTGCACCGCAATTGAGAGATAACCAAACTCAAAGCAATGGCAACGGTGCCATAGCTCAGTTGGTAGAGCAATGGACTGAAAATCCATGTGTCCCTGGTTCGAATCCAGGTGGCACCACCGTTAAAGGAGAAAGATTTTATCTTTCTCCTTTTTTTTTGTTCAATAAAACAAAAAAGTCTATCGGTTCGTTTCTATCATGTGGAATGTTTAATCTGATATAAATACAAAAAAACAAATGAAAAAATTACTATCGTTTTGCCTTTTGGCTTGTTTGGCATCGGCACTCACTTCTTGTGTAGAATAAACTGTTGTTAATAACACTTATGTGGGAACCACTTATGAGTTTGAAGGAAACTTTGAGTGGAGTGATTATTTGGGGTATAATATTTACTGTCTCTTCCCATATCAGTTAGTTAATTCCGATGGGGTAATGGTTTATATTCTGTGGGAGCAATTAGATGGTCTAGATGTTTGGCGTCCGTTGCCACAAACCACTTACACCAACTATGGAGCATTGATGTATAGCTATGATTTTACGGTTTCAGATTTGACTGTTTACCTCACAACAGACTATAGTGTAGATCTTTTGCAACCGGCAGATTTGTACAATCAAATATTCAGAGTTGTTGTTTTGCCTTCCGATTTTGCAGAAAACAGAAGTGTAGCGTATTCTACGCTAATGTCAGAACTCGAAGCAGCAGGTTGTACATATAAAGTTTTTGATGTAAAAAACGAGAAATAATTTGGAAGTAAAGAAATATTACATATCTTTGCATCGCAATTGAGAGATAAACGATCTCGCTGCACAATGGCAATGGTGCCATAGCTCAGTTGGTAGAGCAATGGACTGAAAATCCATGTGTCCCTGGTTCGAATCCAGGTGGCACCACCATTCAAGGGAAAGAGAAATCATTCCCTTGTTTTGTGCCTATATGTCATGTTGTTTAGAATGGGATCACGGATCACCTGCAATTTTTGGGTCTAGGCATAAATTTTAGCTAGTCTGAACAGGAAGTATTTAACATCTGCCACTCCTCTAAGTTTTCTTCTAAAGTCTTTAATTTTAGCATTGAAAGCTTCAGCAGAAGCATTTGTGCTACGATTGTCAAAATAGTTTAGTATTGTGTCGTAGTGGTGATATATTGTAGCTGTTACCGTGTTAAACTTTTTGAATCCAGATTCTGCAACACGATCGTACCAATA